>JBAWXZ010000048.1:0-1029 GCA_037143795.1 Eubacteriales bacterium | reverse complement strand
GATACGCCTTCTCCTCATCGTACAACTGGTTTACCTGCCGATCACGTCCGGTTATTTGGTGATTCCCGTATGCAATGCACTGACGCATAATCTTCTCGTTGAGTTCCTCGAGGTTGTCAGCCTTCGGTACAGGTACCATATAATTGCGCCGTGCAAAGCCAACCAGACCCTCAACGCCGCCCTTCTCGTTGCCACTGTCAGGATTACAGAACAGCGCCGTAAAACTGTAATAAGCCTTGAACTTGCTAAACGATTCCTGCTCTATGCGATCCCTACCACGCAATACCTTCCAGACGGCTGTCGTTAAGTTGTCATAGATCAAGACCGGAAAAATTCCACCGAAAAATGCAAACGATTGTATGTGCCCGTCGAAAAAAGCCTGCTGTCTCTCGCAGGGGTAAAACCGAACAAAGTGCTTTCCGGAATATTTACTCCGCATACAAAAAAAACTCAGTCGAACTTCATTCCCGGCGATAATTGCTGCCGCATGGCCCCAGTCAACTTCCGCTTCATGACCAGCCTCCGGATCACATGGAATAAATGCGCGGGGCGTATCAACCCCAAGAAGTACCTTGGCTGTTCTCACATACCGGCGAACACTGGACTCACTTCCCTTATAGTCGTGTTCTTCCACCAACCGATTGTATACCCGATGTGCAGTATGACGCTGCTTCCTCGGATTTTCCCTGTCAGACTTCAACCAGTTGTCGATTATCACACGATACGGATCAAGCGCAGGAAAACTCTGGTGCTCCCGCTCCTTGTAAACCTGCGGCTCTCCACGAATAGCCTTTTTGATCGTATTGCGTGAATGACCTGTAAGTCTCGACAGCTCACTGATATTCTGACCATACATCCGATAAGCCGTCCTTATTAATTGGTACTGATCCATCTTGAGCACTCCTTTTTCCTCCCGTGTAAATGGTTGGTATTTACTTACCATTTTAACAGGAGATGAGTTGCTCAGGGTGGTCAATTTTCGGTTATCGAAACCCCGTTTTGCTGGTCAATTTTATGTTATCAAAACCA
>JBAWXZ010000047.1:0-1090 GCA_037143795.1 Eubacteriales bacterium | reverse complement strand
CCTAAATTGAGATTTTTTTGCCGCTAGGTTTTTTGGAAAGAAAAATTTCCCCTGGAATTCCTAGAAGATTAAGGGCATAACGTTGCCTCTTCGAAACTTCGCTTATCATATCTGCGCCCGTGTGGAGCGGAAGAATCTTGATTCTCCGCAAGTCAAGCAAAACCTCGCGCGGGGTGAGTCGCCGTTTGAGTTCTTTCGCAGAAGGCGCAAGGCCCTTCTGGAGAGCGGAATGGAGCATCATCGCCACTAGCGCCACAAAAAGTTTCCCTTCGGCAGCCTCATAAGTGTGATTGCGTAAACGGTCGAGCTCCAGTCCGTTTTTAAGGTTGTCTATGAATTTTTCAATTGAATCCCTTGACCGATAGCCTTCGAGCAGTTGCATGCCTGTCTTTGTCCGGTCATCTGACATAAGCAGCATGTGTCCGCTTTTTTTCTCCTGTCGCGCCAGCGCCTGTGCCTTTCGCTCCAATTGCCATGAACCGTCCGTTGCGAGAATAAGTTTAAAAAACTGCATTTTTGTTTTCGGGAGCATTTTCTTAAGACACGCAAGAGCCTCCCTCTTACTTCCGGGAGCTTTGTCTTTGAAGTAGGATTCCGCCTTTTCAAGCTCTGCGTAAAGACTGTTGTTCTCATCGACTTGGCGTGTTTCATTTAAGTAGAGATGGAAGCGGTACTCTCGACCGAGATCATCATTGTCAAAAGCGATGTGCCGGACAAGATCTTCGCCGTCGGAGAAAGTGTTTTTGGCATGGCGCAACGCCTTTCCGTATGTCTTGAGAGCCTTCTTGTAAACCAGGTTGTTTGAGGGGACAGGAATGGTTATTTTTATACCTTCCCGGCTCAGTTCCTCAAGATTAGCCCTGGAAAAGAAACCGCGATCCAGGACCGACTCTATTTCCTCTATGCCGAGGGATTTCAGGAGAAGTATTGCATTGGTAAGAGTTGAAACATCCGAAATGCTCCCCTCAACCATCCGAAGCGCTACAGGCAGGCCGCAAGGCTCAAGCACTGTCAGCTGAACATTGACCTGTGGCAGGGATTCTCCGTCTCGGTTGTGTCCAAAGGCTGCCCATCCATCAAGTTTGGAGTA
>JBAWXZ010000046.1:0-1182 GCA_037143795.1 Eubacteriales bacterium | reverse complement strand
CGTGCTTCAAAGTCAGCTATCTGCTCAGCGTTCAGCGAAAGTGAATGCGGTCGAGCAGAGTCGACAGCTTTCTTAACCTCGAGGAGGAGAGCGTTCATCTGCTCACTCCAGTTCTGCCCAAAATTTTCTGAAATTCCTGTCAATTCTCGAATAAGATGTGCGTTGCAGAGCGCATGAAGACAATTATAACTGAAATACGCCCTCCAGAAATCGTGAACCATAGTACCCATGAAGGCAGGCAGTATCTGCAGCGCATTCGTACCGCCAGTTCCACGAATCTTATGATGACCGTACCATGTGAGCAGTCTGGTACACGCTACATGCAACCATCGGCGTTCTTTGGTCACACGGAATCCGGTTTCATCAACGTGTAATACAGGAGCTCTGGTAAGGAGTTGCTTTATACATTCTTCATAGCCTGCAAGATTATCATTGCAGTTCTTTATCGCTCTGGCTATGGTTGCCTTACTAATGGATAGCCCGAATACGTCGGAGAACAGCATACACATCCGTTCGTATGGGATTAACTGGAATACACTGAGATAGACCATCAGAATTTTCACAGATTGACCATATTGCACCGGATGCTGCACATCATCAGGGAATTTTCCGCGGTTATGGCACCCGCAATGAGGGCACTGTTTGTGCTCTGCCTGATATTCCGTTACGATTATTTTTAGGGGAGGGGTATTATAGGCCTGACGTCGTTCTACATCGATTACCGGTACATCTTCCAGAGATTCGCCACATTCATCACATTTCGATGCTTTACAGGGTACCGTTTCATCGGGGTTATCCACCATTTCCAGCGTGTGTCCTGGATGGCCTTTCTGCCCACCTACGGGTCGCTCTCCTTTTTTCCGCTGGCTCTTGGGTTTTATGAATACATCAGTTGATGGGGGCCGACTGCTGTTCCTACTGTTCTGGTTGAGACGGGCTTCCAGTTCAGCTATCCGGGCCTCCAGTTGTGCAATTCGTTCTTCCTGTTTCTGGATGTACGTGATGATTGCCTCAGGTCCACAATAGTAGAGCTCCTGTAACTCTTCACGTGTCATCGTCATTAGGTTATATAATATAAATCTCTCATAGTATATCGATCTGCCGGTTTGTTCGCCTTATTTCATAAAACCGGGCAAAAATTGATGAGAGAATATACGAAGTGTGCTGTATGTGGATAGTAAC
>JBAWXZ010000045.1:0-1292 GCA_037143795.1 Eubacteriales bacterium | reverse complement strand
TTAGGAGGTATGAAAATGGCAAAAGTAAAAGTTGGTGTTGCTGGTTACGGTACCATTGGACAGCGTCTTGCAGATGGAGTTGCATTGCAGGGAGATATGGAGCTCGTCGGTGTTGCCGATCTTGCCCCTACCCTTTCTATTCGTGCACTGAAGGAAAAAGGGATGCCTTATGACCTGTATCTTGTAAATGACAGCAATAAGGATAAGTTCGCCGAGCTCAATATTCCGGTTGCCGGAACGTTTGAGCAGCTGGTTGATAAAGTAGATATAATGCTGGACTCTTCCCCCGCAGGTATCGGCGCCAAGAACAAGGAGCTTTATGCTGCCAAGGGAGTCAAAGCCATCTTTCAGGGCGGTGAAAAAAATGCCGTCGCAGATGTGTTTTTTCACGGTTACGCAAACTATGAAAAAGGATTGAATGTTGATTTTCTTAAGCTGACAAGCTGTAACACGACCGGACTGATCCGTTCGGTCGACTGCCTTGACCGCGCTTTTGGAATCGAAAGGGTTGCCATAACAATTGTCCGCAGAGTAGCAGACCCGGGGGATTATCACCGCGGCCTGACAAACGCCCTGCAGATTGACAAAGCTCCCTCCCACCAGGCCCTTGACCTTATGACAATTATGCCGCACGTCCAGGCAACAGGCATCCTGATACACACGCCCGTAACGCACGGGCACATCATTACTGTTGTAGCAAAAGGCAAAACCAAAATCACAAAGGAAATGGCCCTCAATGCCTTCCTGCAGCATGATCGAATCCGTGTGGTCAATATTGATGACGGATTCCAGGGTAATGCTTCCTTCTTTAAATATGCACGTGATCTTGGCAATCCGCGCGGTGATATGTACGAGATCGGCCTCTGGACCGATTCCATAGTTGAGTACGGGGACGAGATCATGTATGCGATCAACATCCCGCAGGAATCGGTAACCATCCCGGAAACAATCGATGCCATCCGTGCATCCATGGGTATGCAGACAGACCGTCTTGAAGGAGTTGCCGCAACGAATAAATACCTGGGGATAGGAAAATGGAAATAAAAATTAAATCCGTAAAAGACTTCGATCTCAAAAACAAAAAGGTTCTGTTTCGTCCGGATATCAACTCACCCCTTGATCCGCAGACAAAAGTGATTGTCAACGTCAACCGTATCCAGAAGAATGCACCGACTTTGCAGTATCTTCTGGATAACGGCGCTGCCGTTGCCATTATTGCCCATCAGGGTGATACGCTCGATTATCAGAATCTGATATCGATGAAGGAACACGCACAGAAATTATCTGATGCT
>JBAWXZ010000044.1:0-1381 GCA_037143795.1 Eubacteriales bacterium | reverse complement strand
AGCCTTTCCTCCGACAAATGTTCCCTCGCCAAAAAATAATGCCGCTGCAAAGATTTTTGCAGCGGCATTTAGTTTTTTTCAGCGGAACACCATCCCGGTCATCCCGGTCATTTTTGCCCTGAATTCAGGGCAAAAAAAAGGAGCTCATGTGGTGATGCATCCTCATGAGCTCCAGTAGATTAAAAAATTTCCGGCATCGTGCTACTCTCCCACAGTCTAATATGCAGTACCATCGCCGCTGGGGTCCTTAACTTACGTGTTCGGGAAGGGAACGAGTGTGACTACCCCGCTATGGACACCGGAAAAAATATATTTACAAAAAAGAAGAAGTCTTGTCTGCCCTTGAAATTTGAATTTAAGGCTTAACTTAGATTTGAGACTTTTTTTACATAAGTCCGACTGAACGGACGGATGAAAAAAAAGGTGGTTAAGCCTCACGGCTGATTAGTATTGGTAAGCTGAATGCATTACTGCACTTACACCTCCAACCTATCGAGGTCGTAGTCTTCGACCAGCCTTTAGAACCCTTGCGGGTTGGGATATCTCGTCTTCAAGTTGGCTTGGCGCTTAGATGCTTTCAGCGCTTATCCATTCCCGACATAGCTACCCAGCAATGCAGCTGACGCCACAACTGGAACACCAGAGGTCAGTCATTCCCGGTCCTCTCGTACTAAGGAATGTTCTTGTCAAATATCCTGCGCCTGCGGAAGATAAGGACCGAACTGTCTTACGACGTTCTGAACCCAGCTCGCGTACCACTTTAATCGGCGAACAGCCGAACCCTTGGGACCTTCTTCAGCCCCAGGATGTGATGAGCCGACATCGAGGTGCCAAACAGCGCCGTCGCTATGGACGCTTGGGCGCTATCAGCCTGTTATCCCCAGAGTACCTTTTATCCGTTGAGCAACGACGATTCCACATTCCATCGCTGGATCACTAGGTCCTGCTTTCGCAACTGCTCGACCCGTCGGTCTTACAGTAAAGCGCACTTTTACCCTTACGCTCTGCACACGATTGCCAACCGTGTTGAGTGCACCTTCGAACTCCTCCGTTACAATTTAGGAGGAAACCGCCCCAGTCAAACTGACCCTCTGACACGGTCCCTTGCCCGGATATACGGGACAGGGTTAGATATTCAACTGTTCAAGGGTGGTATTTCACTGATGACTCCACCGGGACTGACGTCGCGGCTTCAAAGTCTCCCACCTATGCTACACATGAGCACCCAAATACCAATATCAGATTACAGTAAAGGTTCATGGGGTCTTTCCGTCTTTCCGCAGGTATCCGGCATTTTCACCGGAATTACAACTTCGCCGAGATCCACGTTGAGACAGTGCCCAGATCGTTACGCGATTCGTGCAGGTCGGAACTTACCCGA
>JBAWXZ010000043.1:0-1438 GCA_037143795.1 Eubacteriales bacterium | reverse complement strand
TCCGGCGCATAAGCATGAGTAAAAATATCCGCATCCGGCCATATCCGGCAAAACTCTTCGAGGACATTTTCCCCGCCCCGCATATTAGTCAGCCAGTAATGCAATAACGCTGTTTTCATGATTTTCTTCTTAACATAATAAATCACAATATGCGATTCTGAATAATTGAGGTTTGATTATTCAGCATATTATTAATATCATCCGGAAATGTGTGTGTTTAACGACACTATTCCGACGCATGATTGATTTTGAAGCCTTTGCTCCGGCAAAGATCATCACGTTCTGCTAACTTCAAATCTTCACGCACCATTTCCGCCACAAGCTCCTTGAGCGATATTCCAGGAACCCATCCTAATTTCTCTTTGGCCTTGGTCGGATCGCCAAGCAGCGTTTCCACTTCAGCAGGACGGAAATATCTGGGATCAACCTCCACGATGCACTTGCCTGTGTCGACATCATAACCCTTTTTGTCGACGCCGACGCCTTCCCATCTGATTTTTATGCCGACTTCGTTAGTCGCAAATTCCACAAACTGCTGAACCGAATACTGGACGCCGGTGGCAATAACGAAATCTTCCGGTTTATCCTGCTGCAGCATCAGCCACATCATTTCGACATAATCTTTGGCGTGACCCCAGTCACGCAAAGAATCAAGGTTGCCGAGATATAATTTATCCTGCAATCCAAGCTTGATTCGCGCAATCGCACGGGTAATTTTGCGGGTTACGAAAGTTTCGCCGCGCCGCGGAGATTCATGGTTGAACAGTATCCCGTTACAGGCATATATCCCGTATGCTTCTCGATAGTTGACTGTAATCCAGTAAGCATACAGTTTGGCAACTCCATACGGAGAACGCGGATAAAACGGGGTGGTTTCTTTCTGCGGAACCTCCTGTACCAGACCGAACAGTTCCGACGTGGAAGCCTGATAAATTCTCGTCTTCTTTTCCAGCCCAAGCAGGCGGATGGCCTCCAGTAAACGCATCGTTCCCAGACCATCGACATCAGCCGTATATTCCGGAGCATCGAAAGATACTTTTACATGGCTCTGCGCTCCCAGATTATAGATTTCATCCGGCTGGACCTCTTTGATGATCCGTATCAGATTTGTTGAATCGGACAAATCGCCATAGTGCAGAACAAAATTACGCTCGCTGCCATGACAGTCCTGATAGAGATCATCGACCCGCTCGGTATTGAATGACGATGACCGGCGCTTGATTCCGTGGACAATATAACCCTTCTTTATAAGAAATTCTGCCAGATACGAGCCGTCCTGACCGGTAATCCCCGATACTAAGGCAATCTTTTTTCTCTTTTCCATTTCTATCTTTCCTTGTTGTGCATATTTTTAATGCTATTAGCTTATTGTTTATAAACTTTAATCCTTAATCATTTCTTTTACCATAATATCAACACATTTCTCCCAGGAAAAATG
>JBAWXZ010000042.1:0-1458 GCA_037143795.1 Eubacteriales bacterium | reverse complement strand
CCGGAAATGCTCGTAGCAGCAAGGGCTATGTCGATGGGGCTTGCAATTCTGGAACCATTGCTTACTGCAACCGGCGTAAAGCCTATCGGAAAAGTTGTGATCGGAACTGTAAGCGGAGATTTGCATGACATTGGCAAAAACCTTGTAGCAATGATGATGAAGGGCATGGGCGCAACCATATATGATCTTGGAGTAGACGTTGCTGACCACACTTATGTTGAAAAAGCAGAAGAAGTAGGAGCGGACATTATATGTCTTTCGGCTTTGCTGACAACGACAATGCCGGCGATCGGCGATGTCATCAAGGAATTTGAAAAGTCCGGAGTACGCGCCAAATATTACATTATGGTCGGAGGTGCTCCTGTAAGTCAGAGTTTTGCGGACCAGATTGGAGCGAATGGCTATTCAGCCAATGCGAGTGAAGCTGCGGATATGGCAAAAGCATACCTGCTTTCAAGGTTACAATAAGAACGGCACTATACCTTGACTTTGGCAAAGAAAAGAGAATAGTAGCGCCGTAAACCACTGGTATCAATTGGTTTGCGGCGTTTCAGTCTGATTCGAAAGTTGTATATAGCAAAGGTGTCAGGCAGATGTAAGCATGCAAAACTGCTTGTTAGGTAAATAGCAAATGGAAAAAATATTGAAGTTTATTTTGCCAGACGTAAAAATTGAACACTCTCATGTTTTGGATATTTTGGATTGTCATACCGACAGCCCGGTTTATGATGATGTGATGGCAGAATATCCGGAAGTGGAATCCGCTTTTTACTCGCTGGTGAAGCCGCAGACGCGCCTTCTTTTTGATGAAATTCCTTCGGAAATTGCCGATGAAAATCTGCCGGCCGGTACCAAAGTTGTGTACCTTATCCACACGATAGGCGGCGCGGTGAGTGCATACTGCACACAGATGTTCCAGGAATATGATTATCTGAAAGGAATGCTGATCGACGCAATGTCTTCCTCTTTCCTGTTCGAGATGGATAAGAGAATACAGGATGTTCTGAAAAAAGAATGTGAGCAGAGAGGTGTCGGAATCTCACGAAGACTGGAAGCCCCGAGGGATTTATCCATGCTGGCTCAAAAAGTGTCCTGCGATAAACTTTTCGGAGAGGATCATGCTCCGGTCAAAACCACATCAGCTTATATGCTTGATCCGCCCAAAACAAACAGTACCATTTATGTTCTGACAGAGAATGCAAAAATGTTTCACACGGAGCTTGACTGCAGTAAGTGTCAGGCAGAGAACTGCTTCATGAGGCGGTCGTTACAGCCCAACATCACCGTTATCCAGAAAAACGGGACGCGCAGTATTCCCTGCACGGAGGGTGAAAGCATACTGGATACACTGAGAAGACACGGAATGTATTCCAGTGCAGCCTGCGGAGGCACCGGAAAATGTGGAAAATGCAAAGTACGGTTCTCGGAAGGCGCTACTGCTCCGGCTTATGCCGATCG
>JBAWXZ010000041.1:0-1746 GCA_037143795.1 Eubacteriales bacterium | reverse complement strand
GTAAATCTCTACTGAAGCACGTGGGGCAAAGCTATACGGTCACCAAATCCTCGGGATAGCACTTGGCGTATTCATGCGGCAGAAAAGCTTTAAGCCAGTCATTTCTAATGGGAGGCGCGGCGCGGGACTTGAACAGTTTAACGTAGGTCGTCAAATAGCGCTTAAGGAATTTCTGCGGAGACACTCCGTGCTGTTTACACGTTGAAATGATGGAGTAAAAAATAGCGGTGGCTTCCGTCGCGCGATCCGAATGAGTTCCGTAAAAATTCTTTCTTCCAACCACCGGCGTCCTGAGTTCCCGCTCTGCCAAATTGTTATCGAGTGGAACATCCGGATCCTCCAGAAAACGGATCAGGCCTTCCCAATGATAGGCCATGCTTTTAGCCAAAGCTTTTTGCACCGGCTTTAAATCGTCCTGTTTCATCAGGTCTTGCATCTTCCCCAAAACTTCCCGGATCTGATTTTCATAACCTTCAAAGACCGCCTTATTGTCTCGGTGTTTGACCCGCAATCGATTGAGCGCGTACATTTCACCGATCAAATTGATCTCTTTTTGCGCCCATCCCACAACAGCTTCTTCGCCGCGATATTGGGTCTGCAATTTCAGGAAGTCGCGCCGGACATGCGCCCAGCAATAATAAAGCGAAGTTCCCAGCGCCTGGTATGCCTTGTAACGGTCACATACAAAATTGGGAATGATCGTTTTTTGTTCGCCCTGCCCCAGTCTGTTTTTAATGACCTTTGCGCCGCGAGAAGGATCGATCACAAATATACGATAACGACCGGAAAAGATTCCCCAGAGCCATTGCATGCTCTTTTCCTCTCTTCGCTCGGTGTCATAGGCGCATGCCCAGTTCTGCCACCTCGTTTCATCCGCATGCACCAGTTTTTCAAAGGCGATGTTCTCGATCATCAATTCATACAAAGGCTTCAGATAAGGCGCTGATCGAAGAAGGCCGGCAGTCAAAACGCCGGGGGAAACTTCCAAGCCCTCGCTGGCCATTTTCTTCACTTGCCGTTCCAGAGGCATGCCATAGGCGTATTTATCCAGTAGCACCTGGATCCAGAAATCCATCGAATACATACCTTTTTCAAAAAGTTTCAACGGACCAGGTGATACGATGATCGGTTCTCCGCATTGGCATGTCTTTCGGTATTTTTTGCGGCGATGACGGAACAAAATGTATTGGATCTGAATCGTTACCTCGTAAGAAATCTCTTCGGAATTTAATTCTTTGAACGGCAGCCCGCAAGAAGAACAGTGACACTCCTCCGGGTGTATTGAATGCCTGTGGTCTTGTGTGGGAAGATGGAAAGGTATTTTTCGCCCATGTCCTTTGTGTCCCTTTTGTGCGCCGTGAGTTTTGGGTTCCGATCCTGCCGGCAACTCAATTTCGAGCGCGGCCTTTCGGTCTTTTTCCGTCTTTTTTGAGAATAACAGTTTCCGCAAATAAGCGTTGTCGGCTTCCAGCTTCTCGACTCTTTGCTTCAAATAAACAATCTCGGATTCCGCAGCATCGAGCTTTCGACGGGTTTCTTTGTGAGCATGATATTCCCGCTCATAAAGCAAGCGGAAATCGTTATCTTCATAACGACGCGTAGCTTTAAAGAAAGGGGGTTCGCTTTCTGCGACAGGAACTTCTTCGACGTGGGTGAGTAGCTCGGCCATGACATCTTCATCGGCAAGCTCTTGGAAGTCTTTACTGCCCTCGCACTACGCCGGCACGTGCTTCAGTGAACATTTAC
>JBAWXZ010000040.1:0-1773 GCA_037143795.1 Eubacteriales bacterium | reverse complement strand
CGGTCATCCCACTCTGAGTCAATCAGGATGGAGACCATCTCATCATTGGTTACTTTGTCCATATTGCCATTTTCCATGCTTGCACGGAATGCTCTAACCATGCCAAAGAACTTCATCTGTCTCATTTTTTGAAGAGCTTGCTCATTCATTTTTATAGGTTTTAAGGTAAATAATATCCGATACCTGGACCAGGAACAGAGTCCGAGTCCAAGTACCGGAGAGATTTTATCGGTAATAGTTTTTACCACGGATATTATCATGCGGGGGTAAAGGCTGATCACTGCCGGGTTCCGTATCGTCTGTATTCCCGTCAAGACCACGTTCAAGGATTGCCCGGATGGTCTGGTACCCGTAATCGCCATATTGCAGGGCACGCCGGCAGGCGTTGTTAAGTCGCTCCTTGCCTACACGTGCAGCAAAGCTCAACACTCCCTGGCACGAACGGTAAGTTTGTTCCGGGTGCTGGCGGGTATTTAGCAACTCAATAATGTACTGTTTTGTTTCCGGGCCGATCTCTTCTGCACGTTCAATAAACTTGTTTGGGTTCCAGTCGCTCATGTACCGGTGCTTTGAAGCCAGGTGTTCATTAATGGTCGTATATACATACGGCTGCCTGCTTCTGTTGTGTATGGCAATGCGTTCATAGCGGTGATATACCTCAACCACACTCTGGCTGTACAGCAGGGTTACCTTCTTACCGATATAATGATATGGAACGCTGTAATAATGCTTGTCTTCAGTGAGGCTGACGTAATTGTTCTTCATCACCGTAACGATAATCCGATGTTTGAGTTCGTACCTGTGAGCGGCCAATGGATGTAGCGTTTGACGTTCGGTTTCCTCGAAGAGCTGCCTGCGGCTGAACGGCCTGTTTTTAAGTAAGCGGTTATTATGCTCCTCCAGGGCCACACCGATAGATTCGTTGATCAGCGCAAGGCTGGAGTAGACACGCTCTTTTACAGTGCCGTAAATCGTGCGATAGATGATCTTTACCGCACCTTCTACCAATGCTTTGTACTTGGGCTTATAAGGAGCTGCAGGCAGCGCAGCCATCGTGTAATGACTTACAAAATCACGGAACGCCTCGTTAAGGGTCGGTTCGTAACGGTTTCCCCTGATCACAGCCGACTTCAGATTGTCTGTGACAATAGCATTAGGAACACCTCCGAAGTAATACAGGGCATTCTCACAGGAGCCGATGAAGTCTTCTTTCTTTTGGCTATAACTGGCCTCTACAAAGGTTAACTGGCTCGCTCCAAGGATGGCCACAAAGACCTCAACAGGGATCATCTCTCCGCTGTCAGGGTCTATGATATGCAACTTTTGCCCGGCATAGTCCACGTACATCTTTTCCCCGGCTTTATGCTCCATATGCATCACCGGGTTGCGGACCTTCAGCCATTTGAGATAATAACCCTTAAACTGCGACACACGGTATCCTTCAGGATGCAACGCAATATATTGCTGCCACAGCTTCTCTTTGGTGTTTTCCCTGTGTTTAAGGGCTTTCTCCATTTGTGGAAAAAACTCCACCAGGGATATATACCGGGGATCATCTTCGATATAATGGCGTGGGACCATGTCCATAAAGAACTGCTCCAACTCCGTATCGCTCATCTGATCAAGTTCCTGTGGAGACTTGTTTGAGGCCAAAAACAGCCGGATATACTTTTTTACACTGTTGCGGGGAAGACCTGTGCGGTCCCCAATGGTCTGTTTGCTTACACCTTCGGTGTATAGCCTGATAATGTTTCTTACCTTGCTCATAACAAT
>JBAWXZ010000039.1:0-1810 GCA_037143795.1 Eubacteriales bacterium | reverse complement strand
TTCCGGAGTCATTGAAAACAGTTACGATGATTGCGCGTATTGGCGTAAAACTTAACAGAGTCGAGTTGCCGGAGTTCGATGCCAATATAAGTTACAACGGCTCTTTTGAATTGCCGTTGCCGCTGGCCTTAAATCAGCCAGGCGCTTACGAGGTTACTGTAACGGATGTGGTTTCAGGCATAAGCAATACACTCGCCTTTACGGTAAAATAGACAAAGGTATGGGGAACATTCTCAAACACAATACGAGGATACATTAAATGATCTATAGGCCTGAATTCAATTTGCGGATGTGGGACACGTGGATGTTCCGCGAGAAAGATGAATATCATTTGTTCACGTTGACACAACCATACAGTAAGTCGGGCTGGGACAGAGTATGTCACGCTGTGACCACTGACTGGCTCCACTGGCGCGACTGCAATGACATCGTCCTGCAGGACACTCAGAATAAGGATGCCTGGGATGCCGGTTGCATTCTTACAGGATCGGTTTTCCGCACTCCGGGCGGGTATGGAATGACATACGGCTCAAACCATGAGGGCATGGAGAAAATAGGTCTTCTTTTTTCAAAGGACCTGAATAACTGGGAGAAATGCGTTTCTAATCCGGTCATGTGCCCGCAAGGAGCGTTTTATGAAAAAACGATGAATGAAACAGCCCAGAGTAAAGTTCCATGGCGTGACGCCTATGTGATTCCAGGAGAACAAGGATATGAAGCCTTTGTATGTGCAGGCGACATGCAAAAAGAGAAAACCCGTAATGGTTGTATCGCACGGGTCACTTCAGCCGATTTGATCAACTGGACATATCACCCGCCAATAGCATCACCGGAGTCTTACGTAGACATGGAAGTTCCTCAGTACTTTGCCTGGAATGGATTTCACTATCTGCTTTTTTCCACAACCGGAATTTATACCAGGATCCATCTCTCAGAACGTGAACGTCCGGCCGGAACATTCTATTTAATGAGCAAGGAGAAATACGGGTCATATCAAATACCTGACAACAATATGCTCATCGGCTCAGGTTCAGGACGATTTGACTGTTATGTCGGAAAAGTTATTGAGGATGACGACGGCTGGCTTCTTTACCATCACATCTGCGGTTATCGGACTGCCTTCGCCTCCCCTAAGAAACTTAGACAGAACAGTGACGGCACGCTCTATCTCGAACGTTGGAAAGGATTGGACGGACTTCTGGGCAAACCGGAACTTTCCATCGATTCCAAAGGGACGGTTCTCAAAGCCAGTAAACGCTGGCCTATCGGCTCATGGCGGCAGGAAGGAAACGCTTTATTCGCAGAAGCCGGCAAGAGTATGACCTGCCGTCTATTTGACAAAGAACTGACTGATTTTTCCTGCTCTTGCCGTATTGATCTCAGCCAGTCGGAACGTGCAGGAATTGTATTTCGTATTAATGAAAACGATACGCAATCTGAAAAAGGGTGGGCAATCTCTCTGGACCGAAGATACTCGCGGATTGAGTTGTGCCGTCCAGTATTGCAATGCCGCACTTCTCTTCGCATAGATCCTCTTGACACCGTATCCATGCCTGTCTCCGATCAGAATAACGTTGAAATCTTTGTCCGTGACAGTTATATCGAAATTTATTGCAACGGACGTCCACTGTTTGTATTCAACAGCTCCATGGTGACAGCGTCAGACCATGTTACATCCGGACGAGTGGGACTTTTCGCGGAAAACGGCAGTGCTGTTTTTGACAGATTTAAAGCGCATACGCTTCCAGAATTAAAGTAGAAAGAATAATATGAACAATTACATTACACAATTGACCGACGCGAAACCCGG
>JBAWXZ010000038.1:0-2142 GCA_037143795.1 Eubacteriales bacterium | reverse complement strand
GGGCCTCATCAATTCCTCTTTGATTTATGAGGAGTTCCCCACACAGATCAGCGGATCAGTGACAAGAAGCCATATGAAAGATTGCAGAATGCCATCCTATCCGTTTGGGATGTCCCTACCACAGCATGCGTAACTGGTAACGGATTCGTGTGAAGCCTGTGGGACAACGTGGAGAAAACCGGAAGTCTGAACTGGTCAATCTGCCAGGGAAACAACGCCATGGAGAAGCAAACGCTAAATCATCGTAAGAGTCGTGATCTGTAACAAGCGAAAACAGACTGACAACGCTTGAACCAAAAGGTATGGAATCCGGCAGTTTTGGCTTCCGTCACGAAACTGCGAACGGACACAGGGTTCCCGGCTTACAGATGGCTCCTAAAGCGTTGATAATTATCTCTCATATGGAACTTGGTAAACCTCATGAACTCCCGAAAACGGGTAGGAACCTCGCGAGGGGGACCAACTGTTCAGGAGGCAGAGGAGACAGCAAAAAGCAAATGCCTGCCTGTAATCGGCAGGATAGGATTGATCATCCAACCGGAAACGGTGCTGACTTGCTGAGGGTATTTTACGGCAAAGAAGGGAGGCTACCTATGAATGTATTGCATTCAATTACGTTTCACGACGAGAAGCATACAGACAAAGACCTTGCGACCCAGTGGAACTCAATTCACTGGAAAGATGTGAGGGCTCATGTTAATAGATTGCAGACCCGGATTGCAAAGGCAGTAATGGAAAGAAAATGGCACCTTGTGAAAAGATTACAGTACCTGTTGACACACTCACACTATGCAAAACAACTGGCAGTTCGAGTTGTCACACAAAAACGGGGTAAAAGAACACCCGGAGTAGACGGTGAGTTATGGACTACTGCATCGGATAAAATGCAAGCAGTCTCCAGACTAACCGACAAGCAGTATTCTGCTCATCCACTGAAACGTATCTTTATCCCCAAACCGGGAACTGATACAAAGCGACCGCTCTCCATTCCCACCATGATAGATCGAGCCATGCAGGCATTGTACGCTCTGGCACTTCAGCCAGTAGCCGAAACGATGGCTGACAAACGGTCATTTGGATTCCGACTCTTTCGAAGTGCTCAGGATGCATCAGTATACGCATTTACCTGTCTGGCGCAAAAGAACTCGGCTGAATGGGTGCTTGAAGGTGATATCAAAGGATGCTTTGATAACATCTCTCATGAATGGCTGAAAAACAATGTCCTAATAGACCGGACAATTATCACGCAGTTTCTCAAAGCCGGTTTTGTCTATGACCAGAAACTCTATCCTACAGATCTGGGGACGCCGCAAGGTGGAGTGATCTCTCCATTGCTTGCCAACCTGACACTGGACGGTATAGAGTCGTTACTGGCACAGCGATATCCCAAAAAGAAAGTCTACTTTATCAGATACGCAGATGATTTTCTCGTAACAGCCCCGACAAAGGAGATGGCTGAAGAAATCCGAGAAGTTATCCGTGAATTCCTTACCGTACGCGGGTTGGAATTATCTGAAAAGAAAACTGTCATAACACACATAGCCGACGGTTTCGATTTTCTGGGATGGAACTTCCGTAAATATCAGGGAATCCTCCTGATAAAACCGTCGCGGAAATCAATCGGTAGAATCATAGAGAGAATCAGAAATATTCTTCACAAAGCAGCCGCATGGACACAGGATGAGTTAATCGATGCTCTTAATACGGTTGTTGTCGGGTGGGCAAATTACCATCGGCATATTGTTGCTGCGGATACATTCGGGAAACTGGATAGTGTTGTGTGGAATATGCTGTGGAAATGGGCTAAACGACGGCACCCGGAGAAAGGGCATCAATGGATTGCCAAAAGGTACTGGCACACTGAGGGTACTCGTAACTGGGTCTTTAAAACCGGAATAAACCGGCTCAAACAATTTTCAGACACCAAAATACGGAGGCACTCTCAAGTCAGACTTGATGCGAATCCTTTCCTTGACCGGGATTATTTTCTCGGCAGAATGAATGCATCGAGGGTCTTGACTCCGGAATCTCAAACCAAATTGTCTTTCTTTTCCTATGGCCGCCCGGTAACCGGGTTGTGAAATGCTTGAGCCGTATGATGCGAAAGTATCACGTACGGTTCTTAGAAGAGGGGGGAGAGGT
>JBAWXZ010000037.1:0-2336 GCA_037143795.1 Eubacteriales bacterium | reverse complement strand
TTCACGGACAAGTTTTTTGATGAACGTAGTTTTACCGGCACCCAAAAAGCCGGAGACAATACAAAGAGGAATTTTTTTGTGTTTGTCATTTTGCCTCCCCTTTCCTGCCTTCCGGCTTTGGGATACTTCGGCTGGTTTTTAGATTCCGTACTCAGCCGGGCTATATTTTGTCTCGTCGGCTTCTTCTTTCATCTCGGCGATAAAGGCTTCTTCATCTTCCGGGATATCCTCTATCTGGCTGTCCAGTATGTCTATCCACCTGGCTTCCCTTTCGTCGAGGTAAAGCTCCTTGTTGTCGACAGCCCTTCTGAGTATCGCAAGAGTTACCCTTGCGGCCTTCAGTGTACGAAGGAAAGGACTTTGTTCGGAGACGATTGCCTTGCTGATTTCAAATACCACATCGGGTCTGAGCACATAGGCCTGCGGATCCAGATAGCAGTCGGACTCAACCAGAAGATCCCTGAACAATAATGCGTGTCCTTTTTTCGCTGCAAGGTTCATGAGCCTGCAGTCATAGATTAATTGTTCCGTCGATACGACGGGGGCGAATCCGCTGAGAAGCTTTACCTGCTGAACCGATTCATTGCTCCAAAGATCGGCTACGGCAGCTGCTATATTTCCGATCGGGCTGAAATGGGCGCATGCTGCTGTCTTTCCTTCCAGGGAAATCGGTGTTCCTGTAATCGCCTTCAGGAATACATTCTCATACGCACAGTCCTTACTCGGGCCTATTGCTCCGTTCTCGATTGCTATCAGTGTCCTCGGAGCTGTGATTACCCGCATTACGGCAGCATAAATTTTCGGAATGTAGCCCTGCTCTGCAAGAACCATCGCGGTATTGGCAAATCCACAGGCGGAATCGCCTCCCGATATCGCGCCGTATTTGTCTGCAATACCGGAAATTTGCTGCCACAGCCATTTCATGTCCCGTGATGCAAGGCATCCGAGGGCAAAAATCGATGTCCGCAGGTCCGCGTTCATGATGGCCTCATCATTAATCTCTTTGCCGCCGGTTGACTCGATGGATAGAATATCCGCGCCGTCCCTGGCTGTGCCTTCGAAAATTTTGACCATTTCCTCCCAGTACTTCCCGCTTCTCATGACGGGAGGCCTGCTCATCTCCCTAATATCGTTAGGAGTCATGCGCATAACGCTCTTGAGTCCGTATTTGGCTTCAAATTCGAACATGCGGTCCCTGACAGTCTTGTGAAGGTCAATGCCCCACTGCGGGTGCTCCGTGTACTGCGGCAATGTCTCCAGCTCAATGACAAGTCCCGGGGCATGAAGCTCATGCGCCTTTTTGAGGACTCCGTCAATCATGCTCCTGTAGATGCCGATTGCCTCCGGAAGCGTGTCAAGCGTCGCATTCATCGGAGGAAGTGTAAAATTGACCTCGGGATAGATTTCCCCTCCGCCGATAACCAATCCATTTTTGCAGGTAACCGGATTCGGACAGGAGCCGTATATAAAATCATCCAGGGATTCATAGGCAAGTTTTGTAAATATTTTGCTCATTGGTTTCTCCTCCTTATCTTACAATCGCCGACAGATATGCTTTTGCCATGTCCGCAGCTTCGCTGGCATTGGCTGAATAGGCGTCTGCCCCGACCTGCTCTGCAAAGGACTGGCTGACAGGTGCCCCGCCGATCATGATGTAGTATTTATTCCTGTTCTGCGATTTCTCGAATTCCTTTATTACATCTCCGATAGCCGGCATGGTTGTCGTAAGAAGTGCCGAAATGCAGACAACATCCGCATTGAGTTCTTCTGCTTTCTCAACAAAGGTACGGTCAGGGACATCAATTCCCAGGTCGTATACAGTAGCGCCCATACCTTTCATCATCATGGCAACAAGATTTTTGCCGATATCATGCAGATCTCCCTTTACCGTCCCGATTACGACACGTCCGATTGGCTGGACACCCGTAGCTGTCAGAAGAGGCTCGAGAATGGTAAGCCCCATCGACATTGCCCTTGCCGCTACCAGCATTTCCGGAACATAAACCTGATTCAGCCTGAATTTTTTCCCTACAATACCCATGGCACTGATAAGGCCCTCGTCCAATATAGTCTTCACAGACATGCCTTCTGCAACCGCCTGATTAACAAGCTCTTTGACCTTTTTTCCTTTTCCCTGTTCAACCGCCAGTGACAATTCCTTTAAATCCATTTCTCTTCCCGCCTTTCGGAATACAAGTTCCTATTTTTTGTTTCAAAGCAAAATGTGCACCGTTTTGCCCTGGCTTTACTACTGCACCCATCATACAAAAGGAACCAAAAAATGTATTCCAATAAATTTATAATTTTAACAAATTGTTTGGAATATTTTTGGGTAA
>JBAWXZ010000036.1:0-2432 GCA_037143795.1 Eubacteriales bacterium | reverse complement strand
GTTGCACTAAATCCCGTCCCGGGATAGCCCCGGGAACGGGATAGCACATTTTCCGATAAAGATAGTATAAATGATTTTACTCCTAAAACTTTTATACTATGGAAAATGAACGTTCTAAATTAAGAAAAAAAGTGTTCACCATCGTTGAGCAGGCATGTCATGAAATACATGGCTTTAAAAAGCTTTATGGTGAACTTCAGGACAAGGTTGTATTGTCCGGGCAATCAAAGAGCACGCTGACCAATTATGCCCGGAAACTGGCTCAGGTAAGCCTTCATTTCGGCAAACTGCCCCAGCATATTACCGAGAAGGAGATGAACCGTTATCTGGCCTCCCTGGCTCGAAAGTCGAAAACACCGTCTTTGAGTGATTTCAAATTCATGGTGTATGGCTTACGGTATTGCTATCATCTGCTTGGCATGAACGAGAAGGCCATAAAGCTGCCGGTAATCAGAGAGGGGCGTAAACTGCCGGTAGTCTTAAATCATCAGGAATGCATTGCGATGTTTAAGGCCCCGGAGTTATTAAAGCACCGGGTGTTGCTGTCACTGATCTATTCGGCCGGGTTGCGTGCCCAGGAAGCAAGTCGTTTGAAGATCGCAGATATCGATTCCGGCAGGATGATGATCCATATCCGGCAAAGTAAGTTTAACAAAGACCGGTATGTTCCTTTGTCACCCCTGATCCTGCAAGGACTTCGCAAGTATTACTTTGCCTGCCAGCCGGTGGAGTACCTGTTCAACGGGAATACACCCGGCTCGCCGCTAAGCGTGCGGGGCATGCAATGGGCGTTACGTGAAGCGGTAAAAAAGAGTAAGCTGCAAAAGGGGATATCACTTCACACACTTCGTCACAGCTATGCGACCCATCTGCTTGAAGAGGGGATGGACATCGTGTCCATCAAAGAACTGCTGGGGCATGAGCGGATTGATACCACCATGGTTTACCTTCACGTGGCCAGACCAAACCGCACTAATTTATTCAGCCCGTTCGACCGCCTGTATAAGAAGGATTGAGACCGGCCTATGAACTGGCGCAGGTAATCGACCGGTTCGGCAACGCCTTTATTGAGACCCACCGTCCCAATACCTATGTGCAACGGATATTACGGGCTGTTCAACATTGCCGTACATCTGAATTGGGATGGCATAAAGATCGTTGCGATGCGTGCGGGCATATCCGTATCTCATACAACAGTTGCCGTAACCGTCATTGCCCCAAATGCCAGAACACCCAGCGGGAAGCCTGGATTGAAAACCGAAAGAGAGACCTGCTTCCGGTTCCATATTTTCATGTTGTGTTTACCGTTCCGGATAAACTCAACCGTTTGTTCATGCATGACCCCCCGGGGATGTATAACCTGCTGTTCAGCACAGTCTGGCAGACGCTTGAACAGTTCTCATGGACCAATCTTCATGCAGAAACAGGAGTGATCGCTGTATTGCATACCTGGGGACAAAACCTTTCCCTGCACCCTCATCTGCATTGCATTGTTCCCGGCGGCGGAGTTGACGTAATGGGAAAGTGGAAACAGGTCAGGATATCAAAGACGGGCAAGGCTTATCTTTTTCCGGTTGAAAACCTCTCCGTTGTCTTTCGCACCAAATTCATCTCAGCGCTTAACAAACGCACTCCGCAGGAACCTTCATTCAACGTGGAACTTAAAAAGACCAATTGGGTAGTCTATGCAAAAGAACCATTCGGCGGCCCGGAGCAGGTGGTGGAGTACCTTGGCCGGTACACGCATAAAACGGCCATCAGCAACCATCGACTGCTTTCGGTAGATGAACAAGGGGTGCGTTTCAAATACCATGACTACCGCGATAACCACCAGAAACAGATGCTTCTTTCCGGCGTTGAGTTCCTTCGCAGGTTCTGTCAGCATATCATGCCCAGGGGATTTGTAAGGATCCGCCACTACGGACTGCTCGCGGCTACAAAACGCGCTCAATTACGCCAGATTCAGCAGGGTCTTGGAGTGAAAATCACCCTGTCAATCGGGGAAAAGAAAGATTGGAAGCAAATTTGCCGGGAACACCTGCGGTTTGATCCTGACCTGTGTCCGAATTGCAAAAAAGGAAAAATGGTCACCATCGAACGTATCGTACCGGTCAGAGGTCCGCCGCCGATGCTTGTCTCGTCATCGACAGTAATCAGAAAACAGCGGTAAATGTTAAATTGTCCGAAAAATGGACCTGATCGTGTATTGTATGTTCACATTGAAAACACAGAATAGTCCTGCAAAATCAAGTGTTCTTTCCCTCCGTTTATTCTATTCCCCAGCAAAACCAACCTATTTTTCTGCTAATTACCAAGGGGTCAATTCTTCCCGATATATTTAAACCCCATATACAACGAATTGCTTAGCCAGCATGGGATTCCGTGCAACGCGGCTTCATGTTGGGTCGCGAAGGGCGACCACACGAAGCCTT
>JBAWXZ010000035.1:0-2588 GCA_037143795.1 Eubacteriales bacterium | reverse complement strand
TGAATATTCTGCTCCAATAAGGCCACGAATCTCCTAAGTGAGGGCCACGGGTCTCCTGTTTGAGGGCCAGTGAATATTTTAGAAAAGACCACCTTGACCCCTTCGGGTGTAGAATCAAGATATGTTTGTTCGTTTGGGCAGACAAATCTTAATCAAGGAGGTCACAAAAATGACCCAGTATCGAGAAATTCTAAGGCTGACAAGCTTAGGCTTCAGTCAAAGGAACATTGCCGGAAGCCTAAGGTGCTCAAGAGATACCGCTTCTGCGGTTGCTTTAAGAGCAAAGCAAAAACAGCTCTCCTGGCCACTTCCGCTGGAACTTACTGATGCAGAGTTAGAAAAGCTGCTGTTTCCTGACAAAGGAAGGGAGTCATCACGAAAAGCCCCGGATTATGAGTGCATTCATAAGGAGATGGCAAAAAGTGGTGTAACCCTGAGTCTTCTTTGGAGCGAATACTGTGAGGAATGCAGCGCATCAGGCGAGATCCCTTTTCAATATGCACAGTATTGCAAAGGTTACGGTAAATTCACCAAAACATCGAAAGCGACCATGCATATTCACAGGAAGCCAGGCGAACAAATGGAAGTGGACTGGGCAGGGCAAACCGGAAGCGTCATTGATAGCGTTACGGGAGAAATGTACACCGCATACCTCTTTGTAGCTGTTCTGCCAAGCAGCCAGTACGCTTATGCCGAAGCATTCCTGTCGATGAATCAGGAAAGCTGGATATCCGCTCATGTCAATGCATTTTCTTTCTTTGGCGGCGTTACTAAAGCCGTCGTACCAGATAACTTAAAGACAGGAGTCGAAAAAGCCGATTGGTATTCGCCCGTCATAAACAAAAGTTATCACGAGATGGCGGAGCATTATGGGACAGCCATCGTTCCAGCCAGAGTTAAAAAACCAAAAGATAAGGCAAGCGTAGAAGGTACAGTAGGCGTCATTTCAACATGGATACTGGCATCCATCAGAAACCAGAAATACTTTTCGATCGGTGAACTGAACGAGGCAGCCTCAAGGAAGCTGAAAGCATTCAATGAGCGCCCCTTTCAAAAGAAACCAGGCAGCAGACACAGCGTTTTTCTTTATGAAGAAAGGGAAACGCTTCAGCCACTACCTGGTATCCCGTACGAATTAGCCCTCTGGAAAAAAGCCATTGTACAATATAACTATCACATAGATGTGGACAAAATGCACTACTCAATTCCCTATGAATATATAAAATGTCAGGTGGATATTAGAATTACCAGCAGGGTTATTGAAGTTTTCTACAACGGGCTTAGGGTTTGCTCCCACCCCAGACTCTATGGGAGGCAAGGACAGTATGCTACCGTAACAGAGCATATGCCACCTTCTCATCAAAAGTATTTGGAATGGAACGGTGAACGCTTCGTTTCATGGGCGGAATCTGTCGGTCCGGATACGAAGGTTGTCATCAATGGGATACTTGCCAGCCATAAGGTAGAGCAGCAAGGCTACAGGTCCTGTATGGGTGCTCTAAAGCTGGCAGACAAGTATTCTACCCAGAGGCTTGAAGCAGCCTGCAAAAGAGCTCTTAGCTATACACCGTGCCCCAGCTACAAAATTATTGCCTCCATACTAAGTTCAGGCAGCGATAAACGTCCTAGTAAAAGTAATGATATACCCGCGCTAAAAGAAAATGTAGCCGAGCAATACGGATTTACAAGGGGTGCAGGATATTATGGAGGTAAGAAATAATGCTGAATCAAATGACTATAGAAAAACTAAGCTCAATGAAGCTTAGGGGGATGTCACTTGCATTCAATGAACAGGCATCAAATCCAGCCGTAAAGAACCTGTCTTTTGAGGAAAGGTTCGGTCTGATTGTGGATGCAGAGTGGATCAAGAGAAAGAATAATCATCTTACAAGGCTGCTGAAAAAAGCTACACTCAAGCTTTCAGGAGCCTGCATAGAAGACATTGAATATCACGGTGACAGAAAACTTAACAAGGGGATAATCACCGAACTATCTTTTTGCAATTATGTGAGAGATAAAAGAAATGTCATCGTGATGGGCGCTTCCGGCGCCGGAAAGACTTTTATCGGCTGTGCTCTAGGAAACGCTGCCTGCAGAAACTTAATGAGTACCAAGTATATCAGGCTGCCGGAACTTCTTACTGATATGGAGATCGCCCGTGGTGATGGCAGCTACAAGAGAGTTTTGAATCAGTACAGGAAATATGACCTGCTCATATTTGACGAGTGGCTGCTGACGCCTCTAAGCATTGTCCAGGCAAGAGACCTGCTTGAAATCATCGAGGCCAGGCATCAATGCTCCTCAAGCATATTCATCTCACAGTTTGCAGCTGCAGGCTGGCACCTGAATATAGGGGAAGGCACTATTGCAGACGCAGTGCTGGACCGGATTGTCCATAATTCCTATGAAATATTAATAGAGGGTCAAATCTCGATGAGGGAACGAAAAAGCTTTAAAAAGTAGCAGAATTAATAAGGGCAAGGGCTACTAACTTAGTGGCTCTTGCTCAGAAGAAAAGGTGGCCTTCAGATAGGAGACCCCTGGCCTTGACAAAGGAGATTCGTGGCCTTATTTTAGAATATTATTCA
>JBAWXZ010000034.1:0-2815 GCA_037143795.1 Eubacteriales bacterium | reverse complement strand
CATTACGTCCGATATTGTCATATCGTTGTCACCGGCGATCTTTGCAACATCGTCATATTCCGGTTTGGATTTCTCAATACCGTTTCCTGTAGCGGTTTTAATCCGCACCTGACCGTATGGCGTTTCTTTTATGCTTTGTGAACGTTCGAGCACGATACGCCTGGACTCCGATATCCTTACTCCGAGCGTTGTTGTGTGGCGCAGGATAAGATTCGCCAGATAATCACACTGTTCCCTGCTGCTGATGCAGCAAAGAAGGATCCCCGGACGGCTTTTTTTCATACCGATGGGTACCGTGTAAACATCGAGGGCACCTGCCTTAAAAAGAAGTTCCTGCACAAATCCAATTGCTTCCGGCGTCATATCATCCAGATTGCAGCAGATCTCACTTACGGCATCGGCGCTTTCTTCCGTATATCCTAAAAAGGCGCGGACACAGTTTGCTGCTTCAAAATCCTTGGTTCCCATACCGTAACCGATCGATGACACAGTCATAACAGGCATATTGCCAAACCTGCCGGCAAAGTGCTTCAGCAGGGCAGCCCCTGTCGGCGTGCATAGTTCACCGGGGATACTTCCGCCATAGACCGGCACACCGCGAAGTATGTACGCAGTCGCCGGAGCGGGAACAGGAAGCAGACCATGCGCACAGCGCACCTGGCCGCTTCCGACATGAACAGGCGATACAACAATCTGTCCGGGCGCGAGCTCTTCCATCAGCATGCATACGGCGACAATATCAGCAACAGCATCCATTGTCCCCACTTCACTGAAATGGATCTGCTCGACAGGCTGATCATGCACGTGGCCTTCAGCTTCTGCTATCAGCTGGTATACATCCAATACATCTTTACGTACCTTGTCAGACAGACCATTAAGGGCTGATACAATATGCCTGATTTCATGCATTCCTGTACTGCTGTGATGATGCCCGGCATTATCACCATGATCGTGGCCGCCGTCATGATGATGGTGATCGTGATCATGCTCATCTCCTAGGCCATGCACGTGTTCGTGATCGTGATCGTGATCAGGCTCATCTCCTAGGCCATGCACGTGATGGGCATCGATGCTTTCTTCCGTCTCCCCGTTCACGGTAACCGAGATATGGGAACCGGTAACTCCGCATTTTACACTCGGAGAACAGGCAACCAAAACGCCGGGTATGCCAACCCGGTTCAGTCTGTCCAGAAAATCATTGCCCTCGGGAAGCAGCTCGATAAGCGCAGCTGTCAGCATATCGCCCGCAGCCCCCATATTACAGTCCAAATATAGTGTTTTCATTATTTGCCCTCCATATGGTTGATCATGCTTGCCAGATATCCCGCACCGAATCCGTTATCGATGTTGACAACGCTTACGCCGCTGGCACAGGAATTCAGCATGGATAAGAGCGCGGACAGCCCTCCGAAAGAAGCTCCGTATCCGACGCTCGTCGGAACCCCGATGACCGGGCAATCGACAAGCCCGCCGATCACGCTCGCCAAAGCACCTTCCATTCCCGCAATCGCAATGACTACACGTGCGCTCATAATTGCTTCCTTATGCGACATCAGTCTGTGCAGGCCGGCAACCCCGACATCATACAGCCTTATTACTTGATTGCCGAGCGCCTCAGCCGTAAGGGCCGCTTCCTCGGCAACGGGAACATCACTGGTGCCGCCCGTTGCAATAACAATGGTACCCAGACCGTCCGGTACCGGGATTTCGCCGATTATGCCTATTCCGCAGTTTTTATGGAAAATCATCGAATGGTGCTCCTGGACTGCTTCTGCCGCTTCAACTGACATCCGGGTGATGAGAATCATTTTCTGTCCGTTTTGCAGCATGACATCAACAATTTTGATGATTTGTTCCGGCGTTTTGGAGGCACCGTATATAACCTCGCCGATACCCTGCCGAAGCGCACGGTGGTTGTCAACTTTCGCAAACCCGATGTCCTCAAACGGTTCGAGTTTTAACTTCAGAAGTGCGTCTTTTGAAGAAAGGCGCCCCGCCTCAACATCTTCCAGAATATGCTGGATTTGTTCCTTACTCATATCAGTGTCCCCTCCGTTTTTCGACCGGTAAGATCCAAAAGTATTGAATCAAAATCTGCCTGCAGCTGTGTGATAATCTCTTCACGTCTCTTAAGTGCCTCGGACATCTGTGATTCCGGAAACTGCAATTTTGCAGCGCTGCCCGTCAGCCGGACGCGAAAATCGGTAAATCCCATCGCAAACAGCGCATTCTCTGCACGCTCAATCCGGCCAAGCATGTCAGAAGTGATTGTTGTTCCGGCAGGTACACGTGTTGCGAGGCAGGCATAGGCCGGTTTGTCCCATGTGAAAAGCCCCGCCTCCCTGGAGAGGCGTCTGACGTCGCTTTTTGTGATACCGCAGTCTTTCAGCGGTGAGCGGATCGAAAGTTCTTCGAGCGCGCGCATCCCCGGACGGTCGCCGGAATCGTCGGATGCATTTGTGCCGTCCAGCAAAAGTGAATATCCATCTTTTATGGCGGTCTCTTTAATGAGGGAGAATATCGCCGTCTTACAATAGTAGCATCTGTTGGAAGGATTTTCCGCCACATGGGGGACAGATAGAATATCTGTTTCAATCACAGTCATATCCGCGCCGAGGATCGACGCCATACGAAGTGCATCCTCGAGCTCAAACTGCGGCTGAAACGCCGCTTTGACATAATACGCCTTGATTTTCGCACCATAGTGCATCCCCGCGTACAGGAGGTATGAGGAATCCACACCGCCGGAAAATCCCAGCGCAGCAACCGGATTCTCTTTGAAAAAAGTCTGAAGATCCATCCCTCTTCACCTCAC
>JBAWXZ010000033.1:0-2925 GCA_037143795.1 Eubacteriales bacterium | reverse complement strand
TATGAGAAAAGCATTTATTTGTCCGACAAAATATGTACAGGGTGAAGACGAGATATTGAATTTGGGTTATTTTGTTAAAATTTTCGGAAAATCAGCACTTCTGATTGCACATCCGGATGATGTCGCGCGGATCAAAGAAAAACTGGATAAGACTTCGGAGAAGTTTGCCGTCACTTTTGTGGAGAGTGGTTTCAAAGGCGAGTGTTCACGTCAGGAAGTTGCAAGACTTAAGGAAGTGGCACGGGAGAATAAATGCAGCTGCACCATCGGCCTCGGCGGAGGCAAGGCTATTGATACGGCAAAATGCGTCGCAGAAGGTGACGCCCTCATTATTGTACCTACCATTGCGGCAACCGATGCTCCGACCAGCCATTCTGCCGTACTTTATACACCGGAGGGTGCTTTTGACGATTATGCGTATTTCAAGCAGAGCCCGAGTGTTGTTCTTATAGATACAACCGTCATTTCCAAAGCACCTACAAGATTTCTGGTATCAGGAATGGGAGATGCATTATCCACGTATTTTGAAGCCCGTGCCAACGTGCAGTCTTATTCAAATGTGAATGCAGGACTGCCATGCGGTTACCGGGAAGGTTTCTGTGCCCCTGCCAGAGGGACGAATGCAGCTTTTGCCCTGGCGACACTCTGTTACCAGACACTGCTGCAGGATGGTGTGAAGGCCAAAATTGCAAGTGATGCCAATGTCGTCACAACATCCCTTGAAAATATTATCGAAGCAAATATCCTGCTGTCCGGCCTTGGATTTGAGAGCGGCGGACTTGCTGCAGCACATGCGATACATGACGGATTAACAATACTGCCGGGTACGCACAAATATTTTCATGGCGAGAAAGTGGCATTTGGAACACTGGCACAGCTGGTTCTTGAAAATGCACCGATGAAAGAACTCACGGAAGTACTTGATTTCTGCCTGTCCATCGGACTGCCTGTATGCCTTGCTGATATCGGGGTTCAAAATATAACGGATAAGGAACTCATGGAAGTCGCAGAAAAGGCCTGTATTCCCGAAGAATCGATCCATGCGATGCCGTTCCCGGTTACAGCGGAATCGGTTGCTGCAGCGATTAAGGCGGCAGATATACTGGGCAGCAACTATCGGACTGAAAGATTTATTCGCATTGTTAAGTGAGATGAGGGTATTCGTATGAAAAAGATTATAAACAGTCCGGAAACTGTCGTTATGGAAATGTGCAATGGTATGGCAATGGCGCATCCGGAAATCGAATTCATCCAAAAATATAAAATCATTAAGAAAAAGAGTATCAATAAAGATAAAGTCAGCCTTATCAGCGGGGGCGGAAGCGGCCATGAACCGGCTCATGCGGGATTTGTAGGAAAAGGTATGCTCGATGCAGCTGTCTGTGGTGACGTTTTTGCATCTCCTTCACAAATCCAGGTCTATCAGGCCATTAAGGCAACCGCCGGCGATAAAGGGACTCTGCTTATCATAAAGAACTATACCGGCGATGTGATGAACTTTAAGAATGCAGCCTATCTGGCTGAAACGGATGGAATCCTGGTTGATTACGTTCTGGTAAATGATGATATTGCCGTGCAGGACAGTCTTTACACGGTCGGACGCCGCGGTGTGGCCGGTACTGTATTTGTTCATAAGATTGCCGGTGCTGCCGCAGAACAGGGTATGTCGCTGCCGGAAGTAAAAGAAATTGCACAAAAGACAATTGATAATGTCCGAAGTATCGGATTCGCCTTAAGTTCCTGTACGGTTCCCGCAAAAGGTACGCCTACCTTCGATATTGGTGAAGGTGAGATGGAATACGGTGTCGGCATTCATGGCGAACCGGGGATTCAAAGGGAAAAAGTAACCAGTGCAGATGATCTGGCAGTCCGCATGGTAGAAGCATTAGCTGCTGATCTGAAACTCGAAGGGAAGTCCGAAGTTGCCCTCCTTGTTAATGGCTTCGGCGGCACACCGCTGCAGGAACTGTATTTGATGAACAATGCCGTAGCCAGACAGCTTTCCCAAAGACAAATTACTGTTTGCCGTACACTCGTTGGCAATTACATGACAAGTCTTGATATGCTCGGCGCTTCCGTTACTATCCTCAAGGTGGACGGCCAGCTTAAGGAACTTCTGTCAGCGGAATGCGATACACCGAGGCTCAGAATTCACGGGGCATCGGAAGCCGTAGCTTATATAGATCTGGCATCTGCCGGCGATGAGGCCCGGACCGTATCCTTTACGATTGAAACGGATGAAGCTTGTGCACATATTCAGGACAATGTTCTTTCCCTGGATAATCTTGTATTCATTGTCGATGCGATGAGCGCTTGTATTATCAAGAATGAAGTGCCCTTCTGCGAATTGGATTCCCATGCCGGTGACGGTGATTTCGGAATGAGCGTGGCAAAGGGATTCCGTCAGCTGAAAAGGGAATGGAAGGATATCCTGTCAAATAAAAAAACAGATATGGGAACCTTTCTTGATGCCTGTTCCATGGTCATCATGGAATACTGCGGCGGTGCTTCCGGTCCCATCTGGGGATCGGCATTCCGTGCAGCAGGAAAAGAAGCGGGAAACAGGCAGACACTGAACAAGAAGGAATTTGCACAGGTAATGCATGCTGCCGTGAAAGGGATTCAAAAGACAGGGGAACGTTCCTTCGGACGCGGAGCAGATATCGGTGACAAAACGCTGATTGATGCGCTGATTCCATGCGCAAATGCCTTGAGTGCAGGCGCAGAAAATCAGGACGATATGAAGACAACCTTCATGAAATCCGCCCAGGCTGCCGTCGAGGGAGCTGAGGCAACTAAAAATATTGTCGCCCGTATGGGACGTGCCGGCAATGTCGGCGAGAGAAGCCTGGGTCATCCGGATGCGGGTGCCTATGCGCTTGGTGTTATCTTCACAGAAATTGCACAGGCTATGAAATAATGAAT
>JBAWXZ010000032.1:0-5431 GCA_037143795.1 Eubacteriales bacterium | reverse complement strand
GAGAAGTCAGGAATCACCGGTGTTCCGACAAGAGTTCCGAGTACGATACTCTTTGTCACCTGCAGTGCTCCCGGTACATAGGTATTGGTTACACTTGCCGTTGCCGTTGCACCTGCTGCTACCGTCACAGCCCCTGCCGGAACTGTCTGCGACCACATTAATCCTGCAGATGATTCCGTAATGGTGTACGCTCCGGGAATCAGGTTGGACCATGTCTGTGTCAGTCCGAGGAGTTCATTAAATACTTTCGTGTCACCGGACGGATAGGACGGACCGGTGATGGTGATCGAAAAATCAGGGGTTGTCAGCAAGCCGACAACGTCTGCAAGGTCGATAATCTTTGTTACCTCAAGTGCTCCCGGTACATAGGTATTGGTTACACTTGCCGTTGCTGTTTCGTTTGCCGCTACCGTCACTGCTCCTGCCGGAACGGTTTCTGTCCATGTTGTACCAGCCGCTGTTTCCGTAATGGTATAAGCACCGGGAAGGAGGTTGGTCCATGTCTGCGTCAGACCATTGGCAGCGTTGAATACTTTCGTGTTCCCGGTCGGATACGACAGACCGGTGATTGTGATTGAGAAATCAGGAATTGCCGGTGTTCCGACAACATTCCCGAGTTCAATGATCTTCGTTACTCTAAGTGATCCCTTATCTAACTTATTTCCAAAGTCGACAAAATGAATTTCATATCCTGGGGACAAGGTAACTAATTGGTAACCGGTTACAGGATATGTCTGCGTATATCCGGACTGATGTACCTCATACACTTTAAGGATAGTGGGAGCTTGCGTCGGCAAGTAAAAGTACATGCTGTAAAATCCATTAGCATCAGTGACTGCTGAAGGATCAGATGCATCCTGAACGCCGTCTTTATCCAGGTCGACCCATATAGTCCAACCTGCAAGACCAATTTCGCCGGGATCCTTCAATCCGTTTCCATTGGCATCAAAGAATTTCATGCCGGTGAGTCCGGATTTGACCGTGACTGAACTGGCCTTCATCTGATTGTCCTCTGAGGCGCCTGTCCACTCAGTGCTTGGAGGAGCAAGCCTGTTATGATAAGGAGAACCGTCAATCGCTCCTGCACCCAAGCCGGACCCCCAACCAATACCGCTGGCTGGTAACGGATCGAGTCCAACAGCAATGTGTGAAGCATAAAGGATCATGACCTTTGTCGCTGTACCTTGCCAGGTTACAGTAAAGAAGAAAGAACTGTCTCCTGCCGCTGAACCATAAAGATTGGGATCCATGGTAACCGTCACATTGCTTAGTGCCGCATCGGCGTAAACATCTACAACGCGATCACCATAACCCAAAGCTCCTTCGTACACATTTTCACGTGCGGCAGCAGCAGCATACGCATTGCCGGGTATCGTTGCCGTCGTATGGAACGCTGAGAGGCTGGTGACTACTGATGGAGTGACTCCAATCCATTTAAAGCTTTCAGACCAGGACTGACCGCCTATATTGGAGGCAGCAGAAACAGCCTGATTCCAACTGGTGATGAAATCATAGGCATATTTCCCGCCCTTGGTGAATTGAAATTCAAATGACGCCGTATGACTGGACGGCCCTGTGCTGATTCCCTGCATGACCAGACGCTGTGGAACTGACATGCCCTCGAAATAGTCGGAGTTATTCCTGTTAAGGTCACCGCCTATCCAGCTTTCATTGGAAATCTCATTTGCAAACTGCAAATAATCCCGCGAGGTGTCAGTGAATGTAGTCGTCACAGTTCTGCCTGTTGTAACACCTGTTGCTGTGACCTGATATAGTGCTACAAACCATGTAGGCAGCAAAAATGAAAAGTGTATTGAACCGTCTGCTGCTACCGGAACGGCTTGAATAAGCTGCCATGATTGAGTCGGAGTTGATATATCATCAATTGCTAAAACAACTTCTATGTCCCCAGTCCATCCGGCACCCGAAAGGGTCACAAGACCCCCAGCAGGATAGTCCGCGAGATCACTTTTGACCCACGGATCAGCAATCGGCGCTTCCGGTGCAACAACATCAGGCGTCTCTGCCGGTACTGCCGTCGTCTCTGCCGGTGCTGCCGTCGTCTCTGCCGGTACTTCCGCCGTCTCCGTCGGTGGTGCTGTGGCCATCTCCGTTGGTGCTGCTGTTGTCTCCGTTGGTGCTGCTGTTGTCTCCGTCGTATCTGCGGTTACTTCCTGTGTTATTGATTCATCGGGAGAACCCGTTGCCAGAATCGGTGCCGCTGGAATAACAGACATAAAAAATACAATTGCAAGAGTCAAACTGACCATTTTATAAAATGAAAACCTATTTGTATTATTACCAAGATGCTTACTTTGTTCTGGAGGTAAGCTCTTCCTTTTCAGCCGCGTTTTTTGGTTAAACGTGGTTAACCAGTCGAAAAATGTAATGACATAGGAACACCCCTCTTTCAGAATATGCAAATTAAATGCTGTTTACTGAAAGTTTTCTGCAAAAAACAGTGTTACTTTTGAATGGCTTAGATGACCCCCTGAATGGCTCTGTACATATTTAAATTTTCGCTGTTATCTGCAGAATTTCTTTCTCTGTTATGTAAACTGATTACACGAAAAATATGCTTCCACTACTTGCTGTTCAATTATGAAATCAATCAAATGATACTGTTCCCATCCTGATTAAAAAAGTACGCATTGCTCAGGATGCGGTTCTTCAAATGATATAGTTGAAACTTACTATTCCATGTTGACGATCGGTCAAATAAAATACAGAATACCGGGATATAACCTGATCTATTACTCATGTATGATATTTATAAAACAATTAAAATATATTCAGAAAAATCATCAATGTCATTCCATTTTCGATTGTCAAGGTCCATGAAAAAATCTATCAAGATATAATTTGCATTTCAAGATAGATAATCTCAAAGATATTTTACTCTCGGACCGCGAAAATTTCAAGTATATTCAGCCGAAAGTACTATCCATTGCGTCGTATGATTTTTTGTCATGAGCTAAACAGAACATTGTGGACGCGGCTCCCTTACTGCCTTATTTATGAATGGCAGCAAAAAGCTGCAGCAAACCGGAATGATTCCAATCTGCCGCAGCTTTTTGATGTTGCTTCTGTGATTTATCCCTGATTTCAGGAATGAGACATATTTCCAAGTGCCGTATTCACAGGGGCGGCAGCCTGGGATACCGCTGATCCTGTTCTTGCAGGAGAAGGTGCCGGAGCCGGGCCTTTTCCCGCCACAAGAAGTTCTGCAAGGAATTCCGAATCCTCCGGAATCAGTTCTATTGGAATTCCGGCATTTTGAATTCTTGTTGTTTCAAGAATTTCAAACATCGAAATAGAGACATCCTGATCCCTGGATATTTCCTGTAATGCCTCACCGACAATCTTCGGCCGGATGGCGGCTGCTTTGCCGAAATCCAGTGCAGCCGTACGATCGGCAGTACTTCGAATAATATTAACCTGATTGGCGCCGTCCTGCTTTATTGCTGATGTAACCTGGCGCAGCCGGTTCACAACTTTACTCTCAATCTGGCGAATCATTTCCGTATCGCGAAAGTGAACCTTACGGACGTAGCAGGAGCCGAGCATATAACCCCATTCCGTAGATTTGGCAGATACTTCAGCGCGTACCGTCTGGCTCATGGAATGACGGTCTACCATCATACGCTCCAACGGAAGATTGGAAAGACTTCTCACCGTCGAGTTGCCGACGTTGGCTGCAAGGGAACCGCGTGGATCCGTGTTTTTGAAGATATACCCGAACGGGTCATTAATATACATCTCATACCAGATACCGACACCCATTGGTGCCCCCTCTTCCGAGTTGACCGGCTGGCTCCTGAGATACTCCTGGTCAAGACGCAGGTCCACAACATATTTCCTGCCGATCCAGTTCACAAACAGAGCACGGATTCCGAGGTCTTTCCATAGAAAATGAATACCCGGTTCTGTTATTGTGCCGACCACGTTACCAAAAAGAACGTATACCAGAGCCTGGCGCTCCCTGACAATAACGTATACGCCAAGCAGACGAAGAATTCCAAAAACGATCGGGATAAGTATGGTTACGGCAACCAGGGACGCAATAAATATGACTATGGAAATCGTCAGGCGGTCTCCGGAACTTAGCGCAAACCCGAATACATTATCAAAAGTCATCTCTTTTCCCTCCTGACTATTCTCTTTGTCTGATCAAGAAGGGCAAGCTTCGCATTGCGGACATACACATTCAGAGCGTCCTTCCCTCCCTGTTCCTTCAATTCCTTCAGCTGAGAGGAAAGCCTCTGCAGAGTCTCAATTTCGCCCTGTGCCTTTAATGTCTCAATCTCAACGGCACGCTTGGACTGCACGATCTTCTGGTCGGCCGAAGCCTGCGCCAGACTGATATCTGAAGAAACCTGATTATGTGCGGTGTTAATGGCTGCAAGAGCTGATTCAACCTCGGCCGGCGGATCAATCTGCGTAATCAGTGACGCTTCAAGCACCACACCGTATCGAGCAGCGGAGACCCCGCACTCTTCATCCATATGATCATTCAGCACACGAAGATTTTTGCGCAAATCGTTGATAGATATCCCTTGGACGGCAGTCGAAGCCGACGACTGCAGCGCAGCATATGTGGAATATGTTCCCGTCGCATCAGAAACTGGTAATGAGCCGTCGACCGGCGGAGCAAGAAGAATTTCCGCTTCCGGGATTGTCTCTTTGCCTTCGAAGTTGGCAATTCTCTCGCGGAGAACCGAAACAAAATAACCCATGATATGGGCGATCGGGTTCTTGACCCCAAAAATATAAGCATACAGATTCCTGTCTGATACACGGTAACGAATCTGTCCGGAGAGAGCAATATTAAGCTGATCCTTTGTAACAGCATCAAGCACGGTATTGCGCTGGTTTGCATTCGGGAACTCCGGATCATATGCCATATTTGTAGTCTCAATCGCGATGGAAACCTTGTAAATCTTCTCCCAGGGCCACTTGAAGTATGGGCCGCCCGGCAGAATTACCTTTACCTGAGGATAGGTATAACGCTCGCGTTCATCCTCCCTGAGCTTTTCGGATATCGGATCATCAAGCGTCGTCTTAGTACCAATGCGCTGTGCCCTTCCGAAAATCGTCTTCACAGCGCGTTCATTCTGGTTCACAATATAAAATCCGCCAAGAACACACCGTAAAATAAACCATACCAGAACCCCAAAAAAAACAGGGGTTAAAAAGTCCATGATAACATCCTCCCTTTCCCTACAAACCGGCCATAAAAACGAAAAGAAATATTACTTATAGGTGCTTGTTATTACATCGAAAGATACTATCGGCAAGCACAAATTATTTTAACATTCCGCGCAAAAAACAACAAGGAAAACATCTGATTCTCCTGTACATATTCTGATAAGAAAGGAGGTGCCCGGCATATGCCGGGCACCTCCCCCGTTGACTATACAGTCAGCGAATC
>JBAWXZ010000031.1:0-7879 GCA_037143795.1 Eubacteriales bacterium | reverse complement strand
GAATATCGCTTCGCGCCTATGGATATGAACTATTCCTTAGCACCCGCAGGGTGCCACGCTATGTGGTACCATTTGCTCGCGCTGGACGCCTGGCTGACGCCAGGCTAAAGCGCGCTCACAAACGGAACCACATCCCTCGAATATCGCTTCGCGCCTATGGATATGAACTATTCCTTAGCACCCGCAGGGTGCCTCGCAGTGAGCGGGCCTGTTACTTGAGCGACCTTACGCAGGCGTAAGCCGAGGACATGGGAGCGAAAGTAACTGGTCCGCTCACTCGTTTTCAAACTCCGTCATCTCGGCCCAGAATCTTTTCGGCATATGGTTCATCTGGCATTTGGGGTTGAAGCGTTCTTCGATGGCGATTGTGTGCTGGAAGCATTTCCACAGGGTGTGATAGGCTTTTTCCGCATCGTCAATCGGCGGAAGTGTGAGCTTGCCCATGGCAGTGATCAGGGTTCCTTCCGGTTTGTGGACGACGGCCATCTGGTGGGTCCTGTCATAAATCAGGAATGTCTCGTCCGGATATCGGTTTGTAAAATGGTCCGACAGTAGCGGGAGCACCATGTTTTTGGGGGATATGCAGGAGACCAGGATGCCGTCATAGACGGTAAAGCGCACAAAGCCCATGAAACTGTGGGCTTCGCGCTGCAGATTGCGGACTGCCTTGGTGAGTGCGCCTACGGTGTCGTCGGTCAGACGGTCAAAGACTGCTCTTCCATATTGATAACCCTGCCGGATAAAGTCATACATCAGGATTTCCCTGTTGGGGATGCATGTCAGGAAGGCATTTTTGATAAAATCCTGTGCTTCAAGGCTGATCTTCCGGTCAATTGATTCATAGATTTTACCGGCGTGATCAAGATCCGTGGTAATCCACTGTGCTTCTTCAAGAATATGAAGCTGCCCGCTCTCCAGGCATATTTCACAGGGGATTTCGTGATGGACATAGCTCTCATAGACACAGCAGAGAAAGCCCTCGAGGGTCCCGTCATATATGTATACCAAATTCGTATTGTCCTGCATTTACTTTTGTCCTCTCTTCCGGCAAATACCCGAAGGCACTGACCGGCACTCCGCCCATAATGCGGGCCATGTCCGGCACATCGGTAAAAGAAAGCTGTTCCCCTGCCGCGGCCGGCAGCATCTGCAGGTCATTTTTAGATAAAAGTCCCCGCAGCACGGTATCCGGCTCGATGACTACGCCCTCAAAGATTTTACCCTGACAGGTGACGAAGAATTTAGCTCTCTTTAAGACAACACCCAGCTTTTTCAAACCGTCAAAATTCAGGCTCCCTGCGCGCCTCGCCTGGAGAATTTTACGGGCGCTCAGGACGCCGATGCCGGGAACACGCAGCAGCCTGTCATAAGATGCCCTGTTGATTTCAACAGGAAACTGATCCAGATGACGAATCGCCCAGTTGGCCTTGGGATCAATCGCCAGATTCATGTTGGGACTTTTCGCATCGACAATTTCGCCCGCCGAAAATCCGTAGAAACGCATCAGCCAGTCCGCCTGATAGAGCCGGTGCTCCCTAAGAAGCGGCGGCGCGGAGAATACCGACGGCAGAAGGGGATCCTCCACGACGGGGTTATAGGCGGAAAAGAACACGCGCTTCAGTTTGTATTTGTTGTAGAGTCCCTCGCTCAGGGACAAAATCCTGTGGTCACTGTCCGGCGTGGCTCCGATAATCAGCTGTGTGCTTTGTCCGGCCGGAACAAATTTAGGTGCATTCCTGTATAGGACCAGATCCGATTTGTTCTCCTCAATTCCTGAGCGGATCAGAGCCATCGGGCGAAGGATCGCCTCCGGTTTTTTCTGCGGGGCGAGCGATTCAAGCCCGGACTCTGACGGAAGCTCAATATTAACGCTCATACGGTCGGCAAGAAGTCCCATGCGCTGGATCAGGGCATTATCTGCTCCCGGAATCGCCTTTACATGGATATATCCGTTGAAGCTGTACTCGTTCCTCAGGATTTCAATCGCCTGAATCATGCGTTCCGTCGTGTAGTCCGGATTCTTCATGACACCGGAACTCAGGAAAAGACCCTCGATGTAGTTTCTCCTGTAGAAGTTCATCGTCAGGTCGGCAAGCTCATTCGGGGTAAAGGCTGTGCGCGGGGTATCGCGCGATACCCGGTTGACACAATATTTGCAGTCATAGACGCACTGGTTCGTCATCAGCACCTTAAGAAGCGAGATACAGCGCCCGTCCGCAGCAAAGCTGTGGCAAATTCCGGATGCGACGGTACTGCCGGTCTTTCCGGGCTGTCCGGACCGGTCGACGCCGCTCGAAGTACAGGCCACGTCGTATTTGGCGGCATCCGTAAGAATGGCTAACTTTTCAAGAACATCCATATGCAGCCCTGTCCTTCGGGGATGTTATCCCTTTAACGCAAAATGATACCGAACATTTATTCTGTTTACGGCATCATAATAGCACGGAACATATGTTCTTGTAAAGAAGGGAAGGGTAATATTTGTCTCACTCCCCCTGTCCTCGGCTATCGCCTGCGTAAGGTCGTTCGACAAATATTACCCTTCCCTAAATTGGCATCCTGCGGATGCTAAGGAAATCATCTTAACGGCTTACGCCTGCGTAAGGTCGCTCATGCGATGGCCTTGTTCCCTTGATTGGCACCCTGCGGGTGCAAGGAAATAAACTTTTCAAGGATCTTCAGTCGTTTCCTCGGGCGCGAAGCGCCATTCGAGGTATGTGCTGCCGTTTGCGAGCGCGCCTTAGCCGGAGCGCAAGCCCGGCGTCCAGCGCGAGCAAATGGTATCACATCCACGTTGGGCCCGAGCTCTCTTGTTTCTGTTTGTAAAACGTTGAACTGATAAACCTAATTGCCGTCAACGGATTACATATATTTTTTGGGGCATGTCTGCTTCAGAAATTCGCGGAATTCCGAGGCGGTTCCTTTGGTGAATCCGTTCTTGGTGAAGAAAAGGAATTTTTTCTGCACCATAATGCAGAATGTGTTTTCCGTTTCGAAGATTCTGGTGACCTGATCCAGAGGTATTGTCTGATTTGACTGTGAGGTAGTAAGCTGTATATTGTCGCTGAATACGGAGTAGCTGTGTTCTCCTGAAGGACACATTGCCAGGTTTGTCTTAAATTCGCCGTTTGCACGGAACTTGTACACATGAAAATGCAGAATCAGAAACGCCACGGAGAGTACAAATAGTCCGGCTCCGCCAACCAGTATTTTTACATCCTTATTGGCTAAATATATGCCAAGGCAGATAAGAGCTGTGATCATGAAGATTACAGACAGAATCAGCAAAAACATACGGAATGTCTTGTGAAATTTACTGTATGCTGCATTCTGTGTCTCCATAAACAATTTGCGCGTGTAAATTGTCTGGTTTTCAAATAGTGATTCCATATAGCTTTCTCCCTTTACATAAATATTAATGTCTTTGAATCGTACAATATAATTATAGCCCAAAAACCGGATATTGATATATTTTTTATAAAGCAAAACCTGCCATATGCCTGCCATATCTAATCTATGAAAAGCTTTTGCCCTTTATGCTCCGTTTAAGCCCTTCATTGAAAGCGAGATCCGGTTCTTCTTCGCATCGATCGACAGCACGCGGACGCGGACTGTCTGTCCGACGTGGACAAGTTCCATCGGCTTGGAGATAAACCGGTCGGCCATCTCGGAGATATGTACAAGGCCGTCCTGATGGACGCCGATGTCGACGAAAGCTCCAAAGGCAGAGACATTCCGGATGACTCCGGTCAGGGTCATCCCTTCCTTCAAGTCCGTTAATTCAAGGACATCTGCACGCATTTCCGGCTGTGCCAGCTCGGCGCGCGGATCATAGCCGGGGGCGTCAAGGGCGGCAACGATGTCCTGCAGTGTCGGAATACCGACGGAAAGTTCGGCGGAGAGCGCCGGCAGATCATAGGGCTTCTGCTTTTTGCGGAGCGCACGGGCAATTTTATATGATTCCGGATGGACACTTGTGTTGTCGAGGGGCTCGGCACCGTCCGGTATACGCAGGAACCCGGCGCACTGCTCAAAAGCTTTCGGCCCCAGGCGTGCGACTGCACTGAGTTGGGAACGCGAGGAAAACACGCCGTTGGCTTCACGGAAATTAATGATGTTCTGCGCGATCGGCTTTGTAATGCCGGCAACGTAGGAAAGAAGTGATACCGATGCCGTGTTCAAGTTGACGCCGACTTCATTAACACAGTCCTCTACAACGCCGCCGAGCGTATGTGCAAGCTTCTTGGGATTCATATCATGCTGGTATTGTCCGACGCCGATTGCCTGCGGGTCGATTTTAACAAGTTCGGCAAGCGGGTCCTGCAGACGGCGGCCGATGGAGATCGCGCTTCTTTTGGTAAGGTCAAGATCCGGAAATTCTGCTGCGGCAAGTTCCGATGCCGAATAAACGGAAGCACCTGCCTCGTTGACCATGTAGTATTTCATCGGCAGGTTCTTCTCTTTAATCGTCTGGGAGACAAACTGCTCCGTCTCACGGGAGGCCGTACCATTGCCGATGGCGATCATCGTCACTTTGAATTTCTCATACAATTGAACAACCATACGGGCCGACTCTTCCGTCCTGCTCTGCGGCGGCGTCGGGAAAATGACATCGGTGTAAAGCGGCCTGCCCGTCGCATCAATAACAGCAAGTTTGCAGCCGGTGCGGAAAGCCGGATCGAGTGCGAGCACAACATGTCCGCGTGTCGGGGGCGTCATCAGAAGGCTTCTCAGATTCTGGGAGAAAACATCCATTGCCTCCTCCTGCGCCCGCTCAGTCAGGGCTGCACGCACCTCTGTTGAAAGAGAAGGCATCAGAAGGCGTTTCCAGGCATCTTCAGCGGTCTGCCGTATATACTCGGCGGCCAGTTCGTTGCCAGCCGGCATTGTCTGCAAAATATGCACCAGCGCAAGGGAGTCATCCATTTCGAGGGAAATTGAGAGAAATTCCTCTTTTTCGCCGCGGTTCATCGCAAGAATCCTGTGTCCCGCCGCACGGGCAATCAATTCGTTATGGTCATAATACGGTGCATATACCGAATCTTCTTTTTTCTTCTGCTTGGAAATAATCCGGCCCGTGTTCATAAGTATACGTCGGAGCTTGTCGCGCAGATGTGCGTCATCGCTGACCTTCTCCGCGTTGATATCCATTGCCCCCGCAAAAGCTTCTTCCTGATTGTTCACGCCTTTTTCCGGATCAATCGAAGCATCGGCGATCTTCAGCAGCGCTTCTTTGGTAAATTGGCGGTTCAAAAGTGCGTCCGCCAGCTTTTCAAGGCCCTTTTCACGGGCCATCGATGCACGTGTGCGGCGTTTGGGGCGAAAAGGCCTGTATAAATCCTCCAGGGCGGTCAGTGTCTGGGCCGCCGCGATCTCTTTTTCAAGCTGAGGCGTCAGGGCTTCCTGCTCTCCGATAAGACGCAGAATATCTGCCCGTCTCTCTTCCATCGCACGCAGAAAATCAAGGCGGTCCGAAAGCCGGCGCAGTACCTGATCATCAATGCCGCCGGTCACTTCTTTTCTATAGCGGGCGATGAAGGGAATCGTGTTCCCGTCATCCAAAAGCGCAACTGTTTTTTCAACCAGTGTAGGAGCCATCTCAAATTCTTTGGACAGCATCTGCATCAAATCCATTATGTAATCCTCCGGAAGTCGAGCGGCTGCCGGAAGCGAGCCGCATATTTGCTTCCATTATACCTTTGCTTTGCATAATACCGACATTTTTTCGTTAATGGTATCAAGTTCATCTGTTGGGAGAAGGCCTACCACATAATCGCCTCCGGTAAGAAGTGTATCGCCATTGGGAATGGTCTCCTCCTGCCCCCTTTTAATCGCAACCAGCAGAAAATGCTCCGGCCACGAGAGATTTTTTATCTGTTTTCCATCTGCCGGACTTGTATGCTCAATCGCAAATTCCCACAATGTTTTTTCGCCTTGCCGACTGGAAGGGCGCTCTTTGGGTCTGACCAGAATCAGTTCCAGAAGACTTTCATAGACCGGCTTGGACCGGAAAAGATCTGCAGTCAGATATGCACACAATGACACAAGGGCCAGCGGAAGGAAAAACGCAAAAGACCCGGTCATTTCACTGACCAGAAGAATTCCGGTCACCGGTGCGCGAACAATAGAACTGAAGTGTCCCGCCATGGCAAGGAGAACAATGCAGATGACATATTGAGTAGAAAGACCTAATACGGATTGTGCTGCTGCACTGAAAATCTGTCCATACAGAGCGCCCAGCACCAGCAGCGGGAAAAATATACCGCCGGCAAGTCCGGATCCGAAACATACCAGAAGAAGAAGAATTTTGGCAGCCAGCAGAAAAACCAGATAACCAACCGGTTTGTCTGCGAGCTGCATATTCTCAATCAGAGTACTGCCGCTGTCAAAAAGATCAGGCATCAGCATACATACACTCCGGTGAGGACAAATGGAATAGCTGTCTTAATATAGAGCGAACAATTTATTCTGGCATATATCGCCTTGCTTAGAAGAATTGCCTTATTGAAAAACACCCCCGCGGCGCCCATAAGAATACCTAAAAGAATAATCAGCCAGTAATAGGAAAGAGGAAGCGATTTCATATCAGTAACTTTCAGTACCGGACTCATTCCAAATATCGTCGATGATACAAAATCAGCCGCAACGGCTGCTGCCATAGCAGATACCAGTGCTATGGCCGAAAAGTTCTGATGTGCTTCCTCCAGCGCGAAAACCACACCGGCCATTGGCGCATGAAAAGCAGACGCCAGACCGGCAGCTGCTCCGCTTGTAATCAAATACTTCTTCTCTGTGTCCGGTCTTTTCAGGATTTCACCGAATCCTTGTCCTGCTGCCGCACCCATCTGGACAGAAGGGCCTTCCCGCCCGAGCGTAAGACCTGCCCCCAACGTCAGGAGTCCGCCGAAAAATTTGTAAAAGAGCACACGATACCATATTGGATGAATTTTACCGGCCAACTGACCTTCGACCTGCGGGATACCGCTTCCTGAGACAAGCGGTTCACTTTTCACGATGAATCCCGACACAACTCCCAGCACGGCCAGCACTATAAGGATCAGCGCAGCATGCCACCAGACGGCCTTACCCCATGCATACAATTTCACAAAATATAGATTGAAATTAGAAATAAGAAGCCGGCTTAAAAGAACTATGCTTCCCGTCACAACACCCACGCCTAATCCCTCAAAAACCAGGCGGGATTTAAGTCCTTTTCTGCTTTTCATTTCTCTTTGGATCTGTCTGGTCTCCACGAATGATCTCCTCAATGTGCCTGGTGTAAAACCGTAATTTGCCTTTTAACTCTACGCCGGTATGACCGGCATGTCAAAGCACCTGCAATTCTATATTGGCGTGTTAATGCTGAAAATACATACGAAAAGTAGCCGAAGAATTATGGAGGTGCCAAATAAAACGCAAATATTCGTACGACATATTATTGTTGAATCTTGCTGCGAGGCAAAGTATAATCAAAAAATAAGTCTAATCATTGGTTATAAATATATAGAAACCATCAGTGGCGAGGTATCTTAAATGGAGAAAATACTGCCAAAATTATTAGTTGTCCTTGCTGTTCTCTTATCGGACGTAATGTGCATTATTACTGCATATAACTATTGTTCCCTTGAATACAGCAATCCAAGTTTCCAAAGAACAATTACAAGTGCACCTGCATGGGTTGCCTATTTGTATGCAATTCCGTTTATTATCGTTATAGCTGCATGTCTTATACTTGCACTAATTCTAAATAAGAAATCAAATAAGAATTGATAATACATTATTTTTCAAAATAGAGTCCTCGATTGCAACGCAATCCGAGGACCTTAAAAATATTCCTTAGCGTCCGCAGGACGCCCTCAAGGGAAGGGAGTGTGTGTTT
>JBAWXZ010000030.1:0-8581 GCA_037143795.1 Eubacteriales bacterium | reverse complement strand
CCTTTGTGTTCCCTGTCGGATACGACGGACCGGTAATGGTGATCGAGAAGTCAGGGATCGCCGGTGTTCCGACAACATCCCCGAGTACAATACTCTTTGTCACCTGCAGTGCACCCGGTACATACGTATTGGTTACACTTGCCGCTGCCGCTTCATCTGCCGCTACCGTTACTGCTCCTGCCGGAACGGTTTCTGACCATGCTGCACCAGCCGCTGCTTCTGTAATGATATAAGCACCGGGAACCAGGTTGGTCCATGTCTGCGTCAGTCCGTTGGCCTCGTTGAATACCTTTGTGTCGCCTGTCGGATACGACGGACCGGTAATGGTGATCGAGAAGTCAGGGATCGCCGGTGTTCCGACTACGTCCCCGAGTTCAATGACCTTTGTTACCTCAAGTGCTCCCGGTAGATACGTATTGGTTACATCTGCCGTTGCCGTCAGTCCTGCTGTAACTGTCACTGCTGCTGCCGGAACGGTCTGCGACCATATAATTCCTGCAGATACTTCTGTAATTGTGTACTCTCCGGGAATCAGGTTGGACCATGTCTGCGTCAGTCCGAGCAATTCGCTGAAGGCTTTCGTGTCACCGGTCGGATACGACGGACCGGTGATCATGATCGAAAAGTCAGGGATCGCCGGTGACCCGATTAAATCCCCGAGGACGATATGCTTTGTCACCTCAAGTGCGCCCGGTACATAAGTGTTGGTTACCGTTGCTTTGGCTATTCCGCCTGCGGCCACTGTGACTGCACTGGCCGGAACCGTTTCCGTCCAGGAGGTACCTGCCCCTGCTTCCGTAATGGTGTAGTTACCCGGAATCAGGTTGGTCCATGTCTTCGTCAGATTATCCGGATACTTAAAGACTTTCGTGTCTCCGCCCGGGTATGACGGACCTTTAATTGTGATTGAGAAGTCAGGAATTACCGGTGTTCCGACAACAGAACCAAGAACGACACTCTTTGTTACCTCAAGTGCCCCCGGTACATATGTGTTGGTCACCGTTGCTTTAGCTGTTCCGCACGCCAATACTGTGACTGCACTGGCCGGAACCGTTTCTCGCCACATAGTACCTGCCCCTGCTTCCGTAATGGTGTAGTCACCCGGAATCAGGTTGGTCCATGTCTTTGTCAGATGATCCGGGTAGTTAAAGACTTTCGTGTTTCCGCCCGGGTATGACGGACCGGTGATAGTGATTGAGAAGTCTGGAATTGCCGGCGATCCGACAACAGAACCGAGAACGACACTCTTAGTTACCTCGAGCGAACCCGGTACATACGTGTTGGTCACCGTTGCTTTGGCTGTTTGTCCCTCACATACTGCAATCGAAGATGTTGAATACGATGCCGACCACATTGCACCTGCCCCTGTTTCCGTTATGGTATATAATCCAGGAAGCAGATTGTTCCACGTCTGTTTCAAGCCGTTAACCGAATTAAAGACTTTCGTGTTTCCTGAAGGATACGTTGGACCTATGATAGTGATTGAGAAATTCGGGATAACCGGTGTTCCAACAACAGATCCGAGAACGATACACTTTGTCACCTCGAGTGCGCCCGGAACACAGTCTGTGAAAGTTGTTTCGACAACGCGTCCGGTAATCACGCCTGTTGCTTTTACCTGATAAAGCGCGACAAACCAAGCCGGCAGGCTAAATTGATAAACAATCGTGCCATCAGCTTGTACAGGAGCAGTGTCTTTAAGGTTCCATGTCTGGGTCGGGTTAGAAATATCGTCAATTGTCAACAGAACTTCGCTGTCCCCAGTCCAGCCTCCGCCGGAAAGAGTGACAAGGCTTCCGGGAAAATAATCCGCAAGATCGCTCTTGACCCACGGATCCGCAATCGGCGCTTCCGGTGTAGCGGCATCAGGCGCTGCTGTAATTGCAGCCGGTACTTCTGCCGGCGCTGCAGGCAATTCCGTCGGTACGGCAGGCGTCTCCGTCGGTGCTGCTGTTGTCTCCGTCGTATCTGCGGTTACTTCCTGTGTCATTGATTCGTCGGGAGAACCCGTTGCCAGAATCGGTGCCGCTGGAATAACTGACATTAAAAATACAATTGCAAGAGTCAGACTGATCATTTTGTAGAATGAAAACTTTCTTGTATTATTTCCCGGATGCTTACTTTGTTCTGGAGGTAAGCTCTTCCTTTTCAGCCGCGTTTTTAGGTTAAACGTGGTTAACCAGTCGAAAAATGTAATGACATAGAAACACCCCTCTTTCAGAATATGCAAATAGAATGCTGTTTACTGAAAGTTTTCTGCAAAAAAACAGTGTTGCTTTTGAATGGCTTAGATGACTTCCTGAACGGCTTCGTAAATATTTCAAATTTTCGCTGTTATTTGCAGAATTTCTTTCTCCGTTATGTAAACTGATTACACGAAAATATGCTTCTACTGCTAGCTGTTCACTTATGAAATCAATCAAATGCTGCTGTTCCCTGTCCACTTAAAAAAATATGGAGATATCAGGCTGAGGTTCTTCCTATGATATAGCTGACAGCCACTTTCCATGTTGACTATCGGCAGAATACTTGTATAAGACAGGGCTTATAAAAACCCGTATTATCCTGCTTGCATGCTAAAACAAAAACAGATGTGAAAAAATGTTCAGGAAAATCATCCGTGTCATTCCATTTTCGATTGTCAAAGTACAAGAAAAAATCTATCAAGTTATAATTTGCAATTCAAGATAGATAAGCTCAAAGATATTTTACTCCCGGGAAGCATAAATTTCAAGTGTGTTAGAATAAAACTACTATAAGTGCGTTGTATTATTATGCATCGTAACATTAAAATATGATTGGTCAATTCTTTGCCTGATTACAATTCTTATTTATCCCGTCTCATAAACCGGGAAAACAGCATATATAAAGTATACATTGGCGCTGCCACGGCACTTACGGCAATTTCGTTCATGGAACTTTGCAGTTCAGTACCGTCATGAACAAGATACGTCCTTGTAGACGATGGCCCCTTAACACCCATTTTGTTCAAATCAATACGGCCGTCCTTGATGATGAGTGTCCCGTAAATTCCCAGAATTACTTCCTGTATATGGTTTTCCAGTTTTTCAAAACCTTCAATTAATTTCTGGTTGTAATGAAGAAAAGGATCTCCCTTGGCCATACTGATGATCTGCACTCCGTCAAGGGCACTTTCAATGATGAGAAGATGATCCGCCCAGCATTTATTCATTGCGAAGAGTTCGATTTCCTTTTGGGCACGCAAATATTCCTTTTCCGGTATCTGTTCCAGAAGCTCCCGATAACCGTCCGGATCCATTTTCTCAAACACAGAAAGGACATCAATACCGCGCAGAATATTTTCGCGTTTTTTGTGGACAATTTTTCTCTGATCATCGGCAACATAGGAGTATTTGGATAGTGTCAGCTTTGAATCAAAAATCTGCCCCTCGACTACTCTCTGAGTATGGACGATAGCTTTGTTTACCGCAGAATTCTGTAGCGGCCTGTTTTGCTTAATGTCCTTATATTCGTCGGGGATAACATCGTTAATGCGGAATTTGACAATCAAATTATCTTCCAGACTGATAAAAAAGCGGCTCTCTCCGGGGTCGCCCTGTCTGCCTGCACGCCCCCTGAGCTGATTATCAATCCGTACGCTTTCATATCTGTTAGTGCCGATGACATAAAGGCCTCCCAATGCACAAACCTTTGCATGGTCGGCAGCATCCCTGCCGCCAAGATGAATGTCGACACCGCGTCCCGCCATATTGGTTGATATGGTAACTGCACCGAGCATACCTGCATTTGAAATAATCCCTGCTTCTTCTTCATCCTTTTTGGCATTCAGCACAGAAATATCCCTGATGTCGGATATCAGCATATCGGCAAGATACTCGGATTCCTCAATACTGCCTGTTCCTACAAGGATAGGTCTGCCTGTTGCATGTACTTTCCTGATTTCCTCTGCAATAGCCTCGAACTTTGCATCCTTATGTGTGAAAATCACATCAGGATGGTCAATTCTGATACCGGGCCTGTTCGGCGGGATAACAGTGACTGATTTATTGTAAAATTCCCTGAATTCCGGAGCTGCTGAACAAGCCGTCCCTGTCATACCGCAAATGACCGGATAGAGCTTCAGAAAATTCTGAAGCGTAATCGTATTCATAACAATTCCGCGCGACTTGGGAATCAGGCCTTCTTTTAGTTCCACTGCGGCATGAAGACCGTCGGGCCATTGACGATTTTTCATAATGCGTCCCGTAAATTCGTCAACCAGCAGAATTTCATCATTTTTAACAATATAATCAACATCTTTTTTGAGTAGAAACTGAGCCTGCAGGATCACATTGATCTTTGCCTGGATATCAATGTTTTTCTCATCATAAAGATTGTTCAGCTTCAGGTCTTTTTCAACAAAAGCGACACCCTTCTCCGTTAAAAAGATATTGTCTGCATATTCATCCGTCTCAAAATGAACATCCTTCTCCAGTGTGGAAACCGTATTGAAAATCTTCTTTTCTATCTCAACCATCGATGGAATATCACCGGCGATAACAAGGGGAATGCGCGCTTCATCGATTAAAATAGAGTCCGCTTCGTCAATGACCGCAAAATGAAATGCCCGCTGCACAATGGAGTCCGTATCATAGGCTAAAAAGTTTTTCAGATAATCAAACCCGGCTTCTTTTGCCGTAACATAAGTAACATCAGCATCATAGGCCGCTTTACGTTCTTTGATTGCCATACCCTCATTAATATACCGCACTGAAATATTCAACAAATCGTATACCGGCTTCATCCAGAGAGCGTCCCTTTTGGCCAGATAATCATTGAAGGTTAAAACATGCACCCCTTCGCCCGATAAGGCCCTTAAACAGGCGACGAAAACAGCAACCAGTGTTTTACCTTCCCCGGTCGGCATCTCTATGATTCGCCCCGATGCCATTGCGGCGGCTGCGATCATCTGAACATCAAAGGGCGTAATACCCAGTGTGCGTTTTACCGCCTCAAAAACAATCGCAAAAGCTTCCGGCATCAGAATCTGCGGTTCTTCGCCGTTCACGGCACGTTCCTTCAATTTCCGGGACATAGCCTCTATTTGAGAATCTTCAAGACTCGACAAGTTATCCTTCTTTATTTCGAAAAGCGTTTTTTTGAAGGGCTTCAAATTATTGTCGATGTTCCTGTGATTTATCATTTTGGCTCCCGAAAGATCGGTTCCCCGCCGCTCTTTACAAGCTCATCCGTGACCGGTGTTTTCTCAAGCGGGAGTCTGTTGTCTCTCTTTTTCTCGACAATCGTAAACCCAAGGCCGACAACTATCGGCAGATAGAAGGTCATCAGGCGCCATAATACTATAGCGATATCAACCTTGTCCTTGAAAAAGAGAATGAAAAAAATGTAAAAACTACCCTCTGCCACCCCAAGGGCTCCCGGGATCGGAACAAAGGCTGCGATCATAAGGACGAAGGCCTGTGCGGCAATAAGTTTCAGGGTTGTTGCTCCGGATAAATGGAATGACAGATAGATGACATTTCCGATCAGAAAATAGGCAGTCAGCTGTACAACCGTAAGAAAGCTCATTTTAAGGAGATGAATCTTGTGTTTGCTCATATACTTGAATTGTGTATGGAAATTTTCCAGCTCATTGTCGACAAATTCCCTTTTGGCCGCCGGATTTTTGACTATCTTAATTTTGGCAAGGACATTAATGAAGAAGTTGGCGGTTTTGATCGTACCGGTTTTGAAAAAGGCCACGCCGATCAGCATCAGTGTAACGGCCGTATGTACAGCAAATCCAACCATAACTGCAATCATCAGCGCTTTGACTTCACCCATGAAAAAATTGAATTCCAGAATAATCGTCGCCAGGCAATAGACTGTAAGGGTAATCTGGTACACAATGAACTTGGTAATGAGTGCGGTCATTGTCTCGCCGAGAGGGACTCCCCTTTTAACAAGAAAGAAAGCCTGGGACGGCTGCCCGCCGGAGGCAAACGGAGTAACATTATTAAAGTACTGTCCGATCATCGTAAGCCGCAGTGTAGTCCGGAAACTCTGGGAAGGATGAATCGGCTTTATTGCCATGTGAAGAACAATGGCGTCGAGCAGCCAATACGCAAGCATGCAGCCAATTGCCGCCATAAGCCAGCCGACATGAACATTCCGGATGATAAGGACCATCTTATTCAAGCCGCCCGAACGAGTGACAAATACAATCAGGAAAACCAGTGAGAAAGCACATAGTATTAGATTGAAGTAATTTGAGCCGATGCCCTTATCGCTTTTTTTCATATTTCCTCTCTTTGATATCATACAGCTTACGATAAAAGTCGTTCCACATAGTAAATACATGTTCTTTGGAGTAAAAATCATGTCCCCTTGCAGAGGCGGCTGACGCTTCTTCATAATATCCGGGATCTTCTGATAACCTTTTAAGGGTATTCACAAAACCCTCCACACTATCCTCGCGCAGGTAAAAATCAAAAAGGATATCCTCGTATATTTCCAGATTCCTAAGAAGCATGGGTACATGGCAGCTCATGGATTCCAGCACCGTCATCGGGAAAAGTTCTTCAAAAGACGGAAGGAACATCACATCTGCCGTATTGTATATTTCCGGCATTTGATCCCTCTCAACAATTCCAAGAAAGCGTACGTTGGCAGGCGGGTTCTCCATAATCTTTTTGACCTGTGAATAGCCGTCCGTAATCGCTCCGAAAGAGAATCCGCCAGCCCACACAAATTGAATGTTCGGCATACGGCTGGCTACTTCAACAAAGTCGAAGATCCCCTTCCTTACCTGCAGCTGACCTACCCCGAGAACAACGAATTTATCCTGCGGGATCCCGTGCTTGATCCGGAGTGCTGTTTTGTCATCGGAACAGCACTTGAAAAACACTTTGTCAGACACATAATTAGGTATATACGTTATCTTATTCCTGTCAACTCCGTATTTAACCAATTTATCGATGAAATATGAATTAACAGTTACAAGATAATCCATTCTTTTATAGAAAGAAATCATGTACTTGTAAAATATAAGTTTTATAAGATGAGGCAGCTGTATGCTGGTTTCAACCGTTTCCGGAAGCATGTGCACATACCCTACCGTAATTCCTTTTCTTTTGATGAGTCCCAGGAACAGGTAATGCTTGTAATCAATCGTGTGGAAGTGCGTAATATCCGCAAACATAAATTTATTCTCAAAAATTTCAAAATCGTCGGCCATGTAGGTTTTTACCAGGCCAACCTGCTCTTCATAAGCGGAACCAACGCCCTGCCCCTTAATTTTATATGCGCTGGACAACATGTTAATTGATTTCTTGCCGTTCATATTCTTTTTGGGCATGAATTTGAGCACCTTCTTCGATCAATTATTCTGCAGCGGACTGTTTGACCAGTTTGCTATATAATATCAGTTCCGGCAGCGGTCCGCATGGGATCTGACTTACTGCCGGCTTACATTTTTGTAAGTCGGCAGTATATGTTCTGCAGTTTGCCCTACTATAATATCACAAACTGAAGACTTTCCACGCGGAGATATTCGTGTCACAATAGTGCCGGCAGATTGTGAGATAATAGAGTGACATAATAGAATGACAGATAGTGGAGGTTCATATGATTTCTTTGATCGCCGTTGATATGGACGGTACCCTTTTAAACAGTGAGGGATTAATCCCGTCACACTTTCAGGAAATATTTGACAGACTGGAAGAAAAGAACATTTTATTTGCCGTTGCCAGCGGACGCCAATACGGTAATCTGCTGGAGAATTTCTATGATTTGCGTGACAGGATTGTTTTTATCGCAGAAAACGGAACGTGCGTCATATATCAGGGTAAGACCCTTTATCTGAATCCGATTCCGATGGCTGATGTGCTTGAACTCTGCGCCAAGGGAAGAACGATACCCAATTCAGCAATGGTCGTGTGCGGACGCAAGTCGGCATATATTGAAAAAAGCAGCGATAAGGAACGCGAACAGTTCAATGGAGAAATTACCAAATATTACACGAAAATGGAGACTGTCAATTCGTTTGCCGATATTGACGATGACATCCTGAAATTTACAGTATGTACTTTTGAAGGAGCGGAAGCGATGGCTTTACCGGCCTTTCAATCCTTCCTGGATCGATTCTCCGTTGTTGTGTCCGGAGAATTCTGGCTGGACATCTCACAGCCTGGTGCCAACAAGGGCGTCGCCCTTGCCCATGTGCAGAATTATTTCGGAATAACGCGGGATCAGACGATGGCATTCGGTGATTTTATGAATGATGTCGAACTTCTCCAAAATGCTGATTACAGTTATGCAATGGCAAATTCACATCCGGATCTTTTTCAGCATGCCAATTTTCAGGCTGCCGCCAACTATGAGGACGGAGTCCTGCGTCAGATCGTACATATGCTCGATAATCCTTCAGAATACGAAAAAAACCAGTAGAATTGCGCATGCCCTGCCTGATACTTGTCTTTTCCGAAAATACATTTCGCCTTGCTTTTCCTGTCCTGCTCGTGCTATAAAAAGTAGAGGGAAATAATCATTTGTGATCCTACGGCTCAAATGCCGATAATTATGTGGCCTTTGCGGCCGGGAGAAAACAGATATGTATAAA
>JBAWXZ010000029.1:0-12035 GCA_037143795.1 Eubacteriales bacterium | reverse complement strand
TTGTTTGCAAAACCAAAAGTAAAGAGAAAATAGCGTTTAATTTTTCATTCAAGGTTCCGTCGTTTTCTTCAATCATCCCATAAATATCCCATCTGCAGCGGTACGTTCCACTTTTGATGGAACCAGTTTGCCGCAGCTTCAATGCGGTCCTTATCCGACAAGACTTCTACGGTGTATTGATTATACAGTTGTTCTTTTCTCATATTTATATTCTCCGCTTAACACGTCAGGTCAATCCAATAGATTTGAATATATCCATCTTCTTTATCATAGCCTTCCCATTCGAGTTTTCCGCCATTATTCATTGCAACTTTGGCTGACGCTGTGTTGATGCTATCGCATGAAATCATAACTCTTGGAATGTGTAATTCCCTGGCTTTTTCCAGCACCAGGGACAATTGCTTTGTTCCATAGCCTTTGCCTCGCTCTGATGGACATATTCCATACCCGATATGACCGCCGTGTTTTCTTAACTCATCGTTAAGTTCATGGCGCAGCTGAATAGAGCCGACAATTTTTTCATCAGCTTTTCGAACAGTAAAATATGTCGTTGCCGGCACGTTTATGAATGAGGTGTCTTTTTTATGCGCTAAAATCACTTTGCGCAGCCACTCATCATAATCTGAATATTGAATAAAGCCGCAGCTTCCATTTATATGCGTTTCGCCATGTTCGATGAAATCATTTCTAAATTGCATAGCAGATATCTCTAACTCTTTCGATGGCTCAACCAGTATTAATTCAGACATGGATTTCGGGCCTCCTGCTATATGAATATTTCATCGTGTATATTCAGATGCTTTCAATTATTATAAATGATAATGCTCCAATTCTTCTGGTGGATAAGCATTTGTCCAATGATAAGGTTCCCCGCCCCATGCTTTGGCATACCTTTCGTGAGAAACACTGATTTCAACGCAGACATTATACAAACCCTTTGTTAATCATAAATCGGAAGAAATGTGTGAAGGTATCAATCGACATTTTTTGAAAAGAATTCAACTTGCAATCTATAAAATAGTCTCGATTATTATAGAATTCATAATCTGCAGGAAGGCCTTCTCTATTTATCGCTGATGACGCTTTAAAAGCAATAAACCAGATAAGATATGAGAAAGGAGGTTTTGCTACTCTCCCATTACGCAGCGATTTTGCAAACTTTTCTGCAGCCTTCTTGATTTTGATTTCCTGTTTTTCTATCTTTTTATCATTCATGCCCGGCGAATTAAAAACAGCGATGCGACTTGTTATTTGGCCGCCGGAAACCATGATAGACAGTGCTTTCATGGCATCTTTAACACCCATATAACTGCCGCTGGTTACAAGAAGCATAAACTTCTGATTGAAATATTTGGGTCTGTGACTGGTGTAAGCGAACCTATCAATACAATTTTTCATAAGCCATGGAACATTCGCAGCAAAGTTAGGACTTGCCAATATCACCCCGTCAGAGGCTTCGATTTTCCGGACAATCCAGTCCCTGTCATCTTTTAGCGGGCAGTATTCCTCGCCTTTGGATATACAGGTAAAACAGCCTTTGCAGAGATTAAAATTGATATCTTTCAGAAAAATATACTCATATTCGCAATTCGATATTTCTTTGTGCAATTGTTCAATTTTCTGTACTGTGCGATACGTGTTTGCTTTCCGCAGACTCCCTATAATGACAAGTATTTTCATTTGGGTTACCATCCTTTAAATTACTTGCTCCTTATCTGAACTATGCATATAGTATGAAAGACAAACTGGAATTTGTTAAATTCTCAAAGCTAATTCTAACAATTCAGCCTTCATTTTTTCTCTACAACAAATCAGGCTTTTTGTATATTTTACATATTACCATTTGCTCCCTGCCGCACACAGCATCTTATAGCTGGCTGATATCATACCCATAAAAATCAAGAGCAAATCAACACTCCTGTTGATTTGCTCTTGATTACATATGTGGCGCAATCAGCAGCCTTTAGTGAGGATAAATAATTTCCGCGGCAGTCCAAATAGCAACTAACAAACCAACAAAAGTCGAAAGAAAAACCAGGATTGACCGTTCCTTAAACTTAATGATCGCAACAATTCCAATAACAAAACCAATTAATTCCATAACAAAGATGACAGGACTCGGAATAGGCATGAAGCTCATCATTTTGAGCCCCAACATGATAATAAAAGCAACACTTAGACCAATTGACCACTTTCCAGTACTAGTTTTAGGCGCTAATGTCATTTTCATATCCCTTTCCTCCCTTAATAAAATATATTTTATTTCGGATTGCCGGTGATATTTGATACCACACTTCTTCTGCTATCGCTTCTTGGGGACATGTCTTCTGACTTTATTATACAGCGATGTGATACCTGTCTGTTCAAAATCGCTATATATCAGGGTATTGATAAGTGGTCCTATTAATAATTTAATCGTAATCAACGACGTCCATTTTTCCCCCTTTGTATAGATAGCCAATACTACATCCAATAAAGAGGAATCTTACCGTGTTAAAAATTACGCCGATCAGGAAATAATACAAGGCTGCCCTATACTCCGCTGCAATCGGAAGCAGGGAAGTTACGATTGACGTTACCCAAAATACTGCCCCGCCAGCAATCGTCAGTTTCAACAGCTTCTTATTGAACGTAAATGACTTTTGCCGCTTGTTTTGATCTGAATCATGGGTGTCCATATTGATCACCTTCATTCATTTTGTGTCGGCTGAGCCGGAAGCGGTTCCTTTGCACCCTTGATCAGGAGCCATAAGCTCAGCGAGAATTCAGCAGCAAAACCAATCGCGAGTCCCGGATAGGTAATGATGTCATAGCCGGGTAGAAGGAAGCCGGACCTGAAAACCAGTAAACCGAGAGGCAAAAGCCATGTGCCGTAGAATATCCGGGCTATGGTGAAGCCGCTTTTGTGAAGGTTGAGAAACGGCAGATTCATCCGGAAAGTAACTGACTGTGATTACTATGATAAATCATCTGCATGCGGATTCATATACTGCCATGCTGCTTTGCGTTTTTCACATATTGGACAGAAAACTTGGGACATCCCTGCAGATAATGTATATTGTAAATAGCGCTGAGGCATTCCCTGCGCGCCGGTGAAGGCTGAACATGAAATATACCGTAAAGGAAAGGAAGGGAAAAAGTATGCATTTTAGTGAAGCTGCCCTGGAAGATCTTGATATGCTTATACAAATTCGAATCGATTTTCTCAGGTATGACGGGGGATTCATGTCGACGGACATGGAGAATACTCTTCGCACCCAACTGGCCGTGTATATTCCGAAGCATCTGAACCGGGATTTATTCATTTTTACTGCAAAAGACAACAGACGCATAATTTCCACAGTATTTCTGAGTATGACGGAGAAAATTCCGAACACAGAGTATCCGAATGGCATAACCGGTATCGTCCACAATGTATATACATATCCTGCATATAGAAAAGCCGGTATGGCAACAGCCTTGCTGCAGGAAATGGTGAAACAGGCACGCTTTTTAGACATCAGCGCCGTTGACCTGATCGCAACCGATGAAGGCAGGCCGCTCTACGAAAAAGCAGGGTTTCGCGCGATTAAGAACACATACATGCGGCTCTCTCTAATAGCTGCTGCACCTTCCTTACTCAATATATAAAAGGGATAATCCTGTATTTCACATTCCTGGTGTATTGATCCCAAAGCGCTCAGCAATAAAATCTTGTGTCCATAATTAGACTTGTCTATATTCATCTTTCAGTATGGAATACCAGGCCTCATCAACCCGGCCTATATTATTCCTACCGGCAGCACGCCAGGTCCCTTCATAAGTCATTCCTGCCTTTTGCATGACCCGGCCGGATTTAGGATTATTTACATCATGAGCAGCTGCAATTCTATTGAATCCGACCTCATTGAAAAGAAAGTCAATGATAGCCTTTAACGCTTCCGGCATTATATCCTGCCCCCACCAGTTCCGGCCCATGCAGTATCCTATATCCGCCGATTCGACATCATTGTTCAATTTAACAACTGCAATGCTGCCAATCGGTTCATTGATTTCCTTCAGTACAATGGCCCATTGATAGTTCTCCATATCCTCATTGAGCGGGCACCAGCTTTCCAGTACCTTTTCCGATACTTCCATGCTGCTGTGCGTGGGCCATGTAAGGTATTTTGTAACTTCCGGATCGGATGCCCAATTACGGTACATCGGATCTGCATCTGCCATCGTAAATGGTCTCAGAATCAACCGCTCTGTTTCAATTATTGTGGTGCCCTTATGATTCATATTTGCTCCTCGTATACACTATTTTTTCAAACAAGTGATCAGAATTTACTTCTTCTATTTTTCACCGTTGCTCTTAATCCTGATCAGATTTAGACCAGGGGTTTTAGACATCATATTGTGAGAATATTCTAAATCAAATCATTTTGCAATATGATATATGTTGAATTCATAGCGCGTCCGGTCGCTTCTGCGATTCATATGCCGGGGTTTATGTTCGATAGTCATCTTCCGAATTCGCAAAAAAAGCCGGGAAGATTCTCCAGATGAAGAATAATTCCCGGCTTTTTCAACTTCTTTATTTGTTAGGAAACAGCTGAATATCTGCACAAGACCATTGTAGCTGTGCTTCAAATCAACAATACTATTTAAGCATTACGGATGCTGCTGACAATTTCCGCCAGTGCCTTGCTGATGGGCGTTACCGGACGACCGAGCAGCTTTTCAAAATCGCTGCTCTCAATGTCCAGTGCGCCTTTGCTGATGGATTGCTGCATCTCAACAAGCATATTGACCACAAAATCCGGCAGTCCTGCGCCTTTCATAACTTCAGCATAGGCAGCAGAGTCCACTTGCTTAACCATTACTTCCTTACCTGACACGTCCCCGAGAATGCCGGCTAATTCTTCCTGCGTCATTGGTTTTCCGGATAATTCATAGATGGTATTCTCGTGACCCTTCCCCGATAGCACCGCCGCTGCAGCATCTGCATAATCCTGCTTTGCTGCCCAGCCCACTTTGCCGGTTCCGGCAGCTGTTACCCAGGGTGCTCCTGCCAAAACGCCTTGAATACTACCGGTCTCATTCTCCAGATACCAGTTATTTCTCAGAAAGGAGTATGGAATTCCGGTTTTGATAATAGCCGCTTCTGTTGCGCGGTGTACTTGTGCCAGCTGCAAAGGATTGCTGCTTGCATTTCCTACACTTGTATAGGCAATGAACTTCACCTGAGCCTTTTGAGCCGCTGCTACTGCATTTGCATGCTGTCTGATTCTCGTCTCATTATCTCCATCCGTCGATATAATCAGCAGTCTGTCTACTCCTGCAAACGCCGAAGCCAATGATTCAGGCTGGTCAAAATCACCTTGTCTGACCTCTACTCCCTGATTTTTAAACCCTTCCGCTTTGTCAGGATGCCGGACACTTACAATTACCTGACTGGCTGGTACCGTTTTCAATAAGCTATCTACAACTTTTGTTCCTAATTTTCCTGTTGCACCTGTTACTAATATTTTCATATTCAATTCCTCCTGTATATGTTCTGTTTGCTTTCAAAATACTCAGATGATATAATCAATTATGCACACATTATATTACCTTAGTCTTGTATCAACAAGTACGATTGTTTTTAATCCATAGTATCAAAAAAGATACTATAAAGGGAGCACATATGCAAACACAGGAAGAACTGTTTTTGAAATGCCCATACGCAACAACCCAAAAAATATTGTCCGGAAAATGGGCGCTTCTTATCCTGTACCATTTAAGTAAAAACACACTTCGATTCAACAAACTGCAGAAATTACTGCCGGATATCACGCAGGCAACGCTTACCGGTCAGTTGCGTTCTTTGGAGAATTACGGGTTGATTATCAGAACGATTTATCCTCAGATTCCGCCAAAAGTAGAATATGAGCTCAGTGATATAGGCAGGGAATTCAACTTGGTTTTGAATAGCCTTCAAATCTGGGGTGATAAGTATATCGAATTTTCCCAGGCCAAAAACCACGATATCGATTGACTTCCGGGGTTTCTGCAGATATTGCCTGTTGGCTTGGCTACAAAATGTGATAACAAATTTGGGATAATGATCACTGATGTTTGCGGTGAAAATAAAAAAGAGGAGACCACAGAAGGTCTCCTCTTATACTAATGAGATTCAGATGACAACGATCAACCTGGAATGGATGCCTCGGCAAACACCTGTGATCAGGTAATTGATGCAGCGTATATCTGATCAACACTGCTGCGCATTTCGAGATCGAATGCTGCATCGGTCTGATTAGCTGACAAGCCCTCAGACAGCGCGCGTGAGAAACTGGCAATCAACCCATGATTCTCTGACAGCAGTTGGTTGGCTTCTTTGCGGCTGTAACCGCCGGACAGTGCAACAACGCGCAGGACTCGTGGATGCTGAATCAAATCGCTGTAGAAATCAGCTACAGTCGGTATTGAGAGCTTCAGCATAACCGGGTGATCATTCGGAAGCAAAGCAAGCTGTGTGAGGATTGCATCCTTAAGCAGTGCTTCTGATGCGGCTTTGTCCTCGCTGTGAATGTCTACTTCAGGCTCGATGATGGGAACCAGGCCCTTAGCCAGAATCTGCCTGCCGATGTCGAATTGCTGATCGACAATCGCCTGGATTCCCTTGGGGTTGGCTTTTTTGATCAATGAACGCATCTTGGTACCAAAGATGTTTCTAGCGACAGCACGGTCAAGCAACTCATCAAGACCCGGAATCGGCTTCATTAACTGAACACCGTCCGCTTCATCAGCCAGACCTTTGTCAATTTTGAGGAAGGGAACCACGCCTTTGACATTCCACAGATAATCGGCTGTGAATTGGTCATCGATCATACGGTCCATCGTCTGTTCAAACAGTATGGCACCGATAATCCGGTCAGATTTAAATGCCGGACTCTTAATGATACGGGTACGCATATCGTGAACCAGCTGATACATTTCGTCATCGTTCTTATATGCGTCACGTCCAACGCCATAAGCCTCAAGGGCTTTGGGTGTACTGCCGCCGCTCTGGTCAAGGGCCGCGATGAAACCCTTGCCGCTCTTCATCTGTTCAAATTGTTTCTGATTCATGTGAATCACGCTTTCCAATTTTAAGCTATTGCATTTCTTCTATAATTAATTATTATACGTCTGTACGTCAATTTTCACAATTATTTCGAATCATATATGTATCATCTTTGACGTTCTTCCTGTATCGGAAGCCGGTCGAGACCAACAGTTTTCCCAATGTAGAATGACGTTGTGCGTGGCAGTCTGAATGCGGCAATCAATACCGACAAGGATGTCTCTTTTTCTGCCAGTGTAATCAGAATATGTTTTCCTTGCATTTATACTATATTTTTTCCGCCAGGGTTTTTATCCGATCCAGCGCTTTGGGCAGCCTTGCATTGAATATTTCTTCCAGTTCATCAGGAATATCGGCTGTAACAATGAGTGCAGTAACTCCGTCTTTTTCGGTAAGGGAATAACTCTCTGTACCGCCCGTCCACTCTTTTTCGCGTTCCTGCTGTCCGCTTTCTTTTGTATCCGCACGGTGCAGGAATAGTACAAACTCATTCGGAATAAGTTTCTCTATCAGACTTGTCACACCGTAACCGTTTACAGCTGAGATAAACTCGATTTCATTTCCTTCTTTCATTACGCCCTTCATATATGTGCCTTCATCAATTATATTTGCCCAGTCACGGAATGTTGCATCTTCCCAGAGAGTTGCCCAGACGCTTTCTTTAGAGGCATTTATTTCGACTGAGAATTGAATTTTTTTCATATTTTCCTCCTTGATATATTCAGTCCCGTTCCGATAACTATAATTTAGCAGAAGCCATGCGGCACTTCCATTGCCGTCTATAAAAGCCTAATTCCTTCACCTGTTTTCAACTGCTTCGCAATATAAAATCCTGTGAATGAACTATTTTACTCTTTTATACATTGGATGATTCTCATTAAACTGAACCAGATCCCACAGGTTGCCATATAAATCCTTAAATACTGCTACAGTCCCATAGTCCTGCTCTTTAGGTTTTCTGACAAACTCGACTTCTTGTGCAATCATTTCATTATAGTCTCCCCAAAAATCATCTGTCCCAAGGAACAGAAAAATTCTGCCGCCTGCCTGATTCCCAACGAAAGGTATTTGTTCAGGTTTTGAAGCCCTTGCAAGCAGTATGGTTGTTCCGGATGTTCCCGGCGGGGATACTACCACCCAGCGTTTGTCCTGCTCCGGCTGATATGTATCCTCCAATAATGTAAAATGAAGTTTTTTTGTATAAAATTCAATTGCTTCATCATAATCGTTTACTACTAATGCTATATGTATAATGGATTGTATCATTTTTTTAAACCCTCTTTCTTTAAGAACGAACCACTTTTGTTAATTCATCAGGAAATTCCTGCCATTAAGCTTGATCCGATCAATTTTCGATGGGACCGAAAATTTCACCGTCGATCGCGATAATCTGATCAATCGGAATTCTCGTGTCGTCCTGCATTACCACCGCGTGCTCATACTCATCTATTTTCTTTACGCATCCGGCAGCAGTAATATATGCGCCGCCTGACTTCCTTTGATCCGGCTGAAAATAGGTAATTGAGATTTCCGGCTTTTCGTCCATCTGGTCCTGAATGATGTAAAGTCTCTGGTTCAAATCTGCCTTGCTGTATTCATCCAGCTCTACTCTTGTGTCTGTTAACCGCGCAGTCTCAGTGATAGCGGCATCGTGGCCCGTAAGAGCAGCAAACGGGGAAAACTGTGCCGCCCGGTCATATGCGGACATATGCGGGCGCGTATGGGAGGTGTGGTGCGGCAAATTGATAATGTCGCCGTATGGATTGGTACTGCCGTCGTCTGGATTGGCAATGTCGCCGTATGGGTTCGTCATGCCTTGTGTCCTCCAATCTGCCGGTTGCGGGATGCGGTTGTAGCGCCGTCTTCAAGGTTCATACCCTTCAGAACAGCGTTTTTTCCGTACTTTTTCTTTATCTCAATGACTGCTTCCTGTATCTTTTTTTCTCGAGCCAGAGCTGCTTCTTGCTCCATGCTTTTCTTCTGAAGCGCTTCATAATCTGTAAACATGTCAAGCTGCTCGAAAGAGTCGGTTTTAACTTTGGTATTTTCATCGACTACATGATTTGCAGTGATATTCACCCTTCTGACCAGCAAATTTCTATCTGCGATACGGTCAAACAGCTCCATAACCGCATCGATGATAATCATCGTGGAGGAAGTCTGACGGCGCAGGTTTGCGGTGCCGTGTGCGTGTTTGGGAATTTTGCGGCCATAATGGTCTGTTGTGACCTCGCCATGATAGGATTTACTTATCTGTGGATTCGAGAGATTTTCAATATCATATCCTATTGTCAAAACCATCTGGTCCGTTACAAGACCTTTGTCCACTAAATCCAGGACGAGCAGGTCGGTCATTTCCCGCACAATCAGTTTTGCTTTATCAAAGGCATAGGGGTGTTGAAGCACCTGCCCGGAACCTATGCTTTTGGAGCCGGGCTTATATGCCTTAATATCGGCTATCGTGCACGGCTCCCAGCCCCATGCATGGTCAATCAGCAGTTCCGCATTGATGCCAAAGAGCATATACAGCAAATCTTCGTTGTAGTACTCGGTGGGCTTTCCAACAGAACATCTTGCTATATCGCCCATAGTAAACATCCCGTGTTCTTCCAGCTTCCTGGCATAGCCACGCCCAACACGCCAGAAATCCGTAAGCGGACGGTGCGTCCAGAGCAGCTGACGATAGCTTATTTCATCCAGCTGTGCAATACGCACCCCGTCTTTATCCGGCTCGGTATGCTTCGCCTGAATGTCCATTGCGATTTTAGCAAGATAGAGATTGGTTCCTATTCCGGCTGTCGCTGTGACACCGGTCGTCTTAAGGACTTCCTGAATCATCGTCATGGTCATCTCCCGGGGTGTGAGATGATTGGTGGCTAAATAATCCGTGGCATCAATGAACACCTCATCGACTGAGTAAACATGGATATCCTGAGGTGCAACATATTTCAAATAAATATTGTAAATCCTCGTGCTGTACTCCATATACAGGGCCATGCGCGGCGGCGCGATGATATAGGAAACAGCCAATCCAGGCGAGGCCAACAGCGCCGCATTGTCATAGGATTCACCGGTGAGCTTACGCCCCGTTGCTGTCCGCTGACGCTGTGCGTTCACTTCTTTAATTTTCTGCACAGCTTCAAACAGCCTTGCCCGGCCGGAAATTCCATAGGATTTGAGCGACGGAGAAACAGCAAGGCAAATGGTCTTTTCTGTGCGGCTGGCATCGGCGACCACAAGATTCGTGTTCATAGGGTCAAGACCGCGTTCAACACACTCGACAGAAGCATAAAAAGACTTCAGGTCAATTGCAATATATACGCGATTTTTTTCTGCCATGCGATTTCACCTCTTTGCCAGATGCATATCGGAGTTCCCGATAGCATATGAATATTCGATTCGGAGAAAAAGCTCCTGGAGATCAATTCCGTGGGGGGTTATGGGATGCTTATAAATATTTTAGCACAGCGCTCATAAGAACCGCGACATTATCTTGTGTAAGTCATATTACTGACAGATGCCGGTCGTCATATTGCAGGCGAAAGAACTCGCTTTTCTAATAAAATAGCTTGTTCCTGCTTCTTCCTTCATCAGACTTCCGTCTTCAATATATGGTGCGATCCATTCGTCAGTTTCCTTTTTTGTTGAGAAATCAAATGCCTGGCGAACCTCTTCCAGGGCAAGTCTGGGATGCTTATTCATAAGTTCAGTCAGCGCTTCAAGGGAAGGTGTCACCTCTGATGCCTGAAGCGAACCGTCAGTCAGATAGCTGATGATTTCCTCGAATTCCTCGCGTGTTTTATAACCTCTTACCATGACCTGCCTTCCGTCGGAGGTCTTTACCAGGAAGCTGGGAAATCCCCCTATACCGGAAGCACGGGTAAGTGCCATGTCTCCATTAAATTTCTTTTCCGCTTCGCCGCTCTTTATCGCTTTAATAAAAGCTGCGATATCTATACCAACTTCACTCGCCAGTTCAATCTGAATATCCGGATTGCTCGTAACCTTTGCTTCGGTCGCCGCAGCCTCCCGCAGTCTTCGCAGGTAAGCGTCCGCCTTTTCGGGATCTGCCAGCTGGGCAGCCTTGTATGCGATATTCTGCGGATAAGTAGAAGGAAATTCTTTGGAAAAAAGATGAAATCCTTCCGGATTGATCGGCATGCCATGGCGATCGGAGCCCTCCAGCCAATGGGACATAATCTGCGCGTTTGCACCGTCTGATCCGGCGTTGATCCCGTTGCCCGGATCGGAGAAATCATCAATATTATCCACCAGGCCGCCCATGACATACCGGAATTCAATCTGATCCGGATAATGTGTCTCCAGTGCCCGGAAAACCGGCTCGGTTCCCCAGCACCATACACATACTGGATCAGTAAAATTTGTAATTACTATTCTTTTCATATATAGCTCCTCATGTATTGTTTTTTCTCATTTCAAGCCGTTTCGGAATTTGAGAATCAGCGATAGCAGCTCATCCTTTTCTATAGCGCTAAGGACTCCGAACATGTCCGTTAACAATTTATCATGCGCGGGAAGGATCTCTGAAATCTTGTCCCTGCCCGCAGGTGTCAATGTAATCAGGCTGCATCTTTTATCTGACTCTACATTCATTCTTGTGACAAAGCCCTTTTTAATCAGATTATTTATTACAAAAGGCACATTACCGGCGGTGCTCAGAATAGATTTCTGAATTTCACCTACAAGCAGTTCACCTTTGGAATGCAATACCTCCAATATGGCGAATTGGGTAAGTGTCAAATCGTACTTACTGCACAAAAGACTTACCTCATGCTGCAGATCATTCGTAACACGGCTAAGGCCGATCATTAAACTGGCATCTGTTCTATTCAATTTTTGCATAATCATCACTCCTCGTATTATTAAATTGCGCTAAATAAAGCGCTGGTTATCTAGTGTTTTGTATAATGCACACAGACGCTGTGGACTGGTTATCACTCCT
>JBAWXZ010000028.1:0-13384 GCA_037143795.1 Eubacteriales bacterium | reverse complement strand
TCGCTCCCATGTCCTCGGGTGAGTTGACCTGTTACTTTCGCTCCCATGTCCTCGGCTAACGCCTGCGTAAGGTCGCTCGAGTAACAGGTCAACTCACTGCACAGCGCCCGTTGGGCGCAAGGAATTGATATTCTCGGCTAACAAAGGATCGCAGGGCATCAGCCCGATAAAATCAGTTTCATTGCACTGAAGGGTGCTCACTTTACCCTTCCCCCGAGGACATGGGAATAACCAGAAATGTGAGTTTCCTTGGCGCGAAGCGCCTTCTCAAAGGAATGCACTATCTTCTGAGCGACCTTACGCAGGCGAAGCCGAGGACAGGGGAGCGAGGAAGAAAGTGCATTCTGTTAAATTTTCATATCCCGTCTCTGGTAGAAATGATATGCGCAATAGATAAGCGCTGCGATTATTACGACGGAGATCACCGGGTATACCGGAGAGTAGCCTCTTTTCAGGATATCCTTAGCATCATAGTATTTGAAGAAGGAAAGGTACTTGAGGAAGTCGAGCTTCTCGACTATGTCTGCGATGACGGCCAGAAGATACATGACCATCATAACGGACGTTGCGGCAGCGACGGATCTTTTCGGGTTTTTGAAAATGCCGGCAAAGAATGCGCCGACGGAGAGAAATAGCAGCTGAATAGCCGCAAAGGATGCCATGAGCTTCATGAGATCCGATGCAAATGATGTGTCTTTCGAATAATAGGACAGAATTCCATATGCGGAGGCATATGTTACAAGAAAAAACACTGCAAGTAAAGTGAGTGCTGCGAGCAGTTTGGCTGTCATGATCTGCCTGCGCGATACGGGCTTGACCAGAAGGAATTCAGCCGTCTTGTCGCGTTCTTCTTTTGATATGATACCGGAACCCAGCATGGCGGCCTGAATGGCGGCCATGAATAAGATATACATAAAGAGAATCGCGAAAAACTCCACTGCTATTGTCAGATCGAAAACGCCGACTCCGAACAGGTTCTGCAGGGATTGAGGCATCTCCTTCATAAGTTGATTCATACTGTTGTCTCCGGCCGCGGCTCCGGCCGAATACTTGCCCATACCGGCTATTATCAGGAAAAACATCCCGATACACCAGATGAGCATCGATTTCCGGTGAGCTTTCAGCTCCCGCCTGTATATATTCATATCATTCCCTCCTCAGACCGAATGTACGTCTTTTTTACAGAACCATACATAACTTGCCAGAACGCTGACAATGACAATGGCTATGCCCGTCACCAGATACGCCGTCTCATAGGATCCGTTTTGGATAATATACTCGGTTTTAAAGTACTGAAAAGGCGTAAAAAAGCGAAGCTTATCGCTTTCGGATGTTACGGCAAAAGCAGACAGTGCATAGAAAAAGAAAACAATCGCGAGGGACACGGGAAGCACGGCTTTGATTTTTTTGGCGGTAACGGATACAAGCAGGCCGATGGAGTAAAATATTACCTGTGTAAAGAAAAGTGTTACGCTGACAAGAATGTATTTCCGGACGTCAATATCCCCGTTGGCAAAAGATCGGATTATGAATCCCATTATGACCGAATAGATTAGTGCTGTCATTGCAAGAAGTACGACAGAGACCGATATCTTGGCACTCAGGATTCCTTTGCGAGAGATCGGTTTGGTTAACAGGAAATCCGCTGTCTTATCCCGTGTTTCCTTGGATACGATTCCCACGCCGAGATTCATCGCCTGTATTGCACCGCAAAGCGCTACAAAAGTAAAGGCAAACGAATAGTACCCCAGCGGAGTTGAAAAAGTCTCCGTTACAATCCCCATAATTGCTTTAAGGGCAGGCGGGAAATTGTCCATGAGTTTAAGAAATGTCTTCATATCAGATTGAATTATCGGCAAAAAGGACATAAAGATAAGACCGAGGGTACAAAGTACAAATATCCACAGGAGGGCGGTTTTGAGGTTCATTTTGAATTCCTGTCTGAAAACATTCATGCCCCTACACCTCCTTCGAGTAGTAGTGCAGGAATATTTCCTCCAGATCAGGTTCGTCGGCCCACAAATTCACGATTCTGCATGCCGCTATTCTGGCAATAATCAAATTGATGTCGCCGCGGTAGATGAAGCTGCAGGTGTTGTCTTCGATCTTCAAATCGCTGACACCGTCGATCTGGAAAGTATTGGCGGGCAGTTTATCATGTGTTTCGATTTTGAAACGCTTATAGCTGGTCTCCTGCAGCGTTGAGATTTTCTCGAGTTTGATGATGTTCCCGTCTTTTATGATAGCCACCCTGCTGCAGATGCGCTGAACTTCATTCAGAATATGCGATGACATCAGAACCGTCGCACCGCGCATGTTCTCCTCGCGGATCATGTCAAAAAAGATCTGCTGCATCAGCGGGTCGAGGCCTAAGGTCGGTTCGTCAAGTATGATCAGGTCCGGCGAGTGCAGCAAGCCCTGCACGATGCCGACTTTTTTCTTATTGCCGAAAGAAAGGTCATCAATTTTACGGTTCAGGTCAAGGTCAAGGCGGCCCGCGAGTTCTTTCATTCTTTTGCTGCAGTCCTTTTTGTAAAAAGATGCTGAATAGTTCAGCAGGTCCTTTACCTTCATGCCGTCATAATAGAAAACTTCACTCGGAAGATAGCCGACTCTTTTGGCTATTTCGGGAGCTTCCTTTATACAGTCCATTCCAAAGATGGTAGCGCTTCCGGATGTCGGATATATCAGGGCAAGAAGCGTGCGGATCGTGGTTGACTTACCTGCGCCGTTCGGACCGATGAACCCGAATATTTCGCCCTCTTCGACATCAAAGGATACATCGACAATCCCTCTGGATTTTCCGTAATATTTTGTGAGATTATGAATTTCGATTGTGTTGGGCATACGTGAATTCCCTCCCTCAATACGGCATAACTGCATATTTTGTTAATAATATGAGATTACCACTTTTTACTGCTTTATCTTTCGTTTTTTCAATATTTTTACGCCGAAGTTTTGTTTTGGGAGGCGTGCCGGTCCGGACAGGCCTCATGCAGGTATATTTTGAACGCCTGTTCTGCTATAATTCTGAGTTGTGACTTTCCGATTATACCTATAGAGAGGCGATGGTACGATGGCATATTCAGTTGAAACAGATAGGAAATGGCAGAAAAAATGGGAAGAGACCGGTTTATATTCTTTTAATCCGGACAGTGAGGGTGAGAAGCTCTATTGTCTTGAGATGTTTTCCTATCCATCCGGAGCCAATCTGCACCTGGGACACTGGTATAACTATTCACTTACTGATTCCTGGTCCCGCATGAAAAGAATGCAGGGATTTAACGTCTTCCATCCGATGGGCTTCGATGCGTTCGGCCTCCCGGCGGAAAACTATGCGATAAAGACAGGCATCCACCCGATGGATTCCACGCTTTCCAATATTAAGACAATGGAAAAGCAGCTCAAGGAAATGGGTGCGACCTACGACTGGAAATACGAACTTGCTACCTGCATGCCGGATTATTACCGCTGGAACCAGTGGATTTTCCTGCGCCTTCTTGAAAAAGGACTTGCCTACAGGAAAAACGCACCTGTCAACTGGTGCCCGAAATGCAGCACGGTCCTTGCCAATGAGCAGGTCGTTGACGGCGCCTGCGAGCGCTGCGGCAGTGAAGTTGTACGCAAAAATATGACGCAGTGGTTTTTTGCGATTACCAAATATGCACAGGAACTGCTTGACTGCCTCCCTGCACTGGACTGGCCCGAAAAGACCAAGAAGATCCAGACCAACTGGATCGGCCGTTCGGAAGGTTCGCAGATTTCATTTTACTGTGAAAAAGACGGGCAGCCCTTCCCTGCCGAAGACGGTTCTCCGATGAAGCTCGATGTCTTCACGACCCGTGCCGACACTCTTATGGGTGTCACCTATGTTGTCGTCGCACCCGAGTCGGAACTGTGTGACCGTCTGACAACCGGTGAATACAGGAAAGCTATGTCGGAATACCAGGATTTCACAAAGAAGGCATCCGACATTGACCGCATGTCCACCACACGTGAGAAAACCGGAGTATTCACCGGCTCCTACGCGATCCACCCGCTCACCGGGCAAAAGGTCCCGATCTGGGCGGCCGACTATGTCATCGCCGGTTACGGTACCGGTATCGTTATGGCTGTTCCCGGACACGACGATCGCGACTTCGAATTTGCAAAGAAATTCGGCCTTGAAATTCTTCGTGTCATCGCCTCATCCCCTGATGCAGAGGATGAACTTCCCTTCTGCACCAAAGGCGTCCTGGTCCATTCCGGTGAATTCAACGGCCTGGATTTCAAGGATGCAATGACAGCGATTATCGGAAAGCTCTCCGCTATCGGCATGGGTGAACTCAAGATTAATTTCCGTCTGCGCGACTGGCTGATATCCCGTCAGCGTTACTGGGGCACGCCGATTCCGATCGTACACTGCCCGCACTGCGGCGTCGTCCCGGTTCCGGATGACCAGCTGCCCGTCCTTCTCCCTTATGATGTGGAATTCAGGCCTGACGGAGAGTCGCCGCTTGCCAAAAGCGCCGAATTCATTAATACAGCATGTCCCAGATGCGGTGCTCCTGCCAAACGCGAAGCCGACACAATGGATACATTTGTCGATTCATCCTGGTATGAGCTCCGTTATCCGGACAACAAAAACGACAAGGCGCCTTTCGACAAGGACCTTATCAACCATATGTGCCCGGTCGACAAATATGTAGGCGGGCCCGAGCATGCTGCAATGCATCTTTTGTATGCACGCTTTGTCTGCAAGGCTTTGCGCGACATGGGTCTTCTTAATTTCGACGAGCCTTTCAAATCCCTTGTCCACCAGGGCATTATCCTGGGTCCCGACGGCAACCGGATGTCCAAATCCAAGGGCAATACCGTCGCCCCCGATCAGTATGTCAACAAATACGGTTCGGATGTCTTCCGCACTTATCTTGCTTTCGGATTTGCCTACACAGACGGCGGCCCGTGGAGTGACAAAGGAATCCAGGCGATTGTAAAGTTCACTGCCCGCCTTGAGCGCCTGATGGATGAAATCATCAGCATCAAGTCCAATCCGGCTTCCACGGCCCTGAAGGACCTTACCCCTGCCGATAAGGAACTGCGCTATGTACTTCACTATACAATCCGCGCGGTGACAACAGACACGGAAAGATTCCAGTTCAACACATCGATCGCCCGCATGATGGAGCTCCTCAATGCAATCAACAAATACCAGGGACTGCCGGAAAAAAAGCCGGCTCTCATCAGGGAGGCAGCCGAGACGCTTCTGCTTTTATTTGCGCCGTTTGCGCCTCATTTCACAGAAGAACTCTGGGAAAAGCTTGGACATGCTTATTCGATATTCAATCAGAAATGGCCTGTCTCTGACCCCGACGCCCTCATTCTCGACACGGTCGAAATCGCGGTCCAGGTCAACGGGCAGATCAAATTCCGCATTGATGTCGGCACCGATCTCGACGCTGCGGCGGTAGAGGCAATGGTTCGTGCAGACGAACGTATGGAAGAAGGCCTTTCCGGGCGCAGCATTGTTAAATTCATATACGTGCCGGGCCGGCTTGCCAATATTGTTGCCAGGTAAATGACATTAATGCACAGCTTTTCACAGCTTTTTTTCAACAAAAAGGAGCAGCTGCAAAATGAACAAATTGTTCAGGATGCAGCTGCTCTTATTCTTGTGTGAATTGCATTTTCCATTGCTTACAGATCAATCGGGGCAAACCGAATATCCCGTCATCAAAATGCCAGCAGGGTTCCTGTTTCAAATGATTCCTTGCAGCGGTAAGCGATCCGTGATACCTGCGTACCGTCATTTACCGTAATTTCAGGTTTACGGTTTTCAAAGATACAGGAAATGAACTCATTGGCTTCAGAAAGATATGACTTTTCGAACCGTTCGAGGAAGTTCTGGCTGCACTCTTTTCTGACACCATAGTTGTCGAGGATTTCAACCAGGTTTTTTTGCGGAACATTTGCAATTCGAAGTATACCCTTGGTGCCGATAATCTCAGTCTCAACATTATACCCGTGAGGTGCCGTTCTTCCTGCGAAGATAAAACACATGGCATTGTTTTCGAACTGCATGAGACAGGAGACATTGTCACCGTCATTGTACTGGGCAAACTCAGGATGGGCATAGCAGCCGCCGATGGCATAGACTGTCTTAGGCTCTGACTTCAGGAACCAGCGCGCAAGATCAATATCATGAACTGCCATATCGAGGAACTCTCCGCCGCTGTGCGCTGCAAATGCAATCGCACCGGCGATGTTTTTTTCCGGATCCTGGCTGTATGAGCGGAAAAGCACCGGATCCCCGATCTCCCCGCGCATCACCATATCATGTGCATACTTGTATGAGTCGTCAAAGCGTCTCATGAATCCAAGCATAAACACAAGTTCAGGATGCTTCTCTACCGCTTTCTGTGCTTCCAGGCACTCTTCCACAGTTACGCCGAGAGGTTTTTCGGAGAAGACATGCTTGCCTGCATCCAGTGCCTTTGTAATCTGCCCGGTATGCATTCCGGAGGGAGAAACAACAAACACGGCATCAAGCCCTTCAACGGCCAGCAGCTCTTCAAATGTTTTGCAGGAATGCTGTATATTATATTTTGCGGCAAAGGCATCCCTTTTTACATCGTCCATATCACAGACGGCAATCAGTTCTGCATTGGGAATATTACAGGCAAGATTGACTGCATGCTGTTCCCCAAGTCTGCCGAGGCCAATTATGCCTACATTGACTTTTTTCATATAACCACCTCTTATAATCAACTTATTTTTTCTGTGTATTCTTTCTCATGTCGATTACAACGGCGCCGACAATGATCAGGCCGACGAATACCTGCTGCCAGTATGCATTGACACCGAGCAGTGTAAGTCCGTTGGCTAGAACGGATAGGACGAGTGCGCCGACTACGGCGCCCCAGATAGTGCCGATACCGCCTGAGTGGCTTGTTCCGCCAATTGTAGTGGCAGCAATGGCCGTCAGCTCATATCCGACAGCAGCACCGGGATGAACGCTTCCGACACGGCCTGCAAAAACGATGGCAGCAATTCCGGCAAACAGTCCGCAGTATGCATATATGGCAACTATGTTCTTGCCGACATTGATTCCGGATACTTCTGCCGCCTTGTAATTTGCACCGATAGCATAGACATGTTTTCCAAAACGCGTATTATTCAGCAGAATCCATGAAATTGCGATGGCTGCAGCATAAATGATTACGGGAACCGGAATAACACCGAAAACTTTTCCTCCAAGCATTGTAATGCCGGGCTCCAGATTGCTGACAGGTTTGCCTTGTGTATATATCAGTGTCAGTCCCCTTGCAATGGTCATCATACCAAGTGTTGATATAAAGGCCGGAATATGTGTTTTGGCAATCAGTAATCCGCTGATCACACCGCAAAGTGTTCCGACAGCCAGGGCTGCCAGAATCGGTACGATTGTCGGAAGCTGTCCAAGCCCCGGGTAAAACTTGGATGTCGCATCTGTAACCTGTGCAAGGCTGGCGGCTACAACACCCGAAAAAGCAAGAACGGAACCTACAGACAAATCAATACCTTTGGAAATGATTACAAATGTCATTCCCAGAGCCATGATGCCGAAGATGGCAGTCTGTGTTAATACATTGAAAATATTGGTGCTCGACAAAAACGTCGGGGAAGCTATGCTGATTCCAATTACCATAAAAAGAAGAACAAATACAATTCCGTATTTTTTAATAAAATCATTCACACTGGTATTAGTAATGTTTTTGAATTTTTGTTCGAATGCGCTCATTTTTTTACCTCCGTGTTCCGCCACTTAGACTGCATTTGCGACATAAGCCATTAATATTTCCTGTGTCAGTTTTTTGTCATTTTCCAGAATTCCTGTTATCTTGCCGTCATGTACAACCATTATCCTATCGCTCATACCCATTACTTCAGGCATCTCGGAGGAAATCATTATGATCGTTTTCCCTTCGCCTGCAAGTTTCGTAATTATCTTATGGATTTCTGCTTTTGCGCCGACGTCAATTCCTCTGGTAGGTTCATCGAGAAACAGAATCTGGGGACTCGTAAGCAGCCATCTGGCAATGAGAACTTTCTGCTGGTTTCCTCCGCTCAAATTTTCAACCCTCTGTGAAAGGCTTGGGGTCTTGATTTGGATTGCTTTGGCATATTGTTTACAGTCAGAGATAATGGCTCTTTTATTAAGCAGGTGTGTCTTGCCGACATACGTCTTAATATTGGCTATCATGGTATTAAAAGACACGGAAAGCATCGGGAAAATTCCGGTTTCTCTTCTGTCTTCTGTCAGGAGGGCCATTCCGTTTGCAATTGCTTCCTGGGAACTGCGGATATTAACTTTTTTGCCGTTAATCAGAATTTCGCCCGCATCTTTTCTTCTGATTCCAAAAATTGTCTCAATGATCTCTGTTCTGCCCGCGCCGACAAGTCCGGCTACACCGAGGATTTCACCTTTTCTTGCAGTAAACGAAACATCCTTGAAGAATTTGCCGCTGGCAAGATGGTTAACCTCCAGGACAACCTCGCCTATCGGACAGTCGATCTTGGGGAACATGTCGTCAACATTTCTTCCGACCATCATATTAATCATGGTTTCTATTTTAAGATCTTTGGTGTCGACGGTTCCTATGAATTCGCCGTCCCTCATGACAGTAACTTTGTCAGTTATTTCGAAAATTTCGTCAAGCTTATGGGATATATATATAATACTTCTTCCTTCTGAGCGGAGTTTGCGTATTACGGTGAATAGTTGGTTGACTTCACGATCAGTAATTGCAGAAGTAGGTTCATCCATAATAATTAAGTCTGCATTGTAGGATACGGCTTTTGCAATCTCTATCATCTGCATTTTTGCTACGGTCAGCTTGCTCATTTCTGTCTTGGGGTCCTCCTGAAGGTTGATAACCTTCAGAACTTCCTTGGTTTTTTCATACATTTTTTTGTGGTCAACAAGTCCGAAGATATTAAGCGGTTCGCGGCCTAACCAGATATTTTCCATGATGGATCTGGTAGCAACAGGATTCAATTCCTGATGGATCATTGAAATTCCTGTTTTCAGCATTTCAGCTGTGTTTTTTCCCGTCTGCAGTTCACCTTTGTAATAGATTTCGCCTGAGGTCGGAGCATGAATCCCAATCAGGCATTTCATCAGCGTCGACTTACCCGCGCCGTTTTCGCCGACAAGTGCATGAACTTCACCGCGTCCGACACTAAAATCGACACCCTTCAGCGCCTTGACTCCAGGGAAAGTCTTAACAATATTCTTCATTTCGAGGACATATTGATTCTCTTCCACAAATATCACTCCCATCTTCTGTTATTGTTCAAACAAGCAGAAAATCTCAAAGCGGATATCTGCTGTATGCGGTATATTGTATATTGCTTATAAATCATCAAGAGAAAAAAAGGAGCTGCGGGAAACATGTCCCGCAGCTCCCCAATGATTACTTCAGATAAGTAGCAATGTTTTCCGGTGTAACAAGCTGGAAGTCGATCCAAATAACGCTATCGGATGTTCCGCCCTTGAGTACGCTTTGAACTACTTTAATACTTCCTTGGCCCTGTCCAACTGCATCCTGAAGAACTGTTCCGGCAAGTGTGCCGTCTTTTACTGCCTGAAGTGCATCGGGAATAGCATCAACACCCATGACAATAACATCGGTTCTTCCGGCAGCCTGTAAAGCCTCAACAGCGCCCAGTGCCATTTCATCATTGTTGGCAAGTACACAATTCAATTTATCGCCAAACTTTGTAATCCAGTTCTCTGTAAGTGACATGCCCTGATCGCGCTGCCAGTTGCCTGTCTCAAGAGCAAGGATTTTGATGTCGGGGAATTTTGCGGTTGCAGTATCCTGTACGCCCTGTGTACGCTTTACAGCACCTTCATTGGTAAGCTGTCCTTCAAGGATACAAATTCCGCCCTTACCGGCTAAAAGCTTACCGGCATATTCCATCTGCATTTGTCCTGCTTTTATTTCCTGGGAACCAACATAGTAGACACCCTTAGGCATGGTATCTTCCTTGCCTGAATAAGGATTTCTGTTAACGTAGCAAAGAGGAATTTTGGCATCCTGTGCTGCTTTTGTGATCGCATCCATAGCACTTGTATCAACAGGTACTACGATAAGAGCATCAACGCCCTGTGCAATAAATGTATTAACCTGATCCTGCTGTTTGATAACATCTTCCTGGGCATCAGCGGTTACAAGGGTAAGGTCCGGGTTTACTTTAATATAATCTTCAACGGCTTTTTCAATGTACGTCTGGAAAGTATCATTGAAATTGTTAATGCAATATCCTACTTTGAAAACTTTTCCCGAAGCAGTAGTTGCAGCGGCGGTCGTAGCCTCAGTTGCTGCCTTGGCTGTAGTAGTAGCAGCGGCAGTTGTTGCGGCGGTGGTGGCAGCGGTGGTTGCAGCAGGGGCGCTCGAGCATCCTGCAAGTAACCCACTTAACATAACCATGGAGACGATGATGGACAGTAGCTTTTTCATAAAGTTCCTCCCTAGTTTTTTTGGCGTCTGCTGAATCCATTTCTGTTTTTTCAGCGACGGCCTTCCTCTTCATTCATTCCATTACATTAAAACAAGCATTCGTCACTTTGTCAATACGTTATCAATATTTTGCAAAAATCTTGTCAACATGTCACAACAATTCTAAATACTAGTCCATATTATCAATAAAATATTGTCATTACGCCCTGTTTTGTACGTATACTTTGTCATTTCAACTTATTGCGCGGTAAGATTCGAAAAACATAGTCTCTTTCAAAAACCCCTCCTCTTTTCATAGATTATTGATTCTCCAACCCGTGTTATTACATCAGAAAATAATCTCAGAGAGTTTGACCGGGCGCTTCTCGCGTACGGATTTTCCGGCTGCAACACCGATCAGCACGGCTTGGAGCCCATCGTTAACTGTGACAGGCACTTCCTTATCGTTCAGAACAGCATCGACAAACTGATTCATTTCGTTTGAAAAAGACACCATATAACGCTCAAGGAAAAAGAAGAGCGGCTTCTCTCCTGTTACGCCCTCAGCATTGCTGACAACTGCCGTCGACAACGCATCATTTGTCATCTGGACCTGTCCTTTTGAACCAAAAACCTCTGCCCGCTGGTCGTATCCGTATTCCGCTTTCCGCGAATTATCAATGACGGCAAGTGCACCATTTTTCAGCTTCATGGAAATAATCGCCGTATCGACATCACCCGCAGCTCCGATTTCCGGATCAATAAGGACTGCTGCATTTACATAAATTTCCTCGACATCGCTTCCCGTCAGGAAACGGACCATATCAAAATCATGGATAGTCATATCAAGGAACATTCCGCCGGAAACTTTTACATATTCTATCGGCGGAGCACCGGGATCCCTGGAAGTTATTTTAACAATATGCACATCCCCGATTTTCCCTGCGGTAACCGCGTCCCTCACAGCACGGAAATTATGGTCGAAACGGCGGTTGAAACCGACCTGGTATTTTACTTTGGATGTAGCGAGGACTTCCATTACTTCTTTAATCTGTGTCAGATCCTGGGAAATCGGTTTCTCACAGAAAACATGCTTGCCTGCACGGATCGCTTCAATGGAAATCGGTGCATGTGTCTGTGTCGAAGAACAGATCATCACTGCATCAATGGACGGATCATCGAGAATTTCATGATAATCCTTGCAGCATTTTGCGACGCCCAGATCTTTCGCCCATTTTTCCGTCTCATCAGACATAAACGGGTCAGCCATAGCGACTACCTTTGCATTTTTCACATGATACGTAATACTTTCAGCATGTACTTTTCCAATACGTCCGGCACCAATAATACCAATACTCAACATACTCGTTTTCCTCCTATATATATATAATTCCCGTCTATACACTAAATTCCTGCTGTCTCACGGATATAACTTCTGGCCATTTTGGCGTATACAAGGGGATTTGCAATGGCAGGATCCTGTTCTGCTTCCACCAGCAGCCAACCCTCATAATGATTTGCATCCAAAACTTCAAAAATCCGTTTGAAAGCAATACATCCGTCACCGGGGACAGTAAAGGCGCCTAACCGAACGGCCTGAAGGAAACTGAGTTTCTCAGCTTTCACTTTTTTAACAATTCCGGGACGTACATCCTTAAGATGCACGTGGGCAATACGCTTAACATATTTCGTAAGAACTGCAAGTTCATCTTCACCCGAGAAAACAAGATGCCCGCTGTCAAAAAGCAATGATACGAGATTCGGATCCGTGCTTACCATAAGGCGGTCAATCTCTTCCGTCGTTTGAACAACCGTTCCCATATGGTGGTGATATACGACTTTCATACCTTTTTCTGCAGCAAGCATGCCGAGCTTTTCCAGCCCGGTTGTCAGAAGATCCCACTCTTCGTCATTCATCACGTATTTCTCTTCGAAAACCGGTGTGGAAATCTGTCCCTGGATACTGTGTCCCTGCTCAGAAACAACAATGACCTTTGAACCCATTGCGTGCAGGAAATCACGATGTGCAATAAATTCAGCCATGGTATCCTCATGTGGTTTTGTTGTCAGAAATGAACTGAACCATGCGCTCGCAATCTGCAGATCCCTCACTGCCAGATAGCTTTTGAGTACATCAGGATCATGCGGATACTTGTTGCCTACCTCAGTCCCCTGAAATCCGGCAAGAGCTGCTTCACTGATGCATTGTTCAAACGAATTCTCCTTGCCCAGATCAGGCATATCATCATTTGTCCATGCAATCGGAGCGATCCCAAGTAGAACCTTCTTTTTGTCAAACATAGTCGAACCTCCATTGTTTTGAATACGTGCATGCAATCAGCCATGGATTTTTGTGAAAATTTGTCTCGTCACTGACCGGATTAGAACAGATCTTTGTTTTCGCAGATAAAATCATATCCATATGTTGTTTGCTCATTAAATCAGAGGGCGGACAATTTGTCAACAGATTATCAACACTTTGCCATTCAAACCATTCTGCATCCGGCAACCAGTAGAATCTTATGTTCATTTTGCATCATTACATGGTACAAATCAATAGATTTTTGTACGTTCTTGCCAACATAATACTTTTTCAGAAAGTCACAGCAGGTCCATATTTACATTATTTGAACACAATTTAACTTAAAACGTTGCTTATCACACTTTTATTGAACAACTCTTGATAATCTGTTGACAATATACCCACTTTTTGTTTTAATGGATTCATGGAAATTGGTCGGATGGATTATGCACGGCAGATAATCACGCTTGCGTTTTGTTTGTCCGCCACTGCTGCAACTGTATCCGCAGATTCAAAAGATGCGGCTGAAGAAACGCTCTATTATCCCCACATCGTTCATAATTTTTAGGAGGTATGAAAATGGCAAAAGTAAAAGTTGGTGTTGCTGGTTACGGTACCA
>JBAWXZ010000027.1:0-13536 GCA_037143795.1 Eubacteriales bacterium | reverse complement strand
GATTGCAAAGCAATCCGAGGACCTGACCGAGCGAGAAAAGCATTATCCCTTCCCCTGTTGACAATTTCCGCCATACAAAATACAATGACAATAGTTCAATACAATAAACTGTTGAGTAAGAGTAGTAGGTATGCTTCCAAATTCACAGAGATCTGCAGGCGGTGTGATTGCAGAAATTGCGGGACATAGTGAATGGACTTACGAGGGCAGCCCGAAAGAGTAATCGAGTAGGCGCTGACGGGGATCTGGCCCGTTATCAGGCAGAATCGTATGGTTGTACGATAAGATGAGTGAGCCGCCTTTTTATAGGGTGACTAACGCAAGGTGGTACCGCAGGAGTTTTTTACAGCTCTTGTCCCTGCAAGCAATTGGCAGAGACAAGGGCTTTTTTGTATTCTGCCGCAAGAATTTGACGACAAAAGAGTAAAATGAAAGGCAGGTAACAGTATGCACATTACACACGCAATCAAGTCCATTATCGAGGGCAAAAGCCTTACAGAGCAGGAATCGTATGACGCCATTAATCAGGTTATGTCAGGTCAGGCAACAGACGCACAGATCGCAGGTCTTCTTGTAGCACTCCGCGTTAAAGGTGAAACAGTAGAGGAAATCACGGGAGGCGCACGCGCACTAGCTGAAAAAGCCAACCGTATTCATCCGAAGGTTGCTTTCTGCGTGGACCCTGTCGGTACAGGCGGAGACGGCACCAACACATTCAACATCTCATCAACTGCAGCCATCGTGGCCGCCGCAGCGGGCGCATGTGTTGCCAAACACGGCAACAGATCTGTCTCCAGCCGTTCCGGAAGCGCTGATTTCTATGAATCCATCGGGATCAACATAGCGCTATCCCCTGCTGCTGTTGAACGCTGCATCGAAGAAATCGGATTCGGATTCATGTTTGCCCCGACTTTTCATCCGGCGATGCGTTTTGCCGGCCCTGTAAGAAAACAGCTTGCTGTCAGGAATATTTTCAATATTCTCGGGCCCCTGTCCAATCCTGCATCTGCGAACGGCCAGGTCCTGGGTGTATACGATCAGGCGATTATGCCTTTTATCGCAAAAACCCTGCAGAATATCGGCGAAATGCACTCCATGGTCGTTCACGGATCGGACGGTTCTGACGAGATTACCAATACCGGTATAACTTATATTATTGAGGTTTTCCCTGACCGCCTCGAGGAATATACAATCACACCGGAGCAGTTTGGTCTTCCTTCCTGCACACTATCGGATCTGCAGGGCGGAACCCCGGCCGACAATGTCCGGATCGCCCTTGAAATTCTTCAGGGCCAAAAGGGCGCACATCGGGACATTGTCGTTTTGAATGCTGCAGCAACCATTTATATCGGGCAAAAGGCTGCATCCTTGTCTGAAGCGGTAATTCTGGCTCAGGATGCATTAGATTCGGGCAAAGCTTTTGCCAAGCTTGAAGAAATCCGTGCATTCACCAACCGCGACGACATAAAGAGTCTCTGAAGGAGTTGAAAAACATGAACAATACAACAGCCTCCGGGCTCAGCGGCATAGTAGAGCGAACGCTTTCTACGGGAACGATCCTCGACCGTATCGTTGCCAAAAAAGCCGAACGAATACTGGCACGCATGGAGCACCGCACGATTGAGGAGCTTGCCGAAAAAGCGTTCGCATCCCTGCCGGTAACCAGAAATTTTGCCAGGGCTTTAAGAGCTCAGGGCATCACAATAATCGCCGAGGTCAAAAAGGCTTCACCATCCAAGGGAATCATCGCTCCCGATTTTCATCCGGCAGACCAGGCGCTGGCTTATGAAAGAGGCGGAGCCGCCGCTATATCGGTACTGACCGAGCAGGACTTTTTTCTTGGAAGCGACTATCACCTGACAGACGTCACCAATCAGGTGTCCCTGCCGGTTCTGCGCAAGGATTTCACAATCGATCCGAGCCAGATTTACGAGGCAAGAATACTCGGAGCTTCCGCAATTTTGCTGATTGCCGCACTGCTTCCGGATAAGACAATCTCCTCCTATATGCAGCTTGCTGATGATCTGGGCCTGTCGGTTCTTCTCGAGATTCACACAATGGATGAACTGATGCGTGCCCTTGACTTTAATGCCCCGATTATCGGGATCAATAATCGTGATCTTCACACCTTTCATGTTGATCTTGGTGTAACGGAACGTCTCGCCCCGATGATTCCTGCCGGCCGGACAATTGTATCCGAGAGCGGAATCCATACGGCTAACGATTTGTCCCGCTGCTACCGCAGCGGCGTACAATCCGTTTTGATCGGTGAAAGCCTGATGCGCGAATCACAGTCCGCCAGAAATTCAGGCAGTTTTGTTAACGACGGAGCCCTTGGAAGTGTAGAACAGAAGATGCATGACCTTTTATCTGAGATCCCTCATCAGAGATAAGGACCTCGCCGATAAAGAAAGGATGGACATTATGTCTAAAGGAAGATACGGAGAATTTGGTGGTCAGTATGCTGCAGAGACACTTATGTATGCGCTGACGGAACTTGAGAAGGCATATCGCGTGGCGCAGGCAGACCCGGCGTTTGACAGGGAATACAGGCAGCTCCTTCGCGAATATGCGGGGCGCCCTTCCCTCCTGTACCGGGCCGCGCGTTTGTCTGCCGATCTTGGTACGCAGGTTTTTTTGAAAAGGGAAGATCTGAATCATACCGGCGCCCACAAAATCAATAATGTTCTCGGCCAGGTGCTTTTAGCCAGAAGAATGGGTAAGAAACGAGTAATCGCAGAGACGGGCGCCGGTCAGCACGGTGTGGCAACTGCAACGGCAGCAGCCCTTTTCGGAATGTCGTGCGATGTTTTCATAGGCGAGGAAGATACGCGGAGGCAGTCCCTGAATGTATATCGCATGGAGCTCCTCGGAGCAAAGGTACATTCCGTCACAGACGGTACGGCTACCCTCAAGGATGCTACCAGCGAGGCGCTCCGCGAATGGTCCCGCAGAGTCAGCGACACGTATTACGTCGTTGGTTCGGTCGTCGGACCACATCCGTATCCGGAAATAGTACGCGACTTCCAGAGGGTGATCGGCGATGAAATCCGATCTGAGATGCTCGAAAAATACGGCCGTCTGCCGACTGCCCTTTTCGCATGTGTCGGCGGAGGCAGCAATGCGATGGGTACATTCTATCCGTTCATCGATGATCCTGGTGTCCGCCTCATCGGCGCCGAGGCAGGCGGGGAAGGTGTTGAAACCGGCCGTCATGCGGCTACCCTTTCCGGCGGAACAACAGGGGTCTTCCATGGAATGAAGTCCCTGTTCCTGCAGGACGACGAAGGTCAGATCACTCCTGTATATTCTATTTCGGCCGGACTGGATTATCCGGGTGTCGGACCGGAACATGCCCATCTTTACGAGACGGGACGAGGGGAATACCACCCGGTAACGGACGAAGAGGCTATTACGGCATTTGAATATCTCAGCCGGATGGAAGGAATTATTCCTGCCATCGAAAGCGCACATGCTATAGCTCTTCTGCAGAAAATGCATGCAGAATTCACGCCGGATGACATGGTCGTCGTCACACTTTCCGGACGCGGTGACAAAGACGTTGAAGCGATCGGCCGATACCGCGGCCAGATTGTCTGACAAAGGAGAAATTATGGAAAACACACATTTTGACCATACAAATCAAGGCAGCCTGGCCGGGCAGCCCGGACAGCAAAGCCGCCCAAACAGGATTGACACCGCTTTTGCTGCCCTGCGAAAAAATGGAAAAAAAGCATTTATTCCGTTTATTACCGCCGGTGATCCTTCCATAGGGGCATCGTATGAGATAGCCAGGGCAATGATCGAAAACGGGGCGGATCTTGTGGAGTTCGGTGTGCCGTATTCCGATCCATCCGCCGACGGACCCGTAATCATGCGTGCAGATGTGCGGGCATTGGCACACGGCACCAGGCTTGCCGATGTATTTAGCCTCGCCGGCCGGATCACAGAAGAATTCCCGGCCATACCCGTCGTGCTGTTGCTCTATTTCAATTCCGTATTTGTCTATGGGCTCGAACGATTTTTTGATGCGTGTGAAAAGGCCGGGATATCAGGCGTAATTATTCCTGATCTCCCGCTCGAAGAACGGGACGAAGCCCGGCCATTTGCTGATCCGCATGGAGTCTATCTTATTTCCATGGTCACGCCTGTCTCAAAGGAAAGAACGCAGCGGATTCTGGCACAGGCACAGGGATTCCTGTATTGTGTCGCTTCCCTCGGCGTCACAGGTGAGAGGGCATCCTACTCGACGGATTTCAAGGACTATTTTGATACCCTCAATCAGTTTTCCGACATCCCGAAATGTATTGGATTCGGTGTATCGACGCCCGAGCAGAAGAACGAGCTTGAGGCATACTGCGACGGTGTTATTGTCGGATCAGCAATTGTCCGCCGGATTGAGGACTGTATCGGAGAAGGTTTGACCGACCGCGAAATTGCTGCCCGCCTTGGAGAATACGTCCGGTCCTTTACGGAGGTGCCCCAATGATTTATCCGTCATATGACAAGTTCGCTGCCCTCACCAAAACGGCACGAGTCATCCCCGTCATTCAGAAAATCAATGCCGACCTGTATACGCCGATCTCTGTATTCCAGAAATTCGGATGCCGCCCGGATTCTTTCCTATTAGAAAGCGTCGTCGGCGGTGACCGCTGGGCACGGTATTCAATCATGGGACGAAATCCGATCCTTTCCTTTTGTGTCTCAGCAGGGAAAACAACATACAAAAAACTCGGGCAGGAATATCCCAGTGACCTTCTCGGAAGAACTCCCCTGACACAGCTGTCCGAACTCCTCCGGCAGTGCGAATCAGAACACTTTTCCTATATAAACCATTTCTACTGCGGACTTCTGGGATACTTCGGCTATGACTTCATCCGCTACTGTGAAGTCCTGCCAGACAACAATCCTGATACAATCGGACTCCCAGACTGTAACCTGTCGGCCCCCGGGGAAGTCATTGTCTTTGATCATCTTAAAAACGAAATCTCCGTCATCGTAAATGTCTTTTCGGAAGGCGGCGTCGACCTGTATGAAAAAGCCGCTTCGAGGCTGAGCGAAATCATTACGGAAATACAAAGTCCCGTCCCGGCGGAACTGTCCAGGATCCATCCCGAAGACTTGAATTTTGTTCCCCAGACCAGCATGGAAGACTTCTGCACAAGTGTTGAAAAGGCCAAAGCCTATATCCGTGACGGTGATATATTCCAGGTTGTCCTTTCACAGCGGTTCACAGCCGACTATCAGGGAGATCCCCTTCCCGTTTACCGGGCACTCAGAAGTGTAAATCCGTCGCCTTACATGTTTTATATCCAGCTCGAAGATTCTTCCATTGTCGGCTCTTCGCCGGAAATGCTTGTACGTGTAACCGATGGACGCATTGAGACCTGTCCGATTGCCGGCACCCGTCCGCGCGGCAAAAATGAAGCGGAAGACCGCCGTCTTACTGCCGAGCTTCTCGCCGATGAAAAAGAGATATCCGAACATTACATGCTTGTGGATCTGGCTAGAAACGATGTAGGAAAAGTCGCGGCTTTCGGAACAGTAGAAGTCAAAAACATGGGGCATGTCGAAAAATACTCCCACGTTATGCACATCGTCACAAACGTTGAAGGAACGCTTCGTGAAGGTCTGTCCACAATTGACGTCCTATCCTCCCTCCTTCCGGCCGGAACGCTGTCAGGGGCACCCAAAGTCCGTGCGATGGAGATAATCGACGAACTTGAGCCGCTTCGCCGCGGTATATACGGCGGCGCTGTCGGTTACCTCGGATTCGATAAGAACATGGACACCTGCATTGCCATCCGCTCGGCGGTCATCCGTAAAGGAAAAATACATGTGCAGGCCGGTGCAGGCATAGTCGCCGACTCCGTACCGGAGACCGAGTATCTCGAAAGCATGAATAAAGCAAAGGCGCTGTTTGTCGCCTTGGAAAAAGCAGGTGGAATGCGATGATTTTATTAATCGATAATTTTGATTCCTTCACTTACAATGTCTTCCAGCTTGTCGGCCAAATCAACCCCGATATCAGGGTTGTACGAAATAACGCAGTCACAATATCAGACATCGAGGATCTCGCGCCCACACATATCATCATCTCACCCGGTCCGGGATTTCCCGTAACAGCCGGCATATCGATAGCCGCAATCCGTCACTTCGCCGGCAAAATACCAATCCTTGGGATATGCCTCGGCCATCAGGCGATAGCAGAAGCTTTCGGGGCAGTCATCATACACGCGCCTGAACTCGTGCATGGCAAGAAAAGACCCGTCCGCATCCTGTTCGATTCATCCGGGAAAAAAGCCCTGTGTCCCCTTTTCGATGGACTCCCCGAAACGCTGGAAGTTGCGCGTTACCATTCCCTGTCTGCCGACCCCGCTACAATACCCGATTGCCTGCTGGTCACAGCCACGGCGCCCGATGACACCGTAATGGGCATAATGCACCGCGACTACCCTGTATACGGCGTCCAATTCCATCCTGAATCCATCCTGACTGAATATGGGCGGCAGATGATGGAGAATTTCCTTAGATGAACCGCAGCTCCTGTAAGCCCCTCTCAAGAATTGGAATAACAAACATCACACCTTGTCGTTCAACAGCACCATGTGGATATGGTCTTCCCATTTTCCATTGATTTTCAGATATTTGGATGCAGTCCCCTCATTAACGAATCCGAGTTTTTCAACTACACGCAGCGATCTTAAATTCTTTGGCATTATATTCGCTTCAATCCTGTGCAGTCCGAATTCATTGAACATAATGTCAATTCCTTTTCGAATAGCTTCTGTCATATATCCCATATTCAATTCATCCCTGTCCAATCGGTAACCTAGATGGCAGGATAGAAATGCCCCCCTCACAATGTTGTTGAAGGCTACAGAACCGATAACTCTGTTCAGATCCGATTTTTCGAAAACCCATAAGCGAAAAGCAGTATCATTTTGAATAGCAGAAAACTCTTTAGCTAACTGCTCTTCCTGAAACTTCTTCGTGTAAAAATCGTCAGCCTTAGTACTTTCCCACTCCTGCAAAAGCACTTTATTCCTCTCAAAATACTCCAGGACCAGTTCCGCAAAAGACTCGTCCAGCACTTTCAAAATGAGCCTGTCTGTTTCATAAACAGTTTGCACTTTAAACCTCACTTTTCATCCCGGGCAAATCTTCCCTGTGAATATCCAAAATCGATGATTACCCTTTCATGGTAAAAAGAGAAACCTTCCAATTGTCATTTTCCTTAACTAAGCCGATATATCCTTGTACCTTCGATTCCTGATCGCTCTGTCCGTCTGCAGAGACATGCTTCAAGTCAACTTTATAGTAATATCCCGCACTGTTTTCGTCCTCGGCAGGCTCGTTCTTATCCAACGAGATATTTGTAATCTGTAAGGTGAAGTCGTTATCAAGACAATAACCTGCTTCATTAGAATAGTACCGATTATTTAGAATATTTTCGTACTCTTTTTCCGTGACAAGAGGCAGAATATTTTTGTGAAGAGTTTGCATGGGACCGTCTACTGTTTTACTAATATCACAAGTCCCCGTTTCCTGATCATAGTCCTTCTTCAGTTCATCGAATTCTGTTCTTAATATCGTATAGTCTTCGATGTTGTCTGCATCAACTGTATAGATGGCTTTCAGGAGTTTTTCTGCAGTTCCATTTGGACCGTTTTTTTGAGCCGCACTGCATCCACACAGAACAAGTACAGATAGCATTATCAATCCAAATCCCATAGCCGCTTTTTTCATGCTAATTCCTCCATTATTTACACAGAAGATAAAGTAATAAATAATATTTTTTATATTATACAATATATCATTTATATTATCCAGAGGACTTAAACGAGCGGGAAAGCTATCGGATCTGTTGAGAGAACCTGCATATAGAGGACAATCTTCCGCAGCGTCCGCAGGACGCCCTCAAGGGAAGGGATAATGCTTTTCGAGTAGATTCCGCAGGATTGCTTTGCTATCCGAGGACCTGACCGAGCGAGAAAAGTATTATCCCTTCCCCCGACATGACCGAGCGAGAAGCCACTTCCTTGTTCGGCAAAGCCGAACTCTGATAAATAAATCATATGGCCTTTGAGTAGATTCCGCAGGATCGCTTTGCGATCCGAGGACCTGACCGAGCGAGAAGGCCATATGATTTATTTATGGTACGGTTCACCCCGATCAATCCTAAATGCCCTGTAACACTGCTCCATCAGAATAAGACGCGTCATCTGGTGTGTGAATGTCATCGGTGACAGACAAATCCTATGGTCTGCACGAGCTATCACATCCGGTGACAGTCCGTTCGACCCGCCGATTACACAGGTAAGTTCCGCGCCGCCCTTATCGAATGCTTTTATCAGTTCTTTGGAAAAATCTTCAGACCCGTACATTTTGCCTGCAAGGTCCAAAAGCCATACATACGAACCCTCTTTGATCTGCGCAAGGAGCTTTTCTCCTTCTTTTGCCAGTGCAGTATCTCTAGGCAGCTGATCCGGCGAGTCCGGGACCTCTGTAATATCAACTTCACAATAGCGGCTCAGGCGCTTTTTATATTCCAAAATGCCTTCAGTCAGCCATTTTTCTTTAACTTTTCCTGCTGCGATGATATGAAGTCTCATATCAGTTCCACAACCGTATATTCCTTGGCATCTTCACTGGCGATGCATACTGCTTCCACAATCTCATCCTGTGGAACCGCATACAAAATAATCGGCTCCGTCGGGTAGTACCGGTTCGCTACCGACAGAAAGTAGTTCTCGCCGCGCACAGCGGATTCATTGTTCATTACACGCAGGATTTCCTTTTCTGCAATCATAGGCATATTGTTTTCCTTGCTCAAATGTCCCAGCACAAAATGCTTCGTGCCGTTATGATACAGATAGCTGACTGCCTGTGCACAGTCGGAATTGCATAGATGACCCATCTCTGAGTCAATACGCTTTTTCAGATACCAGGGATACTCCCCGTTCCAAAGCATATCGTGGTCATAGTTTGCCTCAATCAAAACAACTTCGCTTCCCACTACAGCGTCCCTGACTTCATCACTGAAATGCCCCAGGTCAGTTGCCACGGCAATCGATCTTCCCTGATAGAAAAACCGGAATCCACAGGATCCTTCTGCATCATGCGGTGTCGAAAAAGGAATGATCTCCACCTGTCCTACAAAAAAAGACTCGCCGGAAACGATCGTGTGATCAAGCGCCTTCGTGTGCGGCTTCTTTTCCGCCCCGTGAATGCCCCTCCATGTATGTTCGGTCGCATAAATGGGTTTACCGAATTTACGGACAAAAACATCGAGTCCTTTCATATGGTCGCTGTGGTCATGTGTTATCAGTATTGCATCAATCGCAGAAGGGCTCTGCCCGACCTGTTCAAGTGCTAAAACAATGGACTTGGTTGAACACCCGACATCTACCAGAATCCGGACACCCTCAAACTGGACAAAAATAGAATTTCCGCTGCTTCCGCTATATAGCGGGATCATTTGTATGTAATTATCCACCTGAATTCATCTCCTCAGAAAGCGCCGGTATCCGGTCTTGGGCAAACCGAATCCGGATCTTCAATACGATCCATTTTGGCACCAAGTGCATTCAATTTTTCAACGATTTTCTCATATCCGCGCTCGATTCTCTGCGCCTCGGAAATGATGGTTACTCCATCGGCGGCAAGGCCGGCTAGTACCATGGCCGCACCCGCACGTAAATCCATCGCTACAACACTGGAGCCGTTCAACTGTGTAGGCCCGGTAACAAGTGCAATTCTATCAATCACGGAAATATTGGCACCCATAGTCTGGAGTTCACTGACATATTGAAAGCGATTATCCCACACATTTTCATGCATCCGGCTTAATCCCTCTGCCATACACAGGAGCACCGTAGCCTGCGGCTGCAGATCTGTCGGAAATCCGGGATATGGCATTGTCTTAAAATTCACTGCCGATATAATCCCGCAGTCTGCCACGGTCACACGTATGGCATCATCGCTTTCATCCACTTCGAAGCCCATCTCAATCAATTTAGCGGTAAGCGGCTCCATATGCTTGGGAATCAGATTGCGTACCGTCACATCGCCCCTTGTCACTGCTGCGGCAATCATATAAGTACCTGCTTCAATCTGATCAGGAATAATCGAATAGGAGAACCCGCCCGGAAGAATCGCAACGCCTTTTACCCGGATAGTATCCGTACCTGCGCCTTTAATATTCGCGCCCATTGCATTCAGAAAGTTGGCAACATCAACAATATGCGGTTCTTTGGCTGCATTTTCAATAGTCGTCCAACCCTCTGCCTTCGTCGCTGCGAGCATGATATTTATTGTTGCTCCCACACTGACAACGTCCAGAAAAATATGCGCCCCGACAAGCTTATCTGCAACGATACGAATAATCCCGTTTCTGATATCCGACAGACCCGTACCCTTTGCTCCAAGTTTTGCAAATCCCTTTAAATGAAGGTCAATCGGCCTGGTGCCGAAATTACATCCACCGGGCATGTGCATTGTTGCTTTTTTATATCTGGAAAGAAGAGCACCCAAAAGATAATAAGATGCCCGGATATTTTTGACTTTATCATGAGTTGCCTCATGTGTATTGATCGTTGTTGGATCAATCTTAAACATTCCGTCCCCGAGAGGTGTAATGATTGCTCCAAGTGTCTCGCATATTTCAAGCATAGCGCGGACATCCGCTATATCCGGTACATTTTCAAGCATGCAAGGTCCATCGAGCATCATGGAAGCCGCAAGTATCCCCAATACAGCGTTCTTACTTCCACTTACCGTAACTTCTCCTATAAGCCGTTCCCCGCCGACAATTCTATAACTAGGCATGGTATTCCCCTTTCAGACTTTCACTTTGCAATTGATCGATAGTAATGATTTTGAGATCACCCTCAGGTTCCGGCAGTTTCTGCTTGCTGCCCCTTGGTGTTTGCGGTCTCACTAATTTATCCCCTGCGGACAGCATTTGATTTAACTCACCCTCAGGAGGGAATTCAGCCCTTGATTCCATTGCAGCCCGACGAACCGCTGAACGCGTGATGATCCGCGATTTCGCAGATTGGCTTGATAAAGGTTCTTCCTTTTCAGCAGTATCTGCAGCAGACGTTTCGCTGTCCTTCATCCCGTTATCCATGGAAGGATTACGTAAAGCTTTATCCTTGGAAACACGTGCTCGCTTTGCCGCTTCATACCGGGCAGGCAGCATATCAGCCGGTGACGCAATAGAGTAATCTTTTTCTTCCTCTTTGGGCATTGATAGCAGATAAGAAAGCAAATCTTCGATCTGTTCAGATGTTAGTTCTGAAAGTTCCCGTATCGGAATGTCAATTTCCTCGGCGGCAGAAAGAAGATACGCTTCGGCATTTTCATATACATTTTCGTGTCTTGGTACATCAGCATCAATGGCAGCGAGTGTTTCACGGTATGTCTTTTCCGCTTTGGGAATCGTCACGACAAATTCTGTTCCCTTTCCAAGGACACTGGCTACCGTAATGGTTCCGCCCTGAATTTCAGTAAGCTCTTTTGCTATCGAAAGCCCAAGTCCCGTTCCGCCGTATTTTCTGGAACCGGTAGAATCAACCCTGTAAAACCGGTCAAAAAGGCGCTGCAGATTATCTTTTGCTACTCCCATTCCGTTATCAGCCACTTTGAGTGAAATATAGTCATTTGTCAATTGTATGGACACACTGACATATCCCTTATAATCCGTATACTTAATTCCGTTTGATACAAGATTGGTCAATATTCTGTCAATCGCCGAAGCATCGCCGTAAACCGGCGGGATAATCGAAAGGACAAAGGATTCAAGCTGGATTTGCTTTTCGACAGCATGAACCTGCATACGGCTTACTACCTGGCGCATAACGGAGACAATATCATACTGTGCCATTTTTGCCCGTATACCCCGGCTGTCTATTGAAGACAAAAGTAAAAGGTTCTGTACAAGATTGTCCATGCGATCCGCATCGTCATGAATTCTTGTGATGTCAGAACGAACGTCAGCCAACGGTTTTCCTTCAAGACCCCAATCCAAAAGAGTCTCAGAATAGGCAGAAATAGTTGTAAGCGGTGTCTTGAGTTCGTGTGACACATTGGCTACAAATTCTTTCCTCTGCTTTTCTTCGCGTTCCTGTTCGGTGATATCCTGAATGATAATAATCCAGCCCGGCTTATTATAAGGTGCCAGCTGCGACTGAGTGAGCCGGAGACGGATTGTACGTTCATTAATGTTTACAATACCGGTAATATTAGGTGTCTGCAGCACAAGCGCCGCCTGAATTCCGTTATCACTTCCTATTTGAGACAGAAAACTCTGTAGTGTCTGAGGAACCGTCTCCATCGCTAAAATAGCATTAGCTGAAGGATTAACAGTTATAAGCTTTCCATCTCCGCCATAAGCAAGAATTCCAACTTCAAGTTCCCGAAGAATAGTCTCCGACGTATCCTTCTCCTGTTCAAAATTAGCAAGTATTTTTTTGAGTTTGCGGTCAGCTTCTGTTTTTGAAAATTTCGTTTTCATAAAAGAGTATAAGAATCCTAATACTAATCCAATTACAATGCCGGATAAAACAAGAATAAGCGTCAGCAGGGGATTACCCTTCACTTGCGCCCAAAAACTCGCAGCCTCAACCGAGGCTGCCTGATAGTGTAATAAATTCAATCCAATCGGCATTTTATCACTCAGGCCTGACTCTTATCAAAGTAGTAGCCAACTCCTCGTTTTGTCAATATATACCGATAATTGCTCTGATCCGGTTCAAGTTTTTCTCTGGTGCGCCGGACTGTTACATCAACGGTCCTGACATCACCATAGTACTCATATCCCCATACCTTTTCCAATAGTGTCTCTCTGGAAAATACCTGGCCGGCATTCTGTGCAAGAAAACGCACAAGTTCAAACTCCCTGAGAGTCAGTTCAAGAATCTTCTCGCCAAGCCGAACCTGATATGCATCCGTATCGATTTCAAGTTCACCGAATGTAAGTAATTTACTGTTGTCAGAGAGTTCATTCTCAGCAAGGCTCATGCGGCGAAGCTGTGCCTTAACACGCGCAAGCACTTCCCTCACGCTGAATGGTTTAGTAATATAATCATCGGCACCAAGCTCAAGACCCAGTACCTTGTCAATCTCTTCGCTTTTGGCGGTCAACATCAGAATGGGAACATTAGTCTGAAGCCGAAGCTTTCTGCAGACATCAAATCCGTCCATACGAGGAAGCATACAGTCCAGCAGAATCAAATCCGGCTTCATGGATATACCCATTTCAAGGCCCATGGCACCATCCGAGGCTGTAATTGTTGTATATCCTTCACGCTCCAAGTTGGCCTTCAGTATATCAACAATGTTCGGCTCGTCATCCACAATCAGGATTTTAGCACTCATAAAGGAATCTCCAATCTCTTGATTAATATATTTATACAAAAACGGGATATGATTCGAACGGCCTGGCAAAACCGGAGGTTCGGCTAGGGTAATTATACCATATCTTGTGTTTTGTAACGGAGTAAACGAAAAAAGAAAGCCTCCAGTTATGAA
>JBAWXZ010000026.1:0-16235 GCA_037143795.1 Eubacteriales bacterium | reverse complement strand
CAGTTGGTTAGAATGCCAGCCTGTCACGCTGGAGGTCGAGGGTTCGAGCCCCTTCTGCGTCGCCATAACAGCCGGTCCGAAAGGACCGGTTGTCATATGCCCAGATAGCTCAGTCGGTAGAGCAGAGGACTGAAAATCCTCGTGTCGTTGGTTCGATTCCGACTCTGGGCACCAGATTATACCGCGATTGCATAAAGCATCGCGGTTTTTTCTTTTTCCGGGAAAGCTGACATTACTTTATCCTCTTTTGAGTTATAATTGGTTCAATGCCAATTTGAAAAAGGGGGATGACGACATGCAATATTGTCTTTCTGCCAATTTTTCCGGTTCTGCCAATTCTTTCTTCATGTATGCTCTCGGGATAGGTATATTTTTATTTATCTGTATTATCTCTCTTCGATTTTTAATTCATGCCTATCGCGAGGGGCTCGCCAGGGGAATTGAAAAAAAAACCATGAACCGCGTGATTCGTTCCAGTGCATTTTTTTCGCTTGTACCGTCGGTTGCTATCCTGGTCGGGCTTATTACAATGGTTGGAAAGCTGGGAACACCCCTTTCGTGGATCCGGCTGTCAGTTATCGGTGCGGTTCATTATGAACTTCTTGCTGCCGAATCTGCCGGACGTGCTGCGGGGTTTGAAAATTTTGCAGTTGGAAATCTGAACCCGACTGCCTTTGCTTCAATTGCGGTGGTTATGACAATCTGTATCCTGGCAGGTCCTGTCTTCAATTTCTTTTTTCTGAAAAAATATATGGGTAAGCTCTCCGGCGTTTCCCAAAAGGACAACCGCTGGGGAAGAATTCTCGTAAGTTCCATGTTCATAGGCATGGTTGTGAAATTCATGTGCGATACACTTCTTGACATGAGGGAGTCTGCCGGCGATCCGGCAGCATATCTGAGTAAAAACGGTTTCTATGGATATGTACCCGTTATCGTAATGCTGGTATCCCTGATAAGCATGTTTCTGTGTGATCTGCTGAGTAAAAAAGGACACCTTAAGTGGCTGGACGGCTTTGCACTTCCGATCTCAATGATTCTCGGCATGGCTGCTGCCGTGCTGATCGCGTAAGGGGGCATGAATATGGACAATACTGCATACAACAATTCCATCCATCGTATCGGCAGGATATGGACCGGCCTGGGACTGATTATTCTGCTTAGTGTTCCAGCGGCTATATGTGTCTATTTCGGTGTTCTCCCTTCCGGCACAGCCATTCTCAAAGGCCTGCTTTCCGTTGGTATTATATATCTCCCTGCAGGAATCATTGAAGCTGTAACATATAGTCCCATTTTAGGGCCGGGTGCCACATATCTTGCCTTTATCACCGGCAATCTGATAAATCTTCGTGTTCCCTGTACGATGAACGCCCTGGAAATCGGAAAGGCTCAGTCAGGCACTCCTGAAGGAGATATTCTTTCGACGATTTCCGTGGCTGTATCCTCGCTGGTGTCCAATTTGATATTGGGGATAGGTGTTATTGCCCTGATTCCGCTTACCCCGGTTATCACCTCGGAATTACTGCGCCCCGGTTTCAGTACTGTCCTCCCGGCTCTTTTCGGGGCTCTCGGGTACATGTATATTTCCAAAAATGTGAAGCTCGCAGTTGCTCCTGCGATTTTTGTAGCGTGCTTTTATCTGCTGGCTCCGTTTCAAATTGCAAAAACGGCAAGTGACCTGTTTGTTCCTGTCGCTGCTGCAGTAACTATTCTTGTTGCCAGGTTATTATTTAAGAAGACCCGCTGGCTTGACCAGAAAGGAAAAAGAGTATGAACAAGAAAGAGATTCCAGCCCGCCACCTTTCGGAAATGATTCAGTGCAGGACGATATCACGGACGGATGATTCCCATATTTCAGATATTCTGGTTTTTCATGCGCTGTTAGCAAAACTATATCCGCAGGTCCATAAAAAACTTGACAAAAAAATTATCGCAGGCGGCAGTCTTCTTTATTTGTGGAAAGGCAAATCCCGGAATCCTTCTGATTCAATCGTTCTGATGGGACATTTGGATACAGTCGGCGCCAATGAATCGGACTGGAAGCACAAACCCTTCTCCGGAGAGCTGCAGAAAGGCCAGCACGGCCTCTCTGACGGCCGGGTCTGGGGCCGCGGCACCCTTGACTGTAAAGCGAACGTCTGCGCGATTCTCGAAGCAGTGGAGGGGCTTCTGGCGGAGGAATTTATACCGCAGGTGGATGTCTATCTGTCTTTTGGACATAATGAGGAGGTATACGGCACGGGAGCGGCAGAAATTGTGAAATACCTTGAAGAGAAAAATGTTCATCCTGCCTTTGTTCTTGATGAGGGCGGTGCAATAGTCAGCAATATTCTTCCCGGCCTGAAAAAGCCATGTGCGATGATAGGCGTAACAGAGAAGGGTGTCGCGAATTTTCGTTTTACCGCCCGGTCGACAGGCGGGCATGCAAGTACTCCGCCGAAGAGTACACCTATCGGGAGACTTTCCTTATTTGCTTCGGGAATCGAGAGGAAGTACCCGTTTCAGGCAGCCTTGACTAAGCCGGTTCGTGAATTGTTTACAAAAGTCGGACCCGAAATGGAAGGTCCCCTCCGATTTGTCTTTTCACATGCCGGATTATTTGCCCCCCTGCTGAAGATTGTTCTAAACAGAATGGGGGGAAATGCCCGTGCGCTCGTTACAACTACCTGTGCGTTTACGATGATGAGCGGTTCGGACAAGCCAAATGTTCTTCCTGAAAAAGCACAGATGACTGCAAATGTCAGGATTGGTTTGAACGATACCATTTCTTCTGTGCAAAAGGCTTTTGAAAAGCGCGCTGCACCATACGGGATCGAGGTGGAATGCATCATGGGCCACGAACCGTCACCGGTTTCCGATACCGCTTCACCCATGTATAAGCTGATGGAAAAACAGCTGGCCGTATCATATCCCGGTGCAAAAACGGCTCCCTATGTCATGCTTGCATCATCGGATTCCCGGCATTTTACGAAAATCTGCAGTCAGGTTTTCAGGTTCTCGCCGTTTGCTCTTTCCTCCAGCCAGCTAGCCAGCATTCACGGAGCCGATGAGAACATTCAGATTGATTCCCTGACCCGGGGAGTGCACTTTTACCGTGATTTGGTTTATAATACTATCCCCGGCTCAAATTGAAGGGATCCATGATACCTGCAGGAGGAATAATACATGATTGATAAACCGTATGCCCGGACGAAAGAAGCAGTTCTTGAAGAACTTTCTTCGGACATCGAAAAAGGCCTGACAACAGCTGAAGCTCAAAAGAGGCTGCTGGAGTACGGTCTTAACACTCTCGGTGAAAAGAAACAGACACCTCTCTGGAAGAGATTTCTTCAGCAGTTTGCTGATGCAATGGTATTTATTCTGTTGGCGGCAGCAGCTTTATCTGCAGTTATGGCAGTAAAGGAAGGCGGCTTCGGCGGTTGGGTTGATGTTTTTGTAATTTTGGCAATTGTAATTATAAATGCAGTCCTTGGTGTGTATCAGGAGGGCAAGGCCGATCAGGCCATCGCAGCACTGAAAAGAATGAGTTCTCCTCAGACAAAGGTTATCAGGGACGGCAGGCAGGCCATGCTCCCCTCAGAGCAGATTGTTCCGGGAGATATAGTGCTTCTTGACGCCGGTGACCTTGTAGCCGCCGATATCAGGCTGATTTCCCAAAGTTCGCTCAAAGTGGAGGAGGCTTCACTTACGGGTGAATCTGTCCCGGTTGAGAAACGCGCCGATACTGTTCTTTCTCCGGACAGCGGTTTAGGCGACCGCGAGAATATGCTTTTCATGGGTACGGCGATATCATACGGCCGCGCCAGAGGTGTTGTCACCGGGACGGGCGAGAAGTCTGAGCTTGGAAGCATCGCCAAAAAACTGCAGAACATTGATGAGTCCGTTACACCGCTGCAGAAGAACCTGAACAGTCTTGGCAAGGTACTCGGCATCATCTGTGTTGCTGTTTGCGTCATTGTTTTTGCAGTCGATATTTTCATACAGCATGCACCTTGGAATGAAGCCCTCATGACAGCTATCAGCCTTGCTGTTGCCGCCATTCCGGAAGGCCTTGCGGCTGTTGTTACAATTGTCCTTTCCATCGGTATGACACGCATGGCCTCAAGAAATGCAATTGTCAGAAAGCTTCTTGCCGTTGAAACCCTTGGCTGTGTTGATGTAATCTGCTCTGACAAGACAGGTACCCTTACACAGAACGAGATGACTGTTACGACCCTTTATGACGGGGAACACGTATATGATGTATCCGGTATAGGGTATTCCCCGGACGGATCAATTTCAGATTCCAACGGTGACCCCGCACCTGTTGCAGGCGTGCTTGAAAGACTTCTTCTATCGGGTGTGCTTTGCAGTGATGCAGTTACCACCAAAAAAGAAGACGGAAGGTTCAGCTGCATAGGCGATCCGACTGAAGCTTCCCTGGTGGCGCTGTCTGAAAAAGCAGGGCTGCCGCGGGATGCCGCGAATGCCGATTACCCCCGTGTCGCCGAGCTCCCCTTTGACTCGGACCGCAAGATGATGACAACATATCATTCCAATGTTGAACCTGATAAAATCGTGTCCTTTACAAAGGGCGCGCCGGATATTATTTTGGACCGCTGTGTCGCCGTTTATACGGCACAGGGAGCTGTTCCTCTGACTGACGCAAAAAAGGCTGAAATCATGGCCGTCAACCATTCTTTTGCGAAAAGGGCCCTGCGTGTTCTTGCATTTGCATACCGTACCCACGCTGCTGCGGAAGGTGCGGATTATACAGAGGCAGATTTCGCGCATGAAGATGACCTGATATTCCTGGGTCTTGACGGGATGATCGACCCGGCCCGCAACGAGGCTAAGGATGCTATTGCAGTCTGTAAAGAAGCTGGAATCCGTGCCGTTATGATCACAGGTGACTACAAGGATACCGCAGTTGCCATTGCCGAGCAGCTCGGTCTGATGACAGAAGGCTTCGAGAGTTTTTCCGGTGCGGAGCTGGAAAAAATCTCGGATGAAGAATTGATTCACGTTTGTGAAAAAACTGCTGTTTATGCCCGTGTATCTCCTGACCATAAGGTCCGTATAGTATCCGCCCTCCAGAAAAACGGACACATTACATCGATGACCGGTGACGGAGTCAACGACGCCATGGCGCTGAAAACGGCGGATATTGGTGTTGCAATGGGTATTACCGGTACTGATGTCGCGAAGAACTCTGCTGACATGATCCTTACCGACGACAATTTCGCGACAATTGTACATGCCATTGAAGAAGGACGCATTATTTACAGCAATATCCGTAAGTTCGTCGGATTCCTGCTCTCGTGCAACGTAGGTGAAATCCTGATTATTTTCATTATTTCATTGATACCCACCTCGCTGATACCTGGTATCGGAGTCCCGCTGACAGCCATTCAGCTGCTGTGGCTGAACCTTGTTACCGACAGCTTTCCCGCCCTGGCGCTTGGCCGGGAGAAAGGGGAACCCGATATTATGAAGCTGCCTCCAAGAATGAAGACAGAATCAATCATCAACCGTCCTATGAAGCTGATGATACTTGTTCAGAGCCTGGCGATTTTTTCTGCCGTGTTCGTCTCGTTTCTTATTGGGCTGAAGGTATTCTTCGTAAATGATCCGCATCCGCTGGACGGAGCAAGGACAATGGCATTTGCAACGCTGATCCTGGCCGAGCTATTCCGCGCATACAGTGCAAGATCAGAGCATGTAAGTGTGTTTAAGCTGGGGATTTTCTCGAACCGGTCGATGAATCTGGCGGTATCACTTTCTGCAGTGCTTCTGCTTCTGGTAATTTATATTCCCGGTGTTAACAGTATTTTTGATAACCTTGCCCTTCCTGCAATTGCATGGATACCAATCCTGTTTCTTGCCCTTTTACCGTTTGCATCAAGTGAGATTTACAAGATCGTCAAATACAGAAAATAACTTCATCCGAAGAAGAAAACAGCTTGTTTATTTTTGCACACCGGATACTTGCAAGGTTGTGACCTGTGTGTTAGAATTGAACGGATTTAAGAGATAGTATATATTTGCACATGGAGGCAATTAATATGGATATAATCGCAATCATCATAGCATCTGTTGATATTCTCATTTGCGTTGCTCTGGTACTATTGGTTATTCTTCAGGAAGGCAACGATAAGGGCATGGGCGTTATCGGCGGCGGAGCAGATACATTCTTCGGCAAAGAGAAGGGCAGAAGCATCGACAGTACCCTGAAAAAGATAACTTCAGCTCTGGCAATACTTTTTGCCATCCTGACGGTAATTCTTTACCTGATATTGGCAAAAGGATTGTAATTCCCGTTTTATAATATTGAGAACATGAATATCGGCTTGAATATATTCAGGCCGGTATTTTTTTGTTTTTCACATACAGTGTCTATTGGTATAATGATTGCGGAGACCTGTTGCTTGAATTGCGTAAATCAGGATCAGGAGGCTTTGACATGAAAAAAAAGAGCACGAAAACATCGGGTCATGCAAAAAGTAAAAATTACGGAAGTTTTTATAAATCATCAGTACGAAACAGCACATCATCTGAAAATAACCGGCCAAAGCGCACACTTCAGGACCGGCGCAACACAGAGCCGGTTTCTGTTTCCGAGAATGTTCCCCGCGGGCCCCTGGCACTGAAAAATCAATGCGTGGGCATTTTACGCGAATCGGGTTTTGACGGATATGTTGAACCGGATGTTGGTTATGACAGTACGCAATACGGAAAAATCACCGTATATGCCAGGGATTTGAACGGGGCACCGTTCGGTATGAAAGTTGTGTGCGAAATCAAAAACCCGCAGGCGGCGGGAGGCGCATATGAAGGAAGAATTATCGAGGTCCTCGGGGATCCGGGACGAAGTGATGTTGCTATCCTTTCCATTGTTCGCCAATATGGCCTTTCCCCGGTTTTTCCGGAGGCTGTACTTGAAGAGGCAGAGAAATATCCGGTCTCTCCGTCTGAAGAGGAGATAGCCGGCGCAATTTCTTCAGGAAGAAGAGATCTGAGGGATTTGCGTACGATTACTATGGACGGTGAGGATGCAAAGGACCTGGATGATGCTATATCCATTGAAAAACTCACGGGAAAAGGCTATAAACTCTACGTTCACATTGCCGATGTCTCGAATTATGTTAAAGAGGGTTCAGCCCTTGATGATGAGGCCCGTCTTCGCGCAACCAGTGTGTATCTTGTTGACCGGGTCATTCCGATGCTTCCTCCGCGTCTGTCAAACGGACTCTGCAGCTTGAACCCCAATACCCCGAGATTTGCCCTTACGGCTTCGATGACGGTCAATTATGAAGGTGAGGTCACCCAGGGAGACTTATTTGAGAGTGTCATTAAAAGTGATGCCAGGACCTCCTACAAGGAAGTGTACGGCGTGCTGTTTGAACAGAAGTACCTGGACCGGTATGCTGACTTTATTCCCATGTTCGACACGATGAAGGAACTTACTGAAATATTGTCCGCAAAACGAGCAAAACGAGGAGCACTTGATTTTACTTTTCCTGAGACGCATGTTGATCTTGATGAAGAGGGAAAACCACTTTCCATCTATGCATATCCGATTCTCTATACGAATAAAATGATTGAGGAATTCATGATTCTCTGCAATGAGTTTGTAGCCGCACGCTTTTTTGATATGAAATACCCTTTCGTTTATCGAGTGCACGAAGATCCCGATCCGCTTAAAATCGCCGAATTTCTTCATGTGGCAAGATTATTCGGTGCGAAAGCATCCGTTCACGGAAAACCCACACCCTTTGCACTTTCGAGTCTGATGAAGCAAATTGAAGGCGAACCGTTTACACCCGCATTATCGCAGATCCTTCTGCGCTCCCTGGCAAAAGCCAGGTATTCCGAGGAGAACCTGGGGCATTTTGGATTGGCGTCGGACGGATACTGCCATTTTACTTCTCCGATCCGTCGATACCCGGATTTGTATATTCACAGGATCATCAAGAGTTTTCTCCATGATGAGGGCAAAAAAAGTTATTTTGCCTCGCAGGTCGCGGATGTAAGTGAACATAGTTCCGTAATGGAGCGGAACTCCATGGATGCCGAACGGGCGACAGTAAGCCAGAAAGTAGCCGAATACATGATGGAACACACCGGCTCAACTTTTGACGGAATAATTTCCAGTATTTTTCGAGGCGGTATTTTTGTTCAGCTTGAAAGTACGGTCGAAGGATTAATTCCTTTCCGTACCATGAATGATTATTTTGAATTCGATGAGAGGCGATTGGAAGCCAGAGGAAAAACATCCGGAAAGGTGTATAAAATCGGCGAAAAAATACAGGTGAAGGTCGCAAATGTTGACCCTGTTCTGCGCCGCGTTGATTTCGTTCTGATTGATCCTGCGGATGGCGGAAGACGAAGACCAAAAGAAAGAAAAGAAACAAAAAAAGATGCCGGTAAAGACATCAGAAGCGGGGATGAAAAATCCGGTGCCGCGGCCCGGGGGAAAACGAATAAATCACATAATCGAAAGAAAGGGAATTAGGTGTATTGCTGCAGGTTAGTCCAGGTAACGATAAGGCTCAAGTTCCTTTACCAGATCTTCGCAATGATCGGAATGAATCTCGATATTAATCGGACGCTGCAGTTCGAGGCTGAAGATTCCCATGATCGACTTAGCGTCTACAACATACCGGCCGGAAGACAAATCAACATCGTAGGGGAATGAGTTTACCGTGTGAACAAAATCCTTGACATCTGTGATAGATTTGAATTGCACAGTAAAACGAACCATAAAAAGCACCTCCAACAACAAAGCATTTATTCAAAACACCATAGGATATGTGTCCCGTGAGTTATAAGTTTATCACAGGCACATTGCATGTCAATCTGACATGCAGCAAAATTCAACGCAGGAGATAGAGAATTTGTCAGAAATTTTTAGTAATCAGAATCAAAACACTTCCTTGCCAGATGAAAAGACATATACGATTTCTTTCCAGACGCTTGGATGCAAGGTGAACCGGTACGAGACTGATGCCGTGAGACAGGCTTTTGAAGAGCAGGGATTCCAGGTGATTTCCGATTCTGAGCCTGTGGATGTTTTTGTAATCAATACCTGCACGGTAACGGCGGAAGCCGACCGCAAATCCAGGCAGATGATCCGCCGTGCAAGACGCAATAATCCAAAGGCAGTGATTGTTGCTATGGGTTGTCAGATTGAGCTTCTGAAAAGTGCTTCAGAAGCGGACATTTCAATTGGTACAAAGAATCGGATTTCCGTTGTCGAACGGGTTCTTGAAAGAATCGGAAAAACATCTTTGCCCATTTCCGGTATGTCCGGACAGGCAAACGGATATGAGGAAAACGTGTTTGAGAAAAACACAAATAAGTATAACGGGAACCAGGAAAACCAGTTTCAGGAATTCGGACCGGTGCTTTCGCAGGAAGAGACAAGAGCTTATATCAAAATTGAGGACGGATGTGACAGCTTCTGCAGTTACTGCATTATTCCCTTTGCCCGCGGCCGTGTAGTCAGCCGTACATCAATCGATGTTATAAAAGAAGCAAAGGAGCTTGGCCGTCGCGGGTTCCACGAAATCGTATTGACCGGAATTCATATCTGCTCCTTCGGAAAAGACAGGGGAGAGGATATTAAAGCACTTGAACAGCTGCTTTTTGAGCTTGACGAAATCCCTTCCATTCACAGGATCCGACTGGGCTCGCTCGAACCCAACTCAATGACAGAATACTTTATTCAAAGTATATCCCGGCTCAAAAAGCTCTGTCCGCATTTTCACATTTCCCTCCAGAGCGGATCAGATACAGTTCTGGCTCGCATGAACCGGAAATATGATACTGCGGCCTATCGGTCAGTTATTTCCCATCTTCGGCAATATTTTGCGGATTTTTCCGTCACAACGGACATAATTGTTGCGTTCCCGGGGGAAACCATATTTGAGCATCAGGAGAGTCTTGAATTTTGCCGTGAAATGGGTTTTTCCCGCATTCATGTTTTTCCGTTTTCTGCCCGAAACGGCACAAAAGCCGCCGGTATGCTTCCTAAAGTCTCTTCTGATACAGCCGCGCGGAGAAGGGATGATTTTCTGTACCTGTCCCGTGAACTGGCAGATGAGCACTGCGCTTCAATGGTTGGAAAGCAGGTTGAAGTTCTTGTGGAGACACGGGACGGGGATGGATGTTGTACTGGCTATACAAAACAATATGTCAGGGTTAATATTATTGATGTGCAGGAATACACACAGGGTATGGAAGTAAGTGTACATATAGAATCCTGTAAAGACGGTGAACTTTTTGGAAGAATTGCTGTAAAAAGTAAGACCTGAGTTCCTGTGTTTTTCCTGTTAATCATGGTACAATAATAAAGAACAGTCGTTCTCTCAGCACATATTTCGAGGAGGTGTTCGAATGGTAGATTCGGAGACAGCAAGATTTTCATTCAATATGGACAAGTCGGAAGATGTTCGCGAACTGATGACATTTGTTCTTTCTGCTTTACAGGAGAAGGGATATAATCCGATTAATCAGCTTGTGGGTTATTTTATGTCAGGTGACCCCACATATATTACAAATTATAAAGGCGCACGCGGAATAATCCGCCGCATTGAACGTGACGAACTTCTTGAAGTAATTGTCAGGGAATACTGTCAAAAACTGAAATAGGTTTTACATTTGGATGACGGAGATTATATGGGAAGAGTCATGGCTATTGATTATGGGACAAGACGCGTAGGCGTGGCATTAAGTGATGTCCTGCGGCTCACAGCCCATGGTTATGAGACAATTTCATGGAATGGTGAGGATTCCCGCTACGTTCTTGACAGGCTTTCAAAAATTGTCCTGGAGAAAGAAGTAACGGACATTGTAATCGGGCAGCCAAAAAGGACGGATGGAACGGAAAGTGAGTCACAGCGGAAAGCCCAGGTATTTGGGACAGACCTTTCGTTGCTCACCGGCATCCTGCCATGCTATCAGGATGAACGATTTACAACCGTTATGGCATCAAGATATCTTTTTGAATCAGGCGTATCGAGCCGGGATAAGAAGAAAGTTGTTGATCAGGTTGCAGCGGAAATCATTCTTAGAGAGTATCTTGAAAGTCGTCGCGTGTAGCTGATTTTCATGCTATAATGTTTCTAGTTTGGTCTTTTTGTAATTGGTTTTATCAATAAATTACTGCGCTCAAGGCGCTACGGGAGGAAAAATATGTTATTTGAAGATTGCGGCTGCGGATGCGGCCATGACGAGTGCAAGGATGACTGTTCTGAAGAGGGCGTCAATGAAGAGCAGGCCATTATTACGATGGTTGATGCCGAGAGCGGTGAAGAGTATCAATTTTCAGTTGTTGATGATTTCGAATTCAAGGATCAGGCATACTGCGTGTTGGTAACAATCGATGAAGAAGAGCCTGAACTTGTTATAACCAAGGTTGTTCAGCTCGAAGACGGTGAAGAGGGTCTCATGAGTCTTGATGAAGAAGAGGCTGATGAGATTTACGCCGAATACGATCGCCTTTGTGAGGAAGCGGATTTCGACGATGAAGACGACGCAGACAAAGAAGACTAAGCCAGATCGTAAGTCTCAGGCTTCTGCCGGATTGAATAAGTCAGATGATGCCCTTGCCGTTATCCGCGATGTGTCTAACGGCAAGGAGTATTTTCTTTCGATAATTGATTCATTTTCCGTATCCGGAAGAGATTACGCGGTTATGTATAACTACGAACCGGATGATGGAAATCATGCAGATCCGGAGCTTGTTATCATGCGGGCTGAATATGCCCCCAATGGTGATCAGTACTTTTTTTCAATTAAAGACAAACATGAATTGGATACTGCCTTTGACCTGTTCATGAACCGCTTTTCATCTTCCACGACAAAAGCAAGGTATTGAATATGAGCAAACCATTTCCGATCCGAATAAGAACTTTTTTGGTGCCGCTCGCAGGAGTGGCACTATATTATTACGTCCAATTTGCAGCTCTTTCCATTTGCGCCTATGCCTATAATGAAGATAATACGATTTTACTTCTTTCCGGACATTATGGGTCTTTTTGCATTCTGGAATCAGTCCTCATGTTTTTATGCCTTTTTATATGGCTTTTTGCTTCCCGCAAATCGACCTGGCTGACGGTAAGAAAAGATAATCTTTCCATGAAACGATTACTTATAGCTATTCCAATTGCAATGGCTATGCTTGGCCTTGTTAATTTTTATATGATGGGGTTTCAGTTTTTATCGGAGCAGTTTCCCCTGATAAAGAATTCACTTGATGAATATATCAGGAACGCATCGATTGCACAGACTTCCATGGGACTCGAGGCCGCAGGGTATTATATCGGTGTCGGCATTCTTATTCCGGTTATTGAGGAACTTGTTTTCAGAGGAATTATTTTAGGGGAATTTCTTTCGACAATGAATGCCGACATTGCTGTCATTTTATCGGCTCTCATTTTTGGAACGATGCATATGCAGCCCGTTCAGGTCGGATATGCGCTGGTTTGCGGACTGATACTCGGATATGTGTATCTTTATTCCAACAGCCTTTATCTGTCGATCGCAATACATATTATTTTTAATATACTCGGTGGTGTTGCTCCGGCGATTTTTACAGGCAATCCACAATTTATGAATGTGCTCGGCGTGCTTGAACTTGTATTTGTTTTTGCCGGTTTATTCTGTATCCTGTATCTCAGGAAGAGCTACAGGAAAAAGCTGACAGGGGAGGTGTAGTCATGCTGCGTCTGCCTGAGAGAATTCATAAGCGGCCATTTGTTGTGTCCATCAGCGTACTGCTGATATTAGTTGTTGCTTCCGGTGTCATGATATTTACTCTCGGACTTTTTGGGCCGAGTTCAGATTTGATGAGTGTTTATGTTTCTGCAAAAGGAATTGGAACCTCTTCCGGAGGGGTAGAAAACAATGTCGGCGGGATCGGAATCAATCTTCCGTATCTCCCGACTCCCAATCTTCTTAAAAATCCTTCGTTTGAAGACAAACAGTATGATCAGGTTTATCTGGTCTCCGGCGGGACGGAGAAAGCCGTATATGTGCAGTCTGACAGTGAATCAGATACTGTTTATGATGATGGCTTTTTTGTTGGCGGAACAGTTCGCATAATGTCTCTGGATCAGGATGGAAAGTTAGTGCTTAAAATGCAGGCGGGAGTTACCGATTTCAAAACCAATCAGCTGGGATTATGGACATCGCTTGCTGTGCCTTCGGGAGCTGCGGAAGGCCAGAAAGTAACTTCCTTATCGTCTTCATCCAGTATGACTGTTGCAGTTGGAGACAAGGGACTGCTAATAAGTGATGTTACGTCATCTGATCCGACTATTCTGGATCTTGGTGTAACGGGAAATTTTGTTTCCAGTTCCTGTATTTCTGACCGGTTTTATGCTGTTACCAATACAGGTTCCTTTGCAACTTCCGGTGACGGCAAAACATGGAATGTTTTTGATCCGGATCCGGCAGACTCATTTTCTATACATACAGTGTCCTCGCTTGGAAAAGTAGGGATTGCGGCCGGCGATTCCGGTGTGATTCTTTTGTGTTCCGGGGGTAATGTAATCAGCGTTCCATCCGGAACATCCCAGTCATTATTAACATCAGCAAGCGATGGAATCTCGGCTGTTATTGCCGGTATGAACGGTACGGCAATAACAACATCCAACGGTGTCATATTCAGGGAATTGTCGTCTTCAGAAATGCCTTCATATATCAATACACCTAATTGGCAGTGTTCCGATTATAGAAACGGGTATTATATTCTCGGTGGTGACATGGGGCAGATTGCACTTGGATCCTATTCTGCGGAAACAGGCAGCTTTTCTTTTGCATCTCATCTGGCCATGGATGAATCGGGAGCTCTAATATCCATCAAGCACATTTTGTTTCTGGCATCAGGCGAAATAATTATAATGGATGATACCGGCTCACTGTATTGCTCAAATGACAGCGGGGACACATGGAAATTATTATCCGTGAATTCCATGAAGACAATTGACGAAATCGGGCAGACTACATCCGGTAAAATATTGCTGTCCCAAGGTGTAACATCGCAGACGACACAATTATTTACCCGCATCCAGTTTGATGAAGTTCAAAGTGAGAATGTTTTCCAGGCGGGCGATATGTGTTTCCTGCAAAGCTCAATACCTTCGCAGGTTGATCAGACTTCACTGGTCCAGCTTGATCAGTTGTCTGCGGCGCAGACGAATTCTTCCCTGCAGAAAGACGGAGCTGATTTGTGGCAGAGCATGGGGGAGGGAACGGCGATTACGATGCAGGACCTTGCTCCGTCAGGGGGCGGAAGTTCATCGTTGCGTCTTGTCGGGTCACCGGTGCAGGAGGGCGATCAGGCTCACTATATTTCCCAGGTCATTTCGGGGAGCGGCGATTCTCCATTTAAAAAAGACGTCCTATATCAAATCAAAGTGTGGTTAAAGCAGGACGGCATTTCGAATAGCCAGGTAATGGCTTGGGTATCCGGCAAATTTGTATCCGCCGGCACAACATTCACGGATGTCGGCAGTTCCTGGCGGCAATACACCTATACATTTTTCCTTCCGTCAGAGGCAACAGGTGCAAACCTGGGCGAAATCCGGTTCAATATCGGCTTTACGGGCCAGGGAGTCCTTAACATCGATAAGGTTTATTTTGGCTTTCAAAGCAATGCAGACAGCAGCCTTCCGTATTCTTTTACTGCGCCCGTAATAAGTTCTTCGCCAAAGCTTATACGGCTTGATAATATCGGACTTGGACAAATGGGCGTTTCTTCTCAGGCTTGGGTACTGCCCAGCGGAAATGAAGGACTTTCAAAAGAGGATTCGGGGTTCACAGCTTCAGGCTGTAATTCAATTGATGCTTCACTGGCACTTGTACGTGATGCCGGTTCCAATCCCTGGCTGGTAATTGGATCTGCGGCAAGCCAGCCAACAGTTGATAATCTGATGGCTTACCTGTGCGGAAGTATTACCGACCCTTATGGCAAGCTTCGAATTGAAAATGGAACGGCAGTTCCCTGGAGCACGCAGTTTTCCCTGCTTGTTATTGAAATTTCGGATTCCAACGGGATCTTTTCTACCGATCTTCAGCGTGGAGCATATGTGGATTATATTATTAACCTGATTCAGTCGTCACCATACTATAACGACAACAAAGACAAGTTTCGCTTCATTGACGGAATGGTCTATGAAGGCGGAACAATGCTTTCTGAAGCTGATTACCATGCAAGCAGCCTTGCGGTCACCAATAGAAGCGTGACTGCGGAGGGTGTCGCTGTCATGCCATTTTTGGATGCCGTATCAGCCGGATATGCGTCTTATTTTGATACAATGCCGAGAACACCCTCAAAACCGCAGCAGGGAGCCGATGAGTGGATACGATCCAGCACACTCTCAATACTATTACCGCAGGAGCAGCAAAACCAAACCGGGACTGCGACTGCTGCTGTCACTGCAGCCGACTGTGTCCAACTTCTGTTAAATGATCTGGGGAAACACACCAAAACTATATTGCCAGATCTTCCGGTCAGCAGAAATGGTGCAGATGTGGACACGTCTTTCCTGTTTGCAGATCAGGGTGATACCATGTCAGAGAAGCTCCTTTCTGCACAAAACAATAAAACAATGCTAGCTGTATGTTCGTTCTTAAGTGATTCCGTAAACGGATATGCAGTTCAGGTTAAAATGAATCCCCCGATTATATCCGAAGTGGCTGATACTGTGGTAACCGCTGACAATACGTCTGTACAGAGCAGTCTTGTTATGTATGGGTTCAAATACCAGAATCAAATACAGGCTATTGTTGCAAATACTTCTGATCAGCCTGAACTCTTTCTGTTTGAATCAGAGTGGTCGCTGAAAGGCGTATATGCTTACCGGTATTCAAGTGAAGGTGACCTGATAGACAAAACAAAACTCGGCCAGCGCAACAACCGGATTAATCTGTTGCCCGGCCAGGTTATTGTTGTTAAAATACCGTTAAAATAGGAACCTGAATTATGACCGGGAAGATATACCGGCAGACCAGCCGGCAAAAATGCTGAAAAGCATCTATAAAAGCAAAAAAACTATGGACATAAAACAACTCTTCCATTATAATAATCAAGCGTTTGGGTGGTTAGCTCAGCTGGTTAGAGTACTTGCTTGACATGCAAGGGGTCGCTGGTTCGATTCCAGTACTACCCACCAAATTTATTCCCTGAAGGCTGTAAGCCAGGGCACTGAAAAACTCTTCGGAATATAGTCCGGAGAGTTTTTTGTTGTCTT
>JBAWXZ010000025.1:0-20402 GCA_037143795.1 Eubacteriales bacterium | reverse complement strand
TTGTCTGATGTGAAGCACTTCCTTTCTTTCGACTCTTTCACTAGCTGACTGTTGCTTCATGCGGTACGATCGATTCGATGGTATCTTTGGGGTAGGCTGGGATTTGCGTTGGTGTCGGTATTTCTGTTGGTGTGGCATACACATAAACGATGTTGCTGGTGTCAATGTCCCTGATTGACCGATAGTCGATGGAAGTAATCAGAGACACCGGCTTTCTTTCCTTATCCAAAGTCCTGGCCTCCACAGTCACGTAATAGAAACCATCCGGAATTTGGGGGATGCTGATTGTCAGGTTTGTGCTGTCCTTTTCGGTTGTAGTCCAGGCGAGCTCTTTGTTTTTATTCCCGTCCGTGTACACAAGAAACGTCACGGGATCTTTGTCCGGCTCCATTGACATGTAGTACAGGTCCAACGTCAGCGTGTTTGTACTGGTGTCTAGAACTGCATTAGAAATCCGAAATGAGTACGTGCCTGCGGTCTTGATTTCATCATAGTTCTCCGTCTTTTTTGCGCGGTCGTCCAGAAGCCATAGGCGGCTCGAAAAGAAAACCACTGTGACAAGTAAGAACAGAACAATGATCGTGATATAGATATAGTTTTTTGATTTCATTTTTATCTCCCTTGGTTTCAGTCAGCAACAAGAGTTCGCTGCAGTTGGAAACAATTTCAAATCTTTGCGAAAATCAGCTGAGTTTGGGTTCGGATCATTATGCAGTAGGTTCCCAATAGGTTCCGATAATGGCTAGTCTCACAACACGCTGGATCGCAGGATTAATTCGTGTAACACTGTTACAAACACCCAAGATGTTGGTCACTTCCTTTGAAATGCTCGACTGGTTGGTTCTGGCCAGATTGATTATTCCGATCGCCTTTTCAAACTGCGTTCGGCTCGTATCATCGGGAAAGGTCTGCTGCAGATAAAACCCAAGCGCATATGCGTCGTTTGCTGTGATAGAGTTCAATGGCCCACCTTTTAAGTCGGAAACAAGTGCTTGGGAACTGTCTTTGTCTAAAAGGTGCGTAATCTTGATGCAGGATTTTGCATAGCTTGACCAGGTTACCGTGCCATCATTTTTCAGCGTATAGAGCGACTTGATAGCACAATCCTCTGTCTTGTTCGCCGTGTGTATGAACTGACCGTTTCCAATATACATGGCTATATGTCCTATCTCTTCTCCTTCTTTTGTTGCACGTCCAAAATTGAAGAACATCAAATCTCCCGGATGCAGCACAGTAAGATTTCCTAAAGCATCCACAAAACCGACCGCAAGCGGTCCCGGATCCGGAGTCACACCGGCATGGTTCCAGTCCGCTGTCGCAAAAATATACGCAAATTGGGTCATGTTGTCTCCAGTGTACACAGCGTCATAAACGATGTTCCCATACATCGCCTGATCGGCTGCAAAGTGCGGCAAAGTAATGCCGGTACCCGAAAGTGAATAGACCTGCAGGATGAAACCCGAACAGTCTGCGCTTTCTCGGGAGGCAGCCCCAAACTCATATGGTGTTCCCAAAAAGGCAAGTGCTGTATCAAGGAGCGATTTCGTGTCCCCGTCTGTGGCTGCGTAGTAAATTTGGCCCCCTGTGATTTTATTATCGGCACTATATTCCCCTGCGCCAGCCACAACGGCAAGAAAGGCAGTATACACTCCGACAACGATAAAGGTTAGTAAACCTGCCGCAAAAAGAAGAGCTGCAAATGCAAGAATGATTTTGCGTTTGAGCTTTTTCATTTCTTACTTCTTCCTTTCTCTTCCTCCTGCAAAAGTGACAAGATCCTCTTGTGGGATGTGTTTTTGGAACCGAATCTTGACTCCGGAGCCAATGCTCAAAAGCATCGAACCGGGCAGGAAATGAACGGCAGACTCAAGCTCCGACCTTGTAAACTGAGGAAATAGAATTTCCATAGCCGCCACAGAGGAGTCGTCCTGCTGCAGGATAGCCTTGTACTGCACCATCTCAAAAATGGTTTTGATCTTGTCGGCATTGATTCCGCTTGCATCCGGCATGAAATCACGCGCGCTCTGGCTGTCAAACCAGATCCCCGCATCGTATTTTCTGGCACGACGCACAAGTTTTTCCATAAAGGCCAAACCGTAAGGGTTCTCTGCGTTTAGAAATCGGTGTGCTTCTGGGACCGTGATCGCTATGTTTTTTCGGTTGAGATCGTCTGTTAACCTCGCGTTTTGAATCCGGTTCGGTGGCAGCTGCTGCCAGGCAATGGAAAGAACGTTATAGAAAACAGCGTTGTACGTCCGTTCGTGCATCTCGGAAAGCTGCGACAGATCAAAGACAACAAAGTCTTCCTTGTCGATGTTGATCGTGCTGTATGTGTCAAAAAGCGATCCATAAACGCCTTCCGTAGAAAGGCTGCCAACATAACTTTCCAGATTCTCAAGGACTGTCTTTTTATTTTCGGACAGGCTTCCCCGATAGGAACGTTTACCGGCCAAATCCTGTACATATAGTTGATCCCGAATAACAGCCAAAAGATCCGTAATACGAGGGAAGGAATCTGCCAAAACTTCGGAAAGATTTGTCTTTTCCGTAATGGAGAAATTCCAATACAAACGATGGAGATTTGCTTTCAGGTCTTCCGCTTCAAGGGTTGTCAGTTGCGGCACGTACTGATAGAAAAAAGTCTCTATCCGACTGATCCCAGACGAGTACGCAGACATCACAGCCGTTGTATCATCGTCCACCATTTCCTCATTTCGAGGCAGTTCCAAAATGTTGATTCTGGAGTCCGGACGAAACGGTGAAACCACCTTTCCCCCGAGCTTTTTGGCAAGCTCTGTAAACTCATTTTCAATGTCCAATGTGATAACACGGTTGCCGCAGCAGATCATATGCTGGATCATGGACTTCATGGTTGCCGTCTTTCCGGATCCCTTGCGGCCTGTGAGAAACAGATCATATGAATTACGCTGCCCTTCTGAGACGGTTGTGTCCAAAAACACTTGTCCACCAGATGATGTGCTCCCCATGTAAAGCCCGGACTTGTCCATGAACGACTCGTGATGGAATGGAAACTGCCGGGCAAATGTTCCATGAAGCGGTAAGGGCTGTTGTACGGTATCTGCAGGAGCGATCAGTGTTCTGTATTCCGAAATCATTTCGTTTTGCGGCACATAGGTTTCGATGCCAAACAGGGAAAGTTCTTCTCGGATCTCCTTAACTTTTTCCTTGAGTTCGTCCGGGGTCGAAGCCATAACAAGAAAACGAAGTGTATGGCTTATGATCTGCTCATTCGCCCGAGAGATTCCCACGTGCAGATCCTGAAACTCCTGATATTCGTACTTGTCGTTTAAGGCATCCCCATCCGACTGGGAAATACTGCCTCTGGCGCGTAGTTCGTCCATACTTCGAGCAATGTCCCTAAGGGCTTTGCCACGATTCACAGGCGTTACATCAAGTGTGATAACCACGCCGGGCATTTCGTTTAATTTGGCATACAGTAAATCTTCCATATACGAGGGATAGCGGTATGCAATAACAAATGTGCGGCAGGATTCGTTTACCCGCAGATACCAGGACTCTTTGATAATGCCCCTCGGCAGAGCAAGTTTTAAAAACATCAGGTCGGTTTCTGTCATTTGGTATTCAGGCGCTCTTTTCTTTTTCATTTGTGCCTCCTAATTTTCGAACTGAAGCAAGATTCTGATAAGCATCAGACAATCGTTCCAATTGCAGAAACTGGATTGCACTTGCGATGTCAGCAGATGCCCCGTATACCGTCGTGCTGCGTCTCGAATCTCTTGAACATCTTTCGAAAAGAAGAGAATGAACCCCTCCCGATCTTTTTGGTTTATCTGGAAGAACCGGATCCAACCTTTCTCTCTTTCCAAAAGATATCGGCGATACGGATGATCCGTATGCTTTAACAGCCTTTCTATATGCTCCAGTTGCGGCGACAGGTCCGGGCGTACATCGCAGAGGACAATCTTGTGTATCAACCCACAACTCTGCTCTGCCGCTCCCCATGCTCGGTATACGGCCTCCCGATCATTTTCCTTAAGTCCTTCCATGTCGATGCCCTTGATCTTGATTACTCCAGCAAAAAGACCATCTCTTAGCCGGAGAATCCCTGTCTCCGGATCAATGCCTATTAAGTCTGTGGCCGATAGTACAAAAGCTCCTGGGGTACGGGTCGGGGCTTTAACCTTCTTGCTCTTCATTTGGATTGTTTTCCTTTCCGTAGAGTTTTGCTGCGCTGCTCATTTCACGCTTTTCTTCAGAGTAGGCGCTACCCAGGATCGACAGATACCGCTTAGGCTCAAGTAACTGCAGCACAAAAGACAGAAGTCCCTGCGCTATGAGCTTTTTGGGGTTGATCACATCCTTTCGAGTTAATAAAAAATAGAATCCGAGGTTTATGAAAATGTAAATCGGCTGCAGGTACGTGTGAATGAAGTATTGGTTCATGTTGGTCGTAATAACCAACGTGAATACAAGTCCCAACACACGCGGGTACGAAAGTCCCCACATCAATTTGTTCTCAGCCGAGGTCGTCTTTGGCACTAATCCAGCCATTACTTATCCCTCCTTTCCTGGTATTTTCTCCAATCTGTATCGGATACCGTGCCCGGTCCCTGTCTCGATGGGTTTGTTGGAGGCGGGATTGAAGACGGATCCCCAATCGATGCGGGAGGTTGTCTTTGCTGCAGCAGTCGGTCCGTTTGGTTTAAATCCGGTGGTGCCATGTACCCCGACCGAACAGGCTCTTCTTCCACCGGTGTGGTATTCGCAGCAAGCGGAGTCACGGTCGGAGGCTGATAGGTCGGCAGTAACGTGGGCGCAAACGGAGAACGCATTAATGGACGATGGTTTGAAGTATTGGAGCGAGGTAATTCGGAACTTGGCATGGGATCCTGCGGCGGCAGGGGTGCTTCACTTGGATAAATCGGTTGAGAAGGTTCAGCCGGGTGAGTCGGTGCAGGATCTGATACCTGCAATGAAGGACTGTCCGTTTCTGTACCTCCAAAGGATTGCTGTGAAAAACCGTTTTCTCCTGATATGGGTGACGGCGAAACAGGTAACGAAGTTGATGGCGCGGGTAATGGCACTGAACCAGCGCCGGAACCACTTGAAGGCGGCGGTGAGTGTGGCGGTGAGTTAGGCGGCGTATCTTCCCTCTTTTTCAGACCCCAACCGGATTCTCCAAAAGATTTCTGAGTCATTTGGATGTTATCTTTTACGGAAGATCCAAGCACAGAGGCCGTGTTTCCTGCAACTCCCTTTCCCAGTCTTGCCGCTCCTCCTGCGGCTCGTCCGGCAGCGCCGAGTGCCATGCCTGTTGCGATGAGTGGTGCAGATGCTGAACGGACACCGGCGTCGATACCAAGAAGTTTAACAACCATGTCAGGACCATCGATCATGCCCCAGGCACAACCGGCAATCAGAAAGATTTGCGTCCAAACATTGGGCACGTTATCTCCGTTTAGTACCCACAAACTCAGACTCATAAAGAGCATCAGAAGGAAAAAAATGACCACCAACACAATATAAGTGCTGATGATCTTTTTAATGAATTCTTTGGTGCGTCCCGCGTTATAGGGATCCGTAGCAAAAACAAACGGTGCTATCGTCTGATTGAACACCAGTTCGAACATGATTTTTGCTGTTCGAAGTGCCGCAAAAACAATACCCAGAAGCATCAGGATCAGGATCAAAAGTGGTTCTAAAAATCGAAAATCATACCGATACAGGCCATCATTTATCGTGTCCTCCATAAACCAGGCATCGGATTTGAGCGGTGTTCCCGAAGCGACTCCGGCATCGGAGATTTCTGTCACTTTATAGTTGAACAGATCCTTCTCCCCAAAGTATCCTCCGATCTTGGTGTTAATGTTTAAGTTGTCGGGGTTAGTATCTAAATGCACCAATTTACTTCCGTCTTCTGCCGATCGCAGGATATCTACGGTATAGTTTTGGATGATTTTGTCGGAAATATCTACGCTTTTGTTTCCGTCTGTTGCCGTGAACTGCTCATTAATAGCCGGTATGGCCGTGGCTACAAAATTGCCCATAGTAGAAAAAAGAAAGGGCGTGATGATCAGCAGAATGATCGCCAGAAAAAGGCCCGAAGCAAGTTCTTTTTGTATCTTTTTGTTGCCGAACATGATATAGAGTCCGGCCAGAATGAGAAAGATCGTCAGTATGGCCGGCCAGAGTGTTCCTGACGCTTTGATCCATTCTCCCACTACGGGCACAGAGCTTAAGTCAATATTGAAAAGATTCAGGTAGGCTTCATATACGGCAGAGACAAGCATGCCAAGACCGATAAGGATCGCCCAGCCTATTTGTCTTATTATGTCAAAAAACATCGAAGCAAGATGTATGTATGGAATAAGATAAGGCCAGGTGCTGTATATGTTTTCAGTCAATCTGACCGCCTCCTTTCTACTAGAAAAACAGATCTACTCAAAGCTTGTCAGGCAGCGCCCCCAACGGTTCCCAAAAAGGAAACGAGCCAGGTTACACCCGCAAGGGCCAGAAAAACGATGCAGATACCCATAACGACAGCAGCTACACGCTCTTTACCTTCTTCTTTTTGCCGTTTTCCGAGCATGAACTGGATTCCTGCAATAATCAGGCAAAGGACCGCAAGACCTGAAGCGATTGGATAGACTTGTGTAGGTAGATTGTTGAAAAAGTTTTGAAGAGCATTCATGAATTTTTCCTCCTTAAAATGTGCGCTCATAGCGCAGATACATATTTGTGGACTACCTTCCTCGGCCGAAGCCGGGAATGTTTGCCAAAATGAGGTGCATGGCTTCCTGCCTCATGGAATCAACCAAATTCTCTGGCGGATCCGGTTGTGGCTTAAACATTGCCGGCCGGTCAAAGGATCCCTTTATTGTCAGATAGACAAGGTCTGTTGCTTCCTGATGTGGATCGGTTATAACGCGAGCCTTGTCTCCATAGCTGGAATGAGCAAGAAACTCTTCCATCAGTGCCGTCATGCTTTGATAGCGCCGTCCTGAAGCGTGCTGACGTCCGGCAAACTCATGAAAACGATTTGTAAGAATTTGCAATTCTTCTTGCGAAAGCCCGGGCAAACCACGAATGGTTATTTCGTACATAGTGTCCCTCTCCTTTCACTCGCATGACACGTTCTATCATCTGCCAAGTACCCGTTCAGGGGCTATGTTAACTTGTGTTCGCTCTTGCCTTCTCAGATAGGCACCCATTACTATTTGTTCAGCCCGGCGGGATTCGGATGGATTGAAAACTTCACGCGCAGAAGCCGGCAATTGGACACCTTCCGAAGTAATCGCAAACTCGCATTTCTTCTCGGCTAAAACGTTGAGAGTTGCAACTACCCAGGCATCTGAGTGTTCAAACATACCACTTCGGGAATTGAATAAAAGGTCCGTCGCACAAAGATGTGACGGATCGTTTTCAAACGGTGTAACCGAGGCAGTGTGATATCCGGATGTACTGAGAAAGTCACTAATAAGATCCTTCGGTTCGCGAACAGCATTTGTAGCGTTATCCCTTTCAAATTGATGAAAATTATTATTAAATTCTGAAAGATCGTTGGTGGAGAGGTTTCCCATTCCTCTAACAATGATGTCATTCTCGTCATAAGTTCTGATTCCTTTTAAGACACTGCCAGGATCCTCTATAGACAGTTCCGCGTTTCTTGTCCAAGCAAGAATTCCATTGCAGAGGTTCTGTAGTGCGGACAGATAGGTGTTTGTATACTTTCCCCAAAAGTAGTCTTTCTCACCCGTAACAGGATTGGTCTTACATTGCCAGGTGACAAATGGATTCGGGGCCGTTTTGTTCTCCGCAATGACATAAGAGGTCGTTTTATCTATGTTGATATGTTCTAGAATGTAATATCCACAGTTGTTCTCCGTTCCTGGAAGCAATGGATTGGGAACAAAAACCTCTTCTTTCGTTGCAACTCTTTTATTGGACTTATTATCATCTCTGTTGATTAACTCCTGAATTTCTTGTTTCGATCCTGCGACATATTCCTCGTATCCCAGAACAGGAAACTCTTCCTCAGGAGCAAAGCCAAGTATATCCCCTAGCACATACCCGTTTTTTTTACCACCGAGTGCAGAAATGTCTTGATTGGTGATCTCAAACAAACTAACACTGTTGTATTTCCCTATGCTTTTCACTGCTTTCCTCGACTTTCTTTTATTGCGGCAACGCGAGCTTTCGCTTCTACTTCCATCTCAGCCAAAACGACTCTTTCCTTTTCAAGCTGGCTCTCGAATAGGTTTCGGAGCTGCAATTCCTGTTGTGATTGCATAACCGGCATTTTTTTGTGTAGCCCCACTAATCTCTTTAGAAGGGCATGTTTTTTTTGAACACGGCTATTGCGCTCTTTTGCTCCAACCGTAATGTGTTGATGAATACGTGCGGAAGATGCATTCTCCTTTTCTTGTTTTCTGGCAAGTCTTTCAGCTACAGATTCTTCTATGCGTTTCTTTTTTACTCGGGTCTTTTCTTCGAGCTGTTCCTGGCTGCTTTGGATCCGCACCGCGGTAGAATTTTCTTTTATCTGTAACGTAAGGCATCGGGCAGCCTCTCTCTCTTCTTTTCGCTGTTTATTGATATGGTTCTTTTCTTCCTCCTTCTCCTGTCTGCGCTGGATCCGCAGCGTTTCTACCGTGGCCTTGACCCGCAGAGTGTGAAGCCGGGCGATTTCAGCCTCGCTGTTTCTCTTTTTCTTGAGTAGCTCCGCATCAGCTGCTGCTTCCTCTTTCACCTTCCGGGCATGAATCTGTGCCGCGTCTGCCTCAATCTGGCGTTGCACCCGAAGTCTGGACGATTCTGCCGCTTGCTGCTGTAGACGGATTCTTCTTTTTTGATTTTTGTCAGAGCGATGGATCTCGATCTGGTAATAAACAGCTCGAATTTGGTTCCTCTTTTTTGCGATCACAAGGATGATTCCTATGAGGAGTAGCGCGGCAAACACACAGATGCAGATTTCTAAAAACTTCTTTGATCCCAAAATGGATAGATTTGATCCCTGCTTTTCTTCGAGCAAACCGGTTTCTGTCTGTGGTGTCGGTGTAGGTGGTAGTTCTGTTTCAGACACTATGATTGCATCCGCTTCCGGAGAGACAGTCGGAGGAATTATCGTAGCTCCGACCGTTGGTGTGATGGTCAAGGACCCCGCTTCCGGGATCTGCGTTGGGACCGGAGATGTATCTTTTGTTGGTTTCGGAGTCGATGTATTAGTTGAAGAAAGCGTTGTCGTTGTGATAATCTCCTCTTTTGTCTGTATGGGTATTAGCGTTTGTGTTGGAGTGGGTATAGGTGTGGATGTTGGTACTGGTGTGGGATATGCTGTCGGAGTAGGCGTCGGCGTTGGTTGTAATGTCGGGGTTACACTTGGCATGGTACCGGCAAAGTCGCCGTAGCTAGCATCCGTTGTGACCATGATCTGAAATCCGTTGTCCGGAGATCCTGATAAAAATATTGTCCACTTCCCAGTCTCGGCAAAGCGAACCCCGATTTGAATTTTGCCGGTGGATATTTTGTAAGCGGCGCCGGCAGAACTCTGATCATAGATAATTCCATTGGGAGATGTGACCTGCAGACCCGTAACAGCGCCGGTATATGACAGAGTAAAAACGGCGTACTCTGTGTTACTTTGTATGCTGATCTGATACGCTGCGTCAGCCCGAAGGACCGAAAACGGGCACAACAGAAGCGTTGTTATCAGCATCAGCATGATCAAAATCTTCTTCATTTAGTCCTCTGCTCTTCTGTCAAAAACATGTGCAACGTTGCACATGTTTTATCGGTTCCGACTATTTGTTTGCACTACTGTTTGAATTTCTTTTATAGAAGGTTCTTCTTGCGTTGCTCTGGTTTGTATCTTCCCTATTAATAGGTTTTGCTCTATGTCTCGGATCATTTCTGAAGACTCTTTTTTGATAATGTCCAGAGAACCCTTAAGTTCGGGCAGCTCCTTGCCCTTACTCCAAGAGGCCACATAACCAAACGAACTTTGCGAGGTGTCAATCCCAAAATACTCGGAAACAACAAAAGAAATGGACTCCGCTTCCACTTCCAATCCTCCTCGGGTTGCCTTTCGTTCCTTAAGAGGTTTGATGTCGGAATGAAGCCGGCTGTGTGCGATTTCATGGATCAGGGTAGAGATTGTGTCTATCTCGGTCATTCCCGACTTGATACAGATATCCTTTTCATTTCGTCGAAAAAAACCCGAGGCTCCTCCCAAATCCTCTTTGAACGTAATGGGAATTCTTGCTGTTGTGGTCAGGGCTTCTTTTATTTCTCCAAAATTTTCTATACAGCCATTTTCTTCCCGTATAAGAAACGGATCCAGAACAATCTCTTTCCCCTCTGTCTGGTTTTTGTCAAAAACGACGCCTATTCCAAAGGAAATCCTTTCCTCAACTTTGCTATTTCCGTTTTTATCCTTTACTTCCTCTTTGCGGATTCTTGGAGAAATGATCCGGATCCCTTTTTCTCCTTTTTTTACAGTGCGTTCGAATTTCTCCTGCCATGCCCTAAATCCAGCAACGCGAGTTGCTTCAGGGCACTGCATTGAGATCAGGATGCAATTGTTAAGGCTATAATCGTGGAACTTGGCCATAGTCTTTAAAAACTCTTTGTACTGGTCCGTTTCAAATAGTTCCTTCACTCCGTTTTCCAGGCGCTCCATGACATCGCTTTTCATATCTTCTGATGGTGGGAAGCGATACCCCTCAGTAGGAAAGAAATCACGCAAGCAGATCACCTTCCTCTCGTTTGTCTTCCAAGGCATACACACAGCAGAGGGAAAACTGTTTGTCATTCATGAGATTCAGGCGGCTTAGAAGTGTTGTCTTAAGCCTTGCTGATTCTTCATCGTCCGGTTTCATATTCGAAAGTCTTTCTATGGTTGCGCGTTTTGAATGAAATTCCGGAGTAATTACTTCAGCGAGAAGTTGGGCTTCTTCAAAGGTTATATGCTGCATCTTAAAACCTCCCTCGACTTTTGAAAACATGTGCAACGTTGCACATGTTTGGGCAAAGAAAAGGAGCCGCATTTTGTACGACTCCTCACTTTTATATGTTTCTGTATTTCACTTGTGTCTTAGAGTCGACCTCTGCTCGTTGTTTTTTGCGATACCGTATATTTTTCTCTTTTTTCTAAAACGCCCAGTTCTTTTAGAGAAGTCGAATTGTTGTTTCCCACCACAAGATGATCTACAAGTTCAAGTCCAAGTGTATCAAAGGCACTTTGGAGTGCTTTTGTAGTTGAAATGTCATCCTGGCTTGGCTTAGAATCTCCGCTTGGATGGTTATGTGCAAGTATTACCGCAGATGAGTTATATTTGAGTGCTGTTCGTGATATTTCGCGTGGATACATGCCGGCACTGGCAAGTCCGCCCTTTGCAAGTACTTCTGCCTTGATAACTCTATGTCGAGTATCAAGCATGAGCATATGTACTTCTTCGTGATCGAGGTTTGCCATTCGGGATTCAAAGAAATCACTGGCGTCTTTAGGTCCGCAGATCTGTTTTCTTGTCCAAAACGGGGCTTTGGTTTTCATTGAGGATTGCAGTTCACCAAGCAATTCAATTTTTCTTGTCTGCAAAGCCGTACCCTCAAAAAGAATCGGGTTCTCAACGATTTCCCCTACTGTGAATTTTTCGAAAACACGGTTGCACTTTTCTTTGTTGATTCCGGTCACACTCTGAAATAGATACTCGAGCCTGTTTTTCTCTTCGCCTAACATGAAAAGTCCTCCCTTCTACTTTTTTTCGGGCTCTTTTGTTGTATTCAGAAACTCAGCCAGGTCTTTGATTTTTTGAACGACTTCTTCCGGATAAGCCAGTGTTTCAATCTTTGTAAAAAAACCTTGTGCCCCGAGACCGTCAATGTCCTTTTGCATTTGTGCCGGATCTCCGCCAGTAAATGCAGCAATAATATTAGTGTTTCTTTCTACTTCTTTTGTTTCTATGTTGTACATAAAGGCCTCCCTCTTCCGTATCAAAAATTTATTTACATGTGCAACGTTGCACATGTTTTTAATGGTTTCTTCCCAACATCGGTTTTTGAGACGTGCATCGATGAATGTCTCTTTCCAGCGCTTTCACGGTGGCTTGAAAGGTGTCTTCATCCCACATCAGTACATCGGCCAACTCGTCCTTGTGCGTAATGATCGACTCCAAGAGCTTGTGTTCCCAGCTGTCCTGCTCAATTTCAATACTTGGCATCTTTGATCTCCTTTCCTGTTGTTCGATAGATACAAAAGAGATGTGCAACGTTGCACATCTTCCTATCTGAAATCGGCTTTATTTTTGGTCCTTTTGTTTTTCCCGCTTCCCTTTTCTATCCCGAAGAATGATAAGCACTGCCGTCGCAAGTCCCAGGCAGCATAGAGCCGCCGATATCAAGTTGTAATTATTTCCGATTTCACCTGTCTTTGCTGTTACGGGTGAATTTTTGATCGTAACACTTGCGCCTAGGACGCCTGACGTTCGTGTCCCAATCGTTGTATCTGTCGGTTTGCTATCCAGATTGTACCCTGCCGGCGCGACAATCTCTGTTACGATGTACTCGCCTTTTACAAGTCCAAGAATGAGTGCCGTTCCCTCTGTTCCAGTGATAAGTGTTGTTGCCACAACAGCTGGATCTGGAGTTTCTCTAAAAACCGATGTGGCCACATACCCTTTTCTGATCGCATCATATACAAACGAAATGAGCTGCCCGGTTTCTTTATTTGTTACGGTAAATTGCATTCCGGCCAAAGGAGTTCCACTGGTGCTAATCTTTGTCACTCGCAGTTCTGTAAGAGTGTTAGTCTGACGGAATGTATACAGATGCGCAAACTCCGCTGTAATAGGGATTCTTTCACTTGAGAGAGAATAGCCGTCCCACGTCTTCAATTCCTGCAGGTAATAGTTTCCTGCCAGAACATACAAGACGCCATGGCCATCTTTGTCGGTCGTGGTTGATGCAATCTGCAGGTTGGTCTTTGCATCAAAGACGCCAAAAACCACACCGTTCATTGGTGTTTGCGTGCCATCGGCTGTAACTTTAAACACTTCTACCTGCGCCATCTTTTGATCAACGACTGTCATTTGCGCCTCAGAGAAGATCTCTCCATCGTGCGGAGTCAAGTAAATGCTGAACGATTGCTTGTCCGCCAATGCGTATCCGGTGACTGTCTTGGTTTCGATGAGCGTATAGGCGCCAAAAGGCAACACTTTCGTTTGGGTATGACCATCAATTCCTGTTGTCACGGTGTCCACGAGGTTGGCGGCTGCGTCATAGACTTCGAAAACGACGCCCATCATCGGCAGTTGTGTGTCAGCTGCGATCTTGTAGATCTCCATGGTGCCTGCGATTTGTCTGTTTACGATCGCTGTGCCTTTATTGATTGCAAAGGATGCAATAGATACTGTCTGGTCCACTAAAGGGGCGGTTGTTATGTCATATGTTGTCGCGGCATCCATAATCACATCTTCCGTAACGTTCACTTCCTTGATGTAATAGTCTCCGAACGGGAGATCCTGTGTAGTCTTGCCTAGTCCTCTTGCATCAGTGCAGAGCACATCCACAAGGGTGTCAGTTGCCACCAGAACGCTTCCGTCCTGATCGAGTATGTCGTTTGTTGTAAAGAGTCCGAAGAGGATCCCCGGCGCTGCTACAAGCGGCCAGTCAAATGATTTGGTCTCTTTGTTCCAAGTGCCGGCTTCTTTCTGCTTTTCAACAGTGAACTGCACTTTCTGGCGAGTATCGGTTATGGATTGCTCCTGGTCGATCTGGGCAAGTGTCTGATCCGAATAGGTGAAGTCGTAGGTCAGTTTATCCGGGTTAATCAGATCCCCTGTAGGAGCTGTTACTTCCTGGAGCACATACTGAGCGGTTCCGGTTACTGCATCCAAGGGCAATGCAGAAAGAGAGGCGAGGTACCGGGTTGATCCGTCCGGCTGCAGAACAGCTTCCGTTGTGATCGTGCCCATACTCGTGCCTGCTGAAAGTTCTACTTCTGCCGTTCCGTCACCGTCGGCATCATACATCCTGAAAAGACCATCTCCGTCCCGGATGTCTGTTTCTCCAACGAACACTTCAAATACCGCACCGGGCTTGGCGGCATCTGTATATCCGAAGTTGTAGATCAAAAGGGCATTCCCCTGCTCATCCGAATATTGCACATCTCTATCCGCATTGATTGCGTCTACCTGCGTTGCGGTTGTCAGAAAATCACCCTGCTTCTCAACGATCAGCTGGCAAGTCTGTTCAACATCGGCAAACACTATGTCGCGGACATCCACACCATAGTCGATAGTGACAGTCGAACTGCCATGATCGGTGATGCTTACTGCAAAGGCTTTGAGGTCCGTGTCAAGCACATACCCAAGCGGTGCCTTTGTCTCTTTGACGAAGTAGTTTCCTACCTGGAGTGCCAGGTCCTTAATGTCAGTCCTGCCGTTTGCATCTGTTACAAACGAATCGACTCCGTTCGTGTCAGAAAGCGTGGTAACACCGTCATCTGCGAGAATCTGGAAAGTAGCTCCGGCTATCTTGACGACTTTTCCGGTCTGGATATCCGTCTTGATAACACTCAGGTACTGTTCATAGATTTCGTTGTTTCTGACGTAAGTGTATGTCTGGTTATCGGCAGCTCCGATCATTACCGGCCAAGCATCTACTTTGAAAGTGCTCAGGTTGGCAATGGTGTCAATCTGCTCAACGGTATACTCACCGTAAGGGAGCTTATGATTGGTTCTGGCCACTCCACCGATGTTCGAGGTAATCGTATCCGTTAGTGAAGCCTTCTGCTCAGTAGTGAGTGCTGCCATTGCTGCATCCCATGTACCAAAGGAAGAAGGATAGATCCTAAACGAGGCATCGGACTCCGGTGTTAAGATACCGGTTGTACTCGAAGGAGCACTCTTGTATTTCAGGATCTGGATATCGCCCCAATACGTCTGGTTTACAAGATTGCTATGGATGACATCTCCGTCTACCGTTCCCAGTGTTGCTGTAAAGTCAGCAGATGATTTTGTCCCGGCAGGCATTACAGTCTGATGCACACTGTAGACTCCGTATGGAAGGGCTTTTGTAATAGCATACCCAGCTACGTCTGTTGTGATGGTGTCTTTGTACTCTGCCGGAGCTGCTGTATACGAAGCATAAGAAGTCGAGTAAACCTCAAACGAAGCACCCGCTTCCAGTACGCTATAGCCCCTATTGGTCGTCTTCACAATTTCCAGACGTCCAAATGTCGGAGTATTTTGCGCGTTTACCGTATCAAGATCGTTTGCTATCATTGCGCCGGCACCGTTTGTGCCAACGTCTATTTTCCAAACGGTAGGATTGAGAACGGTACCGACCGGTGCAGCGGTTTGGACCATGGTGTAATTCCCATACGCCAGGATCTTGCTGATTGCATGACCGTTTGCGTCGGTAGTAATCTGGTCTCTTGATGCAGCAGGGGCAGCGTCATAGAATCCGGCACTCGTCAAAAAGAGCTGGAATACCGCGCCGGGCTCCTGAACAGCACCGCTTGCTTTGGTTGTTGTCTTATAAACCTCTATGTGACCATCACTTCTATCGTCGGTAAAGGTCGTTGTGCCTGTGACTGATCCGTTTGCGTCCAGCGAGAAAGAATATGTGGCTGTGTTCAGAATGTATCCTGCTGGAGCAGCGGTTTCCTGCCAGGTATAGTTTCCTGCCGGAATACTCTCAAACGTAGCATTACCACCTGCCCCAGTTGTGCCGGAAGCTACCGGTGTGCCTCCCTGATAGATCGTTATCTGCGCTCCGGCTACAGGAGCACCTGTGTCCTGATCTGTCTTTGCAATATTAAAGTAGGTAGTGCTATTGATAAAGTTACCGTAAGCGACAGCGCCTCCCGTTACAGCAACAATCTGATCCGGAGCCAGAATAGTTCCTGCCGGTGCAAATGCCTGGTGCACGTTATAGTCTCCGGACGGGATATTAGAGACAGTTGCATTACCATTGGCATCGGTTGTAAGGACAGATATTAATGCCGGGGGGCTTACACTGTAAACCTGAAATATGGCGCCCATTTCCGGAACTTGCGCTCCACTGTTTTGCTGCGTGACTTTGTGAATGGAAATGTCCCCGGTAGCGGCTCCAAACGCTGCTACCGCAGGATCGCCAACTGCATTTACGCTCTGCTGGTAGACGACCATGTTCTGATATCCGCCGCCGGCTACATAGTAATGGATCTGTCCTTCCATGCGGTCGGAGAATCCTTCAGCTGTTACTTGTTTTGATGATGCTGCAAAGGCGGTAGGATTGGTAAGCTGTACCGTGATGCTTTGGTTTCCCGTTCCGGATACTGTACTGGCTCCTCCACAGGTAACACCTGCCGGCAAATTCACTGTCCAAGTGTCACAGTCGTATCCGTTAATACTAAATGTTGAAGTGGGTGGGCTGCCTGCGGACCACGCTGAAGGGCCGGGATCAATTCCCACAAACAAATATGGAGATGAATGATTTCCAGCCAGACTCAAGAGCCAATCCCCATAGCCGAGGGTTCCTGCAAAGTTCGTGGGGCAACCATTGTCGGCTACTCCTGCACGAACCCAACCTATTGTTCCGCCAAATACGGCGTTTTGCCACCAGTGCATAGCGGCCTGCGTTGCATATTGTGCTTCTGATGCGGAAATGCCATACCCTTTCCAGCTGTTTGTAGGATAACCATATTGAGCGATACGTGCGAGGCCTGCCCGATATGTGGCATCAATGGCAGCATCATCAAGTGCATATGCTGTTCCGCCAGGACCAGTTGACTCTGCGTCGATACAGTAGGCAATCGTATTGGCTTGCCCTGCAACATAGTACATGTTCGTTTGCTGGGGCGTACCGTACTGGTTCACAAAGTATCTAACATCTGCCGAACCGGTCGAATCGTTAATCGTGATGTTGTTGGGCGTGGTCCATGCTGCGAAAACACATTCTACTGGTATGAACTGAACCAAAAGAGCCACGGCTAACACAATGGTAATAGCCATTTTGCAAAAGGGATGCTTCTTCAAAATTGTTTCCTCCTTCAAGGCTGCGTTCTTAGGACGCTTTGGTTCTATTGTTCCTTATGATTTTTGCATATAAAAAGAGACCCAGATTGCTCTGGATCTCTAAGACATATTTTGAATTGAGGGATCAGCTTTTACGTTACATAATAGCCCTGAAAATCAAGGTATATTTTGCCGTCTGCTACATAACAATCTACACCGCACGCTGTTATCGTTCCACCTGCAAATTTACCATTGTAGTATTCATCTGCAAAATCCTGCGTTTTCATATCGCCGTCATCATACCAGCCTACACCCCACCATTTCTGACCCCAGCTCCGAACTTCTCCCGCAAAATTCGGGTCCCACTTTCCATTGGCTTCCAGATTAGCAATCAGTTTGGATCGGATGTCCGCACAAACCGCTGTGTAATCTGTTGCCGGAGCCGCTGTTGTCACAACAGGTGGTGCTGTTTCAACGGGAGGTGCAGCAGTTGTCGCTGCCGGAGCTTTGGTTGTTGCCGGAGCCTTGGTTGTTGCTGCCGGTGCCTTGGTTGTTGCTGGCGGTGCAGCGGTTGTTGCCACTGTCGTAGGTGTTGGTGTTACTGCAACTACAATGGTCATGAGGTTGAGGTTTACAAAGTAACCTTCCTCAGTTACACCATAATTTTCTGATGTGCCCGTTATCGTTACCAGTTCGCCTTTGGTAAGAACGCTCTTAATTGCCGTTCTCGATGCATCAGTATATAAACGAACGGTTTCAAAATTCGCGAAATATGTTGCTGGTATGGAAAGCTTCGTTTGACCTGGAAGAGTCGCTGTCGTTTCTACTGTAGTTGAAGACGCTGTTTCCATAGTAGCATCCGTTGTTTCGTATGTAGTCGTTACAATAGTCGTTAAATCGGTAACATGTACTTTCTCAGTACAAGCTGTCGAAAGAGAAAGACTTAACCCAAGAACGATCGCCATTGTGATCCTAGTGATTTTCTTCTTCTCCATTTTTCTCCTATTTTAATAAATGTATATTTTTCTTTTGTGTTTTATATTCTTTTGCTATGTATAAAGCATCAAGTCTTTTATATATTGCTATTCTAAAGTATCAAGTTGATAAACATATGTCAATGTTCGTTTAGTTCGTTTGGTTCACTTAGTTCAGGAATTTCATAATTGATTTGGCGAAGAAGAATTTCTAACCCTTCATTCACTGTCTGGTAGTATCGGGTCTTTCCAAAATTAACTCGTGCACGAATCTGTGTGTCTTTTTGACCATCAATATATTTCGCCGTCAGTATCCATCTGTAAGGGAGTGGTAATGAGATGATCTCCTTTTTAAGTGCCATATATTGAGAGCGAAGGCGTATAAGATCGATTAGAAGAAACCTATCTGGAGACATTTGTTGTTCACAACGGTCGATGATATCCAACATTTTATCATGAGAGTCTGTGTTGGTCCCCCCCTGAACGCGGTCAGAATTCAATGGTTTTGCGGAAAGAATCTCCGCCTCAATGTTTTCTTTGTTCCCATATTTGAGACGTTCTTCTATTTTTTTAATACGATACTCAACATCAGCTTCTCCCGCGTTTAGATATTTCAGTGTGTGAACGAGTATATCAGTTGGAGATTCCAATAAGCGGTCTTTTACTTTCTGATATATCACGAAAGCACCTCCGTTTGATGTTTTTCGTATATATGGTTTTCGTCTTCATGCATTTCATGTAATAGATCTTCTATTCTTTTTCCTAGGCAAATAACACTATTCATAACTATTTCATCATTCCATAGTTGAGGTTTTTCCTCCAGCCTTGACGTACAATCTTCAAGATTCTTTTTCAGGCGCAGTACATTATCTCTATTCGTATTTTCCTTCTCGACATAAGATGTTTTCAGAATTACTTCACTGTCGATGCAATGCTGTATTTTTATTCTGTTTTGCGACTGTGACTGGTATCCCCAGAGCGTTGCGTTATATATCTGATTGGGAGTAAGACGAATCTCCTTGTTGTTGGACGGCAATTTGAAAATCAAACCTTTGTGGTCAAATTGAGCGGTAAAATTCAGGTCACTATGACCATGATGACCTCTCAAGTGATGTTCTTTCAATTTGGCTAAAAATACGCTTTTGTCTTCAATTTTTTCGATGGCAGCAGAGCAGATAAGCTGTGTGTATAAAATTTTTGAGATCTCTTCTCTAACAGATGATCCTATTTCATCAAAATTCAAATAATTCGTTCTTGTCTTTTTTCCGGTGGCAATTCTGTTATTGTCGGCTGCTTCAAGAGCTTTTCTTTGAGATAATTCTCCAGCCATAAAAGCGGAATACGTCTCCTGATCCAAATTATTGTTGATTTTCTCAGCACTAGCAACCGTGCGCTCGGATACACCTAACTCAGCTGCTACAAGAGAACGAATAGTGAAGCCCTTGAAACGATCAGGACGAATCTTTTTCAACTCTCGCATATGGTTTTCTAGAAAGGCTACTTCTTTTGCTTGAATGGCCGGGTTGGATCGGTCACGGGTGCGGTTGGAAAGAACCAGGTCCATTTTCATTGTGATTTGTTCTTCTTGCGTATCCGCAGACAGGATTAAGCATTCCACCTTCTTGATTCTTGCCACCTGGCAAGCTTGAAGTCGTCTGTGTCCGGAAATTACGATATACTCATCTGTCAGCTGGCCGTGACGCCTGACGCATAACGGTTGCAATAGTCCCACTTCTCGAATAGATTCAATCAGATCCCGATCGTCTGCACAGTTCTCCGGATCAAAGCGCGGGTACAGGGTATCATTTGTCGGATCCAAATGAATTCGCTCAATCCCGATCTGCTGCATCTGTGATTTAGATGTTTCCATCTGCGAAATTGCTGCTGTTAAAAAGCTCATTTTCTCCTCCTACAAATAGAACTATGTTTTGTAGATGTGCAACGTTGCACATGTTTATGCGTTTATCCTTATGGCTCTCATTTGAGGATGACGACGAATGTATTCATCAGCCAGCGCTGTATAGTCTTGTGCGGCTGTGCTCTTAGGTTGGCTACATACAACAGGAGAAGATGTCTCAATACTTGTCGGAATTGCCACCGATTGTCTGATAATTGTCCGGTACGCCGTATCTGGAAGTGCTTCAAAAAGTTCCGCAGCATTACTTCGAGCTATCTTTGTGTATCCACGATAATTACAGATTACCGTGCCGGATAAAGTAATTTCCGTTCCACATCCGTTGTTGGCTGCAATGTCCAGAGCCTCAAGAACGCTGATAAGACCTTTTTGCGAGAAGCGATCTGTCACACATGGCACAAGACAATCGTGTGCTGCATTAAGCGCATTCGCTGTTACGGTATCAATTTCACTTGGACAATCAATAAAAATGTAGTCATAGTCATTTTCCACATGAGCTCGTTTAAGAGCCAGATATAACTTTACCGATGGGCC
>JBAWXZ010000024.1:0-21934 GCA_037143795.1 Eubacteriales bacterium | reverse complement strand
CAGCAGCACCCGCAGCAACAACAGCGGCACCCGCAGCAACAACAGCAGCACCAGCAGCAACAACAGCAGCACCAGCAGCAACAACAGCGGCACCCGCAGCTCCTGCAACAATGGGAGATAACAGCGGCTCATACAGCAGCGATAAGGCATATGCAATACTCGATCTCGTAAATGCACAAAGAGCGGCAGCCGGTCTCCCCGGTGTAACATGGAATGACACTTTGGCCGATTCTGCAAGAATCAGATCAACTGAAATCGTTGTAAAATGGTCGCACACAAGACCTGATGGATCCGCATGGTATACAGCGGGATCACAAATGGAGATGGGAGAGAATCTGGCATTTGGACAAACAACCACACAGCAAGTTATTGATGAATGGATGGCTTCTCCCGGACACGCAGAGAATATACTGAGAAGCACCTTTACACAGATGGGCGTATCCTGTTACTACTGCAACGGAACATATTATTGGGCACAGCACTTCGCATGATTTTATCCGAACCTATTGACAAATGAAATCATATAAACAAAAATGGGAGGCATGTGTACTTTTCAAGTATACATGCTTCTTTATGGGCAGCACGTTCTATGGACGTGCATTTTGCATTTGTTTTAATGAATAGAGGTTATTTGAATGAAGTTGAAGAATCTTCTGAAGTTATGCTCCAGAAATAAATTTGCAGCAACACTATTTGGAATTCTGGTTATTTCGATTATCAGCAGCATGGTTTTTGTACAATCGGTATATGGACAGAACGCACTCCATCAGATCTTTGAGACCTCACAGATATCAGGTGTTTTTTCGGAAACTCCGGACGCAGAAGATGCAACGGGAGTTTCAGCAGATAACAGCGATCTCGTTACAAAAAAACAGGAGATTATTCCTGAAATAAGCCGGCCTGTGACTCCTTCCCCGGTATCACCGTCTCCCGCGCAGGAAACGGCGGCTGTAACGGCCGCTGAAGTGACTGCGGCACAGGTGACTCCGACAGCACGCCCGACGGCAAAGCCTGCGAAAGCCCCGACGGCCAAACAAACGGCAATACAGACAACACAGGCTGTAACGGCAGCTGAGCCCGCGGAAACAGCACCTCCAGGCAGCGGTAGTTTTAATGGCGGGATGGCCAGTGCTGTGTTGGATCTTGCCAATCAACAGAGAACGGGACTTTGTGCTTTGGCGTGGAATGACTCACTCTCTTCAACAGCGCAAACAAGGGCAAAGGAAATTGCGGTATCATTTTCACATACAAGACCGGATGGGTCTGCATGGTATACAGCCGGTTCTTCAATGGCTGAAAACATAGCAAAAGGGCAATCCTCATCTGTAGATGTTATGGCATTATGGATGGCATCTGCCCCCCACGCAGCCAATATAACAAATGGTTCCTACACACAAATGGGCGCTGCCTGTTATTGCGTTGACGGTACCTACTATTGGGTTCAGGAATTCTCCTGATCTGTATTATTTGATGTATAATTTAATAATAATTCGAATATAACAAAATAGCGGTAGGTCTTTGCAATTTTCCGGAGGATATATGAGTGTGATTTCGATCGAAAAAGTGGATTCCCACAAATCTGCAGGTCACAAAGGCGGGCGTTTTTTTGTTCTGATCATGGCCCCTGTCCTATCGGTTATTGGGTTTTTTTATATCTATAATTTCAATCCGGCAACACAGAAGAATCTTTTTTTTGCTTGTCCGCTCAATCAGGCAACCGGACTCTATTGCCCGGGATGCGGAAATACCAGGGCGCTTCATGCACTGGTGCATCTTGATCTGATCGGGATGCTTAACTACAATCTTCTTTTTCCGTTTGTTTTTTTTATTTTGGGCTGGCTTCTGGCAGGGGAATACCTGAACTTGCTTTTGGGACACAGAATTCTCTGGCTGCCCAAACGGGTTCCGGCGATACTGCTTATTTTATTCTGTTTTGTCGTAGCTGCATTTACCGTATTACGCAATGTTCCCGTCTACCCATTCACAATCCTTGCGCCATGATAATTATGCGGTTTTTCGAGAAAGATATTGCAAAAAAGACAAATTTTTCTTGACGAATGTATCTGGAATCGGTAAGCTAAGTATAGATTTCAGTACTTTCCATCCAGCAAAAGCAGGATTTTCCTGATAAACTTTTGCTTAAGTTTTCAAAAGTGAATGTGGAGGTTTACGTATGGCTTTTTGTAAGAGTTGCGGCACCGAAATTGGTGAAGCTAAATTCTGTCCCGCTTGTGGTTCAGCACAGAATGTGACCCCGGTTACCCCAGTTCAGGAACCAGTAAGTGAACCTGTTTCTGCGCCTGTATTTACCCCGGCTCCTCCGGCATATTCTTCATCAGGAGACACATCCGGCACGAGTTCAACAGAGATTCCGCCGGTCTATACCGCACCTGTCTATTCCACAGGTTCTTTTGAAAAACCAAACACGACCGGATCGATGGTATTCTCCATCATTAACATTGCCCTTGGCGTACTGCTTTGCTGCTGCTATGGTGTTTCACTCATTTCCATGGTTCTTGGCATTATCGCCCTTGTCTTCACGACACAGGCAGGTAAGGCAGCAACTCTGGAAGAGGCACAGCAGAAGCTGAAATCGGCTAAGATCATGAACATAATCGGCGTGGGATTCCTTGTACTTGGAGTGATTATCAGTATTCTTGTTCTTGCGATCAGCGGAACAAGCACATGGACTGATATTCTCAATAATTCCGGTTATAGTTACAGCTATTAATTTCAACCGTGGTTTGTTTTTTTAGAACTGCCTCCGCAATTGCGGGGGCAGTTTTTTTGTTGCGGAGACATTAAAAAATTCAGCAATGATTCTCATTTCAATACGTGCCTTGACGACAGAATCGCTGTATAATTATATTTATGTTTTACCATATTAAGCGAGGTGCAAAAGATGAAAAAATGTCCAGTATGCGGAGTTATGATGGGCGATAATGTTGCCCGCTGTTTCATGTGTAAATATGACTTTCAGAAAGCTGCCAGGGAAGGCGAAGAAGCCGCCAGAAAAGATGCTACGATAAATGTTTTTCAGGTTGAAAAGGAAGCCAGCGGGCGGGCAGCTGAGAAGAAGGCGGAAGGCGAGAAGATTATCGCTGATGCCAAAGTGAAAAGCCGCCTCGAAATAGAGGCTATGGAGCGTCAGCTGGAAGGCGAAAAACTTCGGCTGGAACAGGAATATGTAGAAATTCGCAAAAAATCACTTGAAGAACGGTCCAAGCTTGATGCAGAACTTGCGGCAATACGGCAGAAAGTCGAAGAAGAGAACAAACTCTTTCAGGACGCACGTATGGATCGCGAGAAATTAATAGAAGGATCCAAAGCGGCCGCCCAGGGTGAGGCTGAAAAAATTATTATTGAAATTCAGGAAGAGACCGGCAAATTAGCTATACAGGTTCAAGAGGAATATGCTGCTGCCATGGCGGAAAAGCAATTGATCATAGACGAGACCAGCCGTCTGGCAGCCGAAGTGGCTGCTGCAAAGGAAAGATTTGACAAGACGCAGGAGGAGTATGAGCAGCAGCTGCATGCGGCTGAGCAGGAAGCCCTGGATGCCAAAAGAAAAGCTGAACAGGAAGTGGCGGAAGCAAGGTCACAGGCTGAACTGGAAGCTGTCGAGATCAAGAGGCAGGCCGAGCTTGATTCAGCCGCCAAGCTTGCAGCTGCAGAAGAGTCACGCAGAAATGCTGTCGAAGAAGCTGAACTAATCAGGCTTGAGATAGAGAACACCAAAAAAATGGCGGAATCGGAACTTGCAGCCTATGTGAGCGAGGCGAGAGCAGCCATTGCAGAAGCAGAAGAATCACAGATTAACCGCCAAAAGGCTGAAGCTGAAATGAAATCAATTATGGAGCAGGCGGAGTCATACAAAGGACAGGCTGAAGAGGCAAAGCGCAAAGCTGATGAAGAGGCAAGGGTGATTTTTCTCGAAGTAGAGGAAACCAAGAAGCTTGCCCAAAAAGAAGAGCAGGAAATTCTGCTTAGGGCCCAGGAAGCAAAAGCTAAGGCTGAGAAAGACGAGCAGGTATATCGCGACGAACTGGAATTGACCCAAAAACAGGTGCAGGAAGAAATAGAAAATATCCTGGAACAGCGGCGTGCAGCCTGGGCGACTGCAGAGCAGGAAGCTGTTGCACTGACCCAGGAATTGCAGGAAGCCAGGGATATGGCCAAAGAAGCATTGGCTGCACGAGAAGCTGCTGAAGAACTGGCCAAAGAGGCTCAGCGGGTTGCGGCAGAAGACTCGGAGAGAATCATTCTGGAAGCCGAGAAGCGAGCTATCGTACTTAAGGAAATTGGAATCAGTCAAAGTGAGAAGGGCCGGATAGTACAGCAATATGAAGAGGAAAGCCGGGTCAGACAGTCTGAAATTGCGGATTTACAGAAAGCTTTGTCTGCCCGTGAACAGGAGTTGCAGCAAAGTGAGCAGAAAGTGAGAGATATCATGGAGGAAATAGAAAAGCTTCGTAATAATCAGATTCGCACCGGATTTATGCCTGTGTCTGTTCCTATGGAATATGCGGTGGAAATTATCATACACAAACCTACCGGTGAAGTCGATTCCGAAGCAATTGAAGAAGTCCTCTCCCGGCGCGGACCGCAGGGATGGAAACTCCACAGTATCATGAACGACGAAGGCGGAAGGCTGCAGGCGTCAATGGGCGCGGCTGAAAAATACTCGCTTGCATCCGGTGCTTCGTATAAAGAAGACAGGGTAATTATGATTTTTGAGAGAGTGGCAGAATCAATTTCTGCTTCAAATGAGGAAACCCCCTCTTCCCCTGTGTGAAAATAGATGATATAATGCCATCTATTAAGACGAAGGCGTTTTCTCTAGGGAAGACGTCTTCTTATTTTTTGCCAATAGAAGATATAAGAAATGCGAAAGGGAATTACATGTATGAGTGAGATAATTAACGCAGCAGAAATTTTTGGAATGAACGTATTTAATGACGCTGTCATGAGCCGTCGACTTCCTAAGAACATCTATAAAGAAATTAAAAAAACGATTGAAAATGGTGCTGATCTTGATCCTACGGTTGCCGATGTTGTCGCAGCAGCAATGCGCGACTGGGCCGTGGAGAGAGGCGCTACACATTATACGCATTGGTTTCAGCCCATGACAGGAATCACAGCTGAGAAGCATGATGCTTTTTTGACACCGGATTCCACCGGCAAAGCAGTTCTCGATTTCTCAGGCAAAGAGCTCATCAAAGGTGAACCGGACGCGTCGTCCTTTCCTTCCGGCGGTATACGTGCAACTTTTGAAGCGCGCGGCTACACAGCATGGGATTGTACATCCCCTGCATTTATCCGTGAAGATGCTGCCGGCGTAACGCTGGTAATTCCGACTGCTTTCTGTTCCTATACCGGGGAAGCACTGGACAAGAAGACGCCTCTTCTTCGTTCCATGCAGGCACTCAACACGGAAGCACTCCGTATTCTGAGACTTTTCGGAAATACTACCTCAAAGCGCGTTGTTGCGTCAGTAGGACCTGAGCAGGAATATTTTATCGTCGATAAGAATAAGTACCTCAAGAGAAGGGATCTTATTTTCACTGGACGCACACTTTTCGGAGCAATGCCTCCCAAAGGCCAGGAGATGGAAGATCATTATTTCGGTTCTATCAAGGAGCGCATTGCTGCCTTCATGAAGGACTCCAATGAAGAAATGTGGAAGCTTGGCATTCCTGCGAAGACACAGCATAACGAAGTAGCGCCGGCACAGCACGAATTGGCGCCTTATTATGGAACAGCCAATATCGCAACCGACCATAACCAGCTGGCTATGGAGACTCTCAAAAAAGTTGCTGAGCGCCACGGCCTGGTCTGCCTTCTGCATGAGAAGCCTTTTGCAGGGGTGAACGGTTCCGGCAAACATAACAACTGGTCCATCGGGACGGATGACGGTGTCAATCTTCTGAACCCCGGTAAAAATCCGCACCAGAATATGCAGTTCCTTTTATTCCTGGTTGCTATCCTGAATGCAGTGGATACCTATGCACCGCTTCTTCGTCTGTCCGCAGCCAATGCAGGCAACGATCACCGTCTCGGCGCCAATGAGGCTCCGCCTGCTGTTATCTCCGTTTTCCTCGGTGAACAGCTGGACGACCTTCTTGCCCAGATCGAAGCAGGCAAGCTTGACCACACAAAGGTCGGCGGTATCCTTGATACCGGCGTTGCCAGCCTCCCCAATCTTAAGAAGGATGCGACGGACCGCAACCGTACTTCCCCGTTCGCCTTTACCGGCAACAAATTTGAATTCCGCATGGTTCCGTCTTCCGGATCGATTGCAGGCCCGAACTTTGTACTGAACACGATCGTATCCGAAATCCTTTCCCAGTTCGCTGATCAGCTTGAGAAGGCCAAAGACTTTGACAAGGCCGTATGGGATCTTATCCGTAAGAATGTCGCTGACCACAAGAAAATTATCTTCAACGGCAATGGATATTCCGACGAATGGCTTGCCGAATCCGCCAGAAGGGGCCTGCCGAACATCACCTCCACGGTTGCCAGCGTACCTGCGCTGACAACAGACGAAAGTGTCCGGATCTTTGAGAAGCACCATGTTCTCAACAGCATTGAGCTGCACTCCCGTGCGGAAATCACCTATGAGAACTACATAAAGGTAATCAACATTGAGGCCCTTACAATGATTGACATGACTGCCAAACAGATTATTCCGGCAGTCATCCAATTCACAACGGATCTTGCAAAGTCCATCCACGCTATTAAGTCCGTATCCGACAAAATCAGCGTCACCGTCCAGGAAGATCTTCTTGCCAAGGTTTCCGTAAAGCTTTCCGAGACCGACGAAGCCCTTAAAGTTCTTGTGCTTGCCAACAAAAAGGCAGCGGCCTTTGACGGCGATGTCGCAGACCAGGCTGCTTTCTACCGCGACAATGTATTCACAGCCATGGGCGCGCTCCGCATACCGGCCGATGAGCTTGAGATGATGGTCGACCAGACGATATGGCCTTTCCCGACATACGGAGATCTGCTTTACAACGTGTAAACAGGATTCTTCGTTCAGTTTATTCAATTATTGGAGACGTCCGGCGTGTGATTTTGAGGAATCACATTCCGGACGTTCTTTTTTTGATAGAATAGGCAGGTAAGGTAATCCGTTAAATGAGGAATATGTTAATGAGCAAATCAGATCAGCCTTCCGATCCGTATGTGTTATCGACAAAGGACGCGGCATCGGCAACGGGTCGACCGCCGGAACCGGACGTCAAGCTGCTGTTTAATGTTACACTTCTGGCAGGGGAGATTCTCCTGTCGAGCGGTGCTGAAATCTACAGGGTGGAAGATACTATCGACAGACTTCTGGGGCTTTCGGGTTTTGAGGGCGCGGAGTCTTTTGTGACGCCTTCGTGTATTCTGATGACGCTGCGCGATCCGTCGGCCGAGACTCTGACTACTTTACGCCGTATAAGCGTCCGGGCCAATAATCTTGCACGCGTCGCACAGGTGAACACATTGGCGAGGGTTCTTTGTGCAGGTGATATTCCTCTTGAAGACGCCTATAAAAGGCTTGCCTCGATTAAAGGCAGCAAAGGATTCCCCCAATGGGCCATGGTATTGATTTTGCTGGTCCTGCCGGCTTGCTTTTATTTGTTTTTCGGAGGCGTCAGTTTAATGGCGGGGATAATATGCCTGGTGACAGGTGCATGGCTCTCGGCAGCAAGATTCTGGATGGACAAAAAATCGGTGGTTCGATTTTTCAGTGACATGATCTGTGCGGAGGGGGTTGCTTTTCTGGCATCAATTTTAGGAGTCCTGCTGTCTGTATCTTCTTCTGCCAATCTGGTTATTATCAGCTCGATCATGCCGCTTGTTCCCGGTGTCGCTATTACCACCGCCATCCGGGACGTGCTTCACGGGGATTACCAGTCGGGGACAGCTCGCGTTGCCGAGGCCTTCATTATTGCGACGGCTGTTGCGGTTGGTGTTGGAGCAGGATTGTTTGTGTTCCGGTTATTTCCGTTATAGGAGGAAGGTGTTCATATGTGGCAGTATTATTTGCTGATTATTCTGGGCGGATTTCTGGCATCGTCCGTCGGTGCTCTGCTTTATCAGGTTCCTGTGAGGCAGGCACTTTTGTGCGGAGTCATAGGGGTACTGGCAAGTGTAGTCAAACTGGCAGCGGGGGAAGCATCCCTTAACATTGTATTATCAACGTTCCTTGCCTCCCTTCTTGTCGCTTTTTTATCGCATGCGGCAGCGCGCCTCGAAAAGATGCCGGTGACGGTTTTCCTTATTCCCTGCATTTTTCTTTTTGTCCCCGGTGCAGGGATGTACCAGATTGTCTATAGCCTGATTGAGAGCCGGCCGGCTGATGCGACGATGTATTTTTTCGAAACCATGGAGATTGCGGGTGCGATTGCCCTGGCTATTTTTGCTGTTGACACGATATTTAAGAGAAGAGTCAATGTGCACACAAAATGCACAGGAAATACGCGATTTTGACAGTGGCAGTTGTTCACCTTACATAGTATAATTGGAACATTAGCTATACTAAGGAGGACAGATACATGATCAATTATCCAGCAAGCAAGATCCGCAATATCACTTTGCTGGGACATGGCGGATCCGGTAAAACAGCTCTCGCCGAGGCAATGCTGTATAGCGCAAAGGCGATCGACCGTCTCGGACGGTCAGCAGACGGCAACACGGTAATGGATTTTGACCCTGAAGAAATCAAACGCAAAATTTCCATCAACACCACACTCGCAGCCTGCGAGTGGAAAAATTCCAAGATGAACATCATCGACACGCCTGGTGATTTTGACTTTTTGGGTGAGACAATGGCAGGCATTCGCGTTGCCGACAGTGCCATTGTATTGATTAGTGCTAAAGGCGGTACATCTGTAGGGTCTGAGAAGTCGATCCGTTTGCTTAAGAAACGCAATGTACCCTTTTTGTTTTTTATGAACCGTATGGATGAACCCAATGCTGATTTTGAGGCTGTTATTGCGCGTATGCGTGAGAATTACGGTCCCGGCGTTATCCCGCTTTCCCTCCCGATCATGGAAGACGGCCGGATGACAGGGATGGTTGACGTTATGAACCGCCGTGCTTTCTCGATTGATGAGAAGTCGGGCGCTATGACGGAGATGCCCGTACCGGAAGCTTTTGAGGCTCGCATAGATACACTGCAGGATGCTGTCAACGAAGTCGTTGCAGAATCCGATGAAGAGCTTATGGAGAAGTACTTTGCCGGTGAGGCTTTTACCGAGGATGAATTCAGAAGAGGCGTACATGCCGGGTTCCGCGACGGAAGTCTGCACCCGATCTACGTTGGCTCCGCGTACCGTAACTGGGGCGTGGAGTTCCTGATGAACTGCCTTTCCAAAGACACTCCGGCCGCCGGGGAAAAAGAACCGGTCAGCGGGATAACACCTGATGGGTCAACGATTGAAGTCGCTTGCAGCGATGATGAACCGTTGGCCGCTTTTGTGTTCAAAACAATTGCCGATCCGTTTGTTGGGCGCATCAGTCTTTTCAGGATTTATTCCGGTATCATGAAGCCGAACAGCACCATTTACAATGTTGAAAAAGAAAAGGATGAGCGCATTGGAAGCCTTTTCTGTATGGTTGGAAAGAAGCAGCTTCCTGTCGATCAGGTTGGCGCGGGTGATATCGGAGCTGTGGCCAAATTGATAATTACACAGACCAACGATACACTGACGGATCGTTCGCGGCAGGTTTCCCTTCCGAAGATCAGTTTCCCGACCCCCTGCCTTGAAATGGCTATTGTCCCGAGAGCCAAAGGTGAAGAAGACAAGATTATGGCAGGTCTTCACAAACTCTCCGATGAAGATCCGGTTTTCCGTGTCACAATGAATGCGGAGACGCGCCAGATGGTGATTTCTGGACTCGGTGAACAGGAGATTTCCGTACTTCGCAGCAAGCTGAAGAGTAAGTTCAACGTGGACTCCACAATTGAAGCCCCGCGTGTGCCTTACCGCGAAGCAATCCGCAAAAAGGTGAAGGTACAGGGCAAGCATAAGAAGCAGTCCGGCGGACACGGCCAGTACGGAGATGTATGGATCGAGTTTGAGCCAACGGAAACGGATTCCCAGGATCTTGTATTCGAAGAAAAAGTATTTGGCGGCTCTGTTCCGAGAAACTTCTTCCCTGCTGTTGAGAAGGGTCTTCAGGATTCCGTGAGCCGCGGCGTGCTCGCCGGCTTCCCGGTTGTCAATCTGAAAGCCACACTTGTTGACGGTTCCTATCATGACGTTGATTCTTCTGAAATGGCATTCAAAATTGCCGCCCATCTTGCATACAAGGCAGGACTTCCGCTTGCGCAGCCAATGCTTCTTGAGCCAATCAGCCGCGTTGTTGTACATATCCCGGAAGACAGACAGGGTGATATCATGGGTGACATGAACAAGAGACGCGGACGCATCATGGGTATCGATACCGATGAAGACGGTTCAGCTGTCTCCTGTGAGGTTCCTACATCCGAGATGGCTACTTATGCGACGGACCTTAAGTCCATGACGCAGGGCCGCGGCTGGTATACGATTGAACATGCCCGCTATGAGCAGGCACCGGCCGATGTTGAGATCAAGGTCATTCAGGCGCACAAGCACCAGCTGGAAGAAGAGGAATAACGCCAGGGTGTAATTGTTTTAAAGACGATCCGTAATGGTTAAGGGTCATCGTAATCAGTAATGGAGGGGCGGCTGCAAAAGTGATTGGAAAATCACCGGAGCAACAGCCTCTTTTTAATTTTGCAGTATTATTCCTTTCCATTGCGATAGAATATATGTGGATAGAAGGCGAAAGGGGAAGGAAGATGGGATTTCTGAAAAAATATGCAAAACGGTACATGTGGCAGTTTTTTACATGCGTATTTTTTCTGTCTGCGGAAGCCTTCTGTGATTTGCTTCAGCCAACAATTATGGAAAAAATTGTTGATGTTGGTATTTTCACAAAAGATATTAATCTGGTTCTTCGCCTGGGGGAACAGATGCTGCTGATCACGGCATTGGGTGCGTGCTTCGCTGTCGCCCGGAATTTCATTTCCAGTATTGTTTCACAAAAATTCGGTGCATCCCTCAGAAGTGATTTGTACAAGAAAATAATGAATCTCTCTTTTGACAGAATAGATGAATACGACCCGGCTTCCCTTGTCACAAGGCTGACAAACGATGTTACGCAGGTGCAGAATTTTGTAAATGGAATGATGCGGGTTTTTGTCAAAGCGCCGCTTCTATGTATAGGAAGCATTGTTATGGCAGCTTTTCTAAACATCAAAATGTCGGTCATTCTTCTTTGCATCGTTCCTGTTATCCTCCTACTGATTGTTATAAATACCAGACTCGGTTTTCCCGTGTTTCTGCGTGTCCAGACAGTAATTGACAAGGTTAACGGTGTCATGCGGGAGTATCTTTCCGGGGTGCGCGTTGTAAAAGCATTTAACCGTGCAGAATTTGAGGAAGAACGGTTTTCCGGAGTAAATGAAGAACTGACTTCCGTCCAGACAAGATCGATGAGAATTATGGCGATTTTTTCACCGGGCATATCCCTCACAGTAAATCTTGGGATTGCCGCTGTTATATGGTTTGGTGGAAATCTCGTTAATTCCGGACTCGCACATGTCGGTATGGTCATTGCTTTTGTCAATTACCTCGGTCAATTACTTATGTCTTTGATGCTGATTTCGATGGTTTTTACCAATTTTGTCCGTTCCAAAGCATCTCTTGGACGAATTGGTGAAGTTATGAATGTCCGCAGCAGTATTGTTTTGCCGCTGCATCCATTGTCACCGTCAGGGAACGACATTACATTTGACGATGTATGCTTTTCATATATCGGTACAGCACCGGTTCTCAAAAATATCAAGCTGAGCTGCCATGCAGGAGAGACGATAGGAATTATCGGTACAACCGGTTCAGGGAAGACAACCCTGATAAATCTGATTCCGCGGCTATATGATGTGACCTCGGGAAAATTACTGATAGGAAATTCCGATATCAAAGAAATTGATGACAAAAAACTTCGTGACAGCATATCGGTGGTATCACAGCAGACCGTGCTTTTTTCAGGTACTATAGCCGAGAATATCCTGTGGGGGAAAAAGGATGCTGCTCCAATAGAAGTCCGGGCGGCTGCTGCTGCGGCTCAGGCCGATGCATTTATCAGCGGCTTTCCGCAGGGATATAAAACCATTCTCGGGCAGGGCGGCGTAAATCTGTCCGGCGGTCAGAAACAGAGAATTGCTATTGCGCGGGCTCTGGTGAGAAATCCCCGGATACTCATTCTTGATGACTGCACGAGTGCTGTGGATGTCATAACCGAAGCAAAGATTCAAAAAGCGCTTCGGTCGTATTCCGATAATCTGATTTGCATCATTATTTCACAGAGGATTTCCTCTGTCATTTCAGCTGACAGGATCGCAGTAATGGACAATGGCGCAATTGTCGGAACAGGGACCCATGATGAACTGATAAAAAGCTGCCCGATCTACAGGGATATTTATATTTCCCAGTACGGACAGGACGGGAGGGCCGCATATGCCGCAGAGTAAGGCATCACAGCCATTGCAGACCCCGCCGGGCATGGATTCTTTCCTGCATCCGGGAAGACCGGGACACGGAGCCGGCAGAAATATGCCGGTTATTAAGCCAAAGGATTTTCGCGGCTCCTTTGTGCGTCTTTGGGACTACTTCAGAAAGGAAAAACGTCTCCTTGCTGTAATTCTTCTGCTTGTCCTTGGAGATGCGGCTGTAAGCCTGTCTGCTCCATTTCTCATTGGCCGTGCAGTGGATACAATGCAGGGGGCTGGACAAGTTACGCTTTCCCTCCTCGGCGTTATTGTAACCGTGATGCTGATCGCGTATATCACGGATACTTTCATTACGTTTCTGCAGAACTATCTGATGGCAGGCGTTTCTCAGCGGATTGTAAAACGGCTGCGCAGACACTTATTTGAAAAGCTGCAAAAGCTGCCTATTTCTTTCTTCGATCAGAATCTGCATGGTGACCTGATGAGCCGGCTTACGAATGACATCGATAATATCAGTACGACGTTCTCTCAAAACATTGTGTCACTCATGACTGATGTGATCGGCGTACTGGGGTCACTTACGCTGATGTTCATACTAAGCCCGCTGCTGACACTGGCCGCCATGATTACCATACCTCTTGTCCTTGTGCTTTCGAAAATCATTACGAAAAGAACACATGTGCTTTTTAAAAGGCAGCAGACCGTACTCGGCAGTCTCAACGGGCAGATAGAAGAGTCCATATCGGGGCTTCGAATCATACGAACCTTCAATCATGAGGAAATAATGACGGAAGAATTTGACAAAACCAATGAAGACCTATGCAAGGTCGGTATTAACGCCCAGATCTGGTCCGGATTTCTCATGCCGCTGATGAACGTAATCAGCAATCTTGGTTTTGCAGTCATTGCGTGCATTGGAGGAATCATGGCTGTGCAGGGAAGTGTGACAGTAGGGGTTATTGCCAGTTTTCTCAGCTATTCCAAACAGTTTTCGCGTCCGCTTAATGATATCGCCAATATATTCAATTCTCTGCAGACCGCTATCGCCGGAGCAGAACGTATCTTTGAAATACTGGATGAAAACGAAGAACTTCCGGATGCTCCAGCAGCTTCGGAGATGAAGGCTCCGCGCGGGGAAGTTGAATTTAGAAATGTGACATTTGGGTATGATAAAAAAACCGTGGTTCTTAACAACATCAGTTTCACAGTTAAAGCAGGCAGTACGGTCGCACTTGTCGGACCGACAGGTGCCGGAAAAACGACTTTAGTAAATCTGATCAATCGATTCTATGACGTCGATGAAGGTGAGATTCTGATTGACGGGAAAGACATCAATGACTATACACGCAGCAGTCTGCGAAAGAATTTCGGAATAGTCCTGCAGGACACCTATTTGTTTTCCGGATCTATTCGTGAAAATATAAGCTACGGTAATCCGGACGCATCAGAAAAACAGATTCGGGATGCCGCTGTTATGTCGAATGCAGATCATTTTATCAGTAAATTATCCGCCGGCTATGATACACAGCTAACGGAAAGCGGCAGCAACTTAAGCGAAGGCGAGCGGCAGCTTCTGGCCATCGCACGTGCCATTTTAGCTGATCCGGCTATTCTAATTCTGGATGAGGCAACCAGCAGCGTTGATACACGGACAGAAATGCAGATACAGAAAGCTATGATCGAACTGATGAAAGGGCGCACCTGCTTTATTATTGCCCACAGGCTCAGCACAATTCGGGATGCAGACCGGATCATGGTTATTGATAACGGGAAAATAATCGAAAGCGGATCACACAAACAGCTTCTTGAGAAAAAAGGATTCTACTATGAACTATGCAGCAGCCAGTACAAAAACGAAATGGTGTAGGAAATAATACAATTGGAAAGCAGTAACTTTCAGACAAACAAAAGGAGCTGTTGGAAACATTAATGTTCATTTTTACAACAGCCCCCTTTGATGGATTGCATACTGTCCGTGTTTAATGAAGGAGTTTTAATTTTTCGAAAATCAGCATGTGGCCGACAGTGGTCGGATGAGGGTCGCAGGCGAAGAAGAATAAGGCAAACTGATTGGGATCATCGGGATTATAAGAGGATCCGGCAATTGCCAGGGCCGCTGGAATATTGAATGAAACAGGCGCAGATAAGGGATCAGCCGCAAGGTTCGCATACATCGCCGGATCTGCAAACAGCTTATAGACATCGATCATCTGATAATTGTATCGGCTGGTGTATCGGCTGATCTGAAGGTTGATGGTCTGCATATAGATATTCAGCAATTTGTACAGCGGTTCCATAGAGGCGCTGCTGATTTTCGAAGAGAGAAGCGGATTATACAGATTATTGACATAAATTTTTGCATTTGGTGCCAGCAGGTGAAGCTGCGTCATTATGGTCGGCCACTGCAGGGTAAACAGAAGTGTGCCGGCTGCCAGAGATGTATTGAGCTTCTGCGCTTCCGGCTTCGACATATCCGTCAGCAGGGACAGTCTTTGTTCCGGTGTTACTCCGCCGTCTGCCCGGTCGGCCTGGATGGCCAATGCCAGGGCGGTCATCAGGTCCGCGCCGTCCGGATCCTGAAAAGCTGCCGCATCAAGGCCATAAAGCCCTGCAAGGGCGGCAATACTCGGGCCAAGCAAATTGTTGCTGCCGATACTCACAGTTATGATATCGGCTCTTTTGAGAAGTGCCCAGTTTGTGTGGATAACACTTTGCAGATCCAGGGTTGTATCGCCGGGAGTGCACAGATTGGTGTACAGGTATTCATCACCGAGATATTCAGCGTATAAATCTGCGTACCCGCCATTGACCGGATCCGTGTAGCCGTATCCGATGGAATCACCCAGGGCGACATAATCCTTTGTTGCAGCTGCCGAAACAGAAGCGGCAGGCAAAATCATGACCAACATAATAACTGCAGTGAACAGGGCAAGTTTTTTCATCCATTTTCCTGACATTAAATATTACTCCTTTCTGCTTTTAGATCATGTTGACTGCCGAATTGCAGTCATCTATGATGCCATTTTATCACCAAAAATCAAAATAGATTGATAAATTTACTGATTTTATCAATTATTTTTATAAAAATACCCCCTCCGGAAACAGTCTGTTTTTCGCAGTCTGTACTTGGAGGGGGTATGAAAGAGCTGCCGGATTTTAAATCAATTAATTGCGTAGATGATTGTGTTGTTCTCGTCAGCGAAAGTCGCAGCCACATGCAGATTGCTCGAAAAGAAAGCTTCATTTACCGTAAAGTCGGGCTGGTTTCGCAGGTCGTCATCCATAATGACATAGGAGATGTTTTCCTGCGTGCAAAGGGCCCGGAAATTCTCGGGATTTCCGTCACATCCTGTGAGCAGCAGGGCATATAATTTGCTTCTTGAATCAGTGTCATATCCGGCTGACCATGCATAATACGGGTGTCCATAGTATGAATAACGTCCGGAAAGAAAAAATGTATTCATAGCATATGTTGCAGTAAGGAAAACGTCTTTTTTGCCTGTGTTCTTCTCAATCCATGCAACCATCGGAGACGAAAGATTCATCTGGACACTGTTTTTGTTAAGATTATAAAAAACGATCCACTCACTGACGCCGGTTGCCGTTAATGTGATGAAAAGAACAACGGCAAGTATACGTGTACCGGTTACTATAAACATACGACGCACCGGGTGAATACGATCAGGCATTGCCTGCGTATCAGCGTCCGCATTATATACAGCTTTATGTTTCTTGTCGGAAAAGGGCTTCCATAGGAAGATGAGCAGCGAAGCAAGATAAATGGAGAAAAGAATAAGACTGATCTGTATAAATTTGTGATTGGATGTCACATCAATTGTCATTGTAAAGAAAAAAGCAAATGCGGCAGGCGTGGCAAACGCGAGAAGAAGAATGGTGCGATAGGCATTTTTCTGTGTGAAGAGAATTATAAAAAGAAGAATGGATGCGATACCCATCATTTTTCCGATATATATGGCAACATTCATCAGGGTAGGATTCTCTACTATAAATCCCCAGTAATAGGTGAAAGACACTATATTTGCAGCTCCCCCTGAGAAATATTGGGCCTGCAGAATGGAGGAACCGACGGCGACTGCTGCAACGACGGCATATGTAAGACGGTTTTCAGAGAAAATTGCCATAAAACACAAAATAATGAGAGCCGCGATCAGGGCTGAACCATGGAAATAGGGCATGCAGAGAACAATCAGCACGGCTGGTATAGCGAGGGAATAAGGGTGGAGCGGATCCTTCAGCCGTGGAATCCATGCCTCCCGACAGAAAAGGAAATGTTTGATTTTGGACTTAAAGCCTTCAGCCTTTCGGACATGCAGGAACATGCGCCGTACATGCGGCAGGAACAGAAAGATAAGGATTAACAGCAGGCCGACACCCAGAAGAAGATGCCGCTGGTTGGCATAAACATTGATGGCCCAAAGCCCCCAATTATCTCTGGGCGTTGTACCAATCCATTTATTGTTTGAGAAAATTCCTGTAATCACCGAAGACAGGGTAGCACCGGGAGCAAATGCCAGTGTTTTGATCTGTGATACGACTGCGTAGGAACTTCTGAAAAGAACAAGCACCGGCGCCAGTAAAAAAGAAGCACGTTTGCCGGTCAGGAGCACGGCCAATACGCCAAGAAGCATGAAGCAGCAGAGCATGACAAGTATGGACGGAATATTCAACGCATGATCTATGCGTAATCCAAGCTGATTCAAATTACCGCAAAGAAAATAGAACAGAAAATGATATCGAATCCCTTCCGTTGGGAAATGCGGGTACACTGTCGGGAAATTCATTCCGTTTGAAAACGAAGAAATAAGGGCTGTGTGAGGGGCAAGATCACTGAAAACGGAATACCCGGCGTTAATTTTATCTCCGGAGACATGAAAAGAGTAGTAGAAAATGGCAGTACCGGCTCCTGTGAATAAGAGCAGGGATAAAATATAAAAAAGCACGGAACGCACGGTCACTGTGAATCCCGGGAGCATAGGCCGGTTGGATGCGGGATTTACTATGGCTGCCGCCCTGACATGCCCGCCCAGGCGGCGGCGCTGAGGGATCTCTTCTTCATCCGGTTCCGGAATGGGAGGGTTCTGCCTGATAAAACATTTCTGCCAGAAGATACTTCCGAAATAAATCGATACGCAAAGCGAGACAACGTTGGCAGGATATAGTACCGGCATTTCCAACGGAACGAAGGGTGTCATCAGAAGAGCAATCCAATAAGTCAGAAAAGTGACCAGCACCAGTCCGATGAGAAAGCCGGCCGGATAATAGAACAGGAACATAGGGATAAGCGTGAGGCTGCTCTTTTTGGGAGCAACTCCGATAAAAAGCCTTTGCTGATCCGGGAATAAGAACCGGAGAAGCTGCACACCCAGGAAAAAACAAACCAAAAGATATACAATTGCAAACATCACGATTCCTCTCTGTCGGTTGACGGTCGGACTGATGAAATCGCTGTTTCGGAAACAATCGTATCTTCCGAGACAATATAACGCGGCCGATTCTTGACCTCTTCAAAAATGCGTGCAATATATGTTCCGATGAGACCAAGGCTGATCATAATACAGGCGCCGATTACAAGCTCGACTACAATGACAGTTGTAAATCCGTTGGCAGCGTGTCCCGTAAAAAAGTTGAAGAGCGTCTGAATCAGAAGTGCGAGGGCACCGAGCATAAACGCTATGCCGATCGTAGTGATCAGCTGAAGCGGCATTGCAGAAAAGGATGTGATCGCATTTATGGAGAGAGAAATGAGTTTTCGAATTGACCAGCGGGATTGTCCGGTCTGGCGATCAGCAACCTCAAAGGGGAAAGAAACACGTTTGAAGCCGAGCCATGCAGAAAGTCCTCTGAAAAAGGTACTGTGTTCTGTAAACTCGCGCCATTTGAGAACGACCTTACGGTCCAAAAGCTTGAAGTCAGAGGCATTCGCAAGCTGAAATCCTGAAACTTTATGGAACAGTCCATAAAAGACCACTGCATTTATTCTGCTGCCAAGGCTTTCCTTGCCGCGTGAGCTCTTAACACCCTCGACAATGTCATATCCCTCTTCGCGCCAAAGGCGCAGCATTTCAGGAATAAATTCCGGCGGATGCTGCAGGTCGCCGTCCATTAGAATAACTGCATCGGCATCCGCGGCGTCAAGTCCCGCACATATGGCGGCCTCTTTGCCGAAATTCCTGGACAGCCGAAGCCCGCGGACTTTATCAGGGTGGCGCTTAACGCCGGCAGAAATGGCATCCCAGGTTCCATCTTTAGATCCATCATCAACGAGAAGAAGGCAATACTCAATTTTCAGCGGATCCAAAAGAGGAATGAGCCGATCGATTGAGATCGGAATCTGCTTTTCCTCATTATAGAAAGGCATAAGTACAATTAGTTCCATAAAAAATTCCACCGCTTCCATAAGAATATAAATATACATACTTATCTTAACATAGTAGGAAGATAGGGAAGAATACTCTTGTATTACAATTCGCTGAGACCTCTCTTCACTCGCTCAAGTCCTCGGATCGCTTCGCGCTCCTGCGGAAGTCGCTCATGAAGAGAGGTCTCAGCTCTGGGAAGGGCGCTTCGCGCCGCGGAATTTATTTTAAGTTCCCATGTCCTCGGGTGAGCGGACCTATTACTTTCGCTCCCATATCCTCGGGTGAGCGGACCTATTACTTTCGCTCCCATATCCTCGGGTGAGCGGACCTATTACTTTCGCTCCCCTGTCCTCGGCTTACGCCTGCGTAAGGTCGCTCAAGCAACAGGTCCGCTCACTGCAAAGCGCCCGTTGGGCGCAAGGAATTTCGCGCTTCGCACCGCGGAAATACAGTTGTCTAGCGGCCCTGTTGAGGCGCCAATTTAGGGAAGGGTAGTGTTTGTCGAGCTTGCCTTACGCAGGCGAAGCCGAGGACAGGGGGGCGAGTGTAATGGGTCGGCTTACCGTTGACGTGCATACTGCGCGTGCTATAATAAAGACACAGAAGGCACTCGCAAGGGTATCACCTCTGGATGATGAGAGTAAAACAATCAGCGCCCTGTAGGTTGACACTACAGGGCGTTACTCATTTTCTGCGATGATCTTCAACCCTGCACGAGCACACATCTGTGCCGCAGTTAAGTCTGTCATATTTTACGGATGTGCAGAGAATGGTTTTTTCGACAATACCTGACAATAAGTTACAAAGCGCCATTGCAGTGAGCTAACCTGTTACATGAACTTGCCTTATGCTGGGTTAAAGTAATATATTTCCTTGCACCCGCAGGGTGCTTATGTAGGGAAGGGTAATATTTGTGGAGCGACCTTACGCAGGCGTTAGCCGAGGACCGGGGAGCGAGACAAATATTACCCTTCCCTCCTTGACTTTTCGCCCTGCCGGGTTCAAAATACTTATAGTATTCTAACGAAAAAGCGGCCTGCCGGGCCCCTGATTCGGAAGTGACGAAGTATGGTTTTTCGAATTCTTTTGTTTTCAGGTATACGTGCCGAGGCATGTTTTCTGTGATGAGGGAGAATATGAGAGCTTTACCGATGCGTCTTTTCCGGATAGGAGAAGGCGCATTTTTTATTTTGGAAAGGACTTTGCATTATGAAACGTATTGCTGTGATTTCGGCGGTTCTTGATGATCCGCATCATTGTCAACAGGCTTTTAATGATACGGTTTCAGAGTTTCAGGGTATTGTGAAAGGGCGGATGGGCATTCCTTTTGAGGAGGTTCCGGTTGCAGTGATCAGTCTGACGGTGGTCGGTGATCTGGATGACATTAATAGCCTGACTGGTAAGCTTGGGCGTATTGAGGGCGTGACCGTGCGTACCGCGGTGGCTAAAACCGAGATACCATGAGAGATCGCTGCGGATTCAACAAAAAAATAATCTGATGAAAAATAACGACAGAAAATTTTGCAGGAGGAAATTATATGTTAATTGACAGCATGGAAATTGAAGAATTCATTCATCCTAAGGAAATTGAGGACCTTTTGAAGCAGGCGGAAACCACGCCTGATTCGGAGATTGACCGTATTATTGATAAAGCCGGCAAGTTCGCCGGCTTAAGTCACCTTGAGGTGGCGAGCCTTCTGAAGATGAACGATAAGCATCTGCCGAAGCTTTTTGAAGTTGCACGGCACATTAAGGAAGAAATTTACGGCAACCGGATCGTTATGTTTGCGCCGCTGTATGTCAGCGACTACTGTGTGAACCGGTGTGCTTACTGCAGCTATAACGACTGCCATACGTTCAAGAGAAGGAAGCTGACGATGGATGAAGTTCGTCAGGAAATTATCGAGATTGAGAAAATGGGTCACAAGCGCATTGCGATGGAGGCAGGCGAAGATGATGAGAACTGCCCGATCGACTATATTGTTGACTGCCTGAACACCGTTTATCAGACTCAGTCCGATACTTCCGGCGAAATCCGCCGTGCCAATGTAAATATCGCGTCAACGACTGTGGAGAATTTTAAAAAGCTCAAGGCTGTCGGTATCGGCACGTATATTCTTTTTCAGGAAACATACCACAAACCGACTTATGAGAAGTACCATCTGGCCGGCCCGAAAAGTGATTACTGGTATCACACTACGGCATTTGACCGCGCACAGACAGCCGGTATTGATGATAACGGCGCAGGCGTGCTGTTCGGGCTCTATGATCCGTATTTTGAGACGCTGGCACTGATGATTCACAATGAACATATGGAAAAGACTTACGGGGTAGGCTTCCATACAATTTCAGTCCCCCGTATCCGACCTGCGGACGGATGTGATATGAGCAGCATTTATCCTAATATTCCCGATGATGAGACCTTCAAAAAGATCGTAGCTATCATTCGCCTTGCTGTTCCTTATACGGGACTGATCATCTCCACACGCGAAAGTGCGGCGATGCGCAAGGACCTTCTGGACTGCGGTATCACGCAGATGAGTGCCTGCAGTGCTGTCGGCGTAGGCGGATATGCAGCGGCAAAACATCTCCGTGAGACAGGCGAACATGACCCGGACCTGGTTGCGCAATTCGACAAGAATGATGAGCGTTCGGCCGATGAAATTGTCACCTGGCTGATGGAAGAAGGCCTTGTGCCTTCGTGGTGCACGGCATGTTACCGCTCCGGGCGTACCGGCGACCGGTTTATGTCGATTGCCAAAAGCGGCCAGATTAAAAATGTCTGCCACCCGAATGCGCTGATGACCCTGTCTGAATATCTCGAGGATTATGCTTCCCCGCACGCGAAGGAACTCGGCTATGCACTTGTTGATATGGAGCTTGAAAAAGTAATTGATCCGAAGCATCGCGAGGACTCACGCAAAAACATCGAAAATATCCGTAAAGGGAAGACCAGGGATTTGTTCTTTTAAGACTGACTATATAAAGTCAAGTCTTAAATAAGAAAAAAGTAGCGTAAACGCTA
>JBAWXZ010000023.1:0-39020 GCA_037143795.1 Eubacteriales bacterium | reverse complement strand
TGTCTCTTTCCAGCGCTTTCACGGTGGCTTGAAAGGTGTCTTCATCCCACATCAGCACATCGGCCATCTCGTCCTTGTGCGTAATGATCGACTCCAAGAGTTTGTGTTCCCAACTGTCCTGCTCAATTTCAATACTTGGCATCTTTGATCTCCTTTCCTGCTGTTCGATAGATACAAAAAAGATGTGCAACGTTGCACATCTTCATATCTGAAATCAGCTTTTTATTTCTGGTCCTTTTCTTTTTCCAGCTTCCCTTTTCTATCCCGAAGAATGATAAGCACTGCTGTCGCAAGTCCCAGGAAGCATAGAGCCGCCGATATCAAGTTGCAATTATTTCCGATTTCACCTGTCTTTGCTGTTACGGGTGAATTTTTGATCGTAACACTTGCGCCTAGGACGCCTGACGTTCGTGTCCCAATCGTTGTATCTGTCGGTTTGCTATCCAGATTGTACCCTGCCGGCGCGACAATCTCTGTTACGATGTACTCGCCTTTTACAAGTCCAAGAATGAGTGCCGTTCCCTCTGTTCCAGTGATAAGTGTTGTTGCCACAACAGCTGGATCTGGAGTTTCTCTAAAAACCGATGTGGCCACATACCCTTTTCTGATCGCATCATATACAAACGAAATGAGCTGCCCGGTTTCTTTATTTGTTACGGTAAATTGCATTCCGGCCAAAGGAGTTCCACTGGTGCTAATCTTTGTCACTCGCAGTTCTGTAAGAGTGTTAGTCTGACGGAATGTATACAGATGCGCAAACTCCGCTGTAATAGGGATTCTTTCACTTGAGAGAGAATAGCCGTCCCACGTCTTCAATTCCTGCAGGTAATAGTTTCCTGCCAGAACATACAAGACGCCATGGCCATCTTTGTCGGTCGTGGTTGATGCAATCTGCAGGTTGGTCTTTGCATCAAAGACGCCAAAAACCACACCGTTCATTGGTGTTTGCGTGCCATCGGCTGTAACTTTAAACACTTCTACCTGCGCCATCTTTTGATCAACGACTGTCATTTGCGCCTCAGAGAAGATCTCTCCATCGTGCGGAGTCAAGTAAATGCTGAACGATTGCTTGTCCGCCAATGCGTATCCGGTGACTGTCTTGGTTTCGATGAGCGTATAGGCGCCAAAAGGCAACACTTTCGTTTGGGTATGACCATCAATTCCTGTTGTCACGGTGTCCACGAGGTTGGCGGCTGCGTCATAGACTTCGAAAACGACGCCCATCATCGGCAGTTGTGTGTCAGCTGCGATCTTGTAGATCTCCATGGTGCCTGCGATTTGTCTGTTTATGATCGCTGTACCTTTATTGATTGCAAAGGATGCGATCGGCACAGTCTGGTCCGCAAGCGGAGCGGTTGTGATGTCATAGGTTGTCGTGGCGTCCATAACCACATCTGCAGTTACGTTCAGTTCCTTGACATAATTGTCGCCAAACGGGAGATCCTGTGTACTCTTTCCGATCCCGTTTGCATTTGTGAGAAGAACGTCTACTAAGGTATCTGCAGGAATTAGGATGGAGTCGTCTGGAGCTGTGATGTCTGTTGTTGTATACAAACCAAATAGAATACCCTCCGCTTGGACCATCGGCCAATCAAAGGCCTGTTTGGTAACATTCCAGACACCGGCTTCTTTTTGCTTATCTACGGTGATCTGTACCTTTTGGCGCGTGTCTGCCATGGTCTGCTCCTGCGATATCTGCTTAATGGTTTGGTCGGCGTACCGGAACTCAAAGAAGATCGGTGCCTGGTTTATCAAGTCACCGGTTGGTGCCGTCACTTCCTTCACTACATACTGAGCGGTTCCAGTGACTGCATCAAGTGGTAATCCGTCCAATGAAGCGATGTACTTGGTTGTTCCGTCTTTCTGCAGTACAGCAGCTGTCGTGATCGTACCCAGGCTTGTGCCTGCGGTAAGACTTGTATCCTTCACGCCGTCACCGTTTTTATCGAACATTTTGACGATGCCATCCTGATCGCCAATATCAACTGCGCCAACAAAGACTTCAAATACGGCACCGGCTTTCCCGGTTAAAGAATACCCGAAGTCATAGATTGACAGGACTGTTCCGTCTTCATCCGAATACCGTGCTCCTGTATCCGGATTTATTGCGTCGATCAGCGTTGCGGATGTAAGAACATCGCCCTGCTTTTCGACAGTGAGCCGGCATGTCTGCGCGGTATCAACAAACGGTACTTCGCGAACATCTACACCATAATCAATAGTGACAATAGAGCTTCCGTGATCAGTAATGCTTACAGAAAAAGCTTTGAGATCCGTGTTGAGTGTGTATCCCATTGGGGCCTTGGTCTCCCGGATATAGTAATCCCCTACCTGAAGTGCCAGATCCTTGATGTCGATTCTGCCGTTAGCATCAGTAACAAATGAGGATACTCCATTGCTGTCTGATAATACAGTTGTCTGATCCGCTGCAAAAATTTCAAACGTTACTCCGGCCATTTTAATAACTTGACCCGTTTCCGCATCTCTTTTTACAACAGAAAGGTACTGCTCATAGATTTCATTATTTCGGACGTATGTGTAAGTCTGATTGTCCACGGATCCAATCGTGACCGTCCAGGCATCAACCTTAAAAGTGAGCAGATTGGCAGCTGTGTCAATCTGCTCAACCGTATAGCTTCCAAAGGGAAGCTGATGGCTTGTCATAGCTGCACCGGCTATGCCGGATGTGATTTCATCCGTAAGTGCCTGTTCCTGTGCCGGATTAAGGGCTGCGATTGCTGCAGCATAGCTAACATACTCAGACGGATAAATCCGGAACGTTGCTCCCGGCTCCGGTGTCAATATGCCTGACGTGTCGGATGGTGCGCTCTTATTTTTGAGGATCTTTATGTCTCCCCAAAATGTCTGGTTTACAAGATCCCGGTGGATGGTCTCATTGTTGGTGGATCCCAGTGTTACGTTAAAATCAGCCATTGCCTTTGTTCCGTCCGGAGCAAAGGTCTGGTGAACCGTGTATATCCCGTATGGAAGCCAATTGGATATGTCATATCCGGCAGCATCGGTTGTCAGAATATCCCTTTCTGTCGTTGGGGCGGCCGCGTAAGACGCATATACAGCATTATAAATTTGGAAGATGGCCCCGGCTTCTGGTGCGCTGTATCCTCTGTTTGTCGTTTTCGCTATTTCCAGACGTCCAACTGTGGCAGTATTGGAAACATTGACTGTATCAGTATCGGTAGCAACCATCGTACCGGCACCATTTGTTCCAACATCGAATGTCCAGACTGTGGGATTCATGACTGTCCCGACAGGGGCTACTGTCTGTCTCATTGTGTAATTTCCATATGGCAGGAGCTTACTGATTGCATGCCCATTAGCATCGGTTGTGATCTGATCTCGCACTGCTACGGGAGCTGCGGCATAAGAACCGGAAGAGGTTAAGTAGATCTGAAACACCGCACCGGGTTCCCAAGCCGGAACCCCCAAACGATCGGTTGTCTTATAGACATCAACATAGCCGTTGCTCTTTACATCAGTAAAAGCAGTCGTTCCTGACACAGATCCATCTGCATTTAAGGTAATGATGTACGTATTGGTATCTAGCAGGTATCCTGCCGGAGCGGCCGACTCGTTCCATGAATACTGCCCGGCAGGAAGACTCTCAAACCAGGCGTTACCATCTGTTCCGGTTACTGCCGAGGCGATAGGAACATCGCTCTGAGAGATCGTAATCGTTGCTCCTGCCACAAGAGCCCCGCTACTTGTATCCCGCTTAGTGATCGGAAAGTATGTCGAATTATTGACAAAAGCGCCATAAGAAACCACTCCGCCCGTGACAGGCACTAATTGATCCGGTGCCAAAATGGTGCCGGGGGGAGCATAGGATTGATGCACGTTATAGCTTCCGGCAGGAAGATTTAACGCTTCAGCATTACCGGCAGCATCCGTTGTAAGAACGGTAACCAACATACCCGTACTTACGCTGTAAACCTGAAATATGGCTCCCGATTCCGGAACTTGCGCTCCGCTGCTTTGTAGTGACGTAACTTTGTGGATGGACAGGTCGCCAGTTGCATCGCCAAGTTCTTTATATACCGGATCTAGTCCGTTTGTCTGTGTACTGACAGCCACCATCGATTGATACCCACCCGACGTCGTGAACACGTGGATATTGGATGTGTCTCGGTTTGAATAGCCTTCTAATGTTATGGTTTTTGGAGAAGCAGCATAAGCTGCAGCATCCATTAATTGAAGTGTCAGGTTGACGTCTCCGGTAAATGTAGTTTCTCCAACCGTTGTTACACCGGCAGGCAAGGATAATACCTGCCAGTAATCTGTGCTGTCTTCGTCAACATACATATTGCACTGGAGTACCCCCCCACCTATGTCTGTCCATGCTGATGGAGGATAAAGAAACAAAGTTGGGTCTACTGGCGCAAGACTCACGCCTACATCGTAAAGCACAAGGGCAAACGCAAGCGCTCCATCGTGACCGTTCGCATTTGTTGTGTTACGGATGGAAGCGTCATATCCTTGGCCTGCTCCCAAATAGTAATTTTCTATCCAGTGGATTGCTATCTGAGTTGCATATCGGGCATCATCTGCCGATAAGCCGTTGGTATATTTGGGATAGCCGTTTTGGATAATGGACTGAATACCCGACAGATAAGAAGCGTTGCCTAATCCGTCATCGTTTAAGGAATAGCCGGTTCTGCCGGGACCAGTTGCTTCCTGATCGGCACAGTATGCTAATTCTCCCGAACTGGCAACGTAATAGAAACCGGTTGTTAACGGAGTGCCCCACTGGTTTGTAAAATACGAGGCATTCACTGATTTATTGATAGTCACATTTGCCGGCGCAGACCATGCCGCTAAATCAGACATTGGAAATAAAGAGATAAGTAACGACAAGGTAAGAACAAGGGACAGAATTTTCTTTTTTGCAGGGAATTGTTTGATCAAGTTAAATAGTGCTGTTTTCATTTAATCCTCCATTTTTATAGTCATCTTTTGGTGGGACTATATGCCACTCCTCTAAATCTTTTATGAATACCGGATGCTGCCGGGGAAGCATAAAAAAACCGCCTGTTATAAAAACAGACGGCCTCTGGCCTTTGATCGAGTAACCATCACTGGTCACTATTTGTATTGATCGGTTAGTTTATGCAGTCGGATATGCGCAATCCGTGTGTGAAAAGCAAACATATCCATTTTCTATCCAGACGCTAATCGAAACGATGCCCGCTGTGCCAATCTCTTCTAATTTTGTAAATTTTTTTAGAAATCCCTCAGCAAATTTATCGTCGCTATAAAAGTAGTTTGTCGTTACAGAGGCTGATCCCCCTCCATTAGAAGCGGCATCCGGGAACCAATAACCTCTGGACTGTAGATTGCTGACAATGAGACTTCGGATGTTGTCGCAGTTGGGCGTGTATGCTGCGGTTGTCGCTACAGGAGGAGATGTTTCCACAGGGGGAGCGGCTGTCGTTGCTACTGTTGTGGCTTTTGTTGTCGCAGCTGGAGCCTTTGTAGTAGCAGCAGTTGTCGCCTTGGTCGTGGTTGACGGAGCTTTAGTCGTTGACGCTGTCGGATCTGTTGGTGCGACCGTTGTTTCGGCAGATGTAGGAGTTACCGTGACAACAACGCTCATCAGGTGCAGGTTGACGAAAGATCCTTCTGGCGTAACGCCATATTGTCCCGCCGTCCCGGTGATCGTAACCTGGTCGCCTTTTACAAGTGTCTTCAGGACAACCGTGCGGGACCCGTCCGAGTAAATCTTCGTTCCGTCATAGAGTGAAGCATACGTTGCCGTTACCGTAAGCATGACAACAGCTTCCATCGTTGTCAGTGTAGGTGTTGGCGTAGTCGTCGCAATGGCCGCTGTCTCTGTGGGTTCTTTTTGTGCTGTAGCCACGGAAGTGATCGCCGCCGTGGTGATGTCAGTCGTCGCATATGAAGAACAACCTGATGCAGTTATTAGGAATGTCAGGGTGAGAATCAGGGTGATGTATGCATTCTTTTTCATAATTCCGCCCCTCTCTCTGTATTGATTTTTTAATTATTGCTATTCTAAAGTATCAAGTTGATAAACATATGTCAATGTTCGTTTAGTTCGTTTGGTTCACTTAGTTCAGGAATTTCATAATTGATTTGGCGAAGAAGAATTTCTAACCCTTCATTCACTGTCTGGTAGTATCGGGTCTTTCCAAAATTAACTCGTGCACGAATCTGTGTGTCTTTTTGACCATCAATATATTTCGCCGTCAGTATCCATCTGTACGGGAGTGGTAAGGAGATGATCTCCTTTTTAAGTGCCGTATATTGAGCGCGAAGGCGCAAAAGATCGATTAGAATACACCTATCTGGAGACATTTGTTGTTCACATCGGTCGATTATATTCAGCATTTTGTCGTGAGAGTCTGTGTTAGTTCCCCCCTGAACGCGGTCAGCATTCAATGGTTTTGCGGAAAGAATCTCCGCCTCCATGTTTTCTCTGTTCCCATATTTGAGCCTTTCTTCTATTTTTTTAATACGATACTCAACATCAGCTTCTCCAGCGCTTAGATATTTCAATGTGTGAACGAGTATATCAGTTGGCGATTCCAATGAGCGGTCTTTTACTTCTTGATATATCACGAAAACACCTCCGTATGATGTTTTTCGTTTGTATGGTTTTCGTCTACGAGCATTTTATTTAATAGGTCCTCGATTCTTTTTTCCAGACTTAAAAAAGTATTCTGAACAATTTTATCGTTCCAAAGCTGAGGATTGTCCTGTAATCTTGACGCACAGTCTTCAAGTTTTTTCCCCATGCGCAGAACAATATTTTTGTCTGTATCTTCGTTCCCCTTATAAAATGTTTTTTGAACTGCTGCTTTGTCAACGCAAGATTGCGTTTCTATCCTATTCTGCTGCTGCGACTGATATTCCCAGAGTGTTGCATTATAGATCTGATTGGGAGTAAGTCTAATCTCCTTGCTGTTGGACGGCAACTTCAAAATCAAACCTTTGGGGTCAAATTGAGCGATGAAATTTTGATCGCTGTGACCATGATGACCTCTTAAGTGATGTTCTTTCAATTTGGCTAAAAATACGCTTTTGTCTTCAATTTTTTCGATGGCAGCAGAGCAAATAAGCTGTGTATATAAAAGTTTAGAGATATCTTCTTTGGCAGGTAATGCTGTTTCATCAAAATTCAAATACTCTGTTCTTGTCTTTTTTCCGGCTGCAATTCTTTTATTGTCGGCAGCTTCAAGGGCTTTTCTTTGAGATAGTTCTCCGGCCATAAAAGCGGAATACGTCTCCTGATCCAAATTATTGTTGATTTTCTCAGCACTAGCAACCGTGCGCTCGGATACACCTAACTCAGCTGCTACAAGAGAACGAATAGTGAAGCCCTTGAAACGATCAGGACGAATCTTTTTCAACTCTCGCATATGGTTTTCTAGAAAGGCTACTTCTTTTGCTTGAATGGCCGGGTTGGATCGGTCACGGGTGCGGTTGGAAAGAACCAGGTCCATTTTCATTGTGATTTGTTCTTCTTGCGTATCCGCAGACAGGATTAAGCATTCCACCTTCTTGATTCTTGCCACCTGGCAAGCTTGAAGTCGTCTGTGTCCGGAAATTACGATATACTCATCTGTCAGCTGGCCGTGACGCCTGACGCATAACGGTTGCAATAGTCCCACTTCTCGAATAGATTCAATCAGATCCCGATCGTCTGCACAGTTCTCCGGATCAAAGCGCGGGTACAGGGTATCATTTGTCGGATCCAAATGAATTCGCTCAATCCCGATCTGCTGCATCTGTGATTTAGATGTTTCCATCTGCGAAATTGCTGCTGTTAAAAAGCTCATTTTCTCCTCCTACAAATAGAACTATGTTTTGTAGATGTGCAACGTTGCACATGTTTATGCGTTTATCCTTATGGCTCTCATTTGAGGATGACGACGAATGTATTCATCAGCCAGCGCTGTATAGTCTTGTGCGGCTGTGCTCTTAGGTTGGCTACATACAACAGGAGAAGATGTCTCAATACTTGTCGGAATTGCCACCGATTGTCTGATAATTGTCCGGTACGCCGTATCTGGAAGTGCTTCAAAAAGTTCCGCAGCATTACTTCGAGCTATCTTTGTGGATCCACGGTAATTGCAGATTACAGTGCCGGATAGAACAATTTCCGTTCCACATCCGTTATTGGCTGCAATGTCCAGAGCCTCAAGAACGCTGATAAGACCTTTCTGGGAGAAGCGATCTGTCACACATGGCACAAGACAATCGTGCGCTGCATTAAGTGCATTCGCTGTTACGGTATCAATTTCACTTGGACAATCAATAAAAATGTAGTCAAAGTCATTTTCCACATGAGCTCGTTTAAGAGCCAGATATAACTTTACCGATGGGCCGAAAAGCTGATCCTGATTCAAGCGTGTGCTTGCATTCTTCATGCGAGCATTTGCCGGCAAACAATAAAGGTTTTCGCAGGCCGTTGGAATGATCGCTTCACAGGGATCCATACTTTCGAAAAGAACGTTGTAAATACTCTTTGAATCTTCGGTTGCGATGCAGCCGCTATAGTCAGTAGCATTGGCCTGCGCATCCAAATCAAGAAGTAGCACCTTATATCCTTGCTGCGCAATGGCTGCAGCCAAGTTGACAGATGTGGTACTTTTTCCGGATCCACCCTTATTGTTGAATACAGCTGTAATCATAATTTACTCCTCTTCACCGTGATATCTCAGACGAAGGTAAAAGCCGTCTTCGATTTTTGCTTTTTCAATGGCGGACCGAAGCTTATAGGTATTTAGATAACTCCAAATGAAAGATCTCACATATGGAAATGTTTTTGTCACTTTGTATTTCACAAGTGCATTTACCAAGGCATCCAACATTTCGTGTATTAAATTGCAGATTGTGATTTTAGTGTCACTATCGAACATAACAGAGCACTGGTTAATTTTGTCAATTACCTTCGCATAAGATACTACAGGTGTGTCACCATACTTGCGGATCTCTTGAGTGGTGCACATATCAACCAACGCATCGTTCAGCATTACATACGCATATTTGTACTCCTCATGCCCATACCAATCATCTTCGTCACTCATCATTTGATCCCATGCAGTCAGAATGTGTATTGCCGTTTTCATAAATTCTTTGTTAGTAGAATACACATATGGAATACCTCGATTTCTTACCATTTCTTCTCTAACGTTGTATTCAGTCAGTCCATCCATCAAGCCTTCTTGATTGATAGATGGATCTGTTTCTCGATCTTGATCTGTCTCTTGATCTTGATCTGATATTTCGTGACTTCCTGTGACATGCACGTGACTCATGCGTGACAGCGGCGTGACTTGTGCGTGACATTGTCCCATCGATCCATATATTGCAGGTGTTTCCAGCTGTTTCTCACGTTCCCTTTGTCTTCTCTTTCGTATTGCACTTGTTGATAAACCATCAATTTTTTCTTGTACATTGACTAAAGAGTACTCATCCGGAGCACATTCGACGAGAAGCTTATGCGTCCTCAAAAATACAACCGTTATTTCAACGGCATCAGGGTTTTCATCCAGAACTAATGCAACTTCCTTCGAAAAACTATCCTCAAACCCCTCAAAAAAGAGAACTCCATTCGTTTCAAGACTAGAGAGAATCATTTTTAAATAAATGACAGTGTAAGCATCTCCACCCGGAATTTTCCGTAATTTTTTGATTTCCTTCTGATCAAAGAAAGTATTTTCCAATTTGAAGTAGTAATACTTTTTTTCTGGCATTTGCAGCCTCCTATTTTCACTTGTAACAACTACTCATTATTAACTGCAACCTTTTCCGCTCTATCACTTGGAATATAATTAATATTTCTATCACCTTCCATAGCATCCATAGGACCTATCTTCCGAAATCGTATAGAGTTATTTCTGACCATTACGCAAAAAAAGATTTCGCCGAATCGCTCATACGGAACACCCAGTACTCTAGCTGTTTCTAATATTACCGATCCTGGCATTAGGAGACCACTTTTAATCCATCTCCCATACGCCTGCTGTGTAACTCCACAAGTACGTGCAATCGACTTTCTTGTCTGATGACGGACATGCATCAATTCAAGCAGGTCTTCATAATTGATTTTGTCTTTTACTGTGTGCGGAATGATCTTTTTAACAGACTGAACATTCCTTGATTTCATTAGTGATTACCTCATTCTATTCTTTCGTGCTAACTTTTCCTGATTCTTATCTTCAGAAATTCCAAGCAAATAATCCGTCGTACATGTAAACCTGTCAGCAAGTTTAATCAAATGTTTCGGGGGACATTTTTTTGCATCAACTTCCCAGTTACTAACACTTTTGTTTGATACGCCGAGTTCTTTTGCAAGTTCAGATTGAGAGATGCGAAGTCTCGCTCGTTCCGCGCCAATTCTGTTTTCAAGCACTACTATACCCTCCTCAAGATATTTGTTTATGCATTATTCTTTTGGATGATACACCACCTTGGTGTGCTGGTCAACGTGTTTTTGAAAATTATCTTCAATTTGATGTTATAGTTGTTGATAGATACACCCAAGTGGTGTATTCTTATCTCGTGGAGGAAAAATTTATGAGTTTAGATCAAAAACGACTAAAGATTCTTAGGAACAATACAAAACTCAGCCAGAAACAACTGGCTGATGCTCTGGGAGTTCCACACGGAACTTATAGAAATTGGGAACAAGGTCTCCGTACGCCGGATACAGAAACGGTGATGAAACTTGCTGAATATTTTAATGTGAGCACAGACTATATTTTTGGCAGGGATACAGGCACAACTACTTTTTTTGATGGTCAACATATTGACCATTCAACTAATGAAAAAAGCAATCAGTATTGGGAAAAAAGTGATATTAGTCTTCCAGCTAACATTTTGGATATAGAAATGAAGAAGGTTCCAAAGTTAGATAGTGTTATTACTGGTCAGCTAATTTTTTCGGAACGAAAAGATGAATACTATTTTGATATTGGATCTGATACACGAGCGTCCTTTTGCATAAAAGTTAAGGGAGACAGCATGTTGAATGCACGAATTCTCGATGGAGACTATGTCTTTATACATGAGGATTCACAAGTGAATGATGGAGAAATTGCTGCTGTTCTCATCGGCGACGAGGTTTTCCTAAGGCGTGTATACAAAAATCAAAATGAATTGGTTCTTATGGCTGAAAATCCATCTTATAAGCCAATGATATATAGAGATGAAGAACTTGAAGAAATAAAAATTTTAGGACTGGCAGTCGCTTTTCAGAGCAATATTCATTAATTTTGCAGACGAAGGGATGGGGTTTCTATGCCCAAAAATGCAGTTAAAAAATCTAATGATGGTCGTAAACGGTATCGTTATACCGACAAAGCTGGAAACAAGCAAGAACTTCGACAACGGAGTAATGAATTAATAACTGAATTTAAATATAGATGTGAAAAAGCAGAGGCAGCTCCTACTTTATATCGCATGACTTTTGATGAACTATTTCACAAATGGCAAGAAGATCATCAACTAATTTTCTGCCGTGAACGGGACTACAAAACACTGAATGGCCACTATGAGTATTATCTGAAGACTGTTATAGGAAATTTAAAGATATCCAATATAAGCCGATCTACTGTTTATTCTCTCCTTATTAAAGCAATAAAGGGAGGCGCAAAAAGTGCCACGATTAATAAAATACGTGCTTGTATCTCCCGCCCATACAACTGGGCTATAAATACACTTGGGTATAAAATAAGCAATCCGACATCTGGGCTTATAATAAAAAATCCAAACAACGAGGTTGAGGATCGAGCAGACGAGGTAATACGGATATGCACAGATGATGAACTTGACCGTTTTTTTATGGTTGCCCGCAATAAAAAATACTTTAACTTCTATTTACAGCAACTAATGACTGGCTTCCGACCCTCAGAGGGAGCAGCCGTTTCTCGAAAAATCATAATTAACAAAGAAATTAAGCTATTTGAATCCATAACCCTTGAAGGACCTGGACCAATGAAAACACCCGCCGCAAGACGCGACTTCCCTATTTTCCCCAATTTGCAAAAAGTATTAGACGATCAAATCTCCAAGTGTCCCGCGAATTGCATATGGCTCTACCCTGCCGGGAAAGGAAAGCCTTCACTAAATGCAATAATATTGTCGTTTAAGCGAATTCGTGCGAATACAGCTGTATTAAATCGTGAAGGAAAAGTTGTTATCCCCCCCGTCACATTTTCTCTGTACGATTTTCGACACACTTTTGCTACAAAAGCCTCCGAATCTCTCCCCCCAAAGACATTACAATATCTGATGGGACATAAAGATATTAACGTTACGATGCGTTATTATGTTGGAATTACAGCTGAGTCGAAAATCAAGGCCGCCTTAATCTTGTCTTCGATTTTTGAATCTAGAAAAAATGACGGCAATTAATTTCCATTATTCATTTACAAACCAAACATCATATTTGAATTGATCTCCAGATCTTGTCAAACATGCTATTTTTATGTAATAAGAGGCGTGAAAATATTTTTTTGCGCTATTTATTTGGGTTGGAATTATGGCTCAAATGTAGCAATAATCGGCTTTTAAAATATCGTGTTTTTTTAAAACGGGACAAAAAGTGGGACAAAGTATATTTGGGTTAAAAAGTCGAAACCGCGAAAGCCTACAGCCGCCGCGGTTTCAAGTGGAGCCTTTAATCGGAATCGAACCGATGACCTCATCCTTACCATGGATGCGCTCTACCGACTGAGCTATAAAGGCAGGTGTTTTTTGGAGCGGATGACGGGAATCGAACCCGCGTGGTCAGCTTGGGAAGCTGGAGTTCTGCCATTGAACTACATCCGCGTCTTTTCTGACGCACGCTAAATTATACAGGGATGAGCTATCGCTGTCAATTCCATTTTCGTGTTTTGTTCGGTGGGTTCAGCGGGTTGTCCAGAGAATAGACGTGCGGATATTAGCGGGATGTATATGACGGCACGCCTCAGATTACTGTGCCGCCGTGAAAATATAGTTCGTATACCTGATGTCCCCGGGTTGTGATTTCTTCATAGCCCTGAAACCAGTCGATGCTGCCGTCCACGGTCATTGCAAACTCGTAGGTTCCGTCGGTGAAGTACTCCGGGCCGCGGTATGGTTTGTCCGTCGATACATGCGACAGGGCTTCTTTGAGGAAATCACCGGAAAATGGCTGGCCGGTTACACGTCCGGAGTAGTTCATCGCCCATATCGGCTGACCTTCCTCCCACAGTGCCTCTTCGCCGGTGAAGCGCTCTCCGCCAAGATATGTGTCAATATAGGTCAGGCCGCCCTCTGAATAGATGAGGTCGTGCGAGGCAGGGCGGCTTGGGTCCGCTTCTGCGCCATGGCCTGCATAGGTCGCTTTTTTTGCCCTGCAAAGAAAGGATAACTTGTCCGCGTTCATGATATGCCTCCATTTATCCAAGTCCTTTTTTGTCCCTGATACTGCCATTCTATCCGATGCGGTTTTCATTTTCAATGCAAAATCGAAAGTTTGTTTCTTTTGTGACAATGCCTTATGTACATGTTGATATTTTTTGTTATATAATTTTCCAGTAAAGAATAGACGCGAGTTCCGTACCGGAGGATTTTGATAAATGGATAATTATATTATCATGCAATATTTCGAGTGGTTTCTTCCTGCTGACCAGAAACACTGGGAGCATCTTAAAAAGGACGCCGGAAATCTGGCTGCCCTGGGTGTATCCGGTGTATGGCTTCCGCCGTGTTCAAAAGGTACATCCTCAAATGATGTAGGATACGGTATATATGATTTATATGATCTGGGTGAATTCGACCAGAAGGGAACCGTGGCTACCAAGTACGGCGATAAGGCATCCCTGAAAGCCGCTGTTGCCGCACTGCACAAGGCGGGCCTGCGTGTGTACGCGGATGTCGTTTTGAATCATAAGGCAGCTGCTGACGAGACTGAGGAGATTACTGTCATAGAGGTTGATGAACAAAACAGGGACCGCGATGTATCGGAACCCTTCACTATTGAAGCCTGGACGAAGTTTACATTTCCGGGACGCAAAGGCAAATACTCCAAATTCACATGGGGCTGGCAGCATTTTACTGCAACCGATTATGATCAGCGTACAGGAAAATCCTCGATTTACCGGATTGTCGGAGAGAATAAGTCGTTTTCGGAAAATGTGGACCAGGAGTTCGGCAATTATGATTATCTGATGTTCGCCGATATTGATTACCACCATCCGGATGTTGTGAACGAGACAATCGCGTGGGGTAAATGGTTCTGCGATGAACTGTCATTGGACGGCATGCGGCTTGATGCTGTCAAGCATATTAACGAAGACTTTATCAGGCTTTTCGTCAAGGAAATGCGCAGCTATGTGAAGCGGCCGTTTTTTACGGTAGGCGAATACTGGAAGGATGACACGGAGCAGCTTCGCGACTATTTGAGCAGCGAGGAATTCTGTCTGACTCTCTTTGATGTCCCGCTTCATTACAATTTTTATTCGGCAGGAAATCAGGGCAAGGATTTTGACCTGCGGACAATTTATGACGGTTCCCTGGTGAAGAGCAACCCGATGAATGTCGTTACATTTGTCGACAACCATGATTCGCAGCGCCATCAGGCGTTGGAATCATATGTGGCCGGGTGGTTCAAGATGCCGGCCTATGCATTGATCCTGCTGCGGGATGACGGATACCCGTGTCTTTTTTACGGTGATTACTACGGAATCGGCGGCGGTGACGGCATTCCCGGCCGGAAAGCAGAACTGGACCCGCTGCTTGAAGCCCGCAAAAAATACGCATACGGGGAACAGGTTGATACTTTTGATAATCCGAATGTTATTGCCTGGCAAAGGATGGGTGACAGCGACCATCCGGGTTCCGGCCTTGCCGCGCTCATCAGCAACGACGAAGACGGCTGGAAAGATCTGGATTTCAGCAAAGAAATGGCGGGTACAATCTGGAAAGACTGCACCGGCCATATTACAGATCCTGTTACGCTTTCCGGCGAAGGCAAGGGGACTTTCTTTGTAAAAGGCGGCTCTGTCAGCGTCTGGATCCGGTCAGCAGATGAAAAGCCCTCCGTATAAAAAACAGAGGACTTCTATCACCGATGTTTTCAGGGAAATGCAGGTTTTCATCCTGCTTTCAGGATACGATTACCGTTGATTCTGCGAGAATGCTTCCATCGGAGAGATAGATGACTACTTTGTATGTATCCGGTGAGAGCCACCCGATTTTAGGATTTTCTTCAGGCGGATACACAGCGTATATTGCCTGGACGCCTTCCATGTGATTGTAGCTGAAGTCCTCCTGATAGAACATTATGGAAGCATTCTGGTTGTACCATTCAATACGTCCTGTAAAGTCGCCCCAGTCGGAACTCAGCATTAACACATACATAAGCGCCGTGTCCGTTTTGGAGTTGTAACCGGCAACATCATTGCCGGTAGACGGATCTTTCCAGCCGGTTGTGGTGATGTTGGCAAAAGGATCGCCGGTCTCGGGGATAAGTACATAAATGAAGTAATTGTTGACATCCCCCTGCTGTGTCTGATCAATTGTGCCTTCCTGTAAAAGCGCGGCGGAGGCACTTTCAATAGCAATCTGCAAATGCTGTGCAGACAAGTCGAGAAGCGGATCATATCCGGTAAGGAAGTCCTTGAGCAGACGCTCTGTCTGTGCCGAGGTTATTCTCCATGTCTGGGTCTGTTCATCCAATGTCAGTGTGAATCGTACCTCGTATGTGTTTTGAAGCGCATCCGTTCCCATCAGCCTCGATGCCAATTCAGTGAAAAACGCCTTTCTGTAGGTATACGCCGCATCTTTTTCCAGGGTTCCCTGAAGTGTTTCGACAATGGCCGGCTTAAGCGACCGTGCCACCAGATCTACATCGTTGTATGCCTCTATGTAGTTTGCGTCCATATCCGGCATCGTCAATGAAAGAACAATTTCAACTTCTTTGGCGGTTCCCTGCGGCTGGCTGCTGACAGAATATTTAACTGCTGAGTATATTGCCCGGGACAGGAGCAGCTCAAATTCATCCTGCGGGAAAAAGTCGCTGGAACTTAATCCGCTGCATAGTAAATCAATTGTTTTTGTATCATTTTGTTTAAGAGCTGTCATAAAGGAATCCAAAGCTGCTGACGCTGCTGAATAGTCCTGATCAAATACAAGTTTTGTATACGGTTTTGCAAAAACCCCGACAAAGAGCGGAGAATTAGAGATCTTCCATTCATTTTCGCCCGCATCAAAGCTTAGTACAATCTTAATATCATAAGTCTTTACAGGGGCATCTTCCGCCTGTATTGCGGTTATAAATGAATCATAGTACAGTCCGCCTTCTTTGTCTTCGAGATTGGATTGGATCTTAAGGACATCCAGCGCAGTTATAGCAACATCGCATTCCGCGGATTCTTTGTCGGGAACTAAGGTTATATCTTTAACTTCATATTTGATTCTGTTCATCCCAGCCTGCATGGCGGTCCTGGACTGGTCATCCGCGAATTTCAAATCAACAAAAGGATTGCTGCCTGCAATCAGCTTCGATTCATATGTGTCCTGCATTACTTTCCCGCCCTTAAACTCTTCAAGATATGCATACAGGACGTCGGCCGTTTTTACCTCTTCCACTGCCGCTGTTTCTTCTTCCTTTATTTCCGTTGAAGAGGAAATAACCGTAGTTGTCGAGCAGGATGCAGACAAGATACCGGAAATAATAACAAGGGACAAAACCATCACCCGTTGCTGCAAAAATGAATGTTTCATTTTCCCCTCCTGAAACCTGATCCTGCGCAGTTTCACTCTCCTTTTTCATTATATCACCGTCAATTTTTTTGATCCGGACAAATCGCAGATTTATCCGGAAAATCGCCGGAAAACATCATATACGTGCTGATATTTATATATCTCTTTGATATTTGATGTTATATACGCAGAAACACCCGGCAGAAACTCGTATTGAGTATCTGCCGGGTGTCTCATCCAGGATTATTTTCTGTGTATTCCGGCGGATTCTGACTTGCTTTGCATGGGTTGTGCAGAGTCATAAGAATCGGATGGAGTTACGGAAGGTAACTGGTTCCCATCAGGTAGCGGTCGCATTCCCTGGCGGCTCCCCTGCCTTCATTAATGGCCCATACAACAAGACTTTGTCCCCTGCGCATATCGCCTGCTGCAAAAACACCGGGAAGGTTTGTTGCAAACTTGTCGAATTCCGCTTTTACATTGGATCTTGGATCACGTGCTACACCGGCGGAAGTGAGTGCGGTGTCTTCCGGTCCAAGAAAGCCCATTGCCAGAAGAACCAGTTCAGCCGGCCATACTTTCTCGGATCCTTTGACTTCGATGGGATTCATACGGCCGGCTGCATCTTTTTCCCAGCTTACCGATACGGTGTGTACTTCTTTGACATGCCCGTTCTCATCGCCGACAAAACGCTTTGCTGTGGTAAGCCACGTTCTCGGGTCCTCACCGGTCAAGGCAATGGCTTCTTCCTGTCCGTAATCGGTCTTGAGGACGAAAGGCCACTGCGGCCACGGGTTTCCGGATGTGCGTGCTTCCGAAGGTCGCGGCATTATTTCTATCTGGTTTACGCTGACAGCGCCATGACGGATACTTGTTCCGACGCAGTCCGTACCGGTATCGCCGCCCCCGATGACGATGACATGTTTGCCGGCGGCAGAAATCGGAGCACTCAATGCAGCGCCAGCGCGCGCGGTTCCGGCGGTATTCATTTTCTTCTCGTCAAGCAGGGTTCTGGTGTTGGAGCCCAGGAACTCTATTGCAAAATGGATGCCCTCAAGCGCACGTCCCTCGATCGGCAGATCCCTTGGTTTGGTTGCGCCGCCGCAAAGAATCACTGCATCAAAATCACTGCGCAGTTTCTCTGTCGATATGTCCTTGCCGATTTCAACACCGGTAACAAAGCGGATGCCTTCTTCTTCCATCAGTTTCACCCGGCGGAGAACCACAGACTTTTCAAGCTTCATATTCGGGATTCCGTACATAAGCAGTCCGCCCGGCCGATCAGCTCTTTCGTAAACAGTGACCTCGTGTCCGACTTTATTGAGCTGTGCTGCACAGGCAAGTCCGGAAGGACCGGAACCGACAACTGCAACACGCTTCCCCGACCTTTTCTGCGGCGGTTCAGGCTTGATCCAGCCCTCCTCAAACGCCTTGTCAATTATATAGCACTCATTGTTTTTGATAGTTACCTGCGGGTCGTTCATTCCTACTGTGCAGGCGCCTTCGCAGGGCGCCGGGCACACGCGTCCGGTAAATTCCGGAAAATTATTTGTCTTCAGAAGACGCGCCAGCGCTTCTTTCCAGAGTCCGCGGTAAATCAGGTCATTCCATTCCGGAATAAGGTTATTAATCGGACAGCCGGAAGCCGCACCTTTGATTAATAGTCCCGTATGACAGAAGGGTATGCCGCAGTCCATGCAGCGTGCGCCCTGCAGGCGCTGTTTTTCGTCATTCCAGTGCAAGTGGAATTCATTCCAGTCCTTCATTCTGTCTATCGGTTCGCGGTCTGCCGGAAGCTCCCGGGCATATTCCATAAATCCTGTGGGCTTACCCATTATCGTATCCTCCCATTACCGGTTATCTGTATCTGATCAGTTGCCTGTCACTTAAAAATCAATGGCTATTGACTTCGAAAGCCGCCAAAAGTGCCGCCTCACCTGATAAACCCTGTGCTTCAACTTCTTTGATTGCATTTAGCATGCGCTCATAATCTTTCGGGAATACCTTCACGAATTTGGGCACGAATTTGTCAAAATCCTCCAAAATTCCAGCTGCATATTTGCTTCCGGTATATTCCACGTGTTTGAGTATCAGCAGCTTTACAAGTGTTATGTCGTCTGTCTCCGATAATGTAGAAAGTCCGACCATTTCCCTGTTGCAGCGTGTTGCAAATTTACCGTCCTCATCATAGACATAGGCAATACCGCCTGACATTCCGGCGGCAAAGTTCCGCCCGGTCTGTCCGAGTACAATCACCTGACCTCCGGTCATGTATTCACAGCCATGGTCTCCGCAGCCTTCCACAACAGCAGAAGCACCGCTGTTTCTCACACAGAAACGCTCGCCAGCAACGCCGTTGATATAAGCCTCACCGCTCGTCGCGCCGTAGAAAGCTACATTACCGATAATGATATTGTCCTGAGGCACAAAAGTGGAGGCAGCATCGGGGAAAACGGCAATACGTCCGCCTGAAAGACCCTTACCGACATAATCATTGGAATCGCCTTCCAGACGCAGGGTAATTCCTGAAGGGATAAATGCTCCGAAGCTTTGTCCGGCAGATCCCTTGAAGAGCACATCGATTGTATTGTCCGGAAGACCCTTGGCACCGTACTTTCTTGTTACTTCACTTCCGAGCTGTGTGCCGACGACGCGGTTTACATTCCGGACAGGAAGAGAGACGCGAACCGGTTTTCCCTGTTCAAGGGCAGACTGGCACAGCGGTATCAGAATCTGCTGGTCGAGTGTCTCCTCGAGCTTGTGATCCTGTGTTTTTGTACAGTGACGCTCAATACTTGAGTCCAGGTTGGGTTGGTAAAGAAGGCATGACAGGTCCAGACCGCGGGCTTTCCAGAAGTCCACTGCATTGTCTGCACGGAGCATATCAGTTCTTCCGATCATTTCATCTACTGTTTTAAAGCCGAGTTCCGCCATAACCTCGCGAAGCTCCTCTGCGATAAAGCGCATGAAATTGACAACATACTCCGGCTTTCCGCAGAACTTCCGGCGAAGTTCCGGGTTCTGTGTAGCAACGCCGACAGGGCAGGTGTCAAGATTGCAGACACGCATCATTACGCAGCCGAGAGCTACGAGCGGACCTGTTGCAAATCCGAATTCCTCGGCACCGAGAAGCGCTGCAATGGCTACATCACGTCCGGTCAGAAGCTTGCCGTCCGTTTCGACGATAATACGGCTGCGCAGATCGTTGAGAAGCAGGGTCTGATGTGTCTCGGCAAGTCCGAGTTCCCAGGGGAGTCCGGCATGACGGATACTGGTTTTCGGGGAAGCGCCCGTACCCCCGTCGTAGCCGCTGATCAGAACCACGTCCGCGCGTCCCTTGGCTACACCGGCGGCAATGGTGCCGACGCCGATCTCGGATACAAGTTTTACATTGATGCGCGCAAATTTATTCGCGTTCTTAAGGTCATGGATAAGCTCGGCAAGATCTTCAATGGAATAGATATCATGATGCGGCGGCGGGGAAATCAGGCCGACACCGGGTGTTGAATGACGTGTCTGTGCTATCCATGGATATACCTTTCGTCCGGGAAGCTGTCCGCCTTCACCGGGTTTGGCTCCCTGGGCCATCTTTATCTGCAGCTCTCTGGCATGTACAAGATAATCGCTGGTTACGCCGAAACGGCCCGAAGCAACCTGCTTGATAGCGCTGTTCTTTGAGTCTCCGTTGGGAAGGGGAATGAACCGTGCCGGATCTTCTCCGCCTTCTCCTGTGTTGCTCTTTCCGCCCAGGCGGTTCATCGCAATAGCCAGAGCCTCATGTGCCTCCTTGCTGATCGAGCCATAGGACATCGCACCGGTCTTAAACCGGCGGACGATTGACTCAACCGGCTCGACCTCATAGATCGAAATCGGTTGTTTGGTAGGCATGAATTCCAGAAGACCCCGTATCGTACAGAGGCGCTGCGTCTCCTTATTCAGGTGATTGCTGTATTCCTTAAAAACACCGTAATCCCCGTTTCGTACAGACTGCTGCAGTAAATGAACGGTCATAGGGTTGAACTGATGGTATTCGCCGTCTTTTCTCCACTGATACTGACCGCCGGATGTAAGGCCGCTGTCAGGGTCACCGGGTGCATAGGCCGCTTCGTGCCGCATGTTGCTCTCACGTGCAATCTCATCAAGTCCAATACCGCCGATCGGACTGGGTGTGGATGTAAAATACGTATCAATGACGTTTTTCCCGATACCGAGTGCTTCAAATATCTGCGCACCCTTATAGCTTTGAATGGCTGAGATACCCATTTTCGAAAGAACCTTGACGATTCCTTTGACAGAAGCTTTCACATAGTGTGCATTCGCTTCCTTCAGGGTCATTCCTGTCAGCATTCCGCTGCGGACCAGGTCTTCGACCGTAGCATATGCCAGATACGGGTTGATAGCCGAGACTCCAAATCCGATCAGGAGTGCGAAGTGATGGACTTCACGCGGTTCAGCCGATTCAAGAATCAGGCTGCAGAACTTTCTTTTTCTTTTTCTGGTCAGGAACTGATGCAGTCCGGATACAGCAAGAAGCGCCGGAATGGCGGCTTTATTCTTATTGATGCCGCGATCAGACAGCACAAGGATATTGGCCCCTGCATCCACTGCTCTTTCAGCAGCGGCAAACAGATCGGAGAGCGCATTCTTAAGTGCAAGCCCATCGCCGCCAGCGGGGAAAAGGATCGGAATTGTGACTGACCTGAATCCTGCTTCGTCAATATTTTTGAGTTTGATCAGATCTTCGTCGGTAAGGATTGGATGATTGATCTTGATCTGATGACAGTCTTCCGGCTTCGGATCGACCAGGTTACCTGTTGATCCAAGGTACAGCCTGCTCATCGTAACAATATTTTCCCGCAGGGAATCAATGGGCGGGTTTGTTACCTGGGCGAAGAGCTGCTTAAAATAGTTATAGAGAAGCTGCGGTTTATCGGAAAGAACTGCCAGGGGTGTATCCTGTCCCATTGAGCCAAGCGGGTCGATGCCGTCTTTGGCCATGGGAAGTATCATTGTTTTCACGTCTTCATAGGTATACCCGAATGCTTTCTGGTAAAGCTCGATTTTGGACGGAGCGACAACAGGCGGCTCAGGCATATCCTTTTTGACGGGCAGATGTTCCAGTGAAAGTGTATATTTATTGATCCATTTACGGTACGGGTGCTTACCGGCAACTGTTTCTTTGATTTCTTCATCCGTCACGATACGTCCTTCTACAGTGTCTATCAGCAGAAGGCGGCCCGGACGAAGACGATTCTTGGCGATAATATCCTCAGGCGGGATATCAAGGACACCGGCTTCGGATGACAGGATTACCAGTCCGTCCTTAGTAACATAGTATCTCGAAGGGCGAAGGCCGTTTCTGTCAAGAATTGCGCAGATCTGGCGGCCGTCGGTGAAAGCCATGGCGGCAGGTCCGTCCCACGGCTCGACAAGCATGCTGTGATATTCGTAGAATGCCTTGAGGTCATCGTTCATGCTCTCATGCTTGGACCACGGCTCAGGTACCATCATCATGGCGGAATGAGCAAGGGACCTTCCGGACAGGGTCAAAAACTCGAGGCAGTTGTCAAACATCGCAGAGTCGCTGCCCTCTGTATTAATAATCGGGAAAACCTTCGTTACGTCTTCTCCGAATACATCCGTCTTAATATTAGCCTGACGGGCATGCATGGAGTTGATATTTCCGCGCAGGGTGTTGATTTCACCGTTATGAATCAGGTAACGGTAAGGATGCGCCCGCTCCCAGCTCGGGAACGTATTGGTGCTGTACCGGGAATGGACAAGCGCCATGGCCGAATCAAATTCCAGGCTGGTCAGATCGAGATAAAATGCATCAATCTGATCGGCTGTAAGCATACCTTTGAAAACGATCGTACGGCAGGAAAGACTGGCAAAATAGAAATAACTGGTATCATCATCCGCCAGATTGGCAGTCAGGCTTTCGCAGCGTTTACGGATAACATAAAGCTTGCGTTCGAAGTCGAGTTCCGTTTTGCAGTCGGCGCTCTTTTGGATAAAAATCTGGCTGAAGTGCGGCCGGTTGGCTCTTGCAACGGACCCAAGCGTCGATTCATTGACAGGCAGCGTGCGCCATCCGAGAATGCTCTGCCCCTCGCTTCTTATAATATCTTCTATACGTTTCTGACAAGCTTCGCGCGCGTCCGCCTGGCGCGGAAGGAAAAGCATACCTACACCGTATTCCCCGGCTGCAGGCAAGGTAATATCGATCAGCGGACAGACCTGTCTGAAAAACCGGTCAGGAATCTGCAGCAGAATACCGGCTCCGTCACCTGTGTTCTCTTCACTTCCCGCGCCGCCGCGATGGGCAAGGTTGGCAAGGATCGTAAGACCCTGCCGGACAATCTTATGCGACTTCTTTCCATGAATATTGACGACAAACCCGATACCGCAGGCATCGTGTTCAAATTCCGGGGAGTACATCCCCTGTGCCCGGGGTAATCCCCTCATATTTGATTCCATTTTCCTTGCCTCCCAATGTGCGCAACCCGGGTTCTTTTACCGGCTGTTTGATGCGAACCCGCTGCTGTTTTAATTAAAAAAATGCCCGAGCACATCGACGTTGATGCACTTAGACATTATATAACCAGATTATGCAGGAACGTAACCTTGCTGTCTAATTAAATGTCATCCGTCATAATGGTGGATACATTCTAGCACAGTGCAAGTTCAGGTGCAATCATTTTCAAATAATTGGAGAATAATCCCTATTTTCACTTAAATAGTACTTTTTTTGAAGATATCCTGCTGATAAATTGCAAAAATACGTTCCTTTTACAGCATAATGAATATTTATACCGCACTGTAAAGAAGATATTGGGTCGAAAGGACATCCTGGATTAATTTCTGGCCCTTCTCATTCGGATGAATACCATCCGCACACAGGCACTGGTTGACATTTTTTTCTTTAAGAAATGCATCACGCACGTCTATCAGGGGCAGTTTGTTTTCATAGGCAAGGCGTGTGATGGCACGTGAATATCTTTCCTGGTGACGATATATATATTCCTTTTCCCCGATAAAGGAGAGCACTTTATCCGCGTCAACATTTTCCGGTTTCGTCACCCAGTCAAAAAACCGGAAGGAGTCAATCGGCGGCAGGCTCATAAGGACCGGCGTAATCCCTTTTGCAAGGAGCGTCTGAATCATTTTCTGCATTGTTTCCACAAAATCTTCATAGGAAGTATGCGGATTGTGCTCACCGTCAGGATCGTCTGAGACTTCAGCCCAGTTGAAATCACAGTCGTTACCGCCGAACTCCAGGAGCACCATGTCTGCATCAAAGCCGGAACCGAGCGTACGGTCGAGATTGGCCAGGGCCTTTGGGGCCGTACAGCCGAAATGCGAGTGATTCTTAACTTCAACATGAAAGAGCTGGGCAAATGCGCTGACCGCGCTGTTTTTAAGAAGACGATAACGGCCGGCCGCCTCATCGAGTACAACACCCTTAAGAATCGAATCGCCCCAGACATCAATTTTTGAAATTACAGACATACATTCACCGCCCCGCTTCTTGATATGATAAGCGTAGCACAGAGTTTCTTTGATTACAACATCTGTTTGTAATAATTAGATGAACCGATTGTATATATTCCCTCTTCTTGTGTATTGGGTGGCGCTATCGAATGCGCCTTATCGTCTGTTGGCTGGGTGCTTCCTGCTCAGACAAATTCCGCGTGGCGCTCCAGGAACTCATCATAATCCATTCTCCTGTCGATCAGGCCTTCCGGCCGGATTTCGAAAATCCGGTTTGCAATTGTCTGCACGAACTCATGATCATGTGAAGTGAACAGTATGGAGCCCTTGAAAGATTTTACTCCCTCATTGACAGCTGTGATTGCTTCGAGGTCAAGGTGATTCGTCGGGTCATCGAGAATAAGGACATTCGAACCGGACAGCATCATTCTCGACAGCATGCAGCGGACCTTCTCCCCTCCGGACAATACGCTTGCCTGTTTGAGGGCTTCTTCACCCGAGAAAAGCATCCGCCCCAAAAAGCTCCGAATATAAGTCTCGTTCTGGTCTTTGGAATATTGGCGCAGCCAGTCCACAAGTGACAGCTCGCAGCCGTCAAAATATTGATTGTTATCTTTGGGGAGGTAGGATCTCGTTGTTGTAATGCCCCACTTGCATTCCCCTTCATCCGGCTCCATCTCACCCATCAGAATCTGAAAAAGCGTCGTGTTCGCAACTTCATCTTCTCCGACAAGTGCAATGGCATCACCCTTTTCCATTGTGAAGGAAATATTGTCAAGAACCTTTCTGTCATTTAGTGTTTTACTTAATCCTCGAACAAAAAGCACGTCATTGCCAATTTCCCTGTCCTGTGTAAACCCTATAAACGGGTACCGGCGCGAGGAGGCTACCACATCGGGGAGCACAAGATTCTCAAGAAGCTTTTTACGCGATGTGGCCTGCTTCGACTTCGAAGCGTTGGCGGAGAAGCGCGTAATGAAGTCCTGCAGTTCCTTGCGGCGCGTTTCGACCTTCTTGGTCTGGTCCTTCATCTGGCGCAGGGAAAGCTGGGTATATTCATACCAGAAATCATAGTTGCCCTGGAATAAAGTTACTTTGGCAAAATCAATGTCTGCTATGTGTGTACAGACTTTGTTGAGAAAATGCCGGTCATGCGATACAACGAGCACTGTATTCTCAAAATTCAGGAGATAATCTTCCAGCCAGCGGCAGGAATCAAGATCGAGATGGTTGGTCGGCTCATCCAGAAGCAGCACATCGGGGTTGCCGAACAATGCCTGGGCCAAAAGAACCTTAACCTTTTGTGAACCTGTCAGTTCCGCCATTTTCTTTTCATAGAGCTCTTCATCCACACCAATTCCCTGAAGAAGCATATCGGCATTGCTTTCCGCAGACCAGCCGTCGAGTTCAGCAAATTCACCCTCAAGGTCACCGAGAATGATGCCGTCCGCATCCGTAAAATCCGTCTTTGCATAAAGCGTTTCCTTAAGCCCGATGATTTCATACAGGCGCTTGTGTCCCATCATAACCGTGTCGCGGACGGTAAATTCATCATATTTAAAATGATCCTGTTCCAACACTGCCATGCGCTCTCCGGGCGACAGCGTCACCCATCCCTTACTTGGCTCAATGTCCCCGGACAGGATTTTCAGGAATGTTGATTTGCCGGCACCATTGGCTCCAATGATTCCATAGCAATTTCCTTTGGTAAAAGATATGTTTACATCTTCAAAAAGAGTCCGACCGCCAAAACGCAGTGTGACTCCCGATACATCAAGCATAATAATCTCCTTATGTTTCTCATCATTCACAGTTTATCATACAGGTTTTTTCGTGATTCGGTCAACCTTTCCCAGAAAATTCTGCCTGTTATATAGTAAATTCATCCTTTTATCCCGAATAATTCATTGGATTCTACTGTAAAATAGATGTATGTAATTAAACCGACACCTTCCGTTTACATCTTCGACTTGAATAATGACTATACTGTCACAGTGCAAGTCACCGAAAGGTCACACCTTTTTATTATTATAGGTATGAAATGACAGCATTCATGTCCGACAACGCAAATTCTGCAGTCAGGCAAAATGGCAAGGAGACCAAAATACATGACTGATCCAAACCAGCGCTCACGAAGACATGGAAAGCCAATGACAGCACGAGACACCCCCTCCAAAAAGCAGGGGCAGCCGCAAAAAGGATTTTTTGATTCCACCGGTAATTTTCATACAGCTGACCAAAAGTCTGCGGTACAACCCGCACTCAATCCTGCCGGACAGCAAAAGGGACAGCCCGTACATAATGCTGCGGGGCATCCGTCCGCAAACCAGCGGCCCCAAAACCGCAGGAATGCACCGCCGAAAAAGCACCACGGTGCCCTTTTCCTGGTTAAATCGTTTCTGCTGATCGCCCTTTGCCTTTCAGTCGGTCTTTTTCTGCACTATATGATTGGCAAAGATTCATACGGCACAAACGGTACGAACAGTACGAAGACAGTAATTACAGCAGTGAACCATTCCATAGTTACCCCCGCTAATACAGACAGCGTGCTCCCCTATGCAAAGTCGATAGTATTCTCAAGTGATACTGCTAAGCCGCTTTACGGAAAAGTCATCCTTCTGGATCCGGGACACGGCGGCACCGATTCCGGATGTGTATATCCGACGAACAAGCCCAAATACAGTGAAAATATTATCAATCTTACCATCGCGGAAAGCACCCGGACCGCCCTCGAAGCACAGGGTGCAACCGTAATTATGCTCCGGTCCGATGACTCCTGGATATCCCTGTATCAGCGAATTGCACTCACCCACCTTAACTGCCTTCAATATGCAGATGAGTTTGGCCTCGATACAATCAGCAGCAAGGACAAAGCGCGGCTGGTAGGCGAGCTTTCCGATACCGTGCTGGTTAATTCCGATACCATCGATACAGGCGGGATGGGAATTATGGTAGGTACCGGTGTCGGTTCCGATCTCCGGCTTCTCATGGATCTCGAGAAAAACTTTACGGATATCCTGTACCTTTCGATTCATACAAACTCAAACCCCGCCGCATCCCTGCACGGCACGCAGGTTTATTACGTCACGGATGAATCTGTCATCGCAAGTGAGGTCCGGATGGTTGCCGATGATACATCCTATCAGAACAATCCCGATTTTCCGATCCGCGACGATTACTATGGCAGGGACGGTGCACGAAACGAACTTTTTGCCCAGTCGCTTTATAATTCCATTATCACAGCCGCACCAAAAATGGAAACAAATGCACAAAGTGTCCTTGCCGATAATTATGCCGTTCTCCGGGAACATAACCTGACAGGCGCAATGATTGAGGTAGGCTTTATAACAAATAAAAAGGATCGCGGCTACCTGACGGATGATTCCTCCATTACGCAGATAGCTGAAGGAATAGCCTCCGGCTGCATCAACTTCTTTACCGCCGTCACCTGATATATGCTAATATATTTATATTAGTCAGATATCGTGACAGGACTGCATTTACGGCTTCTGCCAGGGCGTGTCAGGGAAAGGTAACGTGTATGAATATTGCAGTAATTACCGGCGCATCTTCCGGAATCGGCGAACATTTTTTAAGGCAGGTCGTCCGTGAGCGAAGCGCTTTTGGATGTGTCCCGTTTGATGAGATTTGGGTCATTGCCCGCAGGGCAGACCGCCTTTTATCCATGAAAAGCGAACTGGATCCTGTCCGCATCCGTGTATTTATGCTGGATCTCACTTCGGATAATGCCCTTAAAGATATGGCCGAAGAACTTCAAAAACGAAAGCCTTCCATTGGCCTTCTCGTGAATTGTGCCGGAGTTGGCTATACCGGTTGTTTTGAGACAGTGCCGCGCGGGGAAATACATAAAATGATCGCCTTGAATTGCGCCGTCCTCGCCGAATTCACATCCGTCTGCCTTCCCTATATGATTCCTACAGGAGATCTGTGCACCTACCCGACGGGTCCGCGCATTATCAATATTGCATCATCAGCCGGTTTTCTTCCGCAGCCCGGATCTGCAGTCTATGCTGCTTCGAAGGCATTTGTCATTCACTTCTCCCGTGCACTTCAAGCAGAACTGCGGATACATAATATCGCCTCCACCACGGTGTGCCCCGGTCCTGTCGCCACTGAGTTTGCTGCCGTGGCAACAGGCGTTCCCGGCGCAAAGGCAAAAGGCTTCAAGTCACTTTTCGTTGTCAAGCCGGAACGGCTTGTAAAGAAGTCAATTCTCGCATCCAAAAAGGGCCGCGGCCTATACGTATACGGACTGTCTCAAAAAATCCTTCATGTGCTCACCAAAATCCTTCCCGCCCGCTTTTTGATTTTCCTTGTCACGAAGCTGTCGAAGGATGCCCGTCCGCCGGAAAACCCGGCGCCGGTGCAAACCCGGGTTTTACAGGCAAGCGCGGACCCTGTCGTAAATGCAGCCGGCAAAACTGCAGGACAGGGTGATGTCATGCCGAGTCCTGTACCTCTGACATCTGCACAGGCAGCCCGGATTTTATCACTGTATCCCGGAAAATTCCGCTCTGGTAATACTGCAAATAATTAATATTTTTCTTCATCAGAAGACAAAATGGCAATACTGCTGCAAACTGCAGTTGTATTGCTTTTTTATTATTGTATTTTTATGTTTGTCTTACTATAAATATGTTGTCAAATTGTCCAAAAAACTTGGGATTTTACCCAGCTTTCATATAAATAATTACTCTATTACATTGTTTGCTCGTTGCTATATTACACATCATCGTGTTAGTATTGATTTGTTGGTTTTAGATAATCAAATATATGTTTGGAGGACACAGAAATGTACGATACACTTGTAACTCTTAAGAGAGGTCTCACTGAGATTCTCGCCTTAAAACTGCTGCTGGAAGAAGACCAGTATGGATATCAGTTTGTCCGTCTGATTCGCGACCGCAGCGAAGGCGATATCTCTTTGACAGAAGGCGCTTTATATACAACATTATATCGTCTTGAAGCAGATGAATATGTATGCTCACAGGATGTACTTGTTGGTCTGAAGAGACGCCGTCGTTACTATCACATCACAGATAAGGGCCGCGCTTATGCAGCGACGGAAATCGCCAAGTATGAACGGCTTTCCGGCGGCGTGATGAAAGTTCTGTATTACGGAGAGTAATCAGAAATCACCTGATCGATATTACATCATCTAGAAAACCAGCTGAAAGCTGGTTTTTTCTTTGCCTGTCATTACATACATCCGAAAAACCGAATGAAGAAACCTTGCATTATTTATCTGCCGGAGTATACTGTTAGTTGAAGCTAACAGTTTAAGCTAATGAGAAACAGCCGCTTTGCGGTAAATCTCAAAAGGAGTAATATACATGGGCGGTCTTCATCCAATTGACATTCTTATTCTTGCCTTAGTCATCGCCTTATCCGTTTTGATCATCATCCTGCGGGTTCGACGCAGAAGCAAAGCCAAGTCGGATTTAAGAAAATGCAGCGGCGGATGCGGTTCATGCGGCATTGACTGCGGCTCCAATCGATATAAACAGGAATCCGACGGGAAATAATCAGCAGATGTTTTTCTCTTTACCCTTTGTCACCCGTCTCCGGATCCAGCCCATCAGGCAGTACAGCAGAAACCCAATCCAAAACCCCAGTACATTCATCCAGAAATCGTCGATATCGCTTTTTCCCATATTGAAATAATACTGTGTGCCCTCAATAGCTCCCGAAAGTATCACCGGCAGGAAAAACACCAGTGCTTTAGGGAGTTTTTTCCCGTATACACCAAGGTAGAAACCCAGCGGGGTAAAGATCAGAAGATTCCCGAAAAACTGTATAAAGATTCCATGTTTGAAATCCCCCGCCAGAATATGCGGCCAGTATATGGCAAAGGCACCGTGAAGCGGAATGAGATTCAGGCTTCTTACACCATTGAAATCCATGGTCCTCTGGGCAATAAACAATTGCACAAGGAGTCCGGCATATGCAAAAAGAAATACTATACTGGATATGTGAAATGCATAGCGAAAGCTTTTTCGCCTTTTGGGGCTGTCCCAGCTTCCTTTGGAAAAAAGCCGCACCATAACTAAAATCAGCAGACCGGAAAACCACACCAGACCGATCAGAAACGCTTTATTAAATGTGAGGACACTTCCGATGCTTTTTCCGTTGACTACGGCATCCTGGAAATAATATGTCAGTGAAAGGATAATACCCAGGGACTGGGAAATTGCACAGGTCATATAATCGGTCGTAATCATAAACAGCAGTATCGCTATGCCCGCTGCTGCGCTCACCAGAAAAAGCTCCTGATAGGGAGAGATCAGATTGTCGGAAAAAGATAAGATGACCAGAAGAAGCATTCCTGCGGGTATCGCAAGTAATCTGCTTCCCTTTTCTTTTGAGGCAGATGCAGTCCTTTTTCCGGCAGGTTTTGGTTTATTCCATTCCCCGGCTGATTGGGAACTATTCATTTTCCCCGAAGATTTGGGTTTATTCATTTATTCCTACACGAAGACGCAGTGTATTTGTCTTCGCCTTTCTTTTTGTTGCCTGTATATGTAACATACCCCACAACAAACGATCCTGCAAGGATTAATAACATAGTGATACCCGAAGCAGACCAGCCGAAAGTCAATGCCTGGATGTTTCAGCTGCCACAGGTGATGATTTGAGTCTTTTTTTGCCGTGCAGAAATGGAGAAACCCTCTTATAAATAATCGCTGTAATCGTTGCTGCAACAATTCCTTTGAAAAGATTGAAAGGAATAAACGCGAAGATGATAAGCGTTTTGACATCTTTCACATAAATATTGACAGCAGCGCTCATGCCGACGATTGCATCCATTGGCATTCCGTAAAATTTTGAGTAGAAATCCAGCATGAAAAAATAGTTGAACAGCGACGAAAAAATTGTCATTGCTGCGGTTCCGGCAGCCATTGCAATAATCGCGCCCTTTTTATTCTTCATGAAGTGGTAGACAACGCCGGCTGTTCCGGCAAACATTGAGCCTGCAAGGAAATTGGCTAGTTCCCCGACTCCCGCTGTCTGCGTGAACGGCAGGTGAATCAGATTCTTGATTAACTCAATAATAACAGCGCTTCCCGGTCCGAATGCAAACGCCCCGAGGAGTACCGGTATCTCACTGATGTCGAGTTTGAGGAAAGGCGGCATGAACGGAATCGCAGTTTCAAGGAACATCAGTATCGCAGCCAGTGCAGCAAGCAGCGCCAGGCTTGTAAGTTTTCGCGTGTTCATTTTTTTGTTTCTGTTCATGTTGTCGATTCCGGTCAGTCCATTTCCGTCATTTTGTCCGGCTCTGTTCACAGGCATCTCGTTCTTTGTCATCTTTCTTTTCCTCCTTGTTTGTCTTCAAGGCACTAAAAAAGCTCCCCCCAAAATCTTCGGGAGAGCTCTGCATGCAGGAAATTCCGGCCGCAAAAATGCTGGCCAGTATTTACTTCTTTCATCCGGACTATACCGTCGGCACCGGGATCCAACCGGCTCAGCTATCGCTCGCGGGCTCGTCGGCATTCTGCCGCATTACCGCCGGTGGGGAATCACGCCCCGCCCCGAAGTTATGTATCTATTGTAGATTCGTTAATTTGACATGTCAAGATGGAATTTGAATCCGGGTTGATATATACTTCAATTGATATGTTGATATTTTTTCAAGAATATAATTGTCAGGGGAGTATTTCATGAGAGGTTTCCGGCAGGTTTTCATGATTCTGATTTGTCTTTTCGGATTGGTCGTTCTAATCGGCTGTACGACCCGTACGTCGGCCGCAGAAGTGGCTGCGCCGTCACTTGCATCCGCTGCAGCTGAGAATTCCATCCCGGCCGCAGCACCTTCCGATACGCCCGCACCGACAGCTGTTCCTACTTCTGCACCTGTGCCGACTGATGTTCCCACCCCTACTCCCACACCCACTCCTGTACCCGAATATATTGAGCCGCTGATTGATAAGCCTGTCTGGTATAACGGATATGTGGATCCGCGTTCGATCCGTGCCGAAGTAGCCGCCAATCCTGAAGATATAACCGTACTGATAAACAAGTACTATTCCATGCCGTCTGATTATGTCCCTGAACTTGTAATGGCAGGATCCTCCGCCGGACAATACCTGCGCACGGAAGCGGACGATGCATGGGATCTTATGAGGGCAGCCTGTCAGTCCGACAGCGGCGAAGTCCTGTATCTCGTGTCCGGTTACCGTTCATGGGCCACGCAGACGTACAGCTTCACCCACGCCATCGAGCGCAGGGGAATCGACAAGGTATGTGAAAAAAACGCTTACCAGGGACGCTCCGAGCATTGCCTCGGACTCGCACTTGATATTAACATTGCCAGCGATCCCGAAATCCGCGATGAATTTGCAGAGTCAACCGCCGGCCGGTGGGTTAATGAACACGGTCATGAATATGGATTTATCCTCCGTTATCCGCGCGAAAAAGGATCCATTACCGGTTATGGTTATGAAGCCTGGCATTATCGTTATGTCGGGGTGGAACTGGCAACTGCTCTTTTTGAATCCGGCCAGACGCTCGAAGAGTATTACGGCAAAGTGCAGGTCCTTCCTTGAGAATGCTGATTCCCGGTAAAAAATCATGAAAAAATCAAAAAATTCCCAACATCATATGCAGCAGCTGCCCGGGAAAAAGGGATGGATTTTTCTTGCAGCCCTTTTACTTGGTGCATTTGTATTTTTGACGGGATCATTTCTGCTGGATCCGAAAGCATCCGCAGGGGAATCCCCGACGTCCGGTTTGGCCGAAGCGTCATCTGCGGTTTCCCGGCAGGCGTCACCAACGCCTGCTCCGTCCCTCACTGCAGCACCGACTGCAGCACCGACTCCAACACCAACTCCTTCACCTGCCCCGTCCGGATCACCGGTACCTGCAGCGGCACAGGCGCAGACATCATCTTCCGGGGTCAGTACTGAAACAACCGCATCACAGCCGGAAGGAATTGCCTGGTATGACGGGTATGCAGATCCCCGGACGATTTCTGCAGAGATTGTCACAAATCCTGAGGACCTTACCGTCCTGGTCAATAAATACTTTGCCATTCCGGAATCTTACACGCCTGATCTGGTGTTGGCTGAATCATCCAAAAATCAATACATTAAAACCGAGGCGAACGATGCCTGGAACCTGATGCGCGCCGCCTGTGAGGCAGATACCGGAAATGTACTGTATCTTTGCTCCGGTTACCGTACATTTGAAGCACAGGCCGCCCTGTATTCCAAATCAATTGCGGACAAAGGCATTGCGCATGCCTGCTCAAGGAATGCCCTGGAGGGCCGTTCCGAACACAATCTGGGACTTGCCCTGGATATCAGCACTGCAGATGCCGGTGTGATCAGCAGCGGCTTTGCGGATACCGCAGCCGGGATATGGGTCGGCGTACACTGCCATGAATATGGATTTATTCTACGCTATCCCGCAGATAAAACATCGATTACCGGATATGTCTTCGAGCCCTGGCATTACCGGTATGTCGGTATTGATCTTGCCGGGACTCTGTATGCATCCGGGCAGACACTCGAAGAATATTACGGAAAAGTACCGGCTGTACCGGCAGACAGCTGATCAGGAGGACGAGACATGGATGATATCGAAATCAGTATCAGGCATGCAAAGATTCAGGATCTGGAAAACATTGGCATGCTGATTAGGGATGCCATTCATAATATGAATCAGAACGGGATTCCTCAATGGGATGAACTGTATCCGGATCAGGAGTTGATTAGAGAGGATATTCTGAGTTCCCGGATGTATCTTGGCGAAATCGAAAATCAGCTGGCGTGTATTTTTGTCATTAATCAACAGTATGATGAACAATATATAATGGGAGACTGGAAATACACGGAATCATCTTTTATGGTGATTCACAGGCTCTGCGTAAATCCTGCGTTTCAAAAGCATGGTGTCGGGACAAAGACGATGCAGATAATTGAAAACATGCTTAAGAACGACGGCATCAAAGCAATAAAGCTCGACGCCTTTTCACAAAATCCATATGCGCTTCGCATGTACGAAAAGCTCGGTTATCAAAAAACCGGCGAAGCAAACTGGCGTAAAGGTCTATTTTACCTTTACGAAAAATTGATATGAGAATGGATAAAATCTCATATCAATAAGTGAGTCCGCGCGCGGCAGCACTGATTAAGAACAGCGCCGTTATGGAAACCGCCGCACATTTGCGAGGTTTAAGCTGTCTCAATCGCCGCATCGGCCTGCAGGTTGAGCATTTGTACTGCATCCTCACGCATCTTGAACTTTAGGATCTTGCCGGCGGCATTCATCGGGAATTCATTGACAAAAGAAATGTACTTCGGTGTCTTGTGTTTGGCCATATGTGTGCGGACATATTCCTTCAGGTCAACGTCCGTTACGGTTGCGCCTTCTTTGCGGATAACACATGCCATAATTTCTTCGCCGTATGTCTTATCGGGGACACCGATAACCTGTACGTCCCTGACTTGCGGATGTGTGTAAAGGAATTCCTCAATCTCCTTCGGATATATGTTCTCACCGCCGCGGATAATCATATCCTTTATGCGGCCTGTAATTTTGAAATTACCATCGGGTGTGCGCAGCGCAAGGTCGCCTGTGTGGAGCCAGCCGCCCTCATCGATTGCAGCGCGCGTAGCCTCGGGCATCTTGTAGTAGCCCTTCATGATATTATATCCCCTTGCGACAAATTCACCGGGAACATTGTCCGGAAGAACTTCATTGGTGGCAGGATCGACAATCCGGCACTCTACACCGGGAAGCGGACGGCCGACGGTTCCGACACGAACCTCAAGAGGATCGCCCACGCGGCTCTGCGTACATCCGGGTGAACTCTCCGTCTGCCCGAAAACAATCGTAATGTCATTCATGTTCATCTTGTTTACAACAGCTTCCATAACGGGTATCGGACAGGGTGAACCCGCCATGATTCCCGTACGCATATAAGTAAAATCCGTCCTGTCAAAATCAGCATGCTCGAGAAGTGCAATAAACATAGTCGGTACGCCGTTCATTGCAGTGATTTTCCGCTGATTAATCGCATGCAGGCACTTTGCCGGGCTGAATACTTCGACCGGAACCATCGTCGTGCCATGTGTTACTGAAGCCGTCATGGACAGCACCATTCCGAAGCAGTGAAACATGGGAACCTGAATAAGGAAACGGTCTGCAGTAGTTAAATCCATACAGTCACCGATGCATTTCCCGTTATTGACAACATTGTAGTGGGTGAGCATAACGCCCTTGGGAAAACCTGTCGTCCCGGATGTGTACTGCATGTTTACAACTTCATCCTTATCAAGGGTGTCCTGCATATCACGGACAGTGTTCTCCGGAACAAGGGATGAAAGGGACATCGCATCATCCCAGAAAAAACATCCGGGCTGGCGGGAATCTATTGTAATGACATTCTTAAGCACAGGAAGACGGGCACTGCAAAGCTTGCCCGGCTCCGATCCGGCCAGTTCAGGACAGACCTCATTGATAATCTGCACATAATCCGAATCCTTATAGCCGTCGATCATTACAAGCGTTTGTGTATCCGACTGATGCAGCAGATATTCCGCTTCGTGGATTTTGTAGGATGAATTCACGGTGACAAGTACTGCTCCGATGCGGACGGCTCCCCAGAAAGTAAGAAACCACTGCGGATAATTGGTCGCCCATATCGCGACATGATCTCCCTTTTTGACGCCCATTGCCAAAAACATACGCGCTGTCATATCGACTTCCTTCAGGAACTGACTGTACGTACGTGTGTAATCACGTGTCGTATATGCAAAGGCGCACTGATCAGGGAATGTCTCGGCCGTCTTTTGCAGAAGCTGTCCGAATGTCAGGTCGATCATCGTATCTTTTTCAAAAACCCGTTTACCGTCCTGCGGACTGACAAATATGCTGACAGGCGAAGAAACAGATGTTTCCCCCGGCTCCTTTTGTGTCTCAGCGGGCAGCCTTGACTCGTTAGCAGGGGCAGTCAAAACCGGACATGACGAAGCTGTCTCCCACATACGGATGTATGTCACAAACTGCGGGAAAACAACGGCGGCGTCTTCCAGTTCGTTTGACCAGCGCTTGACCCATTCGAGGGAAACAAATCCGTCGAAGCTATTTTTTTTGAGCAGTTCAAAAATCGACAGCAAAGGCAGATCGCCGCTGCCAGGCATACGGTATTTTACTTTGCCGGACACATCCATAACAGAGTCTTTCAGGTGGACATAACGAATTAAATCACCCAGGTTGTCCCATGTGTCCTCCGGTGATTCATGAAAATAACGATATGGGTGATGTACATCCCAAAGCGCTGCTGCATAAGGACTTGCGATCTCATCCAGAAGCTTTCTGAGGCGTTTGGTGTCAGCATATACACCATTAGTCTCAACCAGCAGCGTGACGTTCATTTTACCTGCGTCAACAGCCAGTTTTTTCAGAAGAGCGGCTACGGCTATGTCATCCACTTCGCCTTCAGGCGCAGGATTTGCATCCGCCAGGACACGTACATAGGGCGCCCCTACCTTTGCGGCAAGTGCTATGTATTCATTGATTTCTGCACCGGCGGCATCAGCGCCTTCCGGTGATGCAAGAACACAGTTGGATGAGAAGCAGGAGATGGAAAGCTTAAGGCGATCCAGCATTTCGGCTGTCCGGTCTATTTCTCCGGGTAAAAACGGCTTCGCACGGGCAGCCATAATCTCTTCACCGAGACCGCGTATTTCTATGCCGGAAAACCCCAGATCGTATGCCATTGTGTAAATTTCAGTCCATGTCCATTCCGGACATCCAAGCGTAGAAAAAGCAAGCTTCATTGCCATAAATGATACCCTCCGAAATTACATTCCATATAAAAAGAAAAATAGTATAAGTAATGAAAGAATATAATAATGCAGGCAACAAAACAAACCGCTTTATGCTAATTTTCCTTGTCTAAAACGAACGAAAAACCGGAAAAACCCGCTTTTGCCCCGGGTTTTAGTCAGTTAAAGGGATTTTTCTTCTCCCGCCGGCAAAAAGCATGCCAAAAGAGACCAGCAGAATAATGACGGCTGCCCAGACAGACCGCTCACTAAATCGGACTGTCAGGACTCCTCCCAGTACCGCACCGCACAGAAAAGCCAGAATAATGGCAAAAAACCGGCCCGCCCTTCTTGCGGCAGGACGGTCATGCTTTGTAACTGCCTCAAACAATGCCTTCGAGGCGGTGCGAAGATTTCCCGTGCACATAGTTGAACTGTAAGGCGCATCTATGAGTTTCCGGAAAGAGGATACCTGCACCGAAGCGATGAACGAAATGGTTACGGTCACATAAAGGTCCGGAACCGAGGAAGGAATAAACCCGACAACGATCAGGACGAGTATTTCCAGAAGAAGAACACCCTGCGCCCAGTCACGGATGACCCCTTTCGATGCAAAGTTTTTGAGCGATTCGGCAACAACAACGCCCAACACAAAAGCCACGATAGGAGGAACAACAAGTATAGCCTGCATCCAGCGTCCCTGGGCAGCATAGATTCCGAGAAGAACAATATTTCCTGTCTGGGCATTGGCAAAAACGCCGCCGCGTCCGATAAAGGTAAACGCATCAAGATAGCCGCCGACAAAAGCCAGAAGGATGCCAAGCCGCAGAGATTCCGATGTGTTTTGATAGAACCTGATTTTCCCCATATTAATGTCCCTGATTCACCTGTTCAAATTTCTCGCATAGTGACAGAATAAGCCCGCTTTTAACAAGCTTGCCCCCCATTTCAGAAAAAGATGCATATCCGTAGCTGATTCCGGCAAGGCCGCCGGCAACCGCAGCAACCGTATCTGTGTCTTCTCCGAGATTAACAGCTTTCAGTATACACTCCGGATAGGAAAAAGTGGTAAGAAGGCACCAGAGCGCTGCCTCAATCGTATCAACAACATACCCGCTGCTTCGGATGTTTTTTACGGGAACCGCAGCAAATTTGTCCGTTTGCAGGAGACGCTGGTAGTATTTCGTCTCCCCTGCTGTCTTTGGGTTACGGTTATAATAGTCAATCGCTGTCCTGACACCCGTGCTGACAGACTCTTTTATCATGCCTTTGCCTATCAGGGCAACCGCAATATTGACATATATCCCGCACGCAATCAGGGATCGCGGATGCCGGTGGGTAAGTCCCGATATCCTGTGCACAATTTCCATGGCGGCGTCATTCATGACATCCGTCCCGTAATGTGCATAAAGGTAAAAAGCGGCAGGAAGAATGCGCATCAGGGAGCCGTTCCCGTTGTCCGCTGCCTCATCCCCGCCACACATCAGAGGTGCAACGCCAAGCTTGAATTTGTAGAGCGAATTGATTGTAGTACGCCCCATATCAAAAGCTGTACCAAGCGGAGTATAAGCTCCGGTATCGCCCCACTGCTGAAATTTATCCATAATATCGCCGTAATCCAAACCACCGGATAAACTATCGAGCAAACACAGCGTCAGACTTGTATCGTCGGACCATGTCCCCAACGGCTGATCAAAGGTGCCGTGCTCCCGGAAATCGAAAACCGGATCCCGGTCGAGTTCCTCCCTTTTATGAAATTCGACAGGAACGCCCATCGCATCACCAACAGCAAGACCCATGATACCTGCGGTAACATAAGATGTTCGGACATTGAATTGTTTATGATTTGTTTCTTCTAAAATATGATCAGCCCCTTTTATCAGTAATTTGTTTTCGCATGCTATTCAAATTATATGCCGGGAACTGTACCAATATCGACACATGGGATGCTGCGCAGGTACCCTTGAATGAAAAATTAAACGCTATTTTCTCTTTACTTTTGGTTTTGCAAACAAG
>JBAWXZ010000022.1:0-43962 GCA_037143795.1 Eubacteriales bacterium | reverse complement strand
TGCCAAACAGTGAGCGGACCTGTTACTCGAGCGACCTTACGCAGGGCGTTAGCCCGAGGACATGGGAGCGAAAGTAATAGGTCCACTCACCTTAGGCCGCAGACTTTACCTTCGCCGTCATCATTCTGACAGCTGTGGCAGGTTACTATCAGGTTGGCTTTTTCCTGTTCCAGGCGTGCCAGCCGGGTTCTGAGTTCTTCTTCATTTCTTTCGAGGGTTTCAATCAGTACCTTGACCTGCGCGGACAGAACCCGGAGCTGCGCCTGATTGCTGCGAAGAACTGCGGCGACGTCATTTCCTGACAGTATATTATCGAACCAGAATTCCACCATGTGATTTGCAGTGGATATTGTGGAGAGTATGGTTTTTTCTGCAAGATGCACATCGGCAAGCTCTCGTTCGAGATCTTTCATCTGTGTGGAAAGGCGGTTGAACGTTGATTGGGCATGATCGATTTTGCTGAGCTTGGTGGTACGGCTGACCAGTCCTGACCCGCCCCACATATCGGATGTTGTCCAATGCTCTGCATTTTCGAGTTCTTCCTGTGATGCCCTTGCTGATCCAGCTACTTTTTGGGCTGCCTTAAGCGCCTCGTCGTTTTCTACAAGCTGTGTTGCAGCTGCAGAGCTTTCCGCCTGTATTTTTTTATATGTTTCGAAAAGATCGTGGTTCCTGTTGACCGATATTTCATTTTCACGGCGGATGATTTCGTCCTGAAGAACCGCTTTTCTTTGCTGCAGGTTCGTGATTCGCCGCAGCAGATCCTCATTCTCTTCCTCAAGATCCCTGAGGTGTTCGCGTTCTTTATCATAGTGCAGTCTGGCGGCCAGTATTTCTATATTTCCCTGTTCGAGTTTTCTGCCGGATCGCCCGAGCAATTTCTGCGCAGCGGATGCAAGTCCGCCCTGCTGCATTTTATTCACAAGGGTCACTTTTTCTTCATATGTTGCTTTCCGGCTTCTTACCTCTTCTCTGGATTCACCGATTCTCTCAAGCAGGCGCATTCTTCTCTGCTCCAGTGCAGGCAAGCTATTAATGCTTTGATTGATGTCTTGTAATGTCTCATTCCTCATATAGTTATCCCTTCTTTTCAATAGACGGGCTCTTTGTCGCATCTTCATACCGCAGAAGCGTGTCGGAAATTACAAATAGTTCTTTGTTGGTGAGCCAGCAAAACGCTTCATCTACTTTGAATAGCAGCTTGATTTGCTGGATAAAATCTTCCTGCTTCACCATCTGGTTCCGATGTGTCTCCGGATACGTCTGGCTATATGGAGAAGGGAAACTTTCCAGCGGATCGGAAAATTCCGCCTGGTCAGATGTTTCCGGTGAAATGGTAAGAGGCCATATCATCTGAAGGTTCTTTTTGCTGAGCAGATGCTCTGACTTAAGAAGTTCGGTCAGGATATACGCCGAATGTTCACTTGAAGACTGGTGATGCTGCTCTCCCGGTGCTGATATGGCACGGGATTCCTGTGCCGTAAGCGTATCCTCCTGGTAAGGACAGGATATTGTTGCAATAAACCGGTTTGACAGCAGGACGTAGTCGATATTTGCCGAGCCTGCAGGACACAGTATATGAAGATCATAAAGGATCAGTATCGGAAGGTCACTGCCCGAGAGCAGATCATTTATTTTCTGGTGTACTTTGATTTTTGCAGCCAATGATTCCATTGCCCCTCGAAACAGCGGTTTGGATTCCTCCGGTGCCTGATCAAGACGATGGGCAAGTTCCAGCATATCATACGTTTTGTCTATATATGGTTTCGCATAAACAGGTTTACTTAATTCGTTCGTATTACCCATCAAAAAGCCAAACATATTTTTGAAAATATCCATGTTGTAACCCTCCGTATATTAATTCTTCTATATTACATTATTTTGTAGTTTTGGGCTGCAGGTCACTGTTTATTTGATTAAGAAATTCAGTCAGAACTTGTATGTTCAGAAAATAGCAGCTCCACAGCTCCCTTTTTTCGCGCCGCAGCAGGCCGGCTTTTAATAGTACGGCAAGGTGCTGGGATACCGTCGATTGTGCCAGTCCCGTCATTTTGACGACATCCCCGACACTGACAGCATATTCCGTTACAAGAATACGGTCGCAGCAGGTAGAGATCGTCTCATTTTTAAGAGCCATTATAAATTGGTAACGTGTTTTGTTGCCAAGTGCGCAGCAGATGGCTGCCATATCCATCGGACCACTTCCTTTCGGTAAAAGTCAGTGATTCAATTGTATCGCACAATGACGATGAACGGAAGTGAAAAAGAAGTACTTGACTTCCTTTCTAGTATATCGTATATTTGCGATATACGATATAAGTATTTCTGCAGATGACTATTTCCTTTCCTGACCTCATCACGTAAGGGTGTACTTATATGCAGGACATGAATCCAGGCCGGATATTTTCCGGACTTCAAAGAATTATCCAAGGGGGATTATCATGGAGACGATTTTTTCTGTTTTAGCAAAAGCGGTTTTGACGATGCTGACTGCGGTATTCACATCGCTCAGCCATAACTGGGCAGCCCTATTAATTGCAATTCTTATGGCCTGTGCAGTCAAGGTGTATATCAACAACCAAAAACTAACGCAATTCCTTTTACGCAAATCCAAGGTATCGATCATGGGTGCGGTACTCCTGGGAACCTTTACTCCCTTTTGTGCATGCGGCACAACGGCCGTTGTACTTGGCATGCTTTCCACCACACTTCCGTGGGGTCCGGTCATGGCCTTCCTGACGTCTTCCCCGCTGATGAGTCCGAACGGTTTTGTCCTGATTGCAGGTATGATCAGCCTGCGTTTTGCCGTTGCACTGACCATTGCCTCCCTTGTCATCGGACTGGGCTCCGGTTTTCTGACACTCCTTATTGAAAAAAACACAAATTACCTGACCAGCCAAAACCGGTTTGTTAACCACGAAAAACCTGCAGCTGCCTGCACTTGTTCCGAAAGCAAATCTGCTGCTGATATACCGGATCGTGAAATATCTGAATCCGCTGCTGTTGTACCTTTCCGGATGAGTTCATGCGGTTACAGCGGCAGCATCTGCGCTGAGCTTGAAGATACAGCGCATGTGAATACGGAATCACGACTCTTTGCCTTTTTAGCAAAATGGAAGATCGATTCCTTTTTTCAGACACTTTGGTCGCTGGGTTTCCGGACAATTTTACTCAACTTTTTAATTTTTATTGCAATCGGATCCCTGATTAATCTTCTGGTGCCAAACACCATAATACAGGCGCTCTTCGGCGGGGATCATATCTGGTCAGTACCGCTTGCCTCTATGATTGGTCTCCCACTCTATGTCACGACCGAGTCTGCGATCCCGATTATCCAGTCCATCCTGCAAAGCGGTGCAAGTGAAGGATCCATGCTGGCCTTTATTATTACCGGTTCTGCAACCAGTGCCTGGGTTATTGCCGGCCTGAATACCTTTATGCGCAAACGCGCCATTATCCTTTATGTCGGCTTTGTCCTGGCAGGCGGAATTTTAGCGGGCTATCTTTACAATGTATTTATTGCCCTGTCCCATTGAAAAATTATGCTATAATTAACCAAATATTTTTACCGGAGGCAGTTATCCTATGCTTACTTTTCGAAAAGGCTTCAAGGACGGAGTCCCGATTGCCTTGGGCTACCTTTCCGTGGCTTTTGCCTTCGGTATGCTGGCTGTCGAAAAGGGCCTGCCCCTATGGTCTCCCGTCCTGTTATCCATCTCGAATTTCACGGGTACCGGACAATTTGCCGGTATTGACCTGATTTCATCGAACGCAGGACTTTGGGAAGTCGTTTTCACGATTCTCGTTATAAATATCCGTTATATGCTGATGTCCCTGTCACTGTCGCAGAGGCTTGTCCGGGATATGCCTGTCTGGCAGCGGATGGTCATTGCGTTCGGCAATACCGACGAGATATTCGGGGTATGCCTGCAGCAGAAAGAGCCGCTTACCATGCGGTATATGACGGGGATAATTCTCTGCGCTTATTCCGGCTGGAATGCAGGCACCGTGGCCGGGGTCCTTGCAGGATCCGCCCTGCCTGCCATGGTTCGGACGGCACTCGGTATTGCTTTATATGCGATGTTCATCGCGATAATTGTTCCTCCTGCGAGGGAATCCAAACCGATAATGAAAGTCATCGTGCTTTCCGTGCTTTTGAGTTGTGTGTTCAGCTATGTCCCTGGAATTTCAGGTCTTGGAAACGGATGGACCATTATTATATGCGGCGTCCTGTCGGCAGGCCTCGGTGCGTATTTTTTCCCGCTTACAATGAAGGATGAAGACCCGCAGGATGAACAGGGGGTGGTCATATGAGTATCGGCAAGGTTCTTCTTGTCATTTCGGTCATGGCTCTTTGCACGTATTTGCCGCGCATGCTGCCGCTGGCACTGTTCCGCCGGAAAATCAAAAACCAGTTTCTCTCGTCTTTACTGTGTTATCTGCCTTACGGAATTCTGGCCGCTATGGTTTTCCCTGACATTTTCAATTCAACGGCCTCTGTTGTTTCAGGAATTACAGGCACAGCCGCAGCACTCCTTTTAGCTTACCGTAAAAAAGGTCTTCTCCCGGTTGCTGTCTGTGCCTGTGTGACTGTGTTTTTGACGGAACGGATACTCGGGCTGACCGGAATATTATAATGCCTCAAAAAGCTTCTTTCCCGTGGTTTTCAGGAAGAAATAGGATCCGGCGCCAAGTGCCCCGTATACCATTATGCTGACGGCGCAGAATCCGGAAAATCCGAATTTCTGCAGAAAAACAAAATAGAGTACAAACGGAATGCACGCCGCAGCAAAGCCGAAAACCATTGCCATGATAACACTCATACTTTGTTTGACGACTGATGTCTCACTGTCCCAGTCAAAGCGGGGAAACAGGAGATTGACAATCAGTCCGATAAGCGAAACCAAAACACCGAGAAGTGCAAGAACGGCAGCGAATCCTGCAATTTGAACCGGGTTCATCTGCACGCGGATGCCGATCAAAATGGACGATACAATGGAAACCGGCACCAGAAGAAGAACATTCAGCATGTATTTCGACCAGAAAATATCATCTGTGCTTATGGGGTGCGCTTTTAGAATCCACAGCTGCTTCCCTTCGAGGGATATGGACGAAGCCGTTGTCGATGTCATCGACGGGAACAGGCAAAAGACACCTGCCAGAATCACAAAGGTAAGGTCTTTGGAAAGCACACCGATTTCTGCCGCCGGTATCCCCATGCCGGATATAATCTTATCCGGACCCAGCACTGCCACCACGACTGCAAATATTATCAGGATAAGCGGCCCGAATGCCGTGTTGAAAACATAGATGGAGCAGGCCATGTAGCGCCTCACTTCCTTATCAAGAAGTGCCATGCGCGGAGACCTTGTTGAAAAAGCAAGTATACGGCTGCTGGAGCGGTATCCGTTTTTGGGTTTGCCGAACGAAGATGCGTATAGCCATATGCCAAAACAAAAAGGTACAATCAGCATCAGCAGCGAAAAAATGACTGCCTGTATACCGCCGTCGAGTACGAAATGAGTCAGCCATGAGAGCGGTGCAAATTTCTCGATCATTGCAAGGGCGCTGGTTTTTCCGCCGCTTGCCACACCGGAAAGAATGCTGGACGACTGGAAGTTAAGAAACATATAGCCTACCAGGATTGCCATTAGAATTCCGGTCGTAATGATGCTCGTAAGTTTGAATTTTTCTTGGAGTATCGCCAGGACAGCCCCCAGAAGATAGGACAGCGCGATGGGGATCAACGGAAGAAGCAAGGTCAGTATAATTCCGCGGGCAAGGGTTCCTGTGTTCCCTCCCCCAAGCACATAATGTGAGATCACTGTCGGCGCAAAAATCATAATCATCAGCGGGGAATCAAAAATATATTGGGTAATCACCTTGCTGCACACGGCAGTCACACGCCGGACCGGCAGTGACAGCAATAGTTCAGCATCCTTACTGCCGGGCGCGTTAGCTGCACGCATCAGACCGAACAGAATGCCGATTGTCAGAGCGGACATGAGACTCATGAAGATCGCAAGATCCGGAATTCCTTCATCTGCAAGGGCTTGCGTCGTCACAACGGACTGGGATGCCAATGTGAATCCGACAAAGAGCATCAGGAACGCCATCATCACACCGGATGCGGCATATCTGCCTTTTTTGCGGCGCTTGAGTGATCCCCAGAAAACAAGGCAGTTGTTTTTAACAAGTATAATAAAATTATTCATGCTCCGTAAGCTCCATAAACACTTCTTCGAGGGACTGTTTGCCCCTGACTTCATCGGTCGCTCCACAGGCGATCAATTCGCCGTTTTTAATGATCGCGATCTTATTGCAGATCTTTTCCGCAACTTCGAGCACATGCGTCGAGAAAAATATGGCGTTCCCCTGCTCGCAGAATTCCTTCATGATCGACTTAAGTGTAAACGCTGCTTTGGGATCAAGTCCTACAAACGGTTCATCAAATACCAGAAGCTTCGGTTGGTGCACAAAAGCCGAGATAAGGGCGAGTTTCTGCTTCATGCCATGGGAATATGAGGTGATCGGTGTATTGAGGCTTGCAGACATTTCCAGCAGTTCCGCATATTTGCTGATCCTCTCCGTACGATCCGCTTTGGAAACCCGGAAAATGTCTGAGATGAAATTCAGATACTGTATCCCTGTAAGCGCATCATAAAGATCCGGATTATCCGGCAGATAGGCGATCAGCTTTTTGCAGGCAATGGGATCTTTTTTTACGGAATTGCCGTGAACCGTAATCTCACCCGATTCAAAAGGCAGGATTCCGACAGCAGCCTTAATTGTTGTTGTTTTGCCGGCGCCGTTTTCACCGATAAAGCCGAACAGGTCGCCGCTTTCCACCGTTATGGAAAGATCGCGCACAGCTACTTTCCCGCCTGGGTATGTCTTAGTCAGATGTTCAATAACAAGCATAAAAAATCTCCTTCACTTCACACAAGGCAGAAATATTAAACCGGCTCTCTGTTATACGAGTAGTATAACACGGAGACAGGAGTTGTCAACCCGTTTTTCCTGTCCTCAGAAAATGTGCGGCGCGCCGCCTTTCATGACAGCTCGATTTGTGATATAAATAGGGGGATTATATATACCATCTTCGAGTATGGCCCGCTACATCATTTTAAGACATGCGGTCATACCGGGGTACTGACGGAAACATCAGTGCCTTCCATTGTGAAAAGGAGAAGGAGCCATGATGAACAAGAAATTCTTTATTACCCATGCCCGCAAAACAGGTGCCCTGATGGTTGTTCTGCTGCTTGCCCTTTTACCGGCCTGCAGCCAGGCTGCATCTGCGAGTACAACGGGCACATCTGCCGCAGTGACAGTCCAATCGACAGCTGCAGCGTCAACGGCTGCGGTGACAACCGCCGCATCAACTCCCGCAGAAACAACCGCCGCTGTTACAAAACCCTCCAATCCGGTTGTCCGCCTCTCCACAACCACCAGCGTCAATGACTCAGGTTTGCTGCCCTTGTTGGAGAAAGCGTTCGAAAGCTCCACAGGTTACGATTTGCAGGTTATTGCCAACGGTACCGGGGCCGCAATCAAGCTCGGTGAATCCGGTGATGCCGATGTACTTCTGGTTCATGCTAAAGCATCGGAAGAAGCCTTTGTCGCTGCAGGATACGGTGTGGAACGAATTCCTTTTATGCACAATTTTTTTGTCATAGCCGGTCCGGCTGATGACAAGGCCAAAGTTGCAGACTGCAAGGATGCCATCTCCGCCTTCAAGGCAATTGCCGCTGCACAGGCCACTTTCATTTCACGAGGAGATGATTCCGGCACCAACAAAGCCGAACTCGCACTCTGGAAAAGTGCCGGTGTGACACCATCCGGCGACTGGTATGTATCCGCCGGCAAAGGCATGGGCCCATGCCTGACGATGGCAGGTGAAATGAAGGCATATATCCTGACCGATAAAGCAACCTATCTTGCAACAAAGGCACAGACGGAACTGGTAATATGCCTTGGAGAGTCTGACGACCTCAAAAATACCTATTCCCTGATTGCAGTCAATCCGGATAAAAATCCGGGTGTAAACACGCAAGGTGCCCAGGCTTGGATAGATTTTATGCTTAGTGACCAGGCCCGTGCCATTATCACAGACTTCGGTATTAAAGAATATGGAGAACCGCTGTTTTTTTATGATGGTGCGCCCTCCTGAACAGGAATTGAAGTATGACAACCTTTGAGTCGGTATTTGCAGCATTTGCCTCAGGGGACGGGGAGCTCTACCAAATACTGGGTTTGACGGTGTGCATGACGCTTCTCAGCACCGGATTTTCCGTACTGGCCGGTTTTCCTGCGGGCGCTGTTCTGGCTTCCGTGTCATTTCCGGGGAAAAATTTACTGCGCCGCATCATACAGACATGCATGGGCCTGCCGCCGGTGGTGGCGGGCCTGTTTGTCTTTTTGCTGCTTTCGCGGCGCGGTCCGATGGGCAGCCTTCAGCTCCTTTTTTCACTGCCCGCCATGGTCATCGCCCAATTCACACTGATCTTTCCAATTGTCACCAGCCTGACCCTGGCAGCTATTGAGAGCAGGCAGAAAGCAATCAACCAGACAATCTCGACGCTGGGTCTTCCGCGTTACAAAATGTACCTGCTCCTTCTATGGGAATGCCGGGGCAGCCTTCTGACGGTCGTGATGACCGGCTTTGGCCGCTCTCTTTCCGAAGTCGGTGCCGTAATGATGGTCGGAGGCAATATCCAGGGTAAGACCCGTGTCATGACCACAGCCATCATGCTTGAAACGAGCAAAGGCAACTTTGGCGCGGCAATTGCGCTGGGACTTGTTTTGCTGCTTCTGGCGTTCCTTGTGAATGTCATTGCCAATCGTTTTCAGGAGGCACAGAATGACTGATATGCAAGCACAGACAGTATACCTTCAGGACTTCAAAAATCCTGTCACGCTTACGGGCCTCAAACAGATCTGGCTCGGCCGCGTTGTTCTGGACGTTCCTGAGCTTACGCTTCTTCCCGGCCGCCGGTATGCCCTGCTTGGTGCAAACGGTTCCGGTAAAAGCACTTTGATGAGGTTGCTTTCCGAGCGTATGACAGCAGATTACGGAAAGATCGGTTACCTTCCGCAAAAGCCCTACAATTTCGCCCTGAATGTCAGCCATAATATCAGCCTTGGCATTCCGCGGGGACTTGCCTTATCGGCGGATGAAAAGAATACTTCTATTCAGAAGCAGCTGGATGCCCTGAATCTTACTGAACTTTCGGCCTGCAGGGGCAACCGGCTTTCAGGCGGTGAAGCACAGAAAATGGCGCTTGCCCGCCTGTTGGTCATTCCGCGCAAAATCCTTCTGCTGGATGAACCAACCAGTTCACTGGATTTAAACAGTCTGGCACAGGCGGAGACCGCACTTACTGACTATCTGTCACAGAATAACAGCCTGCTGGTTCTGGCCACCCATCAGCTTAGTGTAGCGAGAAGATTATGTGACGAGATGATTTTCCTGGATCAGGGACAAATCCTTGCAACGGGTCCCATATCCGGCCTGACGGACCCCTCCAGAAACAGCCGGCTAAGTCTCTTCCTGCGTTATGAGCACGGTATGAATTCAATTGAATGAGGTGTACGAACTATGCTGATCGTAAAAGATCTTACCGCCACCCGTCAAATGCTTTTTGAACTGGCAGAGTCTCTTCCTGCTGTGCTCGAAGCAGAATCCGTCGATCTGGCGGATGCACCGGGACGGATTCTCGCCGGACCGTTATTGGCACCGGCAGATGTACCGGCCTTCAACCGTTCTCAGGTAGACGGATATGCCGTCCGTGCAGCAGACACATTTGGCGCCTCCGAGGCTATGCCGGCAATCCTTCGACTGGATGGTGACGTGAAAATGGGCCAGCCTGCCGACATTCCGCTTATAGCCGGCTCATGCCAGGCGGTCCCGACCGGCGGGCAGATCCCAGCCGGAGCAGATGCGATGATCATGATCGAAGATACGGATGATTTCGGCGACGGCTCACGTTATATGAACCGGTCGGTTTCACCCGGAAGCCATATCATTTTCAGGGGAGATGATATCCGCGAAGGAGATCTGCTGCTTCCAGCCGGCACAAGGCTCGAAACCCGGCATCTGGCGGCAGCTGCCGCAGCCGGGCTCGGGCAGGTAAGCGTCATCCGCCTTCTGCGCGTTGCAGTAATTTCGACCGGTGACGAACTGGTTAATCCGGGCGAACCGCTCACAGAAGGCCGGATTCATGATGTCAACCAGGTCATGCTGACTGTAATGATCACCCAGGCGGGAGCAAAACCCTGTAACTACGGAATTATTCCGGATGAATTCATTCAGCTTCAGAACGTAATGAAGCAAGCCCAATCCGCCTGCGATGTGATCGTGATATCCGGCGGAAGTTCGGTTGGCGCCCGGGATCATGTTGCAGCTGCAATCGAAGCGACCGGTCTCCCCGGCATCCTCCAGCATGGTATTGCCGTGAAGCCCGGGAAACCCACCCTCATAGGGTTATGCGATGGAGTGCCTGTAATCGGGCTGCCCGGTCATCCCATAGCCGCCTGGTTTATGGCCAGCCAGCTCCTTATTCCTCTGCTCAACCGGATGCAGAAACGGCCGGATGCCAAGGCCATTACAATCGAGGCACGGCTCAGCCGCAGAATTCCCTCCAACACCGGACGCGAGGAGTTCGTCCTGGTTCAGCTGACCGGCAGCGGGAGCGGCGGCAATCCGGACAACCGGGGCCGCAGCGAATCTGATTCTGTTTTTGCAGAACCGGTTTTTGCCAAATCAGGACTAATCACCCTTCTGAGCCGATGCCAGGGTTATATACAAATACCAAGGGACTGCGAGGGACTCGACGAGGGAACCACGGTTACCGTGATACTGATGGATTTTGATTCCGTGAAAGGGGTTGAGTAAGTACATGGGATATCTGACAAATACTCCTCTCACCCAGGCGCTGTCTGTTTACAGGGCAAAAATACTGCAGGCCGGTATTTCGCTGCCGGTTGAAACAGTTGACGTTCAAAATGCAAACGGCCGGTTCACCGTCGGCGCCGTGTATGCAGTACGCAGTGTGCCGCATTATCTGGCCAGCGCCATGGACGGAATAGCCGTCAGGGCTGCGGACACGTTCGGTGCAACCGAAACAACACCGGTTACACTGGCTTCCGGCGATTTTACGGTGGTTGACACAGGTGACGCTCTTCCCGATATTTACGATGCAGTCATTATGATTGAAGATGTCGTATGGAAGGCTGGTAACGCCGTTTTGATCCAGTCAGCGACGCCCTGGCAGCACATACGCCAGATCGGCGAAGATTTTTGTGCCGGGGACATGCTTTTACCCGGCTCCTCCAGGATAACCCCACCTGCGGTAGGAATCCTTCTGGCAGGCGGTATAAACCGGATCAATGTGCTCCGAAAGCCGGTCATCCGCATTATTCCAACCGGAGATGAGATAGTGCCGCCCTCGGGTGAATTAAAACCCGGCGAAATACCGGAATTCAATTCCGCTGTTTTTTCATCATGCCTGAAACAGTTTGGTGCTGTTGTTAAAGTACAGCCTATTGTACCGGATGACCCTTCTTTGCTCGAAGCAGCCCTTATACACGCTGCGGCCGAAAGTGACTGGGTTCTTATACTGGCGGGTTCCTCTGCCGGCAGAGGCGATTTTACATCTGCCGTCATTGAAAAAACAGGCGAAGTGATCATCCACGGACTGGCTGTCCGGCCCGGCAAACCCGCGATCCTTGGCCTATGCGGGACAACACCGGTCATAGGTGTTCCCGGTTATCCGGTATCCGGCCTGGTTGTAATCGAAGAGATCCTCTATCCCCTGCTGCGTGAATTTGGCCGGCTGGATATTCCCCGGCGCTGTGAAGTGAATGCAGTATTAAGCCGAAAGGTATTGTCTTCCCTCAAATACCAGGAGTACATCCGCGTTCGTCTGAATCAGGTTTGCGGCCGGCTTGCCGCTATACCGATGGAGCGCGGTGCAGGGCTTCTCAACAGCTTTACACGTGCGGATGGAATCGTGGTTATCGAACAGAACAGTGAAGGCACGAAGGCCGGGCAGGATGTAACAGTCCGTCTGCTTCGTGATATGGATGATATCCGGAATACTTTATGCGTGATCGGAAGCCACGATCCTCTTCTCGATGAGTTATCCGACTTGTTTCACAGTGATGCCGGCAAGTCACCGCAGGAGATACTGCAGCAGTCCGTGATGCATCTGATGTCAGCCCACGCAGGAAGTATGGGCGGTCTGATGGCAATTAAGCGCACAGAGGCGCAGCTGGCCGGAATTCATCTGTTGGATCCCGGTTCGGGCACATACAATCTTCCTTTTCTGCCGCGTTATTTTGGTGATGATTCGGTTGTTCTCATAGAAGGCGTAAGGCGGATGCAGGGACTTATCACCGCCGCAGGCAACCCGCAGCAGATCATGGGGCTGTCCGATCTGATTCGGCCCGGTCTCCGTTATGTCAACCGTCAGGGCGGTTCGGGAACCCGGATTCTCCTGGATTACCAGTTGGAACAGCTCCATATACAGCCGGGCAGTATCAATGGATATACACGCGAAGAGATAACACACAGCGGTGTAGCCGCACAGATTGCTGCCGGAAGCGCCGACGCCGGTCTGGCAATTATGGCAGCCGCCAGGCTGTTCGGACTTGGCTTTATCCCTGTCGCAGAGGAGTGCTATGATTTCGCAGTGCGAAAAGATATACTGGAAACACCTTTAATCAGAAGATTCCTGACTTTGCTGAAGTCTGCGGAATTCCGCCGCCGGCTCGGGGATTTGGGCGGTTACCGCCTTCTTAATCCGGGTGAAATCATTTCAGCACGTTAATATTTAAGAATTAATTTTCCCGGGAGGTATGCATATGAGTGATCATCCCCTCAGCCATCTGAACGAAGCCGGAGAAGCCCGTATGGTTGAAGTCGGCGAAAAAGCCATTACGCGACGGGAAGCCCGCGCGGCAGCCCGGGTCACCATGAAGCCAGAAACCCTTAAGCTGCTGCTGGACGGAAAAATGCCCAAAGGGGATGTTTTCGCGGTTGTTCGAATAGCCGGAATTATGGCAGCCAAAAAGACACCCGACCTGATTCCCCTCTGTCACCCACTGTCGATAGACGGCATTGATCTGAATATTTCGCCCCTCCTGCCGGATCAGGTTATACTGGAAGCCAGCGTCCGGACTACCGGTAAAACCGGTGTGGAAATGGAAGCACTTACCGCTGTATCGGTTGCCGCCCTGACCCTTTACGATATGTGCAAGGCGGTTGATCGCGGCATGGTCATTCATGAAATATGTCTGCTGGAAAAATCCGGCGGCAAATCCGGATTATGGCTTCGCCGGGAATTAGAGTAAAAAAGACCCGGCGGATCGGATAAAATAGAGGACGGTATTCCATATGCCCACTGTTATTGCCATCCAAATCAGCGAAAAAAAAGGTGCACCCAGGCATATCGTTAATGAAGGATTATGCAGGGAAAACTGGGGCCTGGAAGGCGACGCACATGCCGGTTCCGGGAATCGCCAGATCTCCTTATTCGGCTTAGAAAGCATCCGCAAAATGGAATTGCTCGGCATGGAGGGTCTTTGTACCGGGCGCTTCGCAGAAAATATTACTACCGAAGGCATAAACCTTTATGAATTACCTGTCGGATCCCGTTTTACAATTGGCTGCTGCGAATTTGAAGTAACACAAATCGGCAAGGCATGCCATCAGAACTGTGCCATCTTCCGGCAGCAGGCTGACTGTGTCATGCCGCGTGAAGGAATATTCGCACGCGTAATCAAGGGCGGCCGGATCAGAACAGGCGATGAAATCAGCCTGCTTCCGTAACCGGTATGACGGCCAATGTGTCTTTATCCTGAGCCATCGAGTCAAGGCCGGCCAGTCGTGCAAGATGGCGGCCGTTGAGCAGGATAAAAATATCCTCCTGCAAAATGTCAGATGCCGGATCATAAATTTTATGCCGGAAAGTATCTCCATGACGGACAGCCAATACGGACATGATTCTGCGGACCGGTATTTCCGGTTCGATTCCCATTGCAATGGATACTTCTTCTTCCGTACATCCCGTCCAGTCGCTGATTTCGGCATAATATTTAATTTTCATTATTCACAATCCGTTTTCCGGGCCAGAGGGCCGCACAATGCGGGCAGTCCGGATCCCTTTCTATTTTCAGGCGTTCAAAAGACATGTTTTTGGCATGAAAGTACAGAACCTCTCCTGCAAGGGGGTTTTCGAGACCCAATAGTATGATCAGGGCAAGCGTTGCTTCGAGAGAACCGATCGTGCCCGCAATGGAACCAAGAACGCCCGGCGGATTCTTCGCAGGTGTTTTTTCATCGATCCCGAAAAGGCAATAATAGCAGGGTGTACGCCCGGGTTCTATCACGGCCGCATATCCGCTGAGTTCGCGGACTCCCCCGTCAATCATGGTTCGCCCGAGCATGCAGCAATATTGATTAATCAGAAGCCTGCTTCGTCTGTTATCCACCGCTGCTACGACAAGATCATGGGCACGTATCAGCTCAGGCGCATTTTGTTCCGACAGAGGCTCCGTGACCGCATCGACAGACAGGTCAGGGTGATACGCCCGGAGCCTTTCAGCCGCAGTCTTCGCTTTGGACCGGCCAAGGTCCGCTTCCCTGTATAGGAACTGACGGTTCAGGTTGGATTCGCTTACAGTATCCATGTCAACAATGGTAATATGGCCGATACCGGCGCCCGCCAGGGCAAACAGGAGAGGCGATCCCAGACCGCCTGCACCTATCACCAAAACTTTTTTTTGCGCCAGCAAAAGCTGACCGGCCGGCCCGATTTCAGGCAGGCCGATCTGCCGGCTGTATCTTGGATCGGAAGAAGCAGTTCTATTGTTATTCTCTGTCATATGTTTTATTCATCATTTCCCGGGATCCGGTACCGCCCCTGCCGCTGGAGGCTGAGTCAGAAGGGGATCGGCTTCAAGCATCAGTGCGTCTGTTTTGGCTGTATAATCCTTGATCATATGCTGTGCGGTTTTCTCATCAAGTGGTCCGTGCATACTCGGCGTTTCAAAGAAGCGCTTCGGCAGTTTAACCGCTTTCTGACGGAAGCCATAGGCATTTTTGATGCGCAGCTTGGTCCGGTAGATACGCTTGGAAATATCAGTGAGATCCTGATCGGTCAAATTCCAGCCGACGCTGTTCAGAGCATCGAGTATCGTCTGCCGGTCATAGACTTTGCGGGCAAAAAGGCACATGATCAGGGAATTGGTCATGCAGCGCTCGACCTCTTCGTTGAAAATCTTGTCAACCATCACCGTTTCGTCAAATTCCTTCATGCTCTGGTCAATCGAATATCCGCCGTTGCACAGATGGGAATGCCGGGCACCGACTGCAGCACCAACCAATGCGCCGTATCCGGAATGATAACCGGGCATTTCATTGCCGGCAATCTGCATCGCATAATCGGAGCCGCCATATACTGATGATGCATGCTGGCTTCCGCGTCCCAAATCACGATAGAATTTATTCTTACCGTGCGCAAGGTGCCGGATTGCCTGAAGATAGCCGCCGGCATCGCCAAAGGCCAGTTTAACCAGAGTCTGTTCTTCGGTGATAAGACCGTTGCTGAACGCTTCCGTCGCCCATCCGAGGCAGACGCCGCAGCTCATCGCATCCATGCCGGTTTCTTCAACCTCATCAATAAGGGCGATGATCTCATCACTGGTTTGAATACCAAGGAAACTGCCTAATGCGAAAATCAATTCATAATCATAGCTGACACTGATCGCCTCATACTCGTGACCCTTGTCAAATTCACGGCGGTACATGCCGATATGGATGCAGCCGACAGGGCAGCCTGTGCAGGCCAGCTTGCGGACCAGGTTCTTTTTGGCAAAAGCTTCCCCGGAAATCTGCTCTCCCTGTTCAAATGTTCCTGCCTGCAGATTCAGTGTAGGAAGGGCACCTGCTGCGTTCAGCGAAGCAATATTGATCGGTGTCCCGGCATCGTGGTATTTCGCCATCATATCCGTACTGGTACATTTTTTGAAAATCTGCTGGTACACTTTGAAATATTTCTGCGTGTTCTGGATATGGATGGAGCGGTCGCCGATAACGGTCATGGCTTTCAGGTTTTTACTTCCCATGACAGCGCCAAGGCCAAGGCGTCCGAAATGACGGTAAGAATCCACACACACACTGGCAAATGCCACTTTGTTTTCTCCGGCAGGCCCGATACGGATAATGCTGCGTTTACCGCCGCCGGTCTGACGGTCACGGATGGCCTGCCCGGTAGCTTCGCTTTGAAGCCCCCACATCGCACGGGCATCCTTCAGTTGGACGTCATTGCTGGAAACCTGAAGATAAACCGGTTTCAGTGATTTGCCTGTCAATACAATAGCATCATAGCCGGCCATAAACATTGTCATAGCCAGCCGCCCGCCGGCATAGCTCTCACCAAGTTCATTTGTCAGGGGAGAACGGAACATCGCAACCGTTTTGGTCAGAACAGGAAACATCCATGTGCCTGCACCGATAGCAAAAACGATCGGCTGTTCCTGATCGAGCGCATCCAGTTCCGGGCGCATATTTTCTTCAAGAAGCTTACTGGCAATACCAACTCCGCCGAGATATGGCATCAGGTCTTCTCTTTTTTCAATTCGAATTTTACCGGTTGACAGATCAACATAGAGAATACGCATAAATTTTTCATAAATCATGTCTCGTCAACCTCCTCCATGATCAGGCACTGATGCGGGCAAAAACGCGCACAGGATCCGCAGTGCCTGCAAATGATAGGCTTCTGTTTTTCTTCATCAAAAAAGACGGACTGCATGATACAGGCCTTCTCGCATTTATGGCAGCCGATGCACTTGTCTTCCTGCAATAGGACACCGCCGCCCGGGCGTTTGGTCAGGGCTCCGCTGGGGCAGGCCTCCATGCACGCAGGGTCCTGGCAGGCGATGCAGACAATTGCTACAAAATGGCCCGTCATACCGCCGCTTGTGCGTACTTTAATTGCGCTTTTAGTTATGGAATGATTCTGCCGGTTTACAATGGAACAAATATTCATGCAGGTAAAACAACCGATACATTTATTCATTTCTGCGGCCTTAAGAACTTTTGCCATATGTCTCCCTCCTGTTGAAAACGATTTCGGGCATGCAAATATCGACTACATCTTATCATAGCTGACAAAGATGTTCGAATGCAATTTTACGGTTTGAGGGATTCCCCTTGGTTAATGATTATTTCACTGCGCAGAAAGGGGCACAGAAAAGTTTGTTGATAACAGCCTGGGCAGCTTCATCCGCAAAGGCCACTATGGTATCATCCGCAGTGATAACGGTATCACCATGAGGCATAATCACATCATTTCCATGATAAACCGCAATCAGCACGGCATTTGCAGGCAATACCAGATCCTTAACTGTTTTATTCACAATCGCAGACTGACTGTCAACTTTAACCTGGACAATGGAGTAATTACTGCGTTTCAATTTTATAAGGGTAAGCATGTTTTTGAGGTCTATTTCTTCGACAACAAGATGTGCCATCAAGTCGGCCTGATTCAAACCGACATCGACACCCATTCCTGCATCAAAGAGCCAGGCGTTCCTGGGATTATTGACGCGTGCAATGACGCGGGATACATCAAATTCAAACTTTGCAATTGTGGCAACCACAAGGTTGGTTTCATCCGCACCGGTAACTGCTGCAACTACATCTGCTTTCGCAATACCGGCTGCTTCGAGGACACTTGGGTCCGAACCGCTGCCAAAGATTATATTTTCAAGAGGAATATCCTTTTTTAATTTTTCAAAGACATCTTCCCTGCTCTCTATTACTTTGACTGAGCAATTGTTCTTAAGAAGTATATTCGCAATATATGCGCCGACTTGGCCACCGCCAACAATTATTACGTTCATTGCGTTCCCCTCCATTTTCAGGATCTTCCCAAAAGTGATTCCAGTCTCTTTGCTGCTGATGATATTACGGAGATATAGATTATATCGTCTTGCTGAAGTACGGTTCCCAGGGTCGGCATAAATGATTTATTTCCCCTGCTGACTGCAACGACCTGTATTTCGCCGATTGCTGTCAATTCATTGACCGTTCTGCCGATCAGTAGAGGCGGTACGTCAATCCTGATAATTTCAACATTGCTGTCGCCGATCGTCAGCACACTGTCAAGACCACTGTAGCTGAGCATTTCTATGGCGCGAAGGACGCCCCAGGTTGTTGTGGATATCGTCTGGATGCCAAGAGAGCGGTATATTTCCGCCCTTCTCGGGTCATACAGGCGTGATATAACATGCGGTACTTTATAGATATTCCGTGCCATTCTTCCAATCAAAGCATTGGCGTCATCACTCTTGCTGCAGGCAATAACTGCATCGACTGAACGAATCCGGGCCTGCTCCAATATATCGCGGTCAAAGCCAACCCCGACAATTTTCTCGCCTTTAAAATCCTGTCCAAGCAATTGAAATGCTGCCGGGTCAATGTCAATGATGGTCACAGTATGCCCTTTCCGGATCAGGCTCAGAGCTAATCCGGCACCTAACTTTCCGCAGCCTACTATAATAGCTTTCATGTTTTTAACCTCCTGCTTTTCTTCATCATACCATAATGGCGGGAAAAATATTTTCTTGCTTCTTCAATTAAAACTACCGGTATAGGTACAAGACACAGAACACCCCATTCTTTCAGGCCGATAGGCGCTGTCTGGAAAAGACCCTGCAGGAAGGGCACATAAATGATTGCACACAGGAGCAGAATTTCAACCACAATACCCAGAAGTACCCGTTTGTTTGTGAACAGTCCCGCCTTAAAGACAGACTGCTTCTCGGTCCGGCAGTTCATTACGGCTCCTATCTGGCAGAACACGATGGAAGCAAGTGTCATGGTTGTCGCCTGCATATAGATCGGGCCTGCGGAAGCAAGCGGAACACCCGGCCATCCGTGGAGAAAGTTAACAAAGAAGTAGGCCCCCATCGAAATGCCCGCTTCAAGCATACCATACCACAGGAATGCTTTGATAACGAGATTCTTATGGAGCAGGCTTTCTTTTCTCGGACGCGGGGGACGGTCCATAATGCCTTCTTCGGGCAGTTCCGTTCCGAGTCCAAGTGCCGGCATCATATCAGTACCGAGGTCAATGGTAAGTATCTGCATGATAGTCAGCGGAAGAGGAATACCTCCCTTTGAGAACAGGAAAGCAGCCGATGGCACTGCTTCCGGTACATTGCTGTTAAGTATGTAGAGAAGGAATTTCCTGATATTGCTGTATACGGCACGGCCTTCTTCAATAGCCATGACAATGGTGGCGAAATTATCGTCCGTGAGAATAATATCGGCTGCTTCCTTGGCAACATCCGTACCTGATATGCCCATGGCAACACCGATATCCGCCTTTTTAAGTGCGGGGGCATCATTGACGCCGTCACCTGTAACTGCGACAATCTCTCCCATTTCCTGAAGGTTGCAGACGATTCTGTATTTCTGCTCCGGAGCGACCCTGGCAAATATGACTTCATCTTTCAGCACAGTTTTCAGTTCATCATCGGGCATTTTTTCCAGGTCGACGCCGGATACAATTTGCGGGTGATCCTCTGTGATGATTCCGATACGTCTGGCAATACTCTCCGCAGTCAGACCATAATCACCTGTTATCATAATGATTCGAATTTTTGCCTTATGGCATAATGCTACCGCTGCTGCGACTTCCGGCCTTGGAGGATCCGCCATGACAACCAGCCCGATAAAGATCATTTTCTGTTCAACAAGTTCCGGGGTATATGCACTGAGTGCCGCAGGAAGCCCATCCTCGCGGGAGAGATAGCGGCACGAAACAGCCAATACGCGCAGTCCGTTGCGTGCATACCGGTCGTTAGCCTGCATGATTTCCGTGCGGTCATCAACAGAGATTTCCTTTATCACACCGTCTTTGTATATTCCGGTACACAGGTCAAGAACTTCTTTGGGTGCCCCTTTGATATATGCAATGCGGTTACTTCCGTTAACAGGCCTTTCGAGCTGGTGAATCGTACTCATTCTCTTGCGCCGCGAATCAAATGGCAGTTCCCGGAGACGCGGTGTCAGCTTAGATTGTGCATCGACGTCAATTCCCGCTTTTTGCGCAGCGACACCCAGACAGACTTCCGTCGGGTCACCTAAGACCGTATATCTGTTGTTTTCCTCATTGGGCGCAACCAGACGCGCATTACTGCAAAGGCTGGCTGCAGTAAGTAGAGTCTTTAATGCTTCATCGCCGGCAGCAGTAATTTCTTTCCCATTGTTCATTATTTTGCCGTCTGGCGCATATCCCTGTCCGGTTACATCAAGATCCTGTCCGGGAAGCCATAAATTACATACAGTCATTTCATTTTGTGTCAGCGTTCCGGTCTTATCCGAACAAATAACAGACGTACAGCCCAATGTCTCAACGGCCGATAACTTTTTAACCAGTGCATGTTCCTTGACCATACGCTGAACAGCCATAGCCAGTGATAAAGTAACCGTCGGGAGCAGTCCTTCCGGAATGAAAGCAACGATCATTCCCAGCGCAAAAACAAACGATTTTGCTACGGAATCTTTTACGAAAAAGACCGCTGCAATAAAAAATGCAACACCAAAACCTATAGCCATGAATGAAATCTGTTTTGTAAGCTTATCCAGTTCCTTTTGCAGCGGACTCTGCGCTTCCTTCATACTCTGTGTCAAATGGGCAATCTTGCCGAACATTGTATCCATTCCGATTGATACAACGACAGCTTTCGCGGTCCCGCTGGATACGCTCGTTCCGGCAAAAATCAGGTTCGGGATTTCGGACTGTGACAATCCATCCCGATAGACAGGATCATGTGTTTTGCGTACCGGGTTGGATTCGCCTGTCAGAGTCGATTGATCCACCTGAATATCGCTGCTTTCCAGAAGCCTTGCATCAGCACTGATTTTATCGCCTTCAGCCAGGATCATGATGTCTCCCGGCACCAGATCCTCCGTCAATATCTGCTGCTCCTGATTGTCACGGATAACCCTTGCATACGAGGACAGCATCTTTTTCAGGGCTTCGGTTGCCTTGCTTGCACGGTATTCCTGCCAGAAGCTGAAAACACCGTTGATTACATTGACAAGCCAAATCGCAATACCCAATTCCGGCATTCCGGCAAAAAAGGCGACAACGCCGCCTACCCACAGAAGAATTGCCATAACACTGATAAAATTTCCAAGAAAAACCAGTAGAATTGATTTTTTCTTCTTTTCACTGATGACATTCTTGCCGTATTTTTCCTGATTAGCCTGAAATTCTGATGTTGTTAAGCCTTCCAAACGCGAGTTCATTGCTTTACAGGCATCTTCCTTGGTAAGTTTATGGATGCGCTCGACGTCAGTCGTGTTCAATGTTACTATTTTGTCTTCCATATTTATTAACTCCATCACTATTTGTATTCCTCAAATAAATGATTTTATACCCATATATGCTGATGTACAAGATGTTAACCGTATAATAATGAATGGGGGACTTGTTACTGTCGGTATATTACGGTGAAAATTAATATTTCCATTGAAATAATTGAAAATCGCATGAACTTTACCGTCAGCCCTAAATAATGTGATAAATAATATCGGCAATCGCACTCTCATTATTACTTACAGTAATCATATCCGCAATATCTTTAATGCCCTGCAGTGCGTTTTGCGTCGCGATACCAACATCGGCAGCCAGCAGCATTTCCATATCGTTATTATAATCCCCCACGGCATAAATCTTATACCCTGTCCCCATGTATTCCCGAAGTTCCGGCAGCATGCTTCCCTTTGATACCATAGGGGGCAGAAATTCCAGATATATTTCAGAAGAAAATACCCGGCTTATCTTCCCTTCAATTCCGAAATCATTTATTTTGTTTTCCATCGCCTTCAAATCTTGCGGTTTCCCACTGAACAGTATCTTAATCCAGGGTTCATCAATAATGTCTTCCATCTGACAAAAAATACATGGCTGGTGATCGGATACGATCCCGGGATCTGCTGATTTTTCGGGAGAGATAATGTTATTCATATCCGGGCAATATGCCTGAATCACTACATTTTTAAATTCTTTCAGGCAGTATCTCAGATACTCTTCCAGCTCCTTATTCGGCAGTTTGTACAGCGCCAGGAATTTTTTTTGCCTCGAAATCATAGAGTGCACATCCATTATATAAAATACTTGGTGTATTTATCTCAACATGATCCAAAAACGCCACAGCGTTCAGCTGACTTCTTCCTGTTGCAATACCAAAGTGACCTCCCTGCGCAATAAAGGTTTTAATTGCCTGCTGATTCTCTACGGATACTTTGCTGCTGGAATCAAGCAGCGTACCGTCCAGATCGCTCAGCAGAATTTTTTTTCGTATTTCGTCATCAGCCGCCCCCTTTATTTCAGCAAATCCGCGGAAGCCCTTCACCGTAAAGTTCCGTCAGCATTCTAATGCCGCCGGTCCGGGTATGCAGCAGAAGTGTCCCTTCTTCTCCGGAAACCACTTCGCCGATGATCGCGGCATCCTGCCCGTATGGGCTGCTTCTGAGGCATTCCAATGCCTTGTCCGCATCTTCTTTGGCGACAACAGCAGCCATTTTACCTTCATTTCCCATGTAGAGGGGGTCAAGGCCGAGGATTCCGCAGAAGCCCATAACCTGAGCTGTTACGGGGATCCGGTCTTCCTGGATCCGGAGGCATTTTTTTGAAGCAGCTGCAAATTCGTGCAGTATTGTTGCAAGGCCGCCGCGCGTCACGTCACGCATCGCCCTGACCCGGATTTTTTCATCCAGAAGCGCAGACACCATCCCGTGGAGCGGTGCACAATCACTTTGAATTGTGTTCTCAATCCCCATACGGGCACTTAAGATTGCAGCATGATGGTCTCCGAGGGTTCCGGAAAGAAGGATCATGTCACCGTCCCTGCAAAACGAGGAACTTACCTCAAAATCTCCTTCCGGCAGGAATCCGACACCGGCTGTGTTGATATAGAGTCCGCCTTTGCCCTCGATAACTTTGGTGTCGCCCGCAACAATCAGTACGCCGGCATCTGACGCCGTCTGCGCCATCGAAAACACAATTCTTTCCAGGTCGCTGACTTCGACGCCTTCCTCGAGGATAAATCCGCATGTCAGATACTTTGGTGTCGCCCCGCTCATTGCAAGATCGTTGACGGTTCCGCAGACGGCAAGCTTTCCGATATCCCCGCCTGCAAAAAAGAGCGGTGTCACGACAAAACTGTCTGTCGTCATCGCAAGGCGCGCTGCTCCGGGTACGACAGCGGCGTCTTCCATTTTTGCCAGGACAGGATTATCAAAATAGCGGGCAAATATGGACGAGATCAGCTCGGTGGTTGCTTTGCCTCCGCTTCCATGTGCCATTGTTATTCTCATTATGCGTCTCTCCTGTTCACAAAATAGCTGTAGCAGCTTCCTTCGGTCGAGACCATGCAGGCTCCCTGCGGTTTGTCCGGTGTGCAGAGCTTCCCGAAAAGCGGGCATTCCCGGGGTTTGAGTGCGCCTGTAATCACCCTGGCACACCGGCACTCGGGATGATGGCTGTTATCGGAGTAAAGATCCCGGCTGCCGGCGTCGTATCCAAGGTATTCGGACCGCAGCATCATACCGGAATCCGGAATGACACCCATCCCCCGCCACGCTGCATCACAGGGTTCAAAATATGTGTTGATCCTGCTTTGAGCAGTTCTGTTGCCGTCTGCCGTTACCGCCGACGGATATAGGTTCATCACCCTGCCTTCGCCGTGTGATATCATTTTGACCAGTGCATAGAGCGCTATGAGAATCTGTTCGCCCTCAAATCCGGCGACCGCAAAGGGAACGTGATATTTTTCGGAAAGCGGCACGAAAAGGTCGCTTCCGGTAATCACGCTTACGTGTCCCGGTGCAAGAAATCCGTCAATCCCGCCCTGCATGCTGCATACCCAGTCTATTACACGAGGCATGGTCTTCAGGGACGTCAGAATCCTGATATTCGTAATGCCTGCATGGACAATTTCATCCATCAGCGCTGCATATACGGCGGTCGTTGTTTCAAAACCGATTGCGGCAAACACGAAGGTTTTCCCAGGCTCCGCCAGGGCTAAGCCGATCATATCGAGCGGTGAATAAACCATCCGCACCTGTCCGCCTTCGGATCGGACATCCTGCAGGCTTTGCCGGCTGCCCGACACACGGATCATATCACCGAATGTTAAGACAACCGTATCCGGAGTGAGGCTAAGAGTAATCAGCCTGTCAATATATTCGGTTACCGTAACGCACACCGGACAACCGGGTCCGGAAATCAGCTGAATCCCGGATGATATCAGGCTCACAATCCCGCAGTGCGCGATGGAAGCCGTGTGTGTGCCGCATACCTCCATAATCCTGATCGGAGGCCCGTCATATTCTTTGAGAAATGTCCTGTAATCCTTCATAGATCTTCAAGCTCCGCAAAAAGATCGGCAAGAATATTCGCCTCATCTTCCGGAAGCACCTGCAAAATGCATCCGGCGTGAACGAGCACGGAGTCACCCGGCTTCACAGCAACAAGCCCCGCTTCGGCATTCATTCTGTTTCCGGCAAAATCCACAACGGCTTTTGTTCCGTGTACGGAAATCACTTTTCCAGGCATGGCAACACACATAATTATTCCCTCTATTTCAACATTTGTCCGCAGATCCAGGCCTGCCCGAGGCAGATTCCTCCGTCATTGGTTGGCACCGACTGATTTATATAGACCGCAAAGCCATTTTTTTCGAGTTCCGCAGCACATTTTTCCGTAAGAATCAGATTTGCAAAAACGCCTCCGGACAAAGCGACGCGTGTCTCGCCGCTTTTTTCCCTGATATGAATACAAAGGGCGGCAACCATCTCAACGATCGCTATGTGAAACCCAAGTGCGAGCGCCTTTATGCCGCAGTTGTTTTTGACTGCCTTATAGATTTCATCAAGCAGTGCAATCTGATCGGCTGTACTTTCATCCATACCATGCGTCAACGGAAAATGCAAGGGATACGGCAAAATACCATCCTTTATTGCCTCGGCTGCGGCATTTTCGAGCATAACGGCACATTCGCCTTCATAGGAATTCAGACGGCAGATCCCCAGCACGGAACTTACGGCATCAAAGAGCCGCCCCATGCTGCTTGTCTGCTGTGTAAGGCTTTTTTCAAGAAGGGCGGCCCGGATCACGGCAGCATCTTTGTGGCTGAGTTCTTCTCCGGCTGCAGACAGATAACACTCCGCCGTAAGGTCTGCCTGCCGCGCCGCTTCATCTGCGCCGCACAGTGTCACATACGAAAGATGAGCCTCCCTTGTAAAGAAAGGTCCGCTCAGCAGAAGGAATTCCCCGCCCCATATTGCCCCGTCCGTTCCATAGCCGGTCCCGTCAAATGCAACGCCGATACAGGAATCAATCCCGTGTTCCGCCAAAACGGAGGCTGCATGTGCATGGTGGTGCTGGACCAAAACGCGCCGGATATCTTTATGACCGTTCCATTCTTCCGTCATCGCAGACGTCCTGTAAAGCGGATGAAGGTCGCAGGCCAGCATGTCCGGCTCAAGATGAAAGAGCCTCTGCATCCGGAGAATACTCTCCTGATAGTTTTTCCGGACCTGATAGCTCTCCATATCGCCAAAATACTGGCTCAGGTACGCGCGGTCATTCTGGTACAGGCAAAAGCTGCTTTTTAAGTCGCCGCCCATCGCAAGGATTGTATGCGGGGTCCTTTCGGACAGAATAACCGGTGAAGGCACGTATCCGCGGCTTCTTCTGATTACCTGGGTTTTACCGGAGATCACCCGGGCGACGGAATCGTCGAGCGGAGTGACTATTCTTCTGGTATTGTAGAGCACTCCGGAAAGATACGGCGATGTCTCAGGGAGGATATCTTCATCCCGGAAAAGAATCGGTTCGTCCGACTTATTGGCGCTGGTCATTATCAGTGGCCCGCTCGCATCCGTCAACTGATGATGGAGTGCGGTATAAGGAAGAAATGCTCCCAGAAACCGGCTCCCTGCATTCACTTCGGGGCAGAATGTATCTTTGCGTGAAGTTGAGCGGGGCAGTTTGGAATGCTCTGTTGAAAGCAGGACGATCGGCCGTGCTGAGGAAAGGAGAAGCTGCTCCTCCTCCCAAGATACGATGCAGGTATCTTTTATCCGGCTGAGATTCGGAAACATCACGGCAAAAGGCTTGCGGTCACGGTTCTTGAATTTCCGGAGAGAGTCGACTGCCGACGGAAGATCAGGCCGGCAGGCCAGCTGATAGCCGCCTATTCCCTTTATCGCAAGAACCCCTCCGCCGTTAAGAATATCTATACTGCGTGAAAGAGCGATATCTTTATGCAAAGTCATGCCGGGTATTGCAAGGATCAGCTGAGGACCGCAGTCGCGGCAGGAGATGGTCTGCGCATGACGGCGTCTGTCGTCACTCATATATTCTTTGCTGCAGGAAGGACACATCGGAAATTCATTCATCGTAATCGTCCCGCGGTCATAAGGGATCGTTTCCATTATGCTGAAGCGGGGACCGCAGTCCACACAGCTGATGAAAGAATAACCGAATCGGCGGTTCTGCGGATCACAAAGCTCCTCCCGGCATGTCCGGCAAACAGGCAGGTCTGTCGGAAGAAGCGGTGTATATTCAACCGTCCCGGTGCTTTCAACTATTTGAAAATCCGAATATACCTCATCACCTGCTGCAGGTTCAGTCAGAATACGAATCACTCTGGCATCCGGCGGCCTTCTTTCGGAAAGCATCCTGACAAAAAGATCCAATTGGGTCTGGTCGCCCTGTGCGAGAATATGCACATCACCGCCGCTGTTTCTGACAGTACCGTTTATACCGAGTTCACCGGCAAGGCGCGCAACAAAAGGGCGGTATCCCACCCCCTGCACAACACCTAGAACCGTAACAAGAAGATTCATTCTGCCTCAATACCATCGATGGTTATTTCTGTGCCGATTTTGCCCGGAAGACCTTCAGTCCCACATACAGGACAGGAATATTCCATAATCTTTCTCGGGAATACTTCTCCGCACTGCGGGCATTTGAGCGATGCCTTAACAGTAGTAATAACGACTTCGGCGTTTTCACAGACAGTTCCTTCCGAGAGGTCCTTGAAATAAAGAAGAATGCTCTCAGCCGAATAACCGGAGCTGTCTCCGACAGTAATAAATACCTTAGTCACTTTGTTTTTACCAAGCTCTTTGGCTTTTGCAGCTGCAAAATCTATCATATCTTTAGCCTTATGGGAATCGTGCATGTAATTACTCCTTTGTTGTGTCTGCTGCCGGGGCAGCCTTCTGTGTTTCCGGTGCAGCTGCTGCAGGTGCCGCTGTTTTCGGCGGTTCTGCCGGGGCAGCCTTCGCTGCCTGCGTGAAACTATCGCGTGTTTTTGTCGCATTTGATTCTGCATATGCCTGCAGCATGGTAAGGCACTTTTTGGGGCACACCCCCACACACTCGCCGCACTGGATACATCCGAAACGATTGATCGACCAGTTTTTGGTCTCGCGGACAACGGCAATTGCTCCCGTCGGACATTTTTTCATACAGATCCCGCAGAAAATACAGGCGTCAATGTCAATGCCGATCTGGCCCCGTGTACGCACCGGATACTCCCTCGGGACCTGCGGATAATTGCGTGTCACGGGCTTACTGAAAAGATTTTGCAGAACGGTCCTGGAAAAGCTGATTATGCTCATATTAAGAATTACCTCTCTGTACAGCTGATGCATGGGTCAATAGTCAGGATCAGGATCGGTACATCCGCCAACTGGCAGCCCTTAAGGGTCTCAACCAGACCGGGAATATTGGCAAAAGTCGGTGTGCGGAGGCGAAAACGGTCCAAATTCTTAGTTCCGTTACCCTTAACATAATAGATAGCTTCTCCTCTGGGCTGCTCGACACGCATGAGATACTCACCTGTCGGGTTTCCTTTAAAAGGAACCGCAACTTCGCCGGCCGGAATTTTGGATGCGGCCTGGCGGATCAGGTCGATGGACTGGAATATTTCACGGATACGTACATCCGTCCGTGCATACGAATCACCGACCGTACTTGTGATCGGTTCAAATTCAAGATGGGAATATGCAGCATACCCGGTCTTTCTTGTATCAAGCGCAATTCCGCTTGCACGCATGAACGGGCCGACGGCGCCAAGATCATGGGCCTGCTGCTTTGTCAGGAATCCGACTCCCTCGAGACGGGATTTCACGGCATAATCGTTAAGGAACGTGTGCGCAAGTGATCTGATTTCCTTTTCCATACCGTCAAGAATACCGACAAAATCGGCAATCATGTCATCGGGCATATCTTTACGCTGGCCGCCGATCTTGTTAACAGAGAAAATAACGCGGCCGCCGGTCGAGTATTCAAACATATCGAGGATTTTTTCACGCATACGCCAGGATTGCATGAAAAGGCTCTCGAAACCAAAACCATCGGCTAAAAGCCCAAGCCACAGCATATGGCTGTGAATACGGGACATTTCGCTCCAGATCGTACGCAGATACTTAGCGCGCTCGGGAACTTCAATTCCCATGTTATGTTCAATAGCCTCACAGTAGCCCATGCCGTGCATAAAGCTGCAGATACCGCAGACACGCTCAGCTACATAGACATACTCTACAAAATCTTTTTTTTCTACAAGCTTTTCGAGTCCACGGTGAATAAAGCCGATGGACGGGATCGCTTCAACGACTCTCTCATCCTCAAGCACAAGGTCCAAATGAATCGGTTCCGGAAGCACCGGGTGCTGCGGTCCGAAAGGTACAATACTTCTTACAGACATAGATGTTCTCCCTTACTAGTCCTTAAAAGGCGTTTTTACTGCGATGCGATACAAGTTGCCCTTGTAGTCAAGATTAATCATCTGTATTTGCACTCCGAAAAGCTCACGGATCTCGTTCTCATACAGGAACGCCGGCGAGAAAACACTGCTGATCGACATGACTTCATCATCCGTCGAAATGATCAGGCGAAGATTGACCATGGCATAATCCAGGGCAAAAGAGTATGTCAGTTCATATCCGTCGGTGGTTCTCACTGCGCAGATCTGCATGATATGGTAACCGTCATTCTTGAGTTGCTGGCAGTTCGCCAGCAGCTCAACTGCGGAAATATTGGTCAATTTATTATCTGTCAGTTGATTGTCTGTCATTATGTTGCCTCCTCTTGGGCAGCAGCACTCTCTTTACCTGCACTGCTCTTTTGCTCTGCATTCTGCGTCTTCGCCGCATTTCTCTTCTCCTGAAGAAGCCCGATCGCTTTAACCACGCCGTCAATAATGGCCTCAGGGCGCGCAGCACAGCCGGGTACAAAAATATCCACCGGCAGCACTGTGTCCACGCCGCCCAGGATGTTGTAGCATTCTTTGAAAATCCCGCCGTCACAGGCACAGATTCCTACGGCAACTACGACTTTCGGATGCGGCATCTGCTTATAAATCTGTTTGACCACAGGGGCGTTCTGTTCATTAATACCTCCCGTGATCAGGAAAATATCAGCGTGCTTGGGATTACCCGTATTAAATATTCCAAAACGCTCCACATCATAAACCGGTGTCAGGCAGGCCAGGACTTCAATGTCGCAGCCGTTGCAGCTTGAACCGTCATAATGCAGCAGCCATGGGGATTTAGATATACTTGTCATATAATAACCATGCCTTTCTGTCGGACCTTATCGGATCACACTAAGGATAATCATGTTCAGTACGCCGGTCACAAGGGTGATCAGCCAGGTTGATTTCAGCATTAACTCCCACTTAACCCTCGGGAAAACCATATCGGCAAAAATTTCCAGAAAATATACGGCAAGGCAGACAATGACCGCTATTATCACACTCCACCAGGTTGAATTGACGATAAACAATCCCACGATTCCAAGAAGGAATACATTCTCATACCAGTGGGAAAGCTCAACAAGAGCCAGGATATTACCGGAAATCTCGGTTGTCAGGCCTTTTACCATTTCCTGATGCGCATGGTGCGATGTGCTTAAGTCAAACGGTGATTTGCGCAGCTTGATTGCAAGAATAAAGACGAAGCCGATAAAAAATCCCGGCAGATAAAGAATATTCGATGTACTGCTCTTGATGATATCAGCGACCGCAAAGCTGCCTGTCGACATGATACCCGTCGACATATAAAAACCGATACCGACAAGAAGAACCATCGGTTCATATGCCATCATCTGCAGAAGCTCCCTTTGTGCGCCCATGCTGCTGTAAGGTGAGTTGGCCGAACAGGCGGACATCATAAAGAAGATACCGGCGAGGGTCAGGGCAAAGAATACCAGAAGGAGGTCTCCGCCCGAAAAGAACAGGCATCCCGTAAAAATAATAAAAATAAGAAATCCGCCTACCAGGAAGTCCTGAACATGGTTGACAACGACAACCTGCTTGGCAAACAGTTTGAACAGATCATAGAAGGGCTGTAAAAGCGGCGGTCCCTGCCTGCCCTGCATACGGGCAGATAATCTTCTGTCGATTCCTGCCAAAAGGCCCCCTATGACCGGGCCGAGTATCAGATAGAGTGCGATTGCAATTGCAGTTGTCATATTACAATGCACCTCCGATCACAATTCCCATAAGGACCAGGATAACTCCGGCAGCAATAAGGATGGACGGCATCAGCAGCTTTTTCTCGCCGAAATAATCATCCATGTACCAGTTGGCAAGGTAGATTTCCTTTTTCTCTCCGAAAGAATCAGTAAAATGCCTGTCATCCCCGGTGTTGGCGCCGCCCATGTATGACATGACAATTTTCTGTTTTTTGCCGAAAGTCAGGAAACGGACAGCGATCGGAAGAATGACAATCGCAAAAAGCATCATAAGCATGATATTCATATTGCCTGCGCTGATAATAGCCGGCAGGGATGTATGAAACATTTCCGCGAGGAAAGGCTCGACCATATGGGAAGAAACCACAGGGAACATAATACACAGTGCAATCATAATAAATGCCTGTGACAGAAGGGAAATCCACTGGCTTTTGCCTACCTGGCTGTGCAGCCGGGCTGAATTATGCAGAACCGCCAAAAGCTTGCCAAGCCATTTTGTCCAGTAGAACAGCGTGGTTGCACTGCCGAATACCAGGAAAATCACAAGAAGCATACTGCCCGAATCGACAAACGCTTTGAGCGCCGCCCACTTGGATATCAACATGCCGAACGGGGCGAGGAACATTCCTGCAATACCGGTAATCATTACAAAGGCCAGCCCGGGCAGCTTCACAATAAGGCCGTGCATATCTTCAATATTCCGGCTTCCGAGACTGTTTTCCACAGCGCCGACGGAAAGGAACATCAGTGATTTTGATACTGCATGGAAAAGCATCAGAAGCACACCGGCCCATACCGCCTCATGCAGGCCGATACCGGCGCAGGCTGTTATCAGGCCAAGATTTGAAATTGTCGAATAAGCGAGAACTTTTTTGCTGTCGCTCTGTGAAATCGCAAGCATTGACGTCATAAGGAATGTAAATCCGCCGATCGTTGTAACCATCGTTCCGACCAGGTTTCCCTGGAACATCGGCGAAAGACGGATTAAAAGGAATACCCCGGCTTTTACCATGGTTGCCGAGTGGAGGAGAGCCGAGGTGGGCGTAGGTGCAACCATTGCGCCAAGGAGCCAGTTGGAGAAAGGCAGCTGGGCACTCTTGGTCAGTCCGGCGAATGCGAGAAGCGCCAGAGGGATCAGGGCCGCCTCAAGGCCTGTTCCGGTTGCCACAAAACTGTGAAGATCGGCAACCCCAAGCTTCAGGACACAGTACACAATAGCCCCGGCAAATCCAAGACCGCCCAGGAGATTCATCCAGAGGGCACGGAATGCATTATTGGTTGATTCTGCCGTCTTGGTATATCCGATCAGCAGGAAGGAGCACAGACTGGTGATCTCCCAGAAAAAATACATCCAAGCAAGGTTGTTGGAAAACACAAGGCCGAACATTGCACCGAGAAAAACAAAAAGAATGGCAAAGAAGAAAGCCGACCTGTCTTTAAATTCCTTATGGTGCGCGTGATACTCTTTCATATAACCCACTGCATATACGCAGATAAGGGTTCCGATCACACCGATCATAAGGCACATCATAATTGTCAGCTTGTCGGACATGATGTGCGGAGCAGGTATAACCCTGTGCTCGCCCGAGAAATCCAGCCACGTCATCATCCCTGTCTGTACCATGGAAAGCAGTGCTACATAATACTTCCTGTATTTTACCGCGTAACCTACGATCAGAATCATCAGGACATACTCCGCAGCCATCATCGCCAGATCAAGATTATGCGTCTCGGTCAGGAACGACTGCGTGTGATTCAAAAGCATCCCGGTTACTGAAAAATAGAGCACTGCAGCAATAATGACTCCGCAGCTTATAAACACAAATACGCTTCGGAGTGCCTGCTGCTTCCTTAAAAAAGAAAGAACCAGGGCTGCCAGAAAAGGAAAGACGATTAGAAAGGTAATTATGTCCATATCTTATACCAAGTCCTTACTATTAATAATAACTGTGTCATGCTACTCCTCGTGTAATTTGTTGTCAATACAATCATGCAAAGTATTGTTAAAATGATTTTCATTTGCATGTATATACGATCATTATAAGCCTGCCGGCCATCCTGTGCACGATTTTTTCAATCCATATTCTTAAGTTTTTCTGCTGTATCAAAGCATGCATAGAAATATCTTTTTATAAAAACTTAAATGAAAAAATAAATGCAGCCTGCAAAAGTGTGACGGGAAAATGACAGTACACATCAAACAGGAGGCTGTTATTCGCTAATCTACGTGATACAAGCTACGTTATAAACTATAAACTAATAATTATAACCAGCCTCATTGTGACTCCGGTTATTTTCAATTAAATTCGCGGATATGATTTTCATTTACCTGCTTGACACGTTCAATTGTTTACAATAATATAAATTCTGTTTGGCGAAATTGAGTGATATTGCACAAAAAAATTGGTTTTGACGAACAACATAGACTTTACATGAAAAATAGGAAAGGAATTAAACAATGCAAAGTTTACAAAATGCCAGTCCGTTCGAAATCATTTCAATTTGGGTTGTCCTGTTTATTTCATTCATTGGTCTGGCTTATGCCTTTATCCTTAGAAGGCAAGTACTGAAAATGGACAAAGGCAGTCCGAAAATGCAGGAAATCTGGGGCGCCATCAGCACGGGAGCGAATGCCTACCTTAAAAGGCAGCTCAGAATCATTATCCCACTGATTGGAGTTCTGACAGTAATTTTGTTCTTATCCGTCTATATTGTCCCGCCGAGCGAAGAAGCTTCACAGCGCTTCAGTACATTAACTGCGGATCAGGTCAAGATCGCACTGGGTATTGGCCGTGCTATCGCTTTTGTTATGGGCGCAGGTTTCTCGCTTATGGTCGGTCAATTCGGCATGAGAATGGCCGTCCATGCAAATGTCCGGGTTGCTGCTGCAGCCCGCACCAGTTTTGCTGATGCGCTTAAGATCGCATATCGTTCAGGAACGGTTACCGGAATGCTTACAGACGGGTTGGGTCTTCTCGGAGGAACACTGATTTTTATCATTTTCGGCATCGCAGCACCGGATGCTCTTTTAGGATTCGGGTTTGGCGGTACCCTTCTGGCTCTTGTCATGAGAGTCGGCGGCGGTATATATACCAAAGCTGCTGACATCGGAGCCGATCTTGTTGGAAAAGTTGAGGAGGGAATACCGGAGGACGATCCGCGCAATGCCGCTGTTATTGCTGATCTTGTCGGGGATAATGTAGGCGATTGTGCCGGTATGGCCGCCGATATCTTTGAGTCTTATGAAGTTACCATCGTATCCGGATTAATATTGGGACTTAGCCTTATGGGCGTAACCCACGAGCTGAAATGGCTGATATTCCCGCTTCTGGTTCGCGGCATAGGCGTAATTTCCTCGATTATAGGTACGTATCTTGTAAAAGGGAGCACCGATGCAATGGCTTCCATTAACAAGGGCTTTTATACATCCGCCGGTATTTGTCTGGTGTCTTTCGCTGTTCTGGCAGGGCTCTACATGCACGAATGGCGCGCTTTCTTATCCGTCGCTGTAGGAATTCTGTTATCTCTGGTTATCAATGCACTGACCGGGTTCTTTACAGATACCAAATACAGACCGGTTAAGGATATTGCCGCTGCGTCGCAGACCGGCTCTGCGACACTTATCATCAGAGGTCTTGGTATCGGATTTGAATCTGCTGTATGGCAGGCCCTGATCATAGCGATGACAATACTCGCAGCTGTATTCATTTATAACGGCCAGTCTGTCATACACGTCCTTTACGGTGTGGCAATGACCGGTATAGGAATGCTGACACTTACAGGCAATAACGTTGCGATGGATTCATTCGGACCTATTGCAGACAATGCCAACGGTATCGGTGAAATGGCAGGCCTTGATGAGGAGGCGCGCCGTACAATGGCACATCTGGATGCAGTCGGCAACACTACCAAAGCGATCACAAAAGGCGTTGCAATAGGCAGTGCCGTTATTGCTGCTGTTTCCCTGTTCGGCTCATTCCTTACTGACATTACCCGGGTTCAGACACAAATGGGTGTTGCCGATGGTTTGCGTATCATGGATACCGGAATAAGGATATCCACGCCGATCGTTTTCGTAGGTGCGCTTATCGGTGCCGCAGTTCCGTGGCTTTTCTCATCCCTTATCTTTAATTCCGTTGCACGTGCTGCTTCACTGATCGTACGTGAAGTCAGAAGGCAATTCAAAAATCCCGGCATTATGCTAGGCACTGTTGTGCCCGATTACCAGAAAGCAGTTGACATATGCACGAAATCCGCCCAGCAGGAATTGATTGCCCTTGCCCTGGTCGCAGTGCTGACACCTATTATTGTCGGCATATTCCTGGGTGTTGAAGCACTTGGAGGCGCACTGGCCGGCGTAATCCTTTCCGGACAGCTTCTTGCAGTCTTTATGTCCACCTCGGGCGGTGCCTGGGATAACGCCAAAAAGACAATTGAAGACGGTTTGTACGGAGGCAAGGGTTCTGACGCACATAAAGCTTCCGTTGTGGGTGATACCGTGGGTGACCCGCTCAAGGATACTGCAGGCCCTGCTCTCAATCCGATGATCAAGGTTATTAACATGGTCGCCCTTCTTTTTGCTCCGATATTTGTTAAATACAACGGTACAAATGCAGGTATGCTAACTGTAGGCATTATTTGCCTGCTGATTATTGCCGGTGCGATTATATTCTCAAAACGCGGCGGTTTTTTCAAAAAAGCCGAAGTCGAAGACGGAGACATCAATTTCTAAAAACCAAAAACAAATATGGCAGGAGCCCCGGAAAACATTTTTCGGGGCTCCTTTCTATTGCATTGCATCAGTGCCAGAGTCCTGTAATTTGAGATACAGCTAATGGCTTCCGGGATTGAAAAGATCCGCCGTCGTGTTAATGCGTAAAAATATGCGGAACTGCCCTTTTTCTCACTCTGTTTTCACTCGTTTATCCAGCCAGGTGCAAGTATGATGTTCCTATCGGGGTTCTGCGCCGCATGCAGGCGTCTTCCGTGATTAATATGCATATGAGGATTCGGTGTATACAGCATGAAGGAAAAGAAGTCAGCGCTTGCTAAGAAAAAGCGAATTTTAATTATAATCCTGTCCTTTCTGGTTATTATCGGGTGCATTATTTATGCTCTGGCTGATCGTTACCTGATTGCGCATGTTCAGATCTCAGATGTAAAGACATATGAGAGCCTGGCAAAAGCAGCATCACCGACCCAGGCAAGTGATCCTGCCGCTGAATCATCTTCAGATGCAGCTTCTGCTGCGGCCTCCGGAACTACGGCTGCGGCCTCCGGAAATATAATGAGCTATACCAGCGATGCAGCTTCCATTACGATTACCCCCGTGACAACCGGGAGCGGCAGCAGCATTGTTACATATTATGTGGCGGACGTCGTCCTTTCGGATGCTTCCAATTTAAAAACAGCCTTTGCCAGGGACCAGTTCGGAACAAACATCATTGAAAATACCTCAGTAATTGCGGCTGGCAATAATGCAGTTTTTGCCGTTAACGGGGACTACTACGGATTCCGGACCGACGGTATCGAGATTCGGAACGGTGTAATTTACAGGGATAATCCGGTCCGCACCGGTCTGGCTTTCTATCTGGACGGATCTATGAAAGTATATGATGAAACCACGGCAAGTGCGGATCAGCTTTTAGCCGACGGAGTATGGAACACCCTGTCTTTCGGTCCGGCAATTCTGGTTGACGGAGTTATTCCGGACAATATAGATAATGTCGAAGTCGATACCAATGTCGGCAATCACTCTATCCAGGGTAATCAGCCTCGAACCGGAATCGGCGTTATTGACGACAACCATTTTGTTTTTATCGTTGTTGACGGCCGCAGCAAAGGGTACAGCATAGGTGTGACAATGCCTGAATTTGCCGAAATATTCAAAAACCTTGGCTGCACAACGGCTTACAATCTTGACGGCGGCGGCTCATCTACGATGTACTTTAAAGGCAGTGTAATCAATAATCCTCTCGGAAAAGGACAGGAGCGCGGTGTCAGCGATATTTTGTATATCGGTTAATTAGAACCTGCTGTTTTTCTTTATATCGGTATTGAAGGTCAAACTAATACTTGATAAACTGATGTAGGATACAAAAATGTTCATTGTAGGTTATTAGAAACACAAGATCTTTGTTCCAGCATCAAAAAGCAGTACCCACTGGCAGAATGTCCGGATTTCGGAAGAAAATTTGTTTTCGTTGTAATTCCAACCGTTTTGAACTGCGTTTTTATCTATACTTTTGAAGAAGGACGCGTTAAGGGTCCGTCGAAAGTCGGGGCAAAAAGGATTTTTGCCCTTTACATTACAGGAGGATAAAGAAATGTCAGAAAATTCGTGTGGATCTGATTCAATGTTTTGTTTTCAATGCGAGCAGACTGCCCATGGTACTGGTTGTACAAGCGTCGGTGTATGCGGCAAGTCCGTATCCCAGGCCGGACTTCAGGATCGTCTGACCGGTGAACTCGTTGCTTTGGCCCGTGTAGAAAATGGTCACGCCACGGAAGCAACCTGGAAGGTTATTCTGGAAGGCTTGTTTACCACGATCACCAACGTCAGTTTTTCCGACGAGGCAGTTGAGCTGCAGATTCAAAAAACCCGTGATGAAATAGAAAAGCTGCATCCGGAATGTGCCGGTACGCTTGATTCATGCCCGCATCACAAACCTCTCGATATGGATCTCCTATGGGAAGGCAATGAAGATATCCGCTCCCTTAAGAGCCTTCTTCTCCTGGGTCTCCGCGGAATGGGCGCATATGCCTATCACGCCTATGTACTCGGGCTGACCGATGATACCGTAAACCGCTTCATGATCAAAGCCCTCATCGCACTCGGTGCCGATCTTCCTGCTGAGGAGCTTCTTGCCCTTGACATGGAACTCGGGCAGGTCAATCTGGCGTGTATGGCACTTCTTGACAAGGCAAACACTACCACATATGGTACGCCGGTGCCGACAAAGGTCTCTACATTCATCGAGCCCGGCCCGTTCATCGTGATTTCCGGCCATGATCTTAAGGATCTGGAACTGTTGCTGAAACAGACCGAGGGCAAGGGCGTCCAGGTATATACGCACGGCGAAATGCTCCCTGCACATGCCTATCCGAAACTCAAGGCTTACAGCCAGCTCAAGGGCAACTTCGGCACCGCATGGCAGTCCCAGCAAAAGGAATTTGCCAATGTTCCCGGTGCTTTTCTCTTCACAACAAATTGCCTGATGCCCGTAAAAGACAGTTACCGCGACCGTGTATTTACGACGGAAGTCGTATCGTATCCGGGTCTTGTCCATATCGGTGATGACAAGGACTTCACACCGGTTATCGAAAAGGCGCTTGCCCTCGGCGGGTATGAGACAACCAGGGAACTCACCGGCATTAACGGCGGCAATGTACTGACAACCGGATTCGGATGGGGTACCGTTATGTCCGTAGCGGATAAGGTCATTGATGCAGTAAAGGCAGGGCAGATCTCCCACTTCTTCCTCGTCGGCGGTTGTGACGGCGCCCGTCCCGGAAGGAATTACTACACGGATTTTGTCAAACAGTCACCCAAAGACAGCATCATCCTGACCCTTGCCTGCGGAAAATACCGCTTCAACGACCTTGACCTTGGTGATATCGGCGGACTTCCCCGCATCATGGATATGGGACAGTGCAACGATGCCTACAGTGCCATCCAGGTCGCCATCGCCCTTGCGGGTGCCTTTAAGTGCAGCGTCAACGAGCTTCCCCTGACAATGGTTTTATCCTGGTATGAGCAGAAAGCCGTTGTCATCCTTCTGACCCTGCTGTCCCTCGGAATTAAGAACATCTACTTAGGACCGACGCTTCCCGCGTTCGTATCCCCTTTCGTACTTGACTACCTTGTCAAAAACTTCGGCCTTACACCGACTTCCACTCCCGAAAAGGATCTCGCGGCAATCTTAGGCAAATAACTGGAACCGATTATCCAGCGGGTCTCCTGCTTAGGAAAAATGCTTTATGTATGATCCAAATGAGATATTTAAAAACCGGCCTGATCAAATTCAGGCCGGTTTTCATTTGTCTTGTCATGGGGACGGATAATCTGCCCGCCTGGCATATACTGCAGCAATTACAGGTCGCACCGGCTCAGTCCAACCTGATCCACAACCATCTGGACAACATGTTCTGTCTTTAAGCGTCCTGCATGAATCGTAACATCCGCATATTTTTCGTAATACGGCTTGCGCTCGTTAAAAAGATCCTCAAGGGTCTGCCCCGGCGCGAGGACAATACCGCGTGTCTTAAGGTTCCACAATCGCCTTTTCAGTTCCGGAAAAGCGACATCGAGATAGACAATTTTACCCAGGCTTTTGAGATGCGCCATCGCAGCGGGATGCAGGACGGCGCTGCCGCCTGTCGCAATTACCTGGCCTCTCTGCCGGATGGAAAGGATTGCTTTTTCTTCACATTCGGCAAAATATTCATTGCCAAGTGTATTAATGATCTTTTGAAGCGGCATTTTTTCACGTCTCTGAATCAACAGGTCGCTGTCCAGAAAATTCATGCATACCGCTTTGGCAAGAAGCACGCCAATAGTACTTTTCCCGCAGCCGGGCATTCCGATCAAAATAATACTTTTTCTTCTCATACGCCTGCCCTCCTGTCGGTCGCTTATGCAAAAAGTCCGGTAAGTGCCTGAATCAGCGGATAGATCAGTATCGGGAAAAAGATGGACGGCAGAATATCCGCCACTTTGATCTTCTTGATATCGGCCAGTCCAAGCCCGAGCGCCATCAGCGCAATGCCTCCGGCCGCTGACATTTCGGGTACAATCGCCATGTTCAGAACCGGAGCAAGCTGCGCCGCACCCAATGCAATTGCTCCCTGGTAAATGAGAACCGGGATCGCCGAAAACAGTACCCCGATCCCAAGAGTTGAAGCAAAAAACACAGCAGTCACGCCATCCATAACGGCCTTTAAATACAATATGCTGTGATCATTCTGAAGTCCGCCCTGAATCGCACCCGTAATCGCCATTGCACCGATACAGTAGAGAAGCGTGGCTGTCGTAAACCCTTCCGAAAAGCGATCTCCGCCAATTCGAATGTGTGACTGCAAATAATCCCCAAGTGTCCTGAGACGCTCGTCGAGATGAAGCGCGGTTCCGGCAATCGTCCCTACAATCACGCTGATAATTACGACAAGAATCTGCTGGCTGTCGAACACATACTTTATACCGAGGGCAATGACCACCAGTCCAATAACGGACAGCACGGCATTCATGTATTTTTGCGGAAGGCCTTTGCGAAAAAGAAGTCCCACCGCACCCCCGGCAATAATAGCGGCGAAATTCACCAAAGTCCCTGTAAGCGGCATGAACGGGTCCTCCCTGTTTTTTGAAAATTTCATTAAAGAACTTTTCCAGTATAACATGCGTGTACGCGCTTAAGTCGAGGGCAAAGGCAAAAAAAGGCTCATTCTCCGGAAAATCAGCAGGAATATCGGGTGGTATTTTTACGTGATTCGTGGCATGCTGTGAATAACAAGCAACAGGGAGGTACTAACATGAATATGAAAACAACCATAACACTCAATAATCAGGTTGAAATCCCCCAGTTCGGGTTGGGCGTATTCAAGTCACCGCCCGGAGATGAGACGTATAATGCCGTAAGCTGGGCACTCGAAGCGGGCTACCGCCACATTGATACCGCAAAAGCCTACGGGAATGAGGCGAGTGTCGGACAGGCTGTCCGCGACAGTGGAATTCCGCGCGAAGATATATTTATAACAACAAAATTATGGAACCAGGATATGCGCGAGGATCGACAGGAGCAGGCCTTTCATGAGAGCCTTAGTCTTCTTGGCCTCGAATACGTGGACCTGTATCTTATTCATTGGCCTGTCGCTGAAAAATATGTCGAATCCTGGCAGCTCATGGAGGAATTCTACAAAGACGGACTGACACGTGCAATCGGCCTTAGCAACTTTAACCCGCATCATCTTGACACACTTCTGGAAACAGCCCATATAGTCCCCGCCCTTAATCAGATTGAGCTCCATCCGTTCCTGCTGCAGCGGGACGTCACAAAATATTTCCGTGATAAAGGAATCGCCATTGCAGCATGGAGCCCCCTCGGACGCGGCCGTCTTCTTGACCACCCCGATATCACGGCGATTGCCGCCCGTTATGAAAAAACCACGGCGCAGGTCATCCTCCGCTGGCACCTGCAGCACGGCAATATAGTCATCCCCAAATCCATTCACAAAGACCGCATTATCAGCAACGCGGATTTGTACACATTTGCACTGTCAGCAGAAGATATATCCGCCATAGATGCATTGGACCGGAACATCCGTTTCGGATCAGATCCGGAGACCTTCACCTACTAGAATCCCAAAAGGACGGCAATCATTGCCCCCGGCAGTGATTATTGCACCATGATCTGCAGCAGAGATCACAAAGGAGCCTGATATGATGTCAGAAAATGTTTTAGAGTGGCTTCTCGAGGAAGAAAACCCATCCGTACGTTTTTATGTAATGACTTCGCTGTTTGGAAAATCCCCGTATGACCCCGATGTAATAGAAGCCCGGACTGCCATAATGACGCAGGGCAAGGTTCCCAAAATCCTGTCCCTCCAAAATGCGGACGGCTCCTGGGAAATTCCGGAAAAATTCTATGATCTCAAATACACCGGCACCGTCTGGACCCTGCTGCTGCTTGCCGAGCTTGCGGCAGATCCTCTCGATCCCCGCGTCCAAAAAGCCTGCGAGTTCATCCTCCAACATTCCCAAAATCCGGAAACCGGCGGTTTTTCACATGCCCAGAGTGCGAAAACACAGACCGGCCTTGTCAGCGGAGTTATTCCCTGTCTTACAGGAAACATGACTTACAGCCTGATCCGGCTGGGATACCTGGAAGACAGCAGAGTGCAAAGTGCCATAAACTGGATCACAAAATACCAGCGGGCCGACGATGCGATCGACTATACACCTGAAGGAGAAATGTACAGGAAATTGTACCCCTGCTGGGGGCGCCACTCCTGCCACATGGGTGTAGCAAAAGCCTTGAAAGCCCTCGCCGCCGTCCCCCCCGAAAAACGCAGCCCGGAAATCAGTGCCAAAATAGATGAACTCACGGAATATTTCCTCAAACACCACCTATATAAAAAGAGCCACAACCTGGATGAAATCTCACGTCCCGGCTGGCTCAAGCTTGGATTCCCCCTGATGTATCAGACAGACATCCTGGAGCTGCTTTCCATATTCGACGACCTTGGGATAAAGGACCCCCGTCTTGATGATGCAATCGAAATCCTTAAATCCAAACAGGGGTCCGACGGAAAATGGATTTTGGAATCTTCCAACAACGGCAAAATGCTCGTCACAATTGAAAAAAAAGGCAGTCCTTCCAAATGGATAACACTTCGGGCATGTAAAGTACTGGACGGCTAAACAGGAAGTGCTGTCATTTGTTCGCGCTGGACGCCGGGAAGTGCTGTCATTTGTTCGCGCTGGACGCTTGCTATCGCCGGCTGAAGCCGGCTGACGCAAGCTAAAGCGCGCTCACAAACGACAGCACTTCCTGGATTGGGCGCTTCGCGCCTGAGGAATGGAGTATTGGACGCTTGCTCAGAAGAACGCTTCCTTCATATACAGAAGGAACAAAAATGGCTGGTATTCCAATAACGGCGTGCTGTCTGAAGTGTCTATCTTAATTTTCGAGGCGGATATTGGCTGGACTGCATAGTCAAAACTAATTTTTGTTGTCTTTCCGGCTTTGTCTTTCATTTCAAATGTTGACTCTGAAAGGCTTGTTTTTTTCTCTTCGTCCTTCAGAATGCCTTTCAGCAGCATATCAATAGTGCTGTAATTGTCTTTGGCCATTATATGGATATCGAGGTTCTCTTTCGATGTATCTTTACTGTTCCACACAGCATCAGCAGACATGGAAAATGCATTCATATCGGCTATTGCTTCACCCTCAGAAGTAAGGTTTCCTGTGTATACTCCGTCGGAATAAGATGATTTCCAGATAATACTTGCGTCGCCTGTGACTCCTGCGGTCTCAGTGCTGATCAAAGCTGTGATATTTTCTGTTGACGGTCCGATTTTCACAAGATCCATTGCAGCACTGCAATCTGTTTCCATATCATCCCAGGCAACGGCAAATTTATCCGTAACGATTTTACGGACGTGTGCATCCTTATCAATATAGAACCGGACCGCAACGTCACCCTTTACCTTGAGTGCTTCAAGCTCATTAAATATTGATCCAATCTGATTCGAATAATTGTCAACATTAAGATTGCAGTCAGCAAATGATTTCTCTTTGAGAAGTGACACAAATTGTTTATATGCAGTATTTGCCGAAGCCTCAGAAAATGTATAAGTCATAACATCAAGACGCATCTTCTGCGCACCGACAGTCTCCTCAACTGATCCATTCACAGAAAAGACAGCCTTAGTATAAAGATCCATCAAAATATCCCGGGCGTCTTTTTGCGGAATTACATTGTTATTTTTATCCACGCTTTTCCCAAAAAGGGAATGGATCATTTTTTCAAGATCCGGTACTGACGCGTATTCATCCAGGCCTTGTTCGGCCCATTTATCAGCAAAAGTCGCCGGATCAGCAGTAAGATAGTCAACATCCCAGACGAGGTCCGGAATGGATACTGCCAGCAGATCCGGGGAAATGAAAAGCTGCATATTGCCGAATTTAGCCCAGTCCCCGGCGACATCCACATCCAGCAAAGCCTTCTCATTCTTATTATCACACTTAAAGGAACCATCCAAATTCACAAAATCCGCATCAACAGCAAAAGTATGGGCAGCAGATTCCCCGGCATACCGGCTCAAATCAAAAACACTGGGTTCATTCTGTGTTAATGAGGAAACAGTTCTCCCAACAGACAACTGCAGATACTGCTCCGGCATCAGTACTTTCATAATCTGCAGTCTGAATAAAAACCCCAGGCAAACTGCAAGCACAATAAGAAGTGCAATGGATCCGAGCGCAATCCAAAGTCCCTTCAGCGATTTCGCCGGCCGTCCATTTTTCCCCGCGCGAGAATTCTGCGCCTCAGTATTAATAATCATATGCGAACCTCAAATAATGCAAAACTGTTCTTCCGGTTTTTGTTCCATCCGCACTTACTGCAAAATATACAGACCCCCGATTGAAAAACCTGCTTTCTGAACGCGATAAAAAATACTTGATTTATATCTGGATTATACTCTCAAAACACTGTTTGCAACACGAAAACAGCAGGGGTTTTCCGGGTCCATTCAAGTAAAAAAATTATCCCTTAGCGTCCGCAGGACGCCCTGCCGGGGAAGGGATGATGCTTTTCGAGTAGATTCCGCAGGATTGCAAAGCAATCCGAGGACTTTGAATATTCCGCAGCGTCCGCAGGACGC
>JBAWXZ010000021.1:0-62478 GCA_037143795.1 Eubacteriales bacterium | reverse complement strand
CAAAACACTAGATAACTAGCGCTTTATTTAGCGCAATTTAATAATACGAGGAGTGATTATTATGAAAAACAAAAAAATATCATTTCTGGCATTCATAGTCATTACAGTATTTCTTTTTTCCGCGCTCCCTCCAACACCTTTGTCGGCAGCTCGAACCGTAAACGGAACATTGACCGGAGTTGTATTAAATAGTACAGGTAAGACAGTGGCCAATACGGCAGTTTATGTATTTCAGAAACAATGGGAAGCAACAGATGGCTTTGGCACTCCGTGCTGGACAAAATATATTGCTAAAACAACTACCGGAAAAGGAGGACAATACAGGTTTAGTCTTCCTGCCGGTGAATACAGGGTATGGTTCGTACCTGATAATTTAGAAACATATGCAATGGAAGCCTACCCCGATGCCCCCTATATCGCACTCGGAGATACTGTAATGGTCAGCAGTGGAAAAACAACAGGCAGGATCAGCGTTTCGTTGGACAAACCAGGGAAAATTACCGGATATGTTGAGGATACCGAGGGCAACCCTATGGGAAATGTTCCCATATCACTGTGCGTGCAGGACATTTGTTTAGTGAACAGTCTTGAATTTGTCCGCACGCTGGATCAAGGGAAAATTGGTTATTTTGAATTAATCGGACTGAAGCCTTTCCCTTGGCAGCTATGGGTTAATATCCCCTTTATTCAAGCTGATCCTAGCCAGATAAATGAGGACAATCCTTATTACAAAAGCGACTGTAAACAATTTCAAATGTATGCATTTAATAAATATACCTGGCTTCCTTTATCCCGTACTTATGAGCCAATAGACTTGTATTATGACGGTGATCCGAATACTCCGGCGGATGATGTAATAAAACTTGAGACTACCGGTATCGTTAATTTGAGCGGTTATGTTTATAATCAAAATACAAATGCCGCAATCGATGGTCTGCATATCAGAGCAGTCGTTTCAACATACGATCCCGACGGAAATCACAACTGGGAAGAAGTTGACGGTGATTTTGTAACTGATGCATCTGGCCATTTTGTTATTACAGGTCTGACCCAGTACAGAGGTCAGCTTGTGCTGTATACGGATGGAAATACTCCCGGACCACAGTACTACAGCGAGTACTTCGATGACTCCAATAGCGAAGAAGGCGCCCGGATGTTTGAGATCAGAATGGGAGAGACAATCGTTATGGGCAGTAATTCGCCGGGCGATGGCTGGTTACTTGCGCCAGCGATGTAGCTGCCCCGCGCTTTACTGATCCTGTCCGTTATCTTCCGGACGGTCCGATTCATCAATAATAAAAGGCGGCCGGTTTCTTGTTGCGTCAAACATGCGCCACAAATACTCGCCAAGGATGCCCAGTGAAAGCATTGTTACTCCGAAAGTCATCAGCATGAGCATCATCAGGGTTGTGAAACCCTCAACCGTTATCTGGTTCAATAACTTTGTTATGAAAATGTATATCATCCAAATCATGGAACCAAGAAAAGAACATAAGCCGATGCCTGAGATAAATCGGATTGGAAAATACGAAAAACCCAGAATCGAATCAACAAACAGCTTGATTTTTTTCAACAACGTCCACCTGGATTTGCCGATCAGTCGTTTTTGCCGCTGGTAATAGACGCGGTCGGTCTGGAATCCGCTCCAGAGAATCTGCCCCATCAAAGATGTATTTTTCTCTTTCATCTCATTCAGGAGATCAATCACCTGCCGGTCGATCAGGAAGCAGTCGAACCCGCCTTTGGGCATATTGGGAAGTGCAAGTTTACGCATCATCAATGTATATAGATTTGAAGTCAAAGTATGGAGAATAGGTTCGTCACGCCCTTCACGAACGGCAAGTACCACTTTATTGCCTGCCTTATACCGGATATACATCTCCAGGATCAGTTCGGATGGATCCTGGAGATCGGCCGCCTTTCGGATGGCACAGGTTCCGGTACAAATGGAAAGCCCTGCAAGAATGGCGGCATGTTCCCCGAAATTCCGCGACAATTTCAAGATCCGGATGCGTGAATCAATTAGTGCCAGCTGCCCCATCACTTCATATGACCGGTCACCGGAGCCGTCATCTATAAAAATCAGTTCATAATCGCAGGTCAGGACATCGAGAACTTTTGCTTTCAAATCTGCATACAAGGGAAGCAAATTATCCTGATTAAAGTATACCGGTACAATGATCGAAATTTTATCCATACTGTTCCCCTCACTGATAATAAACAATCAGGCCAATTACAATCAGTATATTACCAATTAATTTTTTCCTGGTTATTTTTTCTTTAAAAAATAGAAAGCTTAATACCATTATGAATAGATATCCTGTAGCATCGATCATAATACCATTTTTATAGGTGATTCCCCGATAAGCCAGGATCGTCAGAATGGTTGACAGCAGTAAAAGCAGGTAAGCCGAAATTACCTGTACATTCATATATTCGCGAAGCCACGAAATATGCGGCTTCAGTGCGCTCTTTTTCAGTAATATTTGCGAAAAGGAGGCAACCATTACTGATAGTACTAGAATCCAGGACGAATTATTCCAGCTCATTTTTGTTCACCACCAATATGCCTGCCAGAATGATTAACAGACCGATGACATTTGTGACACTGATATGTTCCTTGAAAAACAGGATAGCCCACAGCATCAGCCAGAATACCGTAAAAGCGCGGCTGATATATGCGATTGACAAGTCGATCCGCTTGATTACCTGCTGCCAGAGTACGGCATAAACACCCAGCGCCAGTATCTCCAGGGCATAAAACATCATAAACGGCCGGGAAAAAAAAGAGTAACCGGATGCCATCTTGGCAGCAACATTAGCCAAGGAATACAGCACAACCGCCAATTGTAAAAGTAGTATGATGCGTATTTTTTTCATAGGGCAAGTATGCGTTCCATTTCCTGTGAATTTGAAGCAGTCAACACATAATATCCATAGCGGCCGGCACTGTCAATTATTGGTTGATTGTGAATATTAATAGGGCTGATTTCAATAACGGACTGGGGTTCCAAACGGACAATCCGGTTCATCCGGTCGATATCTGCTTTGTTCATGATAAATTTGACAGCCGCTGCCCTCGATAATCCATTACTGTTGAAATCAGGGACCTTCCCTGCCGCGACATCAAGAACCATACCCAGGAAATCATACCCGGTCGAAAGATGGACCAGATGTGAACCAATGCAGTCTCCGCCCATTCTGGCTCCAATCTCAATAATCCGGAGCTCACCGTTATGGTTAATGCGGAATTCGGCATGTGATGCACCGCAGGTAATCTGCAGTGCGTCCAAAGCTTTAATAATTTCCGCAGTAATGCTATGTTCCTGTTCGGGCGTCAATCCGGCCGGTTCCCGATGGCCGGTTTCGATGAATCCCGGAGAACCTGTCGTTTCCTTTTTTGTTAAAGCAAGAATATGATGTGTACCCTGGAAGGTTATGCTTTCACAGCTGTATTCATCTCCCTCAAGGAAGGACTCAACAATTGCCTTTTCTTCAAAAGAATACTCAACTGCACAAGCAACTGCCCTGCGCAGTTCGTCGTCATCATGAACCAGGGCAATGCCGCGGCTGCCGGATCGATCCGTCGGTTTAACCACCAGCGGAAAGGTAAGTCCCAGGGCTGAAGCCCCGTCAGCAACAGTGTCCCGGTCTGCCTCTGCAAAGTCCGGTACAGGAATCCCTGCTGCCTTAAGTGCGCAGCGCATAGCGTACTTATTTGTTGTCCGGATTACACATTCCGGACTGTTGGCTGGCAATCCAAGGCGGAAAGCCAATTCATTTACTGTAATTGCCGCCAGGTCGGACGCAATGGATGCAACAGCTACAGGTTTGATCTGCAGGCAGCATGCAAGAATTTGATCAATGTCAATAATACTAATCGGATAAAAGTAATCTGCGGTTCCCCTGGCGACAGCTCCCTCTTCCCATGCGAAGACATGTGTTTCATAGCCCATTGCCGAGGCTTTTTCAATCAGAGGTTTCTGAAAAATCCCTGCTCCAATTATAACAATTGCTTCTGCCATTGATACATTCCTTTCCAGACAGGTCAAACCCTGTAAAACTGCTCGATTGTGCTTACAACACTACGAATATCCTGCTCAAGAAGCCGGTAATACATCGGAAGACGAATCAGCCGTTCACTTTCCACGGTAGTGAAGCGGTCTTCTCCGCAAAACCGGCCATACTTGAGGCCGGCAATGGAGCTATGCAGCGGTACATAATGAAAGACCGCCTGGATATCCTTTTGTTTCAGGTATTCAATCAGCCGGGACCGTTCCTCCAGATCTTTAACTTTAATATAGTACATATGGGCATTCTGACGACAATCATCAGGTACAAAGGGCTGTACAATCAGACCCCGTTCGGCCAGCGGATCAAGCAGTCCATTATAAAGCTGCCAGCTTTTCAGGCGGTTTTGGTTGATTTCATCGGCCTTGATCAACTGCGCCCAAAGAAATGCAGCATTCATATCACTTGGCAAATAGGACGAACCACAATCGACCCAGGTATATTTATCGACCTGACCGCGCAGGAATCTGCTTCTGTTTGTCCCTTTCTGCCTGATGATTTCCGCCCTTTGCGCCAGATCGTCATTATGCAGCAGCAGCGCCCCGCCTTCACCCATACTGTAATTTTTGGTTTCATGAAAGCTGAAGCATCCTATATCACCGATCGTTCCCAATGCCCGGCCTTTGTACGTAGACATTACACCCTGTGCGGCATCTTCAACAACCATCAGATTATGGAGACGGGCAATTCGGTTGATGGTGTCCATTTCACAGCTGATGCCGGCATAATGGACAGGCACAATCGCCCTGGTCCGTTCTGTGATTGCTGCTTCAATCAGGTTCTCGTCAATATTCATTGTGTCCGGTCGAATATCTACAAACACAATGCTGGCGCCGCGCAGGACAAAAGCATTGGCTGTCGAAACAAAAGTATAGGAAGGCATAATTACTTCATCACCCGGCTTAATATCAAGCAGTAATGCTGCCATTTCCAGGGAATGTGTGCAGGAGGTTGTCAGAAAAGCATTTTCAACGGCAAAACGTTTGATGATCCAGTTTGAGCATTCCGATGTAAAATAGCCGTCACCGCTGATATGGTGATTTTCAATAGCGATTTTAATATATTGCAGTTCATTGAAGAAACTTGGAGAAATATTGAAATTGATCATGGTAATCCTCTTTTCAAATATACATTATAATCTTAATCACAGTAGTATCTCAAGGATGATAATGAGGTATCAGAATATAGAAATAGCAGTAAAAAGCAGCAGCCGCACATAATAGACAAAGCATGACCTGAATGCAGCGCCGGATCCAAATCTTCACAAACCCCTTATCAATAACCAGCTGAAAGCCCTTTGTAATGAAAATCATAAGCGGTATCAGCATGGGCAGTAAATACCGCCCCTGAGGCTGAAAATCACCGTAATATGAGTAATAAAGACTCAAAAGAAAAGGTATCGGTATAGTAATAAACAGAACAACGAACAACAGGTTCTTTTTAAAATCCAATTTCAAGGTATGTCCCGTGATACCATTGATTATCCATGAAAACAGTCCGATTCCACTAATTGCCCATAATATCGTATAACCATAATAGATCACCGGCTTAAGCCAGATTTCCATATATCCAAAGCATCCAATCAGGCTTATATATGAAATCACAAGCCATTGCTTATCAAAAAGTAAATACCAAATATTCCAATGGTTGTTATAGGCGGAATCAATATGTGATGGTTTGAAAGCTTCCAATGCATTAATCTGTGCGCAATGGTCAGATGTCCGAAGTCCCAGAAAATCACCCTGATAAAGGATTGCATTGCGGATAAACCACCAGCCGGCGAGAATAAATACTATAGCAGTTATTAAGCCGACTTGCCGTCCGGTTTGACTCCAGAACTGCTGTCTTCCTGATTTGTAATCAGGGTTAAAAACTTCCCTATATGTAATCAGGCGATCGGCAAAATAAAGCAGGATACTGCATAGTATAAACCCGTAAGCATTATAGTAGGAAAGTGCACACACCGAAATGCTGGCAGCAAGCTCGAAACAGCTCAGGCGTGACCAATGCGATGTCAGTCCATGGATCCAGGCATAGACAATCAGCGCCGTTGAAAATATGGCCATCGCATCGTTATTCACATAGGAGCCAATATAGATAAATTGCGGTAGAAAAGCAACAAAGATGACAAACATCCATCGATACAATCCCGAAAAAAGTCTGTCGGCAATCTTAAAGCATACGATTACCGTACCGGTATTACAAAAGACACTGACGAGTCTTGCCGACATCAGAAGAGCAAAAGAATTTGTTGTAACCAGACTGGTTATCTTCATGAAAGCCGCACCAATAATATACGCAAGAATTGGTGTGAAGCCATAGGATGTGCCCCAAATCGGATTGATTATCTCAGGATCACTGCCAAGCGGCAGGAAACCCTTCCGGTAAATAAATTGTGAAATCTGATAGCGCATATATTCATCAGGGGCAGAATTAAAAGGCTGGATGAATGCCCATGCAAAATATACCAAAAAAGCGAAGGCGACGAATCCGGCAGCCGCCAGCCGATATCGATTCTGTTTTTGATTGATTATCATTACGTTCCTTCCCCTGCCGATCACCCATCGCTATAAAAGGCACATTTGAAAATATCCGGGCAGGATTACTTTCGAAGAAGTGTCATAATAACCGGCGATGCATTCCAGGAATGCATCAATTGTTTACTATTTGAATATTGTTATTGTGCTGTCTTTTAGCATGATAAAAGATGTTATACAACAACCAGACAGACAAGATTCACAATTCGCAGCTCTTTTTTCGTAAAATTAACTATAGCACATGGAAGTAAAATTTTCTATGATTATTGACTAATCATTCATGTACATAAATTGAAATATTGATAGTCATTTCGTTTTATATCAAATTTATACTGTTACTATCCGGATACATCAATATCTCCCCAATATACCCTACAGATCCGGGTTGGCTTATGATAAAATAAAATTAATTAGATTTTTCAGAAAACTTACGGATTCAATTATGGGAGGTGCCCGTCAATGGCTAAGAACAATGACGCAAAAAAACCAAAAATAACCGTAAAACCTGAGGATAGAAATGATCCTGCTGCCAGCAAACCTGCAAAAGCAGACAAAAGCCCGGATGAAAAATACAAAACCATTCATTTTCACGGCGAGGCCTGTCAGGTCATAACTAATGAGTTCTATGAAAAGGAATTGCTCCGGCTGCAGATCGAACTGGTTAAGCTGCAGGAATGGGTCAAATACAAAGGATTGCGGGTTGTCGTTCTTTTTGAGGGACGCGATGCGGCCGGCAAGGGCGGCGTGATCAAACGCATCACTGAGGCGCTCAATCCACGTATATGCAGGGTCGAAGCGCTGGCTGCTCCAACCGAAAAGGAAAATACCCAATGGTATTTCCAGCGCTATGTCGCCCGCCTGCCATCTGCCGGAGAGATTGTCCTGTTCGACCGCAGCTGGTACAACAGAGCCGGTGTTGAGCGGGTTATGAACTTCTGTACAGAAGAAGAATATCAGGAATTCCTTCGCTCCTGCCCTGAATTCGAAAAGATGCTGATCCGATCCGGTATTATTCTTATCAAGTACTGGTTCTCCGTCTCCGATACAGAACAGGAAAAGCGTTTTCAGGAACGCATTGATGACCCTACCAAACGTTGGAAACTTAGTCCGATGGACCTGGAGTCACGCAAACGCTGGGTTGATTATTCCCGTGCAAAAGATGCCATGTTCGCATATACAGACACCAAGCAATCCCCCTGGTATGTTGTTAATTCAGATATCAAGAAACATGCGCGCCTCAACTGCATCAGTCACCTTCTCAGTATGATTCCCTATGAGGACCTGACACCGGAACCAATTAAGCTGACACCCCGTCTGCATGACGAATCTTATGTCCGGCCCCCGATCACAGATCAGACATTCGTGCCGGATCTTTATAAAGCCCCTGCTGTATGTGCTTTACCCGGAAACAGTGCCACTTGATGATGGAACAGATTTCAGGAGCAGCCGGTAGTCGTACCGCAGTCGAGGCAAACCTTGCATGTACCGTTGCGCACCATTCGAGTGCTTGAACAGGTCGGGCAGATAGAACCGTCATAGAGCTTCTCACCGTTCCGGGCAGCATTTCGTGCGCTCTTATGAATGAATTTCTCGTCCTGTACACCTTTCTGGTCTTCTATGCCCGGTGTCTCCCGGGGTCCGGTCTCATACTCATGTTTAACCGTATTGGAGGAGACCGGAGTGACTGCTGCCATCCCCGCTGCCAGAGCGGTCGATGAATCAGGTATAGTCTCTTCCATATCATCAGGTTTCACCTGACAGCGGGAGTAGTCGCCGATCTCGATGTCGATAATCTTGCTGATCAGGTCCGAGATAGATGTGCAGTATTTGATATTCGGATGGCGGGTGACAAATCCGTATGGCTCATATTTTTGTCCCCGCAGCATTTTGGATATATTCTGTGCCGGAATATGGTACTGAAGCATAACGGAAATCGTTTTGGACAGTGAGTTTAGCAGGCCCATGATCAGGGTGCCCTCACGATCAGTTGTGATATAGATTTCCGAAATATCACCGGAACAGTTGCGATTAACTGTAGTGTATATTTTGACATCCTCCACTTGTGCAGGATGTGTGTGGCCGGTTCGAATACCGGATGGCTTGTCCCGGCGCGACAGGCGGGGAAATTCGCCGGTTTTTTCGAAAGTCTTAATACGGGCGCGTGCCTTTTGTGCATAATCCAGCAGCTGTTGGTAATTAAGATCAGCCAGCTCCGTGTCCGGAGTAATGGCATCCATTCTCATATTTAAGGGCTGGGCGAACTTTGAACCGTCGCGGTACAGTGTGATTCCCTTGACTCCAAGGCGCCACGCCATGATATGGACTTCCTTGAAATCTTCAACCGTTGCTTCCCGGGGCAGGTTGACTGTCTTGGAAATAGCACCGGACAGCAGGGGTGTCAGGGCAGCGACCATCAGGACATGTCCCTTATAGTGGATATATCGTTCGCCTGTGCCGCACTGGTTGGCTGTATCAAAAACCGCAAGGTGTTCATCCTTTAAGTGAGGAGCACCTTCAATCTTGCCGTCCACAACCATGCCGTCTTTTTCACGCAGGATATAGGCCAATATATCCTCAATCTGTCCCGGAGTATAACCAAGTTTTTTCAGCCCGTTTCCGATCGTAGGGTTGGCGAGCTTCATGAATCCGCCGCCGGACAGTTTTTTATAGACAACATGGGAAAAAAACGGCTCTATGCTGGTTGAAGAACAGTCCATGGCAAAGGAGATCGTACCTGTCGGTGCCATGACTGTTACCTGTGCATTCCGGTAACCAAAACGGGCACCGGCATCTTCTGCCTTCTCCCAGGATTTTTTCAGGGTTTTAGCAAACCCGGGAAACCCGGTACGGGTCAGTAATTCATGGTCGACACGAAGCGGTTCATAGGCGAGACCCTCAAAGTCATCGCTGCGGGCACCGGCGACGCGGGCATGATTGCGGATGACCCGAAGCATCGGCTCGCGGTTAAGCTCGTATTTGGCAAAGGGTCCGGCGACTTCAGCCATAAGGGCTGACACATAATAACTTTGACCGGTCAGTATACCGACGAGGGCAGCGGAAAAGGACCGTGCTTCTTCGGAATCATAGGGCAGGCCGACAGTCATCAGCAGCGCAGCCAGATTGGCCATCCCTAAGCCGGTACTGCGGAATAACCAGGTTTTGCGGGCAATGTCTTCGGTCGGAAACTGACCCCAGAAGATCGAGGCTTCGAGGACAAGCTGGCACAGGGTAATCATGTGCATGTAACCGGCCATATCGAATTTGCCTTTTTCGGTGTCGAAGAAGCGCAGAACATTGATGGAGGCCAGATTGCAGCTGGTATCATCGAGGAAAGCATACTCGCCGCAGGGATTTGTTGAATTCAGGCGATTGTGGCGGGCACCTGTCTGTCCGTCTTCACCGGCCGGACAAGTATGCCAGGCATTGAAGGTATCATCAAATTGAGGAGCCGGATCGGCACATCTCCAGGAAGACTCGTTAAATTTCTGCCAGAGATCAGCAACCAGGACAGAACGGTCAACGCGGCTGTCGCGGCGGCCTTTCAGCAGATGTTCCGCCTTTGGCTCAATGGCAAGCCTGGTAACCTTGGTCATAAATTCGTCGGAAATCCTGACTGAGTTATTACTGTTCTGCCCGGAGACAGTCTGGTATGCCTCACCGTCCATGTCGGCATCATAGCCCATCTTTGCAAGGGCTTTTACCTTGTCTTCCTCTCTCGCTTTCCAGAGGATAAAATTCTCAATTTCAGGATGGTCGATATCGAGGCATACCATCTTGGCTGCACGGCGGGTCGTACCGCCGGATTTGATTGCGCCGGCATTGCGGTCAAGCCCTTTGAGAAAACTCATTAATCCGGATGAAGCGCCGCCGCCGGTGAGACGCTCACCTTCTGCGCGAACATTCGAAAAATTGCTGCCTGATCCGGAGCCGCCTTTAAACAGTTTCGTTTCCGAGACATACTCTTCCGATATGGAATGAGGTCCCAAAAGCTTATCTTCGATGGAAAGGATGAAGCAGGCCGATGCCTGGGTGCGGGTGTAGTCATCTTCTGACTCAACAACCCGGCCAAGCTTTTCATCATAATAGAATAAATTGCTGTGGCCTCCTGTTATACCATAGCTGCTCTTCAGGCCGGTATTGAACCATTGAGGGGAATTGGGAGCGAACATCTGATTCAGAAAGCAAAAGACAAGCTCATCATAAAGGATGGATGCCTGCTCCTCTCCTTCAATTATTTTTTCCTCGAGCAGCGCTTCAACCCAGAAGTTTACCATCCGGTGTGCTACCTGACGCATGCTGTTTTCACTGCCTGTTGCGGACCCGACGCCGGCCTTGCGGAAATACTTGGAAGCAATAATGTCACGGGCATTCTGAGAATAGTGCACCGGGAATTCCAGATCCTTCATATCAGTCAGGATTCTTCCGGATTTGTGGTCCTTGATCAGGACGTCACAGCGATCCCAGTCGAAGAGGTCAAAAACAGTCTTTTCCGGATGTTCCGCCAACTCTTTTGTATAATAGCGGTTTATTAAAGTGTGAAGCGTTGCCATATTCAGTCCTCCTGTTTATTATCCGCAAACCCAAATAACGGGATTATCCCGAGAAAAGAAGCTGCAGCTGTCTTTGAGCCGTACAATAAAATGAACACATACAATTTACACTGTATATGGTATGCAACGAATGAACTCAGTACCAGATATTGTATTCTTTTGCTATCTTACTTACAATAGCAAATACTGCAAATTCCTATACAATATTTCTTGAATTTCACAAACTCGAATCCATATGTAACACCGGCAATTCAGCCCCGATAAGAAAAAACACCGGAGACCTCTCAGTCCCCAATGCTTTTGAAATTTCTTATATGTTCTATACATAATATAATCATATTTTTTTATAAGACTATATTGAGAAATATTTTTGCAATATTGGGATCAAATTGAGTGCCGGCACATCTTTTTATTTCTTCAATTGCCTCTTCTTTTGACATCGCTTCCCTATAGGCCCTGTCATTGGTCATAGCATCAAAGGAATCCACGATAGACAATATTCGGGATAAAAGGGGTATGTCTTCTCCTTTCAGACCTTGCGGGTATCCTTTGCCATCCCATCTTTCATGATGGCAAAGGACGTATTGCGCGATAGGCACAAGTTCAGAAGTCGCCTGTGCTATCCTAAACCCAATTTCAGGATGTTTTTTGATTTCACTCCATTCTTCATTACTAAGCTTTTCCCGCTTAGATAGAATGCTTGCAGAAATACCCATTTTCCCGATATCATGCAGCGTGGATAACAGTTCAAGTTCATTCAGTTGATCATCTGAGAGTGACATGGTTATACCAATTGACCTGGACAATTTTATCAGACGCTCTGCGTGTTCTTCTGTCTCCTGGCTCTTTTCAAACATAATTGCTTTTATGGATGCTATTATTGAGCTGTGGGCGCTTCTGCTGTCCAATAGCTTCTGTCTGGTCATAGATTCATCCGCGAATATCAAAACGTCATCCAAAGACTCTGTTTCCATCATCTTTGTTGCATGTCCCAAGGATATGCTCGGATAAACTCTGTCTCCATACAACTCATATGTTTTGCATTCATCATAGATTCGATTACACATCAGCTGAGCGGAAGCGCTGTCTGTACGAGGAAGAATAATTCCAAACTCGTCTCCTCCGATTCTTGCAATAATATCTTCCTCCCTGCCGCAGCTTTTCAAAATTTGTGCTATTTCAATTATTACTTCATCTCCCTTAGCATGTCCAAAACCGTCGTTTATTAATTTCAATCCATTAATATCTCCCATAATGATTGAAATGGGCAGCTGTCTTTGGGTGTCGAGCCGAATTTTTTCCTCCTCAAAGAAAGCCCTGTTATAAAGATCAGTCAAGAAATCATGATAACTGAGATATGAAATTTTATCGTTTTGAAAAGCAAGTTCAATCTCCGCCATTTTACGTTCCGTTATATCCTCAACAATACCCATAATATATGCGAGTTCCCCCGAAAACTGATATATTGCGGAAACAGTTAAATTAGCCCAAACAAAATTGCCGTCCTTTTTTGTGTAACGCTTTTCTATCGAATATGTACTGATATCGCCTTTTAATAGTCTAGCCAGGTTATCCATATCATTTTCCAGATCCTCAGTATGCGTTATATCCATGAATGACATCTTGAGTAATTCCTCCTGGGAATACCCTACGATACTGCAAAATTTCCTGTTTACCCTTACAATTATGCCATCCGTCGTTACATGCATAATCCCAACTGCTGCCTGCTCAAATGTAGCCCTGAAGCGTTCTTCGCTTTCGATCAGCGATGCTTGTATTTGCTGCAGATCCGCCCGATCTTTTGCTTCTTTTATTGCTCTTTCTATTGAATATACCAATCGTCCCAGTTTATCTTTTGAAACATAATCGGTTGCGCCATTTTTCAGAAGGTCAACCGCTGATTCTTCACCGATGAACCCTGTAACACAAATGTATGGAGTTAAAGGGCATATCCGTTTGGCGTGTTCCAATGCCGCAAAACCATCAAACCCGGGCAGCTTAAAATCAGCCAATATGACATCATACTTTTTGGAAGATATTGCCGAAATATATTCTTCTTCCGTCATCACTTTATCCATATGAATATCCATGCCGAAATTTTCACACAGATGCTCGTAAATGAGTTCTGCATCATTGGGTGAATCTTCCAGTGAGAGAATTTTCAGCTGACTTATTACGTCTGTACTTTGATCCATATTTTCATCCTTTTCCCGAAGGCAACTCGTTAATAATTGCCCGGAATATTCCGATTTCTTTTACTGTGTTTGCAAAACATTAATGTCGACCGGTTCACGACAAAGGCATTTAACCCAAGGTCATATCCCCTGATCAGATCCTTTTCTTTTTGGCAGTGAAAAATAAAATGTTGCTCCTTCTCCTAATTTACCTTCCGCCCGGGTCCGCCCGCCATGCCTGTCAATTATTTTTTTTACAGTTGCCAACCCAATTCCTGTTCCTTCATATTCCTCGCGGGAATGCAAACGCTGAAATACAGCAAATAGTTTTGAAACATAGTTCATATCGAACCCTGCCCCGTTATCCTTTATATAGAAAACAGTTTCAATCTCGTTCTCCTTTGCGCCTATGGATATTTTCGCAAGATCCTTTTTCCTGGTAAATTTGACAGCATTTTCAATAAAATTATTCCATACTGATTTTATCATTTCAAGATCTGCAAATATCAGAGGCATAGGTTCAATATTGAATTCTATCCTGTGCTCTGTATCCTGCTCCCGGGTTGGCTGAATCAGATCCTCAACAATTTTATTCGTATTCAGCAGGGTTTTATGCATTTCAATATTGCCTGTTCTGGAAAATTGAAGCAGGCCCTCAATTAATTCTCCCATTTCTTTGGCAGAAAGAGAAATAACATCAATATAGTGACGGCCTTCTTCCGGAAACAAGTCCCTGTATTTCTTTACCAAAAGGGCCACATATCCCGTTATATGCCTTAATGGGGCTTTAAGGTCATGTGATATAGAATAGGAAAGTGCTTCCAACTCCTTGTTCGCAGATTCAAGCTGAGCGGTTCTCTCAATGACACGATTCTCCAATTGACTATTGAGATTAACTATTTTTTCTTTTTGAATGGCAAGATCCTGATTGGCAAAATATAGCTCAGCTGCCCTTTTCTCTTTCTCTTCATTCTGGAAAGCTAATTCCTTATTGGCTGTAAGCAACTCGTCGGCTCTTTTTTCTTTCTCCTGATTCTGATAGGCAAGCTCTTTATTGGCCGCGATCAATTCAGTCGCCCTTTTTTCTTTTTCCTCATTTTGAAAGGCAAGTTCCAAATTAGCAATGAGTAATTCGGCTTCTCTCTTTTCTTTTTCCTCTTTTTGAAAAACAAGTTCATCATCTGCAATGAGTAACTCAGCTGCACGTTTATCTTTCTCTTCACTTTGAGCGGCCAACTCTTTATTGGCACTATGAAGCTCAACTGTCCTTTGTTTGACTAACCGTTCAAGATTGCTCTTCAAATATATGAGTTCGTCTTCAAATTTACGTGAAGCGGTTATATCCCTTGCTGCAGCGAACACCCCGATTGTGTTGCCTTCATCATCTTTGTACAGGGAAGCATTAAATAAAACAGGAGTTGTATATCCGCTTATGTGCTTTAACTTAAGTTCGTAATCCAGCACTTTACCATCTTCAATAACTTTCCGGTATCCGGCCCGTGCTTTTTCAGGCTCGGTGAAATATTCCGCATAATCTGTACCGATAAGCGTTTCACCTGGAAGCCCCGTGGCAATTTCAACAGCGGCATTCACATCTGTGATGATGCCGTCAGGCCCTAATGCAAAGAGGGGGTCCAGACTCGCCTCAAGAAGATTGCGGTTATATTGCGATTCCTTATTGATAACAGCTATTTTCGCTTCGGCTTTTTCTTGATAAATGAGTAACTCATTTACCATTTTTTCTTTGCCTTCGAGTTGAAGGGCCAGCTCTTTTAATTCAGCTGTTCTTTGTTTGATTAACTGTTCGAGATTAATCCTGTTCTTTTCCGGCATGGTACACACCTCGGATTTTATTGTCTTCCTGTATTTCTGCTGCCTCGAAGACATCTTTTCAGATTCATAAATCACCTATGTTCCTATTTTTGAAAACCGGCATTTGAGAACTGACCATCCGATACCACCATAATAAAGCATTATTATAACATTATAGTACCAAATCACTCAACAAAATCCGCTGAACTGCAGTCGAACGCGAATAATTTTTCATTTATTAAATATAGCGATTGATCAAAGTATACAATTAATCATGATTTCCATATTTGATTCATCCCAAATCAAATCAGCTTGTTTCGAGTCTTGCATATCTACACGCATCCGTTCAAATCATGCCCGATAATCACATTTCCCGCACAAAAAGACCCTGAATCGACAGCCTCTTTGCCTGTCCGCAGCAGCAAAAATAACCATCTGCATATTAAAAGATAAAACATTACGAAAACAGCGCTGAAATGACGACGAAAAAGAACCCGGAAACCCTACAGTCTCCAGGTTCTTTTGTGGTGCGCCCGACAGAAATCGAATCCACAACCTTCTGATCCGTAGTCAGACGCTCTATCCAGTTGAGCTACGGGCGCGCATCGCTTTCGAAGATTAACTTCGGTCAGCACGTCATATTTTATGACAGGAGGGCTTCGTTGTCAATGTTTTTCTGCTTAGATGACAATGTTTTTCAATTCTATAAACAGACTGCTCTCCTTCTTTGTATTTGAAGGCGGCCTGTTTTGTGGTATCTTTACATTATATACACAGGAGACGACAAAAATGATTATGGATTCCGGTGCAAACCGACTCATACTTCCTACCCTTTATAATGCACGTGATTTGGGCGGACTACGGACGGCTTTCGGTAAAAGGACAGCTTTTCGCCGGTTTGTGCGTTCTGATGAACCTTCTTTGCTGAGTGAAGAAGATTTGGAGGCACTTCTTTTATATCCGATACGGACGGTAATTGATCTTCGATCCCAGGAAGAGATCAGCCGCCGCGGAACTCCGTTTATGAATCATCCTGCAATTCTCTATCGGAATATTTCCCTTTTCGAATCAGATCCGGAGGTTGAGGATGATCCAACCGTGCAGGTTGCACTACGCCACACTCTCGGTGAACTCTATATTTTTCTTCTGGAGACAAGAAAAATCCAGCTTTCGGAAGTCTTCCGCCAGATCCTTGATGCTCCTGAAGGGGCCATCCTCTTCCACTGCACCCATGGTAAAGACAGGACCGGCATTATTGCAGCCCTCCTTCTTTCACTTGTCCAGGTCAGCCGTGGGGATATCGTTAACAATTATTCCGTTACATATGATTATATCAGGGTACTCGTTGACCCCAAACTCGCATTGATGCCGATCCAGACACACCATATTCTTAAGTCTGATGCAGAAAACATGGAGATTTTCCTTGATTTTCTCGACAAAAATTACGAGGGTCAGGCATCAGTTTATTTGTGTTCCATCGGTTTCTCAGAATTGGAAATAGGTGCACTGCGCAGCAGGCTTCTTGACGCGTAAGTGCAATCACTCAATCAGTTCAAGTGAGACGCTGGTAATGGTTCTTGCCGGATCCTCAGCGAATGTAAATGACATCTGATATCTCTGATCATCTACTGTAGTAGATAATATGTAATCTGTCTGGTCAGCAAACGGATACAGCATAAGAAGTGTATCGCGTGTTACACCGACATATAATGTCGTCCCAAGGAAATAACTCTTATCGGCCTTATTCAGACGAATACGGATGATCTGTCCGTCCCATGAGCCGTCATCATAAAAAGTTCCCCGTATTGTTACGGATGTCGATGGATATGATATTTCTATTATTTGCTGATCGGCCGCAGTATTTGTCTTGGGCACAAACTGCATGCCAAAGCTTATTCCGCTGGGGTCACCGAAAAGACTGCTGAACTGGTTGGAATCTGCCCTGTCCCCTATACGAATTGTCTTAATACCATCGTGATACAGGAAGAAGTCTTTCGTTGAAAGCATTGTATTTACGCTGTCCCTTATGGATATGCTGTTTAGTGAATTTCGGACAAAACTTACATTCCGGGTCTGATAATTAAGGGAGATATCATCCAGAACCTCTGGCTGCAGATATGTCAGTTGAGATATATCCAGACTCAGCATACGATAGTCCAAAAACGGGGACTGTACCTTAAGGTGATAATACTGAGTAAGTTCCCTGGACTTATAATTAATAACTGCAGCAGAGAATTCACCTTCCGAAGGTACCTGGCTGTCCTTGATAAGGGAAGCTACTGCTTCGAAGTTTTGTTTCTCCAGCGCACCGAAATACAGGCCGGCAAAATCAAAGACATTCAGACATTCCCTGACCCATGTACTTGAAAGGTAGGCGGTACCGTTTGTATCTTCCTGTATATAAATATATACAGGTGCTTCATTGGACAGTTCATTACCATAGAACAGTTCAACCGGAATCGTCGATTCAAGAAGAGGCTTGTAATCTGCCGCATTGGCGGCTATTGCATCAATAATTTTCCGGCTCTCCGTCTGTCCTACGAAACGGAACGAAGTAATAGGACCCGCAATGATATGCAGCCGTGTAAGTGCAAGAATATAGGAATTAAAAGATGCAAAGGACATTCCGTCCAGCTGGGCAGCCGGAATGGAATGATAAATATACTCAATCTGAGAACTGTCTGAAATACATGTAGCAAGTTCACGAACAAGCGAATACCTGTCAAGGGTTGCGTCTCCGGTTAAAATGACGGAAAGGTCTGTGCCGGCAGCCGTTTCATTTGTTTTCCATGGGAGTGCGCATGAAGTGAGCAGAATGAGAACGGCAAGTATAGAAGAAAGACATACTAATAAACAGGCGCGCAAAGAAAGAAAGGAAGTTGTACTTCCCTTATGATAACGCATTTGGGGTCTGAATTTTTTCAGACAATTCATGCATATTCCTCCGCACGTTATTATTTTACAGCTGTTCTCTGGCGCTGTGCTTCAAAAACAACAATTCCGGCAGCAACCGCTGCATTTAGACTGTTTACATTTCCTGACATGGGAATGGAAAGGAGAAAATCACATTTCTCCCTTATATTCTTGTTCATGCCTTCACCTTCGCTTCCGATCACTATAAGCAGCGGCCCCTTCAAATCAGCCTTGTTGTAGGGGATCGTTCCTTCCGCATCGGTTCCGGCAACCCAGAATCCGTCTTCCTTAAGGGTGCTGATTGTCTGTGACAGATTAGTAACGCGTGCAACAGGCACGTATTCAATAGCTCCGGCCGATGCCTTTGCAACAAGTGAATCCAGTCCGATCGAGCGGTGCTTGGGAATGATTACACCATGGACACCGGCAGCGTCAGCTATTCTTAGAATTGACCCGAGATTGTATGCATCCTTCAATTCATCGAGAAGAAGAAGCAAAGGGGCTTCCCCCTTATCTTTAGCACGCTGGATAATATCGTCAAGTTCCATATAATCATGGCTGGCAACATTTGCGATAACTCCCTGATGGTTATGGGTCTCTGACATCTGGTCGAGCGTAATGCGCGGCACTTCCATGATCAGGACGTTGCGTTCCCTTGCCATCGCCACGATTCTTGAAACGATTGGATCAACACGTCCGCCGTCAAGCTTTGCGACCCATAACTTATTCATTGCCCTGCCTGCGCGAAGAGCTTCAAGAACCGGATTTCTACCCTCGAGGCGATCCGGCGAACCGGTGCGTTCAGCCTGATCATTCTGTGCAGGTGCCGGTTCTTCCGACCGGTCCTGAACCGGCCGGGCCGTCGACCTCTGATCCTGTAATTGCCTTTTATCAGAACGCTTTTCCTGTGATGCAGCTTTATCGGGTGAAGCTTTAAAAAACTTTTTATTCTTTGGGTCCGTGTACATCTATTTCTCCTTTTTCAATGGCTGTCTCCGTTAATATTATACGCTGGAGCACATAATCAAGTCGTTCTTTCTGGTCTGTCAGATAAAGATATCCAATGACAGCTTCCAGCCCTGTCGCGTACTTATAGTCTGCCGGGCTTGCATTCTTGGCCATACTTCCGGGATTACTGTTTTTCGCACGCCGGAAAATCATGGTTTCTTCTTCTGTCAGTTCCGGTGTAAGGACACGAATTGCATTTGCCTGCGCCTGGGCGCGAACATACAAAATGACCTGCTTGTGAAGAGTACCGGACTTTGAACATGTCCGCGAAGCTACATGAAGTCTGACATACAGTTCGAAAACCGCATCACCGACATATGCAAGGACAGATGTGGAAACCTCCCGAATATCTCCGCTGATTACCGGAATGATCATATTTTTGTAACCTGCGGTCCCTGGGCGGTATCTTTGATCTGATACCCCAGCTCCGCCACACGGTCCCTGATTTGATCTGAAAGGGCAAAATTCCTGGCCTTCTTGGCCTCTGCCCGCTTTTCCACAAGATCCGTAACTTCAGCCGGAATATCAGATGATTTCTGCATATCAGCTTCTGCAGCAATACCAAGGACATTGGAAAGCTCAACAATAACGTCTGCAGATTTCAGAAGGAGTGCAGAAGGAATACCTGACTGGGTACATGCAGTATTGGCAGCACGCACAAGTTCAAAAATCGCTGTGACTGCATCTGCTGTATTCAGATCATCATCCATGGATGCAATAAAATTGTTCTTCGCATCCGTCATTGCAAGATGCAGTACCGCAACGGCATCGGAATCTTCAATCGGCACAGTACGGTCCGGATTATTTCCTACAAACCGCACATTCATGACGGCATTGGAAATCCTTTCCAGGCCGTTTTTAGCGGACAGAAGCAGTTCTGATGAAAAATTGATAGGCATGCGGTAATGACCGGACAGCACGAAAAAGCGTATCACATCATAGCTGTAATCCTTGACAATATCCCGCACTGTAAAAAAATTACCCGTAGACTTGCTCATTTTCTCATTATCAATGTTGATAAAACCGTTATGCATCCAGTAATGGACAAAAGGCACGCCATTTGCGGCCTCACTCTGCGCTATCTCATTTTCATGGTGCGGGAATACCAGATCCTGTCCGCCGCCGTGAATATCAATGGTATCGCCCAAATACTTTTTAATCATGGCAGAACACTCTATATGCCAGCCGGGACGGCCCTCGCCCCACGGGGAATCCCATGAAGGCTCATCAGGCTTTTTCTTCTTCCAGAGAGCGAAATCCACATAATTCTGCTTGCCTTCACTCTGGACGGCACGGTCGCTCGCACCTTCACGAAGCTCATCCAGGTTAAAATGGGAAAGGCATCCGTACCTCTCGAATTTGCCGACATCGTAGTACACACCGTCTTCCATCTCGTACGCATAGCCCTTTTTGATAAGTGCGCAGATCATGTCAATGATCGCATCGATAGTCTCAGTCGCACGCGGCTGATAGGTAGGACGAAGTATATGAAGCTTGTCAGCATCGACATAATACTCGGCGATGTACCTGTCGGCGAGTTCACGGACAGTAATGCCCTCCTGATTCGCACGGGCGATCATCTTGTCGTCAATGTCCGTGAAATTCTGGCAGAATTCGACTTTGTATCCCCTGTATTCAAGATATCTGCGAAGGGTATCAAAAGTAATAAACGGGCGTGCATTACCCAGATGGAAAAAATTGTATACCGTCGGTCCGCATGCGTATATTTTGACCTTGCCCGGCTCCATAGGAATGAAGTCTTCTTTGCTTCGGGTCATTGTGTTGAATATTTTCATATTGCCTCCCAGCACAAATCCGTAACTTTTGCCACGGATCTTATTTAACAGTATTTGAAATCGCGCGATCAGAATCTTCGACGGGTTCACATGATTTAAGCCTGTGTTCGTTAGCCGGTCTTATATTCAGCTCCTTCTCAAGGGCAAGGATACGATGCAGAAGCCGGCAAAGCTCCTGCTCAACCGGGTCCGCCGTACTTCCATGGTCAAGGCTTTCAGCATGACTGACAGGCTTGCCTTCAATACGCACAATTTTGCCGGGAATACCGACTACCGTTGCACTGTCGGGAACTTCAGACAAAACAACGGCGTTGGCCCCAACCATGACGTTGCTGCCTACGCAAAAAGGACCCAGCAGCTTGGCACCGGCCCCAATAAGGACATTATCACCAATTGTCGGATGCCGTTTACCTTTGCCGTGACCAGTACCGCCAAGTGTGACTCCATGGTAGATTGTGCAGTTGTTTCCAACTACAGCTGTCTCCCCGATTACAATACCCATACCGTGATCTATAAAAAGACCGGAGCCAATCTGAGCTCCGGGATGAATTTCTATTCCTGTCCAGAATCTTCCGACCTGTGAATTCCATCGAGCGATGGAAAAAAGTTTGTGACGATAAAAAAAATGGCTCACACGATGATAAATCAACGCATGAAAACCCGGATACAGCAACATCACGCCGATGACTCCCCGAGCAGCCGGATCTCGTCTGGCTATTTGCTTTGCATCACTAATCAGCCCCATTATACCGCCTAACTTCCCATTCGAAATTACAATAAAACCTGTTATGCCGATTCCCACTTTTTGACACCTAGCTATCGCCAGGTGGGTACCCTGCGGCAGTCTAGGATCTTCCTCATAAGATACTCCGAAAAGTACCTAAGGCCTGATCCGCTCTGCTCCGACACCGGATTCCCTTTACAGTCATGAAGGTTCAAAAACGTGAGTCTCGGACACTCCAGGCATCTATATTATACCAATTGCATCTCATTCTCGAAAGCCCCAATAACCATAAGATTTTTTTTCATGAGGCAAAGATAGAAATTTCAGCATATATAGGCTTATTATTTTCTTTGATTGTTATCAAATTCCTAAAATGATACAGAATGTTATATTCGTCCGGACGCAGCAGCAATTCCGGCAACATATCTGGCTCCTTTTCGATAGAGCGTCACCGCCGCTTCATGGAGTGTGCTGCCTGTTGTTGTCACATCGTCAACCAGAAGGATGGACAGTCCCTCCAAATCAAATTCGTCCGGGACAGAAAACGCATTGAAGATATTGGCTGAGCGCTGGACAGGGTCTGAAAACCGGCTCTGCTGCCTCGTGTGCCGTGACCGGATCAAAAAAGCAGGAATATATGGCAGATTCATTCTTCGCGCCAGAGGCTCGGCCAGCAGTTCCGCCTGATTATACCCGCGCTGTTTACGGCGCTTTGAAGACAGAGGTACCGGAATCACTGCATCAAAAAGCGATGCCTGTGAAAGCAGGGCTTCGCTCATAAAAAAGGACAGGGAGATCCCGATATAGGGAGCGTCATGGAATTTCACTGCCCGAAGAGCCTGAACAATCGGATCTTCATATCGAAAAGGTACGAGTACCTGCATATCCGGTGCCGGATCACCTTCATACGGATTGGAAAGGCAGGAGATGCGCCGCTCCTCAGGGAACCGAAGCGGAAGAATTGCCATACATTTCCTGCAAATCTGAAGTTTTTCAGAAAAAAAGGCTGCGGCGTCATCCTTTTCTTTTAGCAGAATACAACCACAGAAAACGCAGACCGGCGGAAACAAAGCGGCACAAAGACGTGATGCCAGGCCGACATGGACATCTTCCGGGGAATCCGGCATTTCTGATGATTCGCCTGGGGAATAAAATGCCGGCATAGTGTATCAGCCTCCGCTTGTGTATATACGCAGGAATTCACAAAGGGATGTCATTCTGTTGTTCTGGGCATAGCTCCGGATCATTTTTTCAAGTGTTCGTCTGGATGTCACGATAAAAAGCTTTTTCTTAGCGCGTGTAATTGCTGTGTATAGAAGGTTCCTGTTATTGAGCATCGGCGAACCGGGTGCAATTGCCAGTACTACAACCGGATATTCACTTCCCTGACTTTTATGTACTGTCATCGCATAAGCCGGTTCCAGGTCGTCCATTGCCGCACGGTCATAGATAACAGCACGTCCGTCATCCATCTCCACGGTAATGCAGTCAGACGCAAGGTCAATCTCACTGATATATCCAAGTTCACCGTTAAACACCCCGGAACCTTGCGTACCATCCGGATTAACAAAGGACAAATCGTAATTATTCCTTGTCTGCATAACTTTATCAAGCAAACGAAAAGAAAAACCGTGTGAGATACAATGCGGTTCACCTGTATTACCTACCGCAGCCTGCAAAAGCGGATTCAGGGCATTTATCCCGGCCGGGCCCTTCCGTGACGGACTCAGAACTGCAGTATCCCGCAGGACATTAATGCCATAGACATTCGGAAGAACCTGCGAGCAAAGCTTGGCGACTGCCTGAGCTATCTGTGCTGCAGATTCCATATGAATCAGCATGCAGTCGCTATCCAGCGACTGATCAAAAAGAATCGGCTCCCCGCCCAGAATTCTGTGTGCATTCAGAACAATCCGGCTCTGCGCCGCCTGCCTGAATATCTGTGTAAGCCTTTCGACGGGGATCACACCGGAACGGATCAAATCCGCAAGTACATTACCGGCCCCGACGGATGGAAGCTGATCACTGTCCCCTACGAAAATAATCCGGGTTTTTTTGTCGACTGCACGCATAAGACAATAAAACAAAAAGGAATCCAGCATACTTGTCTCATCAACAATAATTGCATCAGCTTCGATCGGATTTTCTTCGTTGCGCTTAAAAACGATTGACGAATTCGACTCTGCCCCCCGATCCATTTCAAGTAATCTATGTATGGTACGCGCAGGAATTCCGGAAGCCTCCGACATTCTTTTGGCAGCTCTCCCTGTGGGGGCACAAAGGACGACTTTCTTGCCGTTGGACTGAAAAAAGTCCGTCAGAACACGTATTATAGTCGTTTTTCCCGTTCCCGGTCCGCCCGTAATAATTGAGATATAAGCAGTGGCCGCCATTAAAACAGCTCTTTTTTGCTCCGGAGCCAACTCAATTCCCATTTGCTCTGTGGAATGGCACATATTCTGCTCGGTTTCTTCAACAACAGATACAACTGCCCCGCTTTGCACTTTCTGTGCGATAATTTTGGCGGATGAAAGCTCTGCCTCAAGCGTTTTTGGCAGTGCTATGCGGACCTTTTCAGAAGAATCCTCTTCCGTAACCAGTGCGAAATTTTCATTTGGATCCATCCGAAAGGCAATAATCCTGTGGGTCTCTATCAATTGCCTGTAACCTTCACTTTGCACGGTTACAGGAGTATATGTCATATTGTCTTTCAGCTGAAATCTCTGTTCGGGATCGACAGGACCCGTATCCGTATTTTCATCCGGATTGTCCTCCGGATGAGTCAGTAATCCGGATTCATCCTGCGCTGCAAAAGTTTTCACCGATAAAAGTGATTGAGTCCTTGTTAGCAGGGTATGCAGCGGAAGGTATGTATGTCCTTCATTTTCGGCCTGTGCCATGCAAAATATAATTGCACTGCCGATCCGGTATGGAGACATAGGATCACAGCCAAAATGGGATGCCAGTGAATCTGCCGTACGAAAACCGATACCATCTACTTCGTCTGCAAGCCTGAACGGATTATTTTTCACTACAAACTGCGAGCTTGCCCCGAACTGTTTGTAAATACTCAGTATTCTGCCCATCCCGATACCGAAAGGGGTAAGAAGCATTGATAATTCCTGAAAATCACCTTTTTCCATGATCTGAGCAGAAATCTGTCTTGCTTTGGAAAGCGTAATACCCTTGATTCGCGATAATTTTTCCGGCTCCTCGCGCATGATGCGGATTGTATCCTCGCCAAATGTGCCGACGATCCTTTCAGCTGTCTTCTGTCCGATGCCATGTACAGAACCCGAAGAAAGATACTGCAGTATATCCGCTGCGCTGTGTGGGGTCACCTGTGCATAGTGATCTACCTGAAGCTGCTGCCCGTACGAGTTATGAACCACCCATTTTCCGGAAAGCCCCGCATAATCCCCGGCCTCAAGAAAAGGCATGCTGCCGACTGCCGTAAACTCACGGATCATAGGTGCTGCAGCGGAATGGTCCGTTTTTGTAATCGCAGCTTCACCTGCAGACGGCTGTTTTCTCGAAAAGAGCGCTACGGTATAACCATTTTCTTCATTTCGAAAAATGATGTTCTCGCAGAATGCTTCCAGAGAAACAGACGCAGCCGCAGCCGGCAAATCCATCCGGACTTGCCTGGCTGTCTTATCTGGCAGCTCTCTGCCTCCTGACTCTTTTTTTGAAGTATTCACAGGCAATCATTACCTCATTGCTATTTCAGATACCGGCATCGGATCTCAGCATGGCTGCCCTGTCTGTCTTCTCCCATGGAAAGCTCTCATCCACCCTTCCAAAATGACCATAAGAAGCCGTCCTTTTGTAGATCGGGCGACGCAGATCCAAATCACGGATAATTGCTGCAGGACGCAGATCGAAATGTTTTTTAACAAGCTCCGTAATCATTTCATCTGAAATTTTGCCTGTTCCATATGTATCAACCATTACAGAGAGCGGATGTGCCACACCGATTGCATATGCGAACTGAATTTCGCATTCATCTGCAATCCCGGCAGCTACAATGTTTTTAGCTATGTATCTTGCAGCATATGCTGCAGAGCGGTCAACTTTCGTCGGGTCCTTGCCGGAAAAAGCCCCGCCGCCGTGACGGGCATATCCGCCGTACGTATCGACAATGATCTTTCTTCCAGTCAGTCCGCTGTCACCCTGGGGACCGCCTACAACAAAACGCCCGGTAGGATTGATGTATATTTTGGTCCTGGCATCAACGAATTCACGGGGCAGGACCGGGTCAATAACCAGTTTGATAACTTGTTCAGCAAGATCCTTTTCGGAAATATGAGGACTATGCTGTGTAGAAATGACAACCGCTTCCACTCGGACAGGCGTATTGCCGTTATACTCAATGGTTACCTGGCTTTTGCCGTCAGGACGAAGGAACGGGGCCTGTCCGTTCTTTCTGACTTCGGCCAGGCGGCGGGTCAGCTTATGTGCAAGTGAAATCGGAAGGGGCATCAGCTCCGGAGTGTCATTATTGGCATATCCGAACATCATTCCCTGGTCACCCGCGCCGGTATCAAGCGCATCGCAATCTGTTCCTTCCCTTGCTTCGAGTGACTTATTGACACCTTGTGCAATGTCCGGAGACTGCTCGTCTATCGTAGTAAGTACAGCACAGGTCTTATAATCAAATCCGGAATCCGAACCGTCATAACCGATTTCCCTGACTGTATTTCTCACAATACTGGGAATATCAACATAGGCATTGGTTGAAACCTCTCCCATTACAAGAACCATTCCAGTCGTGCAGGCTGTTTCACAGGCAACACGAGCCATTGGATCCTGTTCAAGAATGGCATCAAGCACTGCATCAGAAATCTGGTCACACACTTTATCCGGGTGACCTTCTGTTACAGACTCAGATGAAAACAACCATTTTCCCGTTTTTCTAATACTCATTTTTATGTCCTCCTTCATACTGTTGGGCCTCTGTGCCCAATCATTTCGATAAAAAAAGCCTTCCCCTAAAAGAGAAGGCTCAATTAAAAAAACTTAACGCCTCATCTTCCAGGTATATTACCTGCTGGAATTAGCACCGCTGCATTACCGCGGTTGCTGGGCTTCGTAGGGCCAGATCCCTCCGCCACTCTTGATAAGAGATGAACAAATATAAAATTGTCTTTTGATCATAACATTTGTAGAAAGCCGGCGCAAGTGCTCTTTGTGTTTTTCGAAATCATGAAAATTGTCGAATACTGCATTGTATTGTCACCTATTGTCGAAATTTCATTCATTCCTGTTTGATTTTGTATCATACAATGACTTCACTAAATGGAAAGGGGCACAATTCGATATGGAAGGACATATTGCCATAATTGATCCGGATCCCGTTTTCGCCCGCAGCATGTCGCAGCGATTGCTGCATTTGATCCCGCGAACCCGTATTTCCCTCTACTCTCCTGAAGACCTCAGGAACGACCCGTCCCTTGTTCTCACCGAAGATGTTATTTTGTATGATGAAATCCGTACGGATCAGGAAATGCTTTTCAAACACACCAGTACTTCCGGGCAGCCGCGTTTCATCCCTTTGCAGACACAGGGCTCTGAGACAAGAAGGAAGATGACCGGTGCTGAACTCTCCCGGAAAGTGCAGGAAGTTACCCGGGTGGATTCCGGCAAACAGCCTGCCATGCAGGTAATTGACTCTTCCGCCGGAGCAAGTATTCTTAAGCCTCCCGTACTGCAGGATTTCGGACGTCATAAAGGACACATGCGGATCCTTCTTTCGTTTGCAGATCGTTCGGATCGCGAAAAATATGCTGCAGGCTGCACCAAGGCGCTTCTTGCAGCAGGACTTCGAATCATCAGGCTCGATTTGATGCCGGGTATCAGCATGGTAAATCCTTTCCGTCGTAAAACAGGTTTCAATGACGGGCATAACACCTTGTCTTCGGGCATCTCCGAGCTTTTGCTTCAGCTGGAAAGTGTAAAAATGGAACCACCCGATTTGCTTGATTATGTTCAGCTGGGCCAGGACGGATGCTATCATTTTGGTCTTCCTGTCCGGGCGGACGATATCCTTTGCTGCCGAACCGAGGTACTGGTTCGTCTGGTTCAGCTTTTGCGAAGAATGTCAGATTCCCCTGATGAAAACACAGCTGTGATTGTCGTTATTGAATCCCTTCCCTTTCGTGTCCTTAAGCATATCTGTTCACTGACTAACGAGCTTCATATCATTATGCCCCCGCAGGATCAGTCGGATGGAAATATGTGCGAATGGGAACTTACCGATCTTTTTTCAAGCCTTCCTCCCAATCTTCTGAAGTTCTTTTCAGAGACTAAGAAGGTCAGCATATGAACTCAGCCAAAAGACTGCCGCGGTTTCGTAATAATTCGCAGACAAGTGAATCATTCCTGGCAGCCAATGACGGCATTGATGATTTTCAAAATGCTTTAAAACAAAAACTATCCATCTGCATTCTTACAAAGATTCAGGAACACATAAATGTAGACGACAATGCATTTCGCCAGATCATTGCCGATGTAATCAGTACAGAGACCAGAAGCATGAAAATGACACTTGAAGATAAACGGGATCTGGCTGTCTGCATATTCAATTCCATGCGCCGCCTTGATATTCTCCAGCCTCTGATGGATGATCCTTCCATTACAGAGATCATGGTCAACGGACCCTCACATATTTTTTATGAAAAGGAAGGCCGTCTATACCCGTCCCGCCTTACTTTCAAAGACGCCGCCGCTCTTGAGGGAATTATCACTAATTTTTTCTCGCGTGCGAACCGCCCGTTAAATGAATCCTCACCTGTTGCAGATTTAAGACTTCCTGACGGATCCCGCGCAAATGCTGTCCTCCCTCCGGTTGCACCCGATGGACCGATTTTTACTATCCGCAAGTTCACAGGGGTGCGGCCAGACATAGAGACAATGATTTCACAAGGATTTTTGTCATCGGGTGCTGCTGCTTATCTGTCAAAAGCGGTGCGGGATAGAAAGACGATTTTTCTGTGCGGGGGTACCGGATCAGGCAAAACTACATTCCTTAACACGCTTTCCTCCTTTATTCCTCAGGAGGAGCGTGTTGTAACAATAGAAGACTCCGCCGAGCTCTCCCTCCAGGGATTAAAAAACCTGGTGCGTCTGGAAGCAAGGCTGCCCGGCCCTGATGGCCAGGGTGAAATAACCATTGGTCAATTGATCCGGACGGCACTTCGCATGCGGCCCAACCGAATAATTGTCGGAGAAGTCCGCGGAAGTGAGGCAGCTGATATGCTTCATGCCCTACATACCGGCCATCCCGGCTCTCTGTGTACCGGCCATGCCAATTCATGTGAGGAAATGCTGACACGTCTTGCAACAATGGTTCTTGCAGGATCAGCCCTGCCCTTTGATGCAGTCGTTCGTCAGATTGAGATGGGTGTGGATATCGTTGTTCATATAACCCGGACACAGCAGGGAAAGCGTCTTATCGATGAAATTGTTGAGGTCGGCCCCCTGGAAAACAACAATTTTACAATTATCCCAATCTATCTGCATAAAGAAGGTGAAGGTCTTGTCCCACAAAGCACACAAGTATTCTAAGCAGCCAAAGGGCAATATGACGCGCGCTACACTTCGGAGAAGACAGTCGGAGACTGCTGTAAAGATTAGACGGGCATTCTTGCTTCGACATCTTTGGATATATCCATTATGTACCGCTGCTGTATTCTTTCTGTCAGATACGTTTTTTCCTCTATGGATTCTTCGAATTCTGTTGTCGCTGGTCCTTTCTGTTTTTCCCTTTCTGGCGATTGTAAAACTTCTATACGGTAAAAGAAATGCCCTGCTTAGATCCCAGAGCAAAGTCCTTCTGCAATCCCTGTGCACTTCTGTTTCTGGCGGTTACTCTCTTGAAAGTGCTTTTATCTGCGCCCGACCGACTTTGGAGAAGGCATTTGGCAGGCGCAGCCTTATGGCACACGCACTGTTGCGGCTCGAGAAATCCCTGTCAGCTCATGTTCCTTTATCAGAAAGTCTCACTGAACTGTGTTACCGTCTTGATTATATTGAACTGCTACCTATAATGCATGCACTTTCCATTACCCGGGTTGTCGGCAATGGAATAATCTCCATTTTACGAAACAGCTGCCAGATGCTTTCCGAGTTAATGTCGGTCAGCAGTGAGGTTGAAGCTAACAATGCGGGCAGAAATGCCGAAGCATTTATTCTCTGTCTTATGCCGTTTGGGATTACATTTACACTGTCGTCCTTCACTAACGGCTACATGGACAACACGCAGCAGGAACCGTTGGGAATAGCACTTATGCTGCTGGCCTTTTGTATAGCGATTATCTCCTGCGGGTTTCTCTTAACGCTGATTGGAGACGGTAAGAAAGCTGTAGTGCTTCAACCTGATAAGACAGGAGCCCTATTGCCCATTTCCGGAAAAACTATTAGGAGAATCCGCCAACTGTTGCAAAAAGCACTCCCTGAAAGCTATATAACACATCAATACGAGCTATACAGCGAATTATCGTGCGAACCTGAGAAACTATTTGATCACCAGATAAAAAAGACAATTTCCCTGGCATTGTCAACGACTCCTCTCTTTATTACCCTGCTCTATTTGTCGGGATACCCTATATATTTGATTTTTCCTTCAGAAATTGTATTAATCATTCTGATACATCACGAAATAAACCAGAGAGTTCAAAAACGACGTGAAAATCTTATGGATGAGATCCCCTTGTTTCTTTCCATGCTTGTTACTTTAATGCAGTCGGGTGTGCTCCTTCCCAAAGCGATTGACACCTGTTCCGAAGCATTTCCAGATTCAAGTACCTTAGGTAATGAAATCCAGATCATGAAGTCCCAAATGTTGTCCGGAATATCTGCCGGAGCGGCTGTTGAAAGTTTCTCCGGCAGAACATCAATACCCGAAGCACAGGCAGCGCTGCTGCTTGCTTCCAGATATGAATTGACCGGCGGATCCGAGGTACTTCAGTTACTGGCGCTGCAATCTACCGCCTGCTGGTCGCTATGCAGAAATGCTTCCCGAAAAAAGAGGGAACGGGACGCACTTGCCATGATTCTTCCGATGATGCTCGACCTGATATCAGTCCTGCTTGTTGCAATCACCCCGGCACTTTTATCACTGAACCTGGCGTAAAGGAGGAAAATATGAAAAACAAAAAGACAACTGGCCGTTTTGACTATTCAAGGAACTCAAAAGGAATGGGAACTGTTGAGATCGTAATCATTATTGCAATTCTTGTCGCTCTCGCACTCATCTTTCGGACTGCTCTTATGGCATATGCCGGCAATATCATGAATTATGTTTTCAACGATGGAAATGTCGTTGGTCAGCTCTGAGGCGAAACCCTATTAAACAGGAGATAGTTATGCGGTTTGAAAGAGGACCTTTCGGAAGAATAGCGGTAATAGCAGTTGAGTCGGAGTCGGATGTGATTCTGCACGCGCTTGATGTGCTGCAGAATCATGTCATCCCCGGCATTCTTTCCGCATATCTGCGCGAGCAGATGGGTGTGATTCAATTGTGCATTGATTGTACCGGTTATTCACTATTGTCGGATGTGTATTCATTCAAGTGGGAAAGCCTATGTCAAAAACGAAAATGCGTCGCTGATTTTCTACGGACACTGATATGTGCGCAGGATCATTTTATTGATTCGGAACTCTTCGTTATGAATCCGGAATACGTATTTTTCGACCCGGAATATAAGCAGTTATATTGGTGCTGTGTTCCAATTCTATCAAATAAAACAAAAAAGGATCCTGACTCCCGGAACCTTTCCTGGGGCAAACTCGAGTTACTGCTGATGAATCCTTTCTTTTACGATATTATGGAAGAGGATCAGCGAAATCAGGTTTTGTGCCTTTTACGTGATGAACGTGAAGACGATCTCATCAAATTACTTGAAGTTTACGCATCGGATGAATTCGGAAGTTCAAAATCCGAAGTTCATCATAACAAGTTCATCATACGATTGACTATTCAATTAATTCTTATGATGGTCTTTTTTGCCGCATGCCTTTTCCTTGCAATGAAGAAGTACAGCATTTTTTTCGAGAACACCTGGTCAAGCTGGTATGTTCTCATTTTCACATTTCTTCTGATAATGAACGCTGTGTTGGGACGTGATAAAGTGAAGATGCCTGTGCTGACTCAGGATATCAGTAATTCTGAAACGGCAGTATCGTTATCCCGAAAGGAAATGTATTTCCCATCCCACCGGGAGATGGAAAAGAGATTCAGTACCGACAGTCCGTCTTCCCAGTTTTCGCCTGCTTTTTTGACACAGCAAATCACACCATCCGGCAAAGACAGCAAGCCTCTGCGGGCTGTTATCTGGGTCAATGATTTCCTTATAGGCCGTGATAAAAGCCTTTGCGATTTATTTCTCGATCATCCTTCTGTATCAGACCGGCATGCAAGAATTCTTCATCGGGAACCCGTTTATTATCTGGTGGATTTAGGATCAGCCGCAGGAACATGGATTGGCAGCAGACGTCTATATTCTTTTGAAGAAAACCCTCTCTCGGATGGTGATATCTTCATATGCGGAGACTTCCGTTTTGTTTTCAATCATGCTATTTAAGCCTGCACGCATAGAAGAAAGGAGTCACGTATGTCTTTCTCAAAAGCCAATAATTCCAGAATCAATACGGTACCAGTCCCCAGCTGTAAGTCATCTGTTTTGCTGCCTATGTTTCCGGCAGCTGAGCTCCTTGATGAAGCACTGACAATGTATTACCTCCAGAATTTACCGGAATGCAGGATAAATGTTGCCAAAGGTCTTTCGCTTTTATACGAGCTTGAAGAAAGCGAAGAGCAGATTTATCAGGCTGTTGCACTTCGCAGTCGGGGCACTGTGTCCGTTGGCAGGTTCTCACCAGACTATTCTGACCAGGGAATGTTCCGGCTACAGGAAGACTGTGACAATGAAAAAAGAGTCATTCAAAATGAAAGGACTCTACTTCAGAATCATATTAAAAACGAGAATCATAAAATTGTTATTCTTGAAGGGTGCATATTCTCGCTGCCGGAACCGCAGAGAAGCGTCATTATCTCACGGTATTTGGAGAGACAGCCCTGGCCTCAAATCCAGCAAAAACTCAAGCGTTCTGCAAGCCGTATCTTTTCTATTCACAAAGAGGGGATATATGCTATTCATGAGGCAATTCGGACTATTAATACCGCCAGGGAAATGATTATATCAACGTCATCCAGTGCTGCCACAGATACGGAAAAACAGTAATTCATTAAGGGATGCTCCAGACGTCGTTCAGATTGACTGCATATCTTTCAGGATCTTCTTCTGCTCTTCCGTGCCATGTTCCGATACAAGTTTCAGTCTCATTTTGGCGCGGCGCATGGAGTGTCTCGCAAAAATGCGCTCCCGGCTATTCAGCGTCTCATCCCTGTATCTTCGCAATGCCCGTTCATAAGCCGAATGAGCACGGGTAACATCAATATCTTCCGGCCATTCTGCTGCGTTACAGACAACAACAGTCATATAAGGCCCGATTTCTGCGTATCCTTCCATCATTACAGCAAATCGTTTGTTTCCATTGACGACAATATGCGTAATTCCGGGAGCGAGCGCAACAACAACAGGAGCATGGCCCGGCAGAATACCAAGCTCCCCGTCCAGCGCAGACAAGACCACATAATCCACTTTTCCCTCGAAAAAGTGATGATAAGGTGTAACCACCTCCAACATCATCGTCTTTGCCTGTTTTTTATCGTTTATCTCACTCATGATTTTGTATCCTTATTTATTACTATTCTTATTTAGTTGACTCTTTGTAGGCTGCATACACATCATTTATGTCGCCCTTCATAAAAAAGAACTGCTCCGGAATATGGTCAACACTGCCTGAAATGATCTCGCCGAAACCTTGAACGGTCTTTTCGATTGGTACATATTTCGGATCATAGCCTGTGGAACCGGCGGTTACAAAGAATGGCTGTGATAAGAACCGCTGAACCTTACGTGCACGGTTGACAGTCAGTCTGTCTTTTTCACTGAGTTCCTCCATGCCAAGGATAGCAATGATGTCCTGGAGTTCTTTATAGCGCTGAAGGGTCTCCTGCACTATACGGGCAACATGATAATGCTCTTTCCCTACAATATTTTCTGTCAGGATGCGGGATGATGACTCAAGCGGATCAACAGCAGGATAAATTCCAAGTTCCACAACCGAACGTGACAATACCGTAATTGCATCCAGGTGTCCGAAGGTGGTTGCCGGGGCCGGATCAGTTAAATCGTCGGCAGGAACATAAACAGCCTGGATAGATGTTATGGATCCGTTCTTTGTTGACGTGATACGTTCCTCAAGGGCACCCAACTCGTTTGCCAGCGTGGGCTGATAGCCGACTGCGGACGGAATTCGCCCCAGGAGAGCTGAAACTTCGGATCCGGCCTGCACAAAACGATATATATTATCTACAAATAACAGAACATCTTTGTGCATGACATCCCGAAAATATTCTGCCATAGTAAGGGCGGTCAGCGGCGCACGCATACGGGCACCGGATGTTTCATTCATCTGTCCGAATACCATGACCGTCTTGTCAATTACTCCGGACTCCTTCATCTCATTCCACAGGTCGTTTCCTTCACGGGAGCGCTCCCCTACACCGGCAAAAACGGAATATCCTCCGTGTTCCGATGCTATGTTACGGATAAGTTCAAGTATAAGGACCGTTTTTCCAACTCCTGCTCCTCCAAAGAGACCGACTTTTCCGCCGCGCGAAAAAGGAACCAGAAGATCAATTACTTTGATTCCCGTTTCCAGCATCGTCTCTGACGGATATTGGTCGGCAAATGACGGAGCAGGTCTGTGAATGGGCCATATATCATCCGCATCTGCCGGGCCTTTCCCGTCAATAGGCTGACCCAGCGCATTGAATAGGCGCCCTGTTATTCGTTCACCTACCGGAACTTTTACCGGCGAGTCCGTCGACTCAACCTCCGCCCCGCGTGAAAGACCTTCTGTAGGCTCGAACGATACACATCGAATTACACCTGAACCGCGCTGCTGCAGTACTTCAGCTGTTATCCATCCTTCTCCGTGCTTGATTTTGACAGCATCATTTATCTGCGGTATTTGAACGTCAGGAAACTGACAGTCAACAACTGGTCCGATTATTTCTATTACATATCCAAGTGCCATTTTATTCCGCCTTTCGATCCAGTTGCATTAGTGCTGAATCTGGTTCGCTCCGTTTACGATTTCGATAAGTTCATTAGTGATACGGGCCTGACGAGCACGATTACTCTTGAGTGTTAACTCCTCCAGCATGTCATCGGCGTTCTTTGTTGCATTATCCATTGCTGTCATTCGTGCGGTCTGTTCACTCGCATATGCCTCAACAAGAGCACCATACAGCATAGCATTCAAGTAAGTATCGATTAAGAACGAAAACACGGCATCTGCATTGGGGTGGTATGTAAGGGTGGCTCCCTTTTCAAGGGCCATACCTGCATCGCTTGTACCCGCAGGAAGGATCGACTGCAGGGCGTTTGTATTTACAGGGATTACACGCTGGATAATAGGCTTCATATTGATTGCCGAATCCATTTTTGTATAAATCAGATATACGAGGTCAAGATCCCCTTCTATATACTTTTTTCGAATCGTGTCTGCAACAGCCCTTGCCTCATAATATGTCGGTTCAGCAATTGGAAAGGAGAATTCCTTATCTACAGGGTATCCGTCATGTATAAACTTATCCCGTCCCACACTGCCGAAAACATATAGTGTCGATTCAGTTTTTAATCCTTTATTGACGTTATCAAGAATCTTACTGCGAATATATTCTTCAGCGATGCGAATTACATTATGATTATATGCCCCGGCAAGCCCCTGGTCTCCGGTAAGAATAAAGTAACCTATTTTCCATGTCTCGCCCGGACGTTTCTTCCGCAGCTGAAAATACGGGTTATCGATATCTTTGTTGCTGCGCTGAATTTCAAGCATACTTTCTGCACACAGGGAGAAGAAAGGAAATACCCTGTCCAGCTGTGCCTTGGATTTCCGCATCTTCGAAGCACTGACAAGCTTCATTGCGCGCGTCATTTGCTGGATTTCACCAATACTTCGTATTCGTTTTTTAATGTCGTATAGTTGTTCCATTTCTGATTACTCCGTCTTGGTGTATTCCGGATGTTCAATCAGGTAAGACGAATGAAACTGTTTTTCGAATCCGTCAATTTTTTCCTGAATGCCGGGTGTATATTCTTTTGAAGTAGCTATATCCAATAAAACATCCGGATGCAGAATACGCATATTCTGCATGAAGCTTTCTGCATACTCGCTTACGTCTTCCTTATCGAGGAATGTCAGCCTATCGTTATTAGCCAGATACAGGATAACAACCTGTTCTTCCATAGGTACCGGAGAATACTGCGGTTGCTTTAGTATTTCATTTAGTACGATTCCTCGCTTCAACTGCATTTGCGTGTTTTCATCCAAATCAGATCCGAACTGTGCAAAAGACGCCATCTCCCTGGCTTGTGCCAGATTGATTCGCAGAGGACCTGCAACTTTTTTCATTGCTTTGGTTTGAGCATCTCCGCCTACCCGCGAAACGGACAGGCCAACATTGATGGCAGGCCGCTGACCGGAGAAAAACAGCTCGGATTCCAGATAAATCTGCCCGTCGGTAATAGAAATTACGTTGGTAGGAATATATGCAGAGATATCGCCTCCCTGTGTCTCAATTATCGGGAGTGCAGTCATTGATCCGCCGCCTTTTGTAATATCAAGCTTGGCAGCCCGTTCAAGAAGACGTGAGTGCAGGTAAAATACATCTCCGGGATATGCTTCACGGCCCGGCGGGCGTCTCAGAAGAAGCGATATCGCTCGATATGCCTGCGCATGTTTGGTAAGATCATCATATACAATAAGAACATCCTCATGATTGTTATACATGAATTCCTCTGCAATAGCGCATCCTGCATAGGGTGCAATATACTGAAGGGATGCCGTCTGACTTGCGCTTGCCGCAACAATAACGGTATAGGACAGAGCATTATACTTTTCCAGAGTATTTACTATCTGAACAATTGTCGACATTTTCTGACCGATGGCAACGTAAACACAGATTACATTCTTACCTTTCTGGTTGAGAATCGTATCAATAACAATTGCCGTCTTACCAGTCTGACGATCACCGATAATCAATTCACGCTGACCTTTGCCGATCGGTGTCATTGCATCAATCGCTGTTATACCGGTTTGAAGTGATTCGTTTACAGGGGACCGGTCGACAATACCCGGTGCGACCGATTCGATTGCACGAAAGGATGTTGTATGCAAAACGCCTTTTCCGTCTATCGGCGTACCCAGGGGATCAATAACCCTTCCGAGCAGATCGGACCCGACGGGTACACTGACGGTTTTGCCGGTACGCTTACACATAGTACCTTCAACTACATCTCCTGACTCACCTAGAAGTACAATGCCGACCTTATCTTTTTCGAGATTCATTGCAATACCATATGTTGTCGAGGTGAACATGATCAATTCGCTGCTCATACAGTGCTCAATGCCTTTTACCCAGGCAACTCCGTCACTGATGCTCATTACTTGGCCAATTTCTTCAACCGTTGTACTTTCCATGAAGGAGTTAGCCATCTGCTCCCTGAGCTGATCGACCAGTCTTCTCGGGGTATCCGTCTCAGGTGCTACAATTCCGGCCCCTTCACCTTCCCATAGAAGATCCTGTCCCTGAAGAGCCATCGGCTGCTCATCAAATGCGCTCAAGGCCATATCAATGGATTTTTTGATCAAATCCGATTCTTTCTCGGAGGGTTCCAACCCGTCAAGATTGGTAGAAATGGCACGTGTTGTTTTAAGCTGCTTGGCTATTCTCGCAAGCTGACCCTTAACACTGTAGTCATATCGATACCCGGCTGCATATATTACAAAGCCGCCAATGAGTTCTTTCTCAGTTTCCTGTATCACGGAATAATCCGAAATATGAAAATGTTCGGAAAATTTCTGTGCTACCATATCCGCCTTCTCAGGCGTCATATCCGAAGCTGTCACAATTCGGATGATACGAAATGTCTTGCTGTCAGTCAATCTTTTTCACCTCTGCCTTTAATGTCTCATTCATGATGCGGTCACTTATATCTTTGTGGTGAGTATCATCTATAATTGAACCGACAACCTTTGAAGCAATGGCAATCGCAAGATCAGCCACTTCATCCCTCATCTGATCAAGCATCGCATTATGCATGCGCTTTGCGTCCTCAGAAGCCCTTTCTACAATTGTCGTTGCTTCTGCATGCGACGCGTTTACGATCGTCTGGGCCTGTTTTTCTGCCTGTACCCTTGCATCAGTCATGATGGCAGATGCTTCGTTCTTGGAATCTTCTATTCTTTTTGTTGCATCCGCGAGAAGTGCCTGTGCAGATGCCGTTTTATTTGCCGCATCTTCAAGTTCATGTAAAACCGCTTCACGGCGCTTATTCAGAAGTCTGATAATAGGCTTGAAAACAAAATGCTTCAGGACAACATAAGCAATAAGAAGATTTATTATTGTCCAGACAGCCGTAACTGCATATCCGGCAAACTGATCAGGAGTCAGCAAACCGGATACCACCTGCACGGGTGATGTTGTTGGCGTTGGCGCAGCGTTTCCGGCCCGTTGCAGCACCCACTTCTCTGCACCCTGTATAGTGGGAATTGCAAGAATAGCATTGGCAATAATCATGATCTACCACCTCTTTGAATTCTATAAAGAATTTTATTATCCATATAGATTTAGTATATATTATCAGAAAGTAAATATCAGAAGAAGGCTTACAACAAGTGCGTAAATTGCGATAGACTCCATAAATACAATGGATGTGAGAAGCATAGTCTGCAGCTTGCCATAAATTTCAGGCTGCCGTGCTGCCGATTCAAGAGCCTTACCGGCTGCAATACCAATGCCTATTGCGGCTCCGCAGGCTCCAAATCCGATCGCCAGACCGGCACCAACGCCGGCAAGGCCTTTTGTACTTATTGTTGTTGCTGCAGTCGAACTTAGTACCGTTGCTAATGAAATTAATGATGTCATACTTTCTTCCTCCTAATAAATAGCACAAATGCTAAAATTGCTGTTTACAAATGAAAGCTATTGAAGATAACAAAATATTGATTGGGTTACACAGCGAGTTTTTTATCCCGTTCGTGCTTTTTTTCTACAGCGAGCTCGGCTCCCTCAATAATTTCTCCAATATACGTAGTTGCAAGATATGTGAAGATTGCGGCCTGTAAAAGACCATCGATAATATCAAACCAAAGTCCTAGTATGCCGGGAACGGCAACTGGAATAACAATATAAATAAATTCCATAAGAATGAATGCGCCGAAAACATTACCGAATAACCGCAGTGAAAGCGACATCGGTTTAATAAGGTAATCAAGAAGCTTAAAGGGAAGCATGGCAGGCATAGGGTCAATCAGGGAGGCCCAAAAACCCTTGATTCCTACAAAGCGTATACCCGTAAAAATAACATATCCAACTGTAAACAGTGCCAGGGCTATCGGAAAAGCGATGTTCTTGGCGGGAGGTGCGATTTTGAATGCCGAAGCAAGATTACAGGCGATCAGGAAAAAGCAGATTGATCCGAGAAAAGGTGCGACGCTCTCCGCCTGTTTCTGATTCATTCCATTACTCTTGCACAGCGTCAGGAACAGATCAACGACAGATTCGGAAACTAACTGCCGTCCTGATGGTACCCGCTCCCTTTTTGCCGCGATCCAAATCCAAAGTGCACAAAAAATCGCAACTGCGACCCAGGTTACAATAACGGCATCAGTCAGGAGGATATGAACTTTTCCCACATACAGGTTCTGCTGTTGCTGGAGTATGGCTTTACTTATATCTTCTCCGATATTGCCAATTTTAAGTGATTCAATAAACTGATCCCGGAAGGCAATCAGAAATTGAATAAACCAATTTGAACTTGCAAGAAAAACTGCAGTTCCCATACCGTCTCACTTTCTGCTTCAAACAGATGAAGCCCGGATATAATCCGGACCTCATCGTCAAGTTATCATTATGGTATTTTACGCCTGTTTGCAGAAGTCTGCAAACAGCAGTCATTGAGCAGATGTACAAATTTATATGAACCTTCGTTTATTTTTCTGAGCCTTTTGTTACTTTGTACCAAAAAGCCTGTCTCCGGCATCCCCGAGACCCGGTACAATATAAGCATGGTCATTCAATTTAGGGTCCTTGGCAGCACAGAAAATCGGAACATCCGGATGATCGTGCGAAAGTCTTGCAATGCCCTCGGGCGCTGCAATCAGGCACATAAACTTGATCTGTGTTATTCCCCTGTTCTTAAGAAATGTGACAGCGGCAGAAGCGGAGCCTCCGGTTGCAAGCATCGGGTCCAGAATAATGATTTCCCTTTCAGCGGCATCCTCGGGAAGCTTGCAGTAATATTCAACAGGCTCAAGGGTCTTCGGATCGCGGTAAAGTCCGATGTGTCCAACTTTTGCCATAGGAAGAAGGTTCAGCATTCCGTCTACCATTCCTAATCCTGCTCGGAGAATGGGTACGATCGCAAGTTTTTTGCCGGCAAGAACCTTAGTTTTTGCAATGGCAATTGGTGTCTCAATTTCAACTTCCTTCAGAGGCAGGTCTCTGGTAACCTCATATGCCATCAGCATGGCCAATTCGCCGACAAGTTCGCGGAATTCCTTTGTTGTCGTGCGTTTATCACGAAGCAGTGAAATCTTGTGCTGAATCAAAGGATGGTCAAAAATAAAAACATTCGGTTCCATTTTGCATTCCTCCTGCAATTGTATGTTTTATAATATTATATTTCTTTTAATGCCTATTAAAAAGCCCCATTTTCAGGGGGCCTTAAAACACAGTTTTTCCTGTGAAAGAATTTCATCAACACGTACCTGATGACGGCCTCCGGATTCGAAAGGTTCTGCCAAAAAGCTGTCTACAATGGATAATGCCAATCCGAAGCCTATAACACGTGCTCCAAGAGCCAGTACATTGGCATCATTATGCTGGCGGGCCATCCGCGCCATAAATTCGTCTGTACAAAGTGCACAGCGTATACCGCGGTGTTTGTTGCATACCATTGAAATTCCGATTCCGGTTCCGCAGATTACGATTCCTTTGTCGGCTTTACCGGATACTACATCCTGTGATGCACTCTGTCCGGCATTTACGTAACTGGCAGCAATATCACTGCTTAAAGCACCGGATTCCTGAAAAGTATGACCTTTCGCGGATAAATGTTCTATGATTTTTTTGCGCAGTTCAAATCCTGCATGATCAGAAGAAATTGCAATAACCAAGTTGTATCGCCTCCCTATGTTTTCTTCGCGTATGATATCATTTCTCGTCCCGGAGTGGAATAGGTTTGTGAGTAAAATGCCTTTTTCCGGAAGCATAATCCTCTGCGATCTGTCCCTTTCCAAAGACTTTATATTTATAGGTAACAAGCCCCTCAAGGCCTACAGGTCCGCGGGCGTGTATCTTTGAGGTGCTGATTCCTACCTCAGCGCCAAAACCGTATTTATAACCGTCGGAAAACCTTGTTGAACAATTCCACATAACACTTCCGGAATCAACTGCCTGCATAAACCGCAGGGCTGTCTCCTCATCTTCCGTGATAATAGCATCCGTGTGTCCGGATCCGAATTGATTGATATGGGCGATTGCTTCGTTCTCGTCCGCCACAACCCTTACGGACATCTCATAATCAAGATATTCATGATGCCATTCACTGACAGGCTCCATCGGCCATATAGCCGCTGCCTGATCATCACCGTGAAGGATAACATGTTTTGCCTCAAGTGCCCTTGCCAGTACCGGCAGAAGCTCCGGGGCGACCGATGCATCAATCAGTAACGTCTCAGCGGCATTACAGACTGCGACATATTGTGTCTTGCTGTCTACAACCAGACGAACCGCCATTTCCGGATCCGCTTGTTTATGAACATATACATGACAGACACCATCTGCATGTCCCAGTACCGGAATGTTGGAGTGCTGCATGATGTATTGGACAAAAGCGTTGGAACCGCGGGGAATAACAAGGTCAATGTACTCATCAAGCTTGAGCATCTCTTCCACATCACTTCTTGATTCCATGAGAGCAATCCAGCCTTTGGGAAGCCCTGCTTTGATTGAAGCGGTTTCTATTATGTCAGCTAAAATACGGTTAGTATGTGCGGCCTCGGACCCGCCTTTGAGAAGAACAGCATTTCCGGCTTTGAGGCAAAGTGCAGCTATTTGTACAAGTGCATCCGGGCGCGACTCGAAAATAATACCGATGACTCCAATTGGGCAGGACACGCGAAACAGGGACAGGCCTTCATCCATCTCGGTACCCAGGAGCTTTCTTCCGACAGGATCCGGAAGGGTAATAAGGCTTTTGATGCCCTCTATGACAGATTGGATTTTACCTTCATCAAATGTGAGGCGTTTGCGAAGAGGCATCGCAAGCCCCGAGCGTTCTGCTTCGGTTAGATCTTTCCGATTCGCTTCCATAATATCCGTCTGATTAATAAGAAGTGCTTCTGAAATAGATTCCAGAACTGTGTTCTTCATGGAGGAAGTCAGTCCGGCCATAATAAAAGATGCGCTTCTCGCAGCTTGGGCACTTATATATACACCAGACATAGGAATACCTCTTTCCGATATTGTTTTTTCTCATTATACCAGACACAAATCTGTCATGCAGTAGTATTCTCCGGAATCCGAAACGAATCTGAAATGAATCCGAAATGAGTTTTCCACTGATTTACCCTGTGGATAGTGGGGATAAGTCTGTGCATAACTACAGGACAACGCTTTTCGGGACTTCACTGCGCGAAAGGCTTGCAAACAGGCGATGCGCAATTCATGTAATTTTTTCGTAAAAAACGCTTTACTTTTTTGTTAATCCCTGTCACCCTTGAAAACACTGGATTTGGGGACACTCTGTGAATAATTATTCTTTTGTGTGTCCACCCCATATGGACACTGTCATAAATTATCATATCTATATGATATATGTTTATTTTTCGTTTCTTCCTAGTTTGTAATAATGATACATCTGACAGCGGATGTTACCATTGTATAATTTACGTCTCTTATCAGCAGGTCTTCCAACCGCCCTTTCAAAAGTATCGTCCGGGGATATCACAGATAATCGTATGCCTTTTCTGCAGTTTCCCTCCTCATCAAGATATGTATTGGCAATGCCTTTATATATCTCCTGAGCTTCTTCCTCCGTTAGGAGGCGCTCACCGTATGGCGGATTGCAAAGAATCAGCTGACGGGCAAGTCCGGTCCATTTTCTCAGTGCTTCAGGAGTCTGGTCAAACGCGTTGGCCTGGCTGAATCGGACGACTTTATCAATTCCAGCTGCACGTGCATTTCTCATTGATGTTTCGACCGCCGTATTATCCAGATCCGATCCAAAAAAATACAGATCCTCCGGTATATCCTGATCCTGCATCTGCTTGGCTTCTTCACGTGCCCTGACAAAAGCTCTTTTGCCGATAATCGGCCAGGTCTCGGCTGAGAAAGGACGGTTTAGTCCCGGTGCAATATTGAATGCGGCTAAAGCGGCTTCAATTACTATGGTCCCTGACCCGCAGAACGGATCTACAAGCGCCTCTTCCCCGAAAGGTCTGTACCTGGACAGCCGAACCAGTCCGGCTGCGAGGGTTTCCTTTATAGGGGCAAGGTTTGAGAGCGGACGGTAGCCGCGTTTATGCAGACCCTCTCCGGAAGTATCTATCATGACACTGACCTGATCCGCAACAATGCCGAATTGGATTTTCAGCAATCCGTTTCGTTCGTCTTCAATGAGTGTATCGGTCGGGAGCAGTTTCCTTGAAGCCAGAAGTCGCTTCACAATAGCCTTTTTACAGATTGACTGACAGGCGGATATTCCAAAAAGCTCAGATTTTCTGGAATATCCGTTGATATGGAATGCATAGTCTGCCGGAATATAATCTTCCCAGCTGATGCGTGTCATACCATCAAACAACTCGTCAAACGATCGAGCCGGAAAATTTGCAAGTTCAACAAAAACACGCTCACCGGTCCGCACCCACAAATTCACCCTGGCAACAGATTCTGCAAGTTGTGAGACAGGCACATCCAACGCTATCAGACCGTCAGATACGGTAATATGCTCTTTTTTATAACCGATTGACATTAGGTCTTCACTGACCAGTGATTCCAGTCCAAAGAGTGCAGTAATAATAATTTTCATGGTTTTCTCCTGTTGTTCTTCGTCTTCGTTCGTAAGTGTTTCAATTGTGTGCATAAATTATCACGATTAATTTACAATTTCATCACATAATCTGTTTCGCTGCCATGTATACTCAAAAATACTAACATAGGTTTCAATATTGTACAGAGAGGAGGATTTTTATGCTCAGTGGATTTATTACCCGGTTTGAAGATGGTAAAGCCATTATTGAACAGTGTGATCGAACCTTAGTAAAAGTCAGCCGAAGCAGGCTTCCTGCTTTTTCCAAAACAGGTGATTACATCATAGAAGATTCCGATACCAATAGCTTTCATATTGATTTTTCCATCACGGAAAAAAGACGGCAGGAAATTCTCCGTATGGCTGATATGCTTTTTGAATGATTCATTCGATTAATGAATACAAGGCTTTTCAGTCGTAATTGACAACAGGAATTCATCATCCAGAATATAATGATACCTGTGAAACAGCCTGTTTTCAAGCATATAGGCAAACAAACAGAAGACCCGTGCAGTACATTCCGGCTGCACGGGTCTTTTTGAGTGCTTCCTTACGGACTGATGATGGGAACCTGTCTCTTTGTTAATATCTCTTCCAGCTCTTTGAAGGCAAAGGGAGCTGATACTTTTCAGGATCAATCTTTCCCCTTCGATTTGCATCCGGACTAGCGGGCGGCTGGGAATTTCTGCCTGATGTCCTGTCATTCCTGGCTGCCGGTTGCGCGGGTCTGCCTGATGTCCTGTCATTCCTGGCTGCCGGTTGTGCGGGTCTGCCTGATGTCCTGTCATTCCTGACTGCCGGTTGCGCGGGTCTGCCTGCCGGCCTTGTAGTTTTGGGTGATGTTCTTGAAGATTTACTCATCGGCTCAGCGGATTGGGCTGTCTGGTCGAGAGGCATATCAACAAGGAGATACGGATGTTCTTCCACTACAGGAATTGTTTTTGCAATTAGTTTCTGAATATCGCGAAGTAAATGCTTTTCATCCTGATCACAAAAGGATATGGCGATTCCTCCGAGCCCTGCCCTGCCTGTCCGGCCGATTCTATGAACATATGTCTCGGGAACTTCCGGTAAATCAAAAAGGATGACATGGGAAAGTTCTTCTATATCAATTCCCCTTGCAGCGATATCCGTTGCAACAAGAATCCTTGTTTTTCTTTCCTTGAAGTTACTCAGCGCAAGCTGCCTTGCATTTTGGGATTTGTTGCCGTGGATCGCCTGGGCATGCAGATCCGCTTTTTCAAGTGCCTTAACAATTTTGTCCGCACCGTGCTTTGTTCTTGAAAATACCAGAGCTGAATCAATCCTGTTATTTTTCAAAATATGAATCAGCAAATTAATTTTGTTGACCTTGTTTACAAAATAAATCTCCTGGTCAATTATATCAACCGTTGACGCTGCTGGAGTTATTTCAACTTTTACAGGATTTTTTAGAATTGAGCTTGAAAGTTTGGCTATTTCTGACGGCATTGTCGCAGAAAAGAACATCGTTTGTCTTTCTTTGGGAAGATATGCAATAATCCTTCTTACATCATGGATCATTCCCATATCAAGCATTCTGTCGGCTTCATCCAGGACAAAGTACTTGACGCTGTTCAGATGGATGAATTTCTGACTGATCAGATCCAGAAGACGCCCGGGTGTCGCAACAAGTATATCAACACCGCTGGTCAGTTCTTTTGTCTGCGGATTCTGCGAGACACCGCCGAAGATTACCATGGTCCGGAGACCAAGATGTTTTCCGTATGCTTCAAAGCTCTCATTAATCTGAATAGCAAGCTCCCTGGTCGGTGCAAGAATCAGGGCCTTGATCTGTCTGTGACCTGATGAACTTCTTTGTTCGTATGAAAGGCCCTGTAATATCGGTATGGCAAATGCTGCCGTCTTTCCGGTACCTGTCTGTGCACAGCCAAGTAAATCTTTTCCTTCAAGCAGGGGCATAATCGCTTCTGCCTGTATGGGGGTCGCTTCCGTATACCCCGCTTCCACTAATGCTTTCAAAATGGGTTTGGAAATAGTAAGATTTTCAAATAACAATATTTTCTCCTTTGGGCATGATATGTCTCATATTCATGCATGTGCCTGGGCATTCACCCTAAATAATTTGAATCTGTGATGCTAACACAAGTGCAACTCAAAAATAGGAACGCATATTATGCGCCCCTATAATGATTATGATTATTCCTCTATCGATGAATCATCTTTTTCATATTCTTTCTGACGGCTTCGGTTTGCAGGCAAATTCTATAACATATATATTGTACCATATAAAGGCTCTTTTATGATACACTCATGGCAAAAGATGGCTCCTTCCCGATTTCAGATTAATTGCCTGACGGCTATATCTCCTCAGTTCTTTGCGGTTTTATCAGTTCTATTATCAGGAGACATAGTTACCAGCACTCTATGTGTGCTCTGGTCGTCATGCAGAATGATGCTGCTGCCCTTTTCCTGTACTCCATCTATTGTTATGGAAAAGCCCTGTCCTGAATCTTTCTCGACCTTAATCCGATACAAGGTTGTGCCGTACATGTAGTCAATCTCCCACGAATGATACAGCGCAGAAACCGTCGGATCAATATGAAGCCTGTCTCCCTGCAGGGATATGCCAAGCTGTGAATGCAGCAGGAACTGATACATCCAGCCAGCCGAACCTGTATACCAGCTCCAGCCTGCTTTCCCTGTGAATTGCTCCCCCATGTATACATCAGCGCTCATTACATAGGGTTCTTTTTCGTATCTGGCAACATCCTTGATTGTTGAAGTTGACATAATCGGGTTCAGCATTTCTGCCATTTCATATGCATCCCCTGCCCTGCCTGCTTTTGCATTTGCAATGGCAAGCCAAAGTGCTGCATGCGTGTATTGCCCGCCGTTTTCGCGGATACCGGGGAAATATCCCTTGATATAACCGGGATCCGGCAGAGATTTGTTAAAGGGAGGGGTAAGCAGTTGTATGACTCCGTCTGCCTGATGAACAAGGTAATGTTTGGCAGAATCCAACGCCTGCATGCTGCGGACCGGATCTCCCCCACCGGAAATAAACGACCATGACTGGCTGATCGAGTCAATCTGGCACTCCTCGTTGACTCGGGATCCCAGCGCGCTTCCATTATCAAAAAACCCGCGAAGATACCATCTTCCGTCCCATGCATTTTTTTCAATATTCGACCTCACCATTTCCGCAAGGCCATTGAGCTGATCATACCTGTCCTGATCTTTCATCAGAAGACAAAGCGGCAGGAATTTTTTGACGGCAGCATAAAAGAACCAGCCAAGCCAGACACTTTCTCCTTTTCCTTCAATACCGACCCGGTTCATGCCGTCGTTCCAGTCACCCCCGCCCATCAGCGGCAGTCCGTTCAAGCCAAAATGACTTGCGCGGTCGAATGCCTGAAGGCAATGCTGGTATATGCTCTCCGTTTTTCCGGACACCCTGGCCATAAACATAATCTCGGACTGCGCAGGTTCCAATATGTCCCCTTCGAGATAGGGTATTGTTTCCATAAGTATATCTGATTTACCTGTATGCTCCACGAAAGCAGCAGTGACATAGGGCAGCCATAGCATGTCATCCGATATGCGGGTTCTTACACCGACACCTGTAACCGGCTGCCACCAGTGCTGCACATCACCTTCAGCAAACTGGTGTGCACTGCATAGACGTATCTGATTTCCAGCAAGGTCAGCATCTATATCAAGCAAGGCAAGAACATCCTGAAGCTGATCCCTGAATCCAAACGCCCCCCCGCACTGGTAAAAGGCAGACCGGGCGCGAAGACGGCAGCTGATGATCTGGTATATGAGCCAGCCATTCATTAAAATATCCATCGCGCGGACCGGTGTTCTGACACGAACTCGTGAGAGTGTGGAATTCCAGTAACTGTGCACGCGTTCCAGTTCATTCTGTGCGGTCTGTATGTTACGGAACCGTTCAGCAAGGACTCCCGCACGAATAATATTGGCTGTCTGGCCAAGTCCCAGGACCAGCGTCTTACTCGTGCCGGCGGCAAGGTGCAGGTGCATTTGAATCGCTCCGCAAGGTTCAAGGCCAGCTCCGGTCTCACCGGAAAGCATATTCGTTGCAAGCCCCAAAGGATAACTGATCGATCGGCCTACACCAAGAAATCCCTTCTTATCGCCGGTAAACGAAGATATGGGCTCGCTGGCAAAAATAAATGCAGGATGCTGCTGATCATATTCCGAGTATACATTCCGGGCAGAAAACAATTGTGCCTGCTCATTAAACTGGGTTACGACATAAGGTGCACACTGTTCCTTGAGCGCCCCCAAAACCCATTCAACATATAGGGTCACCGTCAGGTCCCTGTCATGTCCGCTGTGGTCCCTGATGTTGATCAGCCAGATTTTAACAGGCTCTTCCGCAGCGGCAAAGAGAGTCATTGACTGTTCCAGGTCCAATTCTGCATGTGTGAAAACAGAGTAACCGAAACCGTGCCGCACCTGATAAATCTGCCCTCTGCCGGGGCGCAGGGATGCCGGCGAGGTAATGGCTCCCGTCTCCAGATCTTTGACATACACAGCCTCGGAGGCTGTATCGAGAACAGGATCATTCGACCAGTCGGTAAGTTTGTTTTCACGGCTGTTGCCGGCCCAGGTATAACCTGCGCCTGTCTCAGACACGTGGAACCCGAATGACTCATTGGCAATTACATTTATCCACGGGGCCGGTGTCACCCGACCGGTTCCCAGCCACATTTCATACTCCTGGCCGTCCGCAGCAAAACCACCCAAACCATTGAAAAATTCGAGGGAAACCGGGGGGATAAATGATACGGCACCATTTGACTGAAGCATGGAATCACCGGCAGAAAGAAGAATTTTATCGGAATTGCTATCCTTTTTCATAGAAGGTTTTTCGTTCATCGGCATATAGATTCCCGTTTGCCTTTTGATGACAACACGTGCGACGGTTGAAAGCAAATCTGATTCTTCATTTGTCATCAGAAAACGACGAAGAACGAACAGACTGGGCTTCTGCTGAAGATTTTTATAGATTTTCAAGGTACCGGTAAGCTCCATGATTGTATGAAGGAGCGGCTGTCCATATCCTTCCTCTTCCTCGTCGACAATGACCAGATCGACATTAACCGTCTGAAGGCGAAGAAATTCGTAGGCCATGAGCGCATCTTTTACAACAAGCACATCTTGCATATCCTTCACACGCAGCAGGATGACCGGAAAATCACCGGATATGCCAAAACGCCACAGACTGTTCTGTCCGCGTACATTTCGACTGATAATATCTTTCTGGTCGCGGTAATAACTGGATGGATAATACAGCGGTCCGACCAATGACTGAATAGCGTTCAGCTGCTGGGAATTGATATTGAGATATTTCATTTCCAGCTTGCTGCTGGTAAGCGCCACACGGAAAACATCCTCGCAGCGCAAATCTTTCCTTAAGTCGTTGCTCATCTTAAGCACAGCGGATCTGGTTGGGCAATAACCGGTAATAAAACAGACTGATACGGATCTGTTGGCAGGCACATCAACGATAACCCGCAAACTCATGATAGGATCAAACGAAAAACCTGAGCGGCACGAAAGCGGCAGCCGGGTTTGCACTGCCTGCGGCTTAATTTGGGTTCCTCCTCTTCCGATGAAGGATCTTCGATCGGTCTCATACTCGGCTGTCCGGGAAAAGACTGAATCAGATACAACCATATGCATAACCAGGCCGTGTTTGTCCTCTTCCGACCTCTTACGCCGTCTTGCAATAAGCAAATTCCGGTCAGGAACAAACTCCAGTTCAAGAAACATCTTGTTGAAAGCAGGATGCACTGCTTCCGCTAGATGAAAGTCGTCAACAACCTCCATGTAGCTCGTTAATTCAAATTCCGTATCACGGTCTGTATGGTTGGTTATTGTCACCCTGCGGATTTCAAAATTCTCGATCGGAGACAATGTAACCTCTGTATCCGTGTTGATAAGCCCGTCTTTACGGTGGAATTCTACCTTATCCGGAGCGAAAACCACCTTGTAATCATCAGGATGTGTAAATGTCGGATAATATGTATTGCTCCATGTATGATTTGATTCAAGATTACGTATATAAACAAAACTGCCATGGGAGGATCCTGTGCATTCAGGACGCCATGAGTTAATCATGACATCATCACAGCTGCTGAAGCCCTGGCCGCCTGAGGTCAGCATTACAAGGTAATGGTTGTTGGACAGGACATGTGCTATCGGAACCTGCGGATTAATTGTATTGCAGTATCGGTTCTCAAATATTTCCTCCTCATAATCTTCGAGTTCAAGATTGATCGAGTAGCCGCGCCGTGCAAGGGACACAAGAACATCCGAGCTCGTCTCTTCAAGCAGGACCGTTGTTGCCTTGACCATTGCCTCACTATGGAACCGTTTCTGAAGAATATTTGCATTCAGGCAGTTGTTGATTGAAGCCAGAATCATTCCCTGATGATGAGCCATAAAACTTTGCACTAATGAATATGGCTTCATACTGGCCGAATCCGGGCGGTTAAAGTCAAGTGCTTCAAAAAGTCCATAGTCACCGCCGGCACCGATTTCCAACAGGATATTCAGATTTTTTATAGCTTCATCGCGCATCGTTCCGAGTGCCAGGGCTGTTGCATAAGGAGCTACCACCCTGACAGGTTTCATACTGGACTGCAGACGCAGATACTGCATGCCAAACGGAGCATACTGATAATTCGAGTCTGTATCAAACAGAAAATATTGTGATTCAGATATTCCCCATGGTATTTTTTCTTTTTTACCATGCGTAATCTGCCGCCGGACTGCAGAATTGCAGCTTCGGCTCAGTATTGTTCCGTACGGCGTTTTCATAATCAGATTGGGCATCAGATATTCAAACATGGTACCGCTCCAGGAAACAAGTGTCGGAACACCTTTTACCAGTGTCAGCGGCCTGCCGAGTGCAAACCAGTTTTTCTGTGTGACATCCCCTTTGGCGATGGCAAGAAAACTGGTGACCCTTGCTTCAGAGGCGAGCAAATCGTAATATCCCAGGTCGGCAGTCTGGTTTGTGACATTATATCCAATATGGAAAAGTCGGTGCCTGGCATCATAAAGTTCTTTAAAATCTGTCTTACTGACCATCTCGTCGATTTGCACACAGATGCTGTGTATTCTGTCCATCCATACCAATGCTGTTGGTTGACCCAGATCAGCCAGTTCTTTCAGGCTCAGGTCAGGATTCAAGCCGTCCGGTCCGGCAAGATCGTGCATATCAGCTGCAAGGCTGTCATATGCTGCAGCGAAGCGATGACGCCAGTATTCGCTGATCTGAGCTGATTCAGCGGTATTGCGTAAAAACGCCAGCAGTGTATCACGATTTTCCTGTGAAGCGAAGGATCCGGTCATTAAGTCCGGTGCAATTCCGGCGACTGCCAGAGTATCACGCAATCCCAGGAGCATGCGATCCGAAAATACCGGTTGCTTAACAAGTCCGTTCAGACCATTTTTCAGCGTAATCAGATGCGCTGCGAAGTTGCCGCTGTCAACAGTTGACACATAATGCGGCATCAGCAATTCCAGTGTTTTCACATTGTACCAGTTATAAAGATGTCCGTTCCATTTTGTCATTTTCTGCAGAGTCCGCATAACTACATCGCAATGGTTAATAAGGTCGTGCAGGCTGATGAACCCAAAATCACACGCGCTTAAAGCGCTGATCAGCTGAAGTCCGATATTGGTCGGGGACGTCTTGTCAGAAAGCCTTGGTCCGGGAAATTGCTGCAGATTATCGGGGCAAAGCCAATTATTTTCTGAAGTTGCAAAGTCCTCAAAAAACCGCCAGGTTTTCCGTGCCAGAATACGCAGTTCATTTACATCTTCTTTATCAATTTTTTGTTTGATTGAAACACCGGATGGTTTACTTGCAATATAGGAAATAAAAGGTGCGGCAAGCCATGCTGCTGCAAGAATAAACTGGAACACAGCATATGGGGGCTTTCCCAGCATTATTGTTGCAATACACAGCGCCAGGCCTGCTGCTGATGCGGGCAGCGTAAGCATTATATAGCTGCCTAAGGAGTTCTTCTGAGTTTTTTCCGATGTTTCCGAAGTCTGCCATTCCAAGAGATTGCGGTGGCTGATAAAAATCCGGTACAGCGTGCGAGTGATCGCATCAAACGACAAATAAGCATAAAAAGGAAGCAGGATTATGTTGAATGAAGTCTGCACCACCATAGTCGACAATTGCTCGAAAAGTATTTGGAAAGCTACACGTAAAGATGAGTTCAGTATTTTCTGATAAATAAGTCCGGCAATACGGACTATAAGACGCCAGGCATCAGTGAAAAGTACAAACGGAATCCATAGCCAGGCAAACTGCGGAAAAAAGAAAGCAGTTATCAATATTGACAGGAAACTTGCAATGGGAGTCAGACTTCGCCGTAAGTTGTCGATCATTTTCCAGCGTGACAGCAGGTTAATACGGGAAAAGCTGAATATCCACGGCAGTAATTGCCAGTCTCCGCGAATCCACCTGTGATCCCGCTTTGCAAAAGCAGCGACATTCGGCGGGGTCGTATCAAGCATCCGTATACCGCTTGCAAAAGCACACCTGGTTAGGCTGCTCTCCAGCAAATCATGGGACAGCACCGTATTTCTCGAAATCATACCCCTCAGCAGCCGGTGCATTACCCGAAAGTCATAAATACCCTTGCCAACAAATATTCCTTCATCAAACGTATCCTGGTAAACGTCGGAAATAACGGTGGAATAACTGTCGATTCCTGATTCACCGGTAAAAAGGCGCGTGAAGAAACTAGCCTTGGAGTCTGTGACACGGGAACATATTTCCGATTGAACGATTGCGTATCCACTGGTTATCCGACTGGTTTTCTCATCAATTTCAGGATGATTCAACGGATGCGCCATAATACCGATAAGCTGCACTGCACTTTCGCGGATCATATCCGTATCTGCATCCAGAGTTATTACATATCGCAAACTTGAAAACATATCCGGAGAACCAATACGGATATCAAATGCAATTCCTTCCTCTCCGGCCAGCATTGCATTGAGTTCTTCAAGCTTGCCCCTTTTGCGTTCCCAGCACATCCAGCATTTTTCTTTCTCATTCCATTGTCGTTCCCGAAGAAACAGCGAAAAACGCACAAAAGCACCAGGGTATCTCTCATTAAGTTCCTGAATTGCAATCGTTGCTGCCTGAAGGATGGCGTCATCTTCATCCAGAACCTTGGCATCAGCATCCTTCAAATCGCCAAGCAAAGCAAAATATAGATTGGTCTGCTTATTTGCGAGATAATATTTTTCGAGCCTTTCCGCATATGTACGAGCACTAGAGGCACTTCCGATAATTACAGGCATCACGACAAATGTACGGCAGTCATCGGGAATTCCCTGCGAAAAATCCATTGCCAGCTGAGGCAGAGGATGGATCAGACGTGTGAAAATTGTATTTATCAGGTGTATCGCTACACCTATGGCAAGAATTCCAATCTGTATGAGCAGCAGTACGGCCAGAAGGGGTTTTCCGGAAAATGCTGAACCGGCCGTGATACCAACCCAGATGAGGAGCGACCCTGTGATGGCGGAGACACCTGTCATATAAATCATACCGCGCAGAAGTTTCCTGTGGTTTTTGGGTTTGATCATACGAGCAGGCCGATTTTCCAACAGGTCCAGAAGCAAGGGATACCCGTTCCCGACTAAATATGTCCCGACATGATTCGGTAATGTAAGTAATGGATCCGAATGCACCGTTCCTGCAAGCTGCACAACCTTGGCTGCAACTGCTGATTCCATCAATTTGTAATGCTCAGCCAATTTTTCTACATGCTTGCGATAGCGTCCCCGCGTATTGGCATCTGTCAGCGAATAAATCCCGGCAGGGTCCAATTCAAGTGTTGCCTCTAATTTTGAGATTTTTTTAAAGGCTTCTTCCCAGTTGAGTTCCCTCATCTCCTTGAGACTTATAATCAGGGAACTAATCCGCGACTCTGTCATTGCCTCACGCTGTCTCTCTTTATTGACCATCTCGGTAATAAGCTGCAGATAGGCATCCCGTTCCAGATCGTTCAATTGTGAGAGCCAAAGCACAACATCCGTTTCATCAACAGACATGTTTCTGAGGCAAAAGAAAAAATAGGTTACAAATTTCTCGTTGCGGTACTTAGTTCTGTCAATTTCCTTGATCAGCAGTTCATCAATGTTCTTGCTTCCGGAGCGTATTGCTGCCGCAATCCGTTCCGCAGCCTGCCCTGCCTGAATCTTAACCTTGATACCCTGTATCATGAGAACCGCTTCGTCAACGATTTTTTCCAGAAGACAAAGGCTTATAACCGTGCCGAAAGACCAAATTTCCTGTGACTTAAGTTCTTTCTCCATCTGATAGGCATTGAGCAAGTGAATGATTGTATTTTCCTGCGGATGGTTGTTGGTAGCATTAATTATCTCACGTGCAATTATGTACAGGCGCGGACAACTCTTCCGGAGACCCGTTTCAAGAGTCGGCAGTCGGGATAACTCATTAAGCTTTCCCGTTCCCTGCAGTTTTTTAATTTCCCGGTAAAGAAGATTGTAATTATCGAAAATCCATAATGATGCCGGAATCGTTGATATAGTTTTCGCAGGTGTCCTGCTAAGCTGTCGGCGCACAGACTGAAGATTGAGGTAAATCCTCCACTGTGCATTCCGGAGAATGCTGCTATGCCTGTGTTTGCGCAGGACTTGCTTTCTTGCAAGTTCCCGCATCATATTTTCACTGTTTCCACCGCTTGCGCCCGTCTCAAGATGCTTCAGCCACTCCTCGGTTCGCGTTTGAATGCGATAGGGCCTGAGATAGTGAATAACTGTATCTATTCGCTTTATTATAAAAAGAAGTAAAAAGACCGCCAGTAGAATCCACAGAAAAATTGTAAACTGTGATAATGAAAATAACTGCTTCATGGCACAACCTCCATTTAGCTGCTGTAAAAAATTTTTTAATTTTTACGGTCTATATTAATATGCATTATTTTCAACTGACTTCAATAATAACATTAACATCCTGATTTAACTAATCTGATAATATTTTCCGCCTTTTACTCACCTGTATTTTATCAACTATCTTTAATATTTTCTAGTAGCCCTGAGCATTTCTGTTATAATGCAGATATAGGAATTTTGAAATATTAAGAAAAATGTGAGGGCAAATTTATGAAAAGAAAACTGCTTTCTATTCTTTTAATTATTTCTATACTTGGACTATCAAGCTGCTCGTTGGTTGGCGACATCCTTACCAGAGTTCTCAATCCTGACTCTTCAGAAAGCTCGCATACTTCGGGGGATACCGAGGACACAGAGGATACTGAGGAAACAGCGGAACAAACAGATGAAACCACTAAGGAAACCACTAAGGAAACCACAGAAACGAATAAATATAAATACGAATTGAAATCGGATATAACAGAATTACTTGTAAACGGAACCACTAATCTGGTTACATTTACAGTATCAGTACCTGAAGAAGTTCAATCGGTCACTCTGACTGAAAACAACTCCAAAACTGACTATGCCATGCTCGATGACGGTGCATATTCCGAAGGCTACGGCGGCGATGATATTGCAAAGGACGGAACATATACTGCATCAGTTACGATGGATATCTCCCAGAAGGCAACCTTCAGCTATAGCGCCTCAGTAGCCGCAGGCAGCGCAGCTGAGACTACAAATCCTGTTAAAATTGAAGTAGTGGCTCCCGTTGATGCCGGTGCAGTTGATGAAATGAATTCTGTGTATCAGGATTCAACTCTTCTTGCAAATGCAGCGATAGTCAAGTCCTCTTCTGACCCGGCCCAAATATTAAAAGCAAAGGAGGACATCGTTGCATACTTCAAAGGTCTTGAAAGTGATGGAGTAATAAACAGCCTTGAGGGTAATGCAGATTCCGAATCGCTGAGTTTTAAATTCAGCAACGGAATAAAAGGAGGATTCATACTTGAATATTCCCCTGACAGCTTTTCAGCGGGAGTTACGGCAGCCGATCAATTGGAAGTTACTTCAGAAGACCCGGGCCTGGTGGAATATCAAGTGGATGAAGACAATATTGTGGGGAACAACAAAGCACTTTTCTTATCTTCATTTGATGCATCAAAAGCCAATTTTACAGGTTCTTATGTTGATGCATACAACAAGCTGGATACATCGGCCATTTACGATTTTGCACCAGTCATGGTTTACAATGCATCCGTGGCAAATTATCAGTATGACCTCGACGGCTATGGAATGATTTTTATTAATTCCCATGGTACATTTTATGCAGGCGATCCGATCATATGCCTTGATGAAGTTGTTACAGTCGATAATATTTTCCTGTACAGCCTGGATTTACTGGCAGGACGGCTTGTCACTCTTGGCAGTATTGCTGCCGGTACGGCAACATACGCCATCACTCCGGAATTTATTGAATACTATTATGGCGGCGGCGCACTTGACAACTCTTTGGTTTATATGTGTATCTGCAAAGGGTACATGAACAGTAATCTTGTTGATGCTTTTGAGAACAGCGGCGCAGGTGCGGTTACGGCGTTTACGAATACCGTACTTGTTTCATATGACAAAAGTATTCTCGTAGAATATTTGAATAACCTTATGGCAGGAAAAACAGTAAAGGAATCCCAGGATGCAGCTATAGCCGTCAGCGGCCCTGATGATGGCGATGCAACTCCTGCTGTTTTCAAAATGACGGGAAATGAAGATTTGACAATCATGCAGATGGGCATACTAAACGGAAGTTTTGAAGAAGAAATGACAGGCTGGTCAGGAACCGGCGATTCAAGGGTAATCAGCTCGCTGACTGATTTGTCACCGACGGATCAGGGCAATATGGCAATAATCAGTACAGGCCTGGGCTCTGCGGAAGCATCCTATGGAACGGAAGGCAGTTCCCTGCAGCAGACATTTATAGTTCCTGCAAACGCAAAACTGCTGACGTTCGATTATGATGTAGTGTCTGAGGAACCTATGGAATACGTATCAAGTTCGTATGATGATTATTTTGACGCTTCAATCATAGATATGACCGGGGCTTCGGTACAATTGGTATATGAGAATGTAAATAACTCGGCATGGGTTGAATTGGGAGGCGACTATTTCTCCGGAGGAGATGATACTACCTATGACACAACCTGGATTTCAAAATCGGTTGATGTATCAGCATATGCCGGCCAATGCATTACGTTGACTTTCCATACCGGTGATGTCGGTGACAGCGCATATGATACGGCAGGACTTCTTGATAATATTAAATTATTTGTCACACCATAATGTTATTCATACTGAAAAACGTATCCGGCAGCATCGACAGCCGTCCTTCCGTAATGACTCTATACCTTTGCATAGCATTTCACTAATGCGATTATGATCTGAACACATTGATCCATAGCTTCAGCTGTGATGTGTTCAAAGATACCGTGGTAAGCATAGCCTCCGGTACCGAGGTTAGGGCATGGAAGTCCTTTGTAACTCAGTGCGGCACCGTCTGTTCCGCCTCGCATAGGAATAATAATCGGCTTTACTCCAACGCTTTCCATCGCATGCCCGGCGTTCTCAATGAGATGAAAGTTGTTTTTAATGATGTCGCCCATATTTTTGTAACGATCCGTAATCGTAAGTCTGACGGTATTCGCTCCGTACTTTTCATTTATCAATTTCACTGCCTGCTGCATCGTATTTTTACGTGCAGTCAGATGATCATTATTGTGGTCGCGCAGGCTATATTCCATGGACACATGTTCAATGCCGCCTTCAAGCCTGCGAAGATAATAGAACCCTTCATATTCTTCGGTGTGGGCCGGTGTTTCCGCCCCTGGTATAAGGCTGTTGATTTCACAGGCAACGACAAGTGCGTTCACCATTGTATTTTTAGCGGTTCCCGGATGCACGGCTATTCCTTTGATTTCCAGGACAGCTTCGGCAGCGTTGAAATTTTCGAATTCCAGTTCTCCCTCCTGTCCCCCATCCATCGTATATGCAAAATCCGCACCAAAACCCTCCACATCGAACCATTCCGCACCTTTTCCTACTTCCTCATCAGGAGTAAATCCAATACAGATCCTTGCATGCGGAAGCTGTTCCGCCAGAATGATTTCACAGGCCGTCATTATTTCTGCAATACCTGCTTTATCATCGGCACCCAGCAACGTGGTCCCGTCTGTGGTTATAAGTGTACGTCCTTTTAGCGTGTGCAGATGCGGAAACATTCCCGGACTTAGAATACTGCCGTTTCCGTGCAGTACAACATCATCTCCCTGATAATTATCTATTACCTGAGGTTTGACATGATCACCTTTTGCATCAGGAGATGTGTCCATATGAGCAATGAATCCAAGTGACGGTTTTCCTTCATAACCGGCAGTGGCGGGAAGTATGCCGTACACATAACCCTGTTCACTGACCCTGACATCTTTTATCCCCAGTTCCGTCATCTCGGAAGCAAGTAAATGCGCCAGGTCCAATTGGCGGGGGCTTGTCGGACGGCTTTCGGAATGATCATCGGAAGTTGTATATATAGCAGCATATTTGAGTAATCGTTCATAAGATTTCATTGTTATCCTCCGGAGAATTCATGCGAGTAAGTTAATATATTTTATCAGCTTATCCTTCCTTCGTGTGTTTTTCAAGAAAACCTGCAGCTTTCCGGGCAACGGATTTTCTGGAATTATTAATCTGGCTTGCGGCAAAATCAATCATCCTGCCTTTGCTATTGGACAGATGATAATATTTATCAAAACTGTCAATTACTTTTCCGATAATGATATTCCCGCACTCGGGTGACGGTTCGCCCTTATTTATATATGTATTTTCTGTTACCTTAAGAAAACGCCCTGTGATATCCTCTTCATACCGGGGATGCTTCAAAACAATTTTCCATGCACCTTCGATTACATTTCCCGCGGTAATCATGCTCGCGGAATTAATCAAGGAAAAGTACTCTTCATATAGACAATCGAACTTGTTCTCATCATCTATGGATACAAGATTGGAAATCGTCAGGATTGCACCCCATCTTATAAAGTTATTTGAACTATTTATCAAATCAGCAATATCCTTGAAGTACGGATACAACAACAGTGGATTCAGCTCACTGATCCGCCGTACGATTTTTTCACTATAATACCTTACGGTTCCCTTTTCCATTTTCATAATTTCAAGCAGTACAGGGATGGTTTCGGGGTTTGACAGCGACTTGTTTATGAAATCATTCACATCCGGCTTTTTGTCAAGAACGGCAATCCATTTTTCAAGATTTTCATTATCCGTATTCATCATCCATACCCCCATTGTCACAGATCAATTACGGTCTTCCCGTCTTTTGTTTTGATGATCAGGCCGTGTGCCGTTATAGGAGCAATAATAAACTAAGATCACATAATGACAAAGGTTGAATTTTCAACGACTTTTATTGAGCGGGACAGTGTTAGGTAATTGGTCCACTGAAAATCAGAAGCATCAGCACCGTAATTTCATAAAAACCACAAAAAAATGCCTGCGAATAATTGTCCGCAGGCATTTTTCTTTGATCAAAGCGTCTTATGTGTTCCATCGCAGAATGGAGGCGTATGTGTATGTTTACAGCCGCATAAGTATATGGTTTCTGATTTTTCGGCAGTGAATTGAACGGGGTTAAAAGAAGTGACTTTATGAGATCCGTCGCAGAACGGCTGACTGCCGCTTCTTCCGCAGGCACACCAATAATAGGACTTGCCTTCTTCAACCTCAACAGCATAGGGACCTTTTTGAGCAATAATTGGTTCTTCCATTTTGACATCTTCCTTTCTGTTTCTGAATAATTATTTTCACTTCAGACTTCTTTATCAAATAATCATATACCCAAATATACTTTTATACAAACGCATATCCCTTTATCATATATAGGGATTTTTTCTCATTTAGCGTTGACGGCAACGAAACAGTACCCCGCAACCCTTACACATCTTAAAGCCCGGTTGAAGTCAGTCATTTTTCAGGTGTTCACTTTTCGCAAAACACGGGGCATATTTATTGGCCAGCAAAATAGCTTCTGTCATACTGACCGGGCTTGCGACACCCTTGCCTGCAATGTCAAATGCAGTCCCGTGATCGACGGAGGTACGAAGAAAGGGCAGGCCATTTGTAATGGCTATCGTTTTTTCAAAGTCGAGGGTTTTGGTTGCGATATGCCCCTGATCGTGATAAAGGGAAAGGACAGCGATAAAACGTCCCTGAAGAGCAAGATGAAAAACCGAGTCCGCACCCAGGGGACCGGCAACGGAATAACCCATGGCATTGAGTTCACGAACCGCAGGTTCGATTTGCTGCACTTCCTCTTCCCCGAACAGCCCGTGCTCTCCGCAATGAGGATTAAGACCCGCAATTGCCAATGTACCTTCAGTGATACCGAGCCGTTCCAGTGCCTTGATACAGCTGATTGTGCATGCAACGATCCTGTCTTTTGTAATGAGATCACAGGCTTTCCGCAAAGATACGTGCCGGCTTAAGAAAAAAACCCTCATGCCATGAACTTCAAACATGGTAAGGGGATCTTCCGTCGCTGTCAGTGCAGCAAATATTTCAGTATGTCCGATATAATCTACATGACCCGCCTTCAGGGATTCCTTATTAATCGGTGTCGTCGCAACAGCATCAACCTGCCCGTTCATTGCAAGGCTGATGGATTTTTCAATATACTCAAAAGCGGCACGCCCGCACAGTCCGGAAACCCGCCCTATCTGAAATGCCTGCAAATCAATATTATTCATATTGATCAGGTTCATTACACCCTGCCGGTCAAGGCACATCTCCGGATCCTCGATCTCGTTGATCGCAAGTGAGATATTACAAAAACGCATAGCATCTTCAAATACCTTCCGGTCGCCGATTACCAGGCAAACAACCCTACTCTGCACCAAAGGATCAGTCACGGATTTAAGAACAATTTCCGGCCCGATGCCTGCCGGATCGCCCATTGGAATGGCAATAACTGGTTTTTTCATGCGTATCTCTTCCTTTCAGGCAAAAGCGGCTGCTGTCAGCAGGGTTGAATACTGGTCCAGACGTCCCGAATATCATCAACAATTATGTCTGCACCGGCTTCGCGAAGCTCTTCCGCTGTATGCGATGAAGTAAAACCGATGCAGGTCATACCGGCTGCTTTTCCGGCCTGGATACCGCTTACAGCGTCCTCAACAACAAAGCACCGGTCAGGGGAAACTCCGCAGCGGCTTGCTGCAAGCAGATAAATGTCGGGAAATGGCTTTTTCCGTTCGATATCACTTCCTGTAATTACGACATCAAAAAATGCGGCAGGCAAATCGAGCAATTTCAGATTAGTCGTTACCTTGATTTGTTCCGCACTGCTGGCTACCGCAATCCGGCACCCCGCTGTCTTGAGCCGGATGAGCATATCCCTCATACCCGGAAAAGGATGAACAAAGTTTGCGGCCAATTCCACATATTTCTCATATACATGATGTGTTATGGTTTCATTAAATTCAACACCATATTTGGCAGTCACTTCGCCGAGATACATGTCCTCGCTCATACCAATATATGGTTTGAAGTCCGCTGGGATGGCAGCTGCGCCGAAATCGCGAAGGGCGGTAGCCGCAATTTCTGCAAGCGCGGGTTCGGAATCGACCAGAACGCCATCGCAGTCAAATAGAATTCCTACGGGACCCAAATCAGCTAAAAGGTCGCTTGTCTGAAGATTTTGCATATTTGTTCTCCCAGTTCTGTATTATGAAATTATAAAATAATATGAATTCTTCTTATGATAACAACAAACAAAGGCGATGACAAATGGAAAGGAATGCGTTCATAATTTTGAATGCATTCCTTATTCGTTAATGAATCCATTCCTAACACCCATGATAAATTTCAAATAATGATTATAATTCCGTTTATATAATTTCCAGCGCAATTTTAATCATATCGTTAAATGATGTCTGCCGTTCCTCTGTTGTACATCTTTCTCCCGTGACCAGATTGTCGCTGACTGTCATTATCGTCAATGCATCCGCGCCATGTTTGGCAGCCAGGGAGTAGAGTTCACAAGTTTCCATATCGATAGCGGCAACACCATACGAAGACAGCAGCTTCTTTTTCTGTTCAAGCGCATCATCATAGAATTTGTCGCTTGTAAAAACATTCGCCACAACTGCTTTCATGTTTTCCTGCATTGCCAGATGATATGCTCTGTCAAGAAGATCAAAACTCGCCGTCGGTGCAAAATATATGCTGCCGAACCGGTCATAGTTCATATTGGAGTCCGTTGATGCACCGAGTGCAATGACGATATCCTTCAGGTGAACGTCCGGATGGATACTGCCGCATGTCCCAACCCTGATAAGTGTTTTAACTTCGTAAAACTCCATCAATTCGTTCGCATAAATCGACATGGATGGCATTCCCATTCCCGTACCCTGTACAGATACCCGCTTGCCCTTGTATGTACCGGTAAAACCAAACATCCCGCGCACTTCGTTGTAGCAGACAGGATTCTCAAGATAATTCTGTGCAATGAATTTTGCGCGAAGAGGGTCTCCCGGAAGAAGAACTTTTGAAGCGATGTCACCCGGGTTTGCCGAGTTATGTGGCGTGCTCATAATTGCACCTTGTATAATGCAAAAGCATTATATTTACCTTTCTTTTGATGTTGTTTGTA
>JBAWXZ010000020.1:0-62668 GCA_037143795.1 Eubacteriales bacterium | reverse complement strand
AGGACGCCCTCAAGGGAAGGGAGTGTGTGTTTCGAGTAGATTCCGCAGGATTGCAGCGCAATCCGAAGACCTAAAAATATTCCTTAGCGTCCGCAGGACGCCCTCAAGGGAAGGGAGTGTGTGTTTCGAGTAGATTCCGCAGGATTGCAAAGCAATCCGAGGACTGCTCGAGCGAGAAACACACACTCCCTTCCCCCTCCTTGCAACATGAACTTTCCTCGCGTAAAATAGAACTAATTTTCGTCTCGGTTTTTCTACACTGCACACTTTCGAATCAGGGGGGCTTATGGATTCCATTGACAGGCAAATTATCAGTATTTTGCAGAAGAACGCCCGTTCCTCGATCTCCGAGATCAGTTCACGTGTGAATCTTTCGATTCCTGCAACCAGTGACCGGATCCGCAAAATAGAAGCTGCAGGAATTATCACACAGTACACGGCAATTGTGAACGCCGCAGCGCTTAATATGAAGCTGACGGCCATGATGTTCGTCAGCCTCGAAAAACCGCACTATTCCGAACACTTCGTATCGTTCGTCAATACGCAGGATGAGATACTCGAGTGCCATTATCTGGCCGGAGATTTTGATTATCTTATGAAAATAGTAACAGAAAGCACGGAGACACTCGAGCGGCTTCTGACACGCATCAAGAGCGTCCCGGGCATTCAGAAGACACAGACTATCGTTACACTATGTACCGTTAAAAACATCCACTCCGTCGTTCCTCACGAGCCTTTATAGACGGAACATTTATTTATTCGTTATCCTGTATTTAATTGCAGATTTCGGACAACCGGCAACACACTCTCCGCACAAAATGCATTCCGTGTTCCGCATACATCCTTTTTTGACCATGGCATCGACTTCCAGGCTCATCGGGCATTTTTTCGTGCATTGTTTGCAGTCGATGCATTTGGCCGGGTCGGCGGTCAGGTGCAGGGACGGGATCTTCAGAAGGTCCTTGATTTTTGTGCCGATTATCATAAAGGGCGACATCCAGCAGGCATAGTGGCAGAACCCGCGCTTCCCTGTGGTCAGGGAAAGAACGACAATGAGCAGGAGAACGGCATAGTAAACAATATAGGACATCGCATTTGCAACAGAAATTCCACTTGTGGTCTGGTAGAGGAAATCGATTTTCGAAAAGCCTCCGGCAGAAATGGAAATCACCGCGATGACAGCAATCCACGGAATCCAGATTATGTATTTCGTCCAGTTTCGTCTGCCGCCTTTTGCTCTTTTATCGCTGATAAGTGTAAGGCATTCCTGCAGTCCGCCTGCCGGGCACAGCCACCCGCAAAAGGCCCTTCCGAAAAACAGCGATGCGAACAGCATGACGCTGAACACAATAAAACTGCCGTTTATAATCCCCTCAGAAGCACCCTGGATGATCAGGTACGGCGAGAAATAGTAAATGGTTACCGGAAACAACAGAAAAGATAAAATTATCAGGAATTTTCTGACTTTCTGCCTTTTCATATATGTGCACCTCCCTTAATTATTGGTTTGTGATTTCCGCAGCAATTCAACTGCCTCGTCCGCCCACTCTACATATGCCTTATACACTTTTTCCCCGAAAAGCACGGTCAGCAAATAATACAAATGGTCGGGACTCTGATCCTTGATTTTTTCAAGTTCTGTCTCAAACCCCTTTAAAACAGGCAGTTTCCCATCGTACATATTCTTAAACTCCAGAAGATTGTCTATGTTTTTTTGCGTCTCCAGTATGCTCCCGAAGAAGAGCTTCAGAAGTATCTCATATTTTACATATTCGCTTTCAACTGGTGCGGAAAGCCACTTTGCAAGCGCCAGCCTGCCTTCACCGGTGATGGAGTATTTAATCCGTTCCATCTTCTGTCCCATATTATCGCTTCTTTTGCTGACCAGTCCGCTTTTTTCCAGAAGGCGCAGAGTCGGGTAAATCTGCCCGAATCCGGCTCCCCAGAAATAACTCAGTGATGCGTCTATCCGGGTCTTAATTTCATACCCGGTAAGATCTTCATGATTCAAAAATCCCAGGACAACGTATACGGTCTTATTCTCTTTTCCCATGATTGATTCTCCCCAAAAGACGTATTGTGCTTTTAGTCTAAAACAACGGAAACATATCAAACTGATATAATTGTATATTATATCAGTTTGATACGTTTGTAAAGGACATTTTTCGCATATATATATGAACGCAACTTCCTTTTTACCGTATTTGGGAGACTCGAATTGTGATCAGATTGTGATTGGATCATGTTATAATCAAGTCAGATTTTACCTTTCCTGTATACTGGTTTATAGTCCTTTCCGGAGTGGATAATGATATGAAAAAGCTCAAATTGGGGTTTTTGACGGTTCTTGGCAACGAAGAAAATCATAGTGAAAAAATGGGCGGCGTATTTGAAGCGGCCGCAAATAATAATGCAGGCATCATTCGTTTTGCTGCAAGGGTTCATTATGAAGATTACAATATGTTCAATCTGGAATTACACAATCTCTATAACGTAATTGACGCACAGAAGCTTGACGGACTCATGTTTCTCGGGTGGATGCCCGGGATTGTCGGTAAGTTTTTCGATGATTTTCTGAAAAGGTTCAGCTATATGCCTGTGGTAAGTCTCGGCGCTAATTATGATAATGTCCCTAATGTCTATGCCGATCCCGAAAAAAGTCTTACACAGCTTATGAGCCATTTGATTGATGTGCACGGATACAAAAAGATCGTATTCGTTCCGCCCTGTTATCCCGATATTCGAATGGATATTTATTCCAGAATCATGAGGGAACACGGCTTTTTTGAGGAGGACCTTCTGATCAGCTATGATGATCTGAAAGACATCCCTCTTCAGGATCGAATGAAAAGAGTGCTGTCCATTCTTTTCGACGAAAGAAAAGTCGAAGCGGATGCCATTTTTGTCATGTTTGACACCGATGCACAGACTCTTTTCCAGGAATTGCATTCCCGGGGCATCCGTGTTCCTGCAGATATAGCGGTTGTAAGCAATGAGGACTCGGAATTTGCCAATTATTCCCTTCCTCCCCTTACTGTAGTTACTTTCCCATGGAGGGATGTAGGGTATTACGGCTGCAAAAAAATCATCCAAATTATCAGAAACGAAAAAACCGAACATACAACAGGATTATCCGGCAAGCTTATTGTCCGCAATTCCTGCGGCTGCCTTTCCAATAGTGTTACTCTCTCGAAAATCGAAGACAGGCAGGAAATAGCCGCTTCTGCAGGAGCAGCGGATTACAAAGATATGCTGCGTTTTTCTGATCAGATTCGGAAAGCTTTTCCGTCTTCACAACTCGATATTGAAAAATTGCTTTATTCCCTTATTGAGGATTTTGAAGGACTTACAACCACCCGGTTTTTCGAAGAATTTGAAAAGCAGCTTCAGGATACCATAAACCGGTCTCCCTACCGCGGCAGCATAGATGAAGTCGAGGACATCATATACTTTTTAAGAAATCTGGTTATTCCCTATATCGCCCCGAGAAGTAAGGATGTTGTGCTGTTTGATGACATTCTTCTTAAATCAACCGTAATATTAAAGGAAAAATTTGTTTCCATCATAGGTTATGACAACATTGAAATGAATGCGATTAATCAGGAACTCCATTTCCTGAGCCAGGGCTTAAGCGGTACATTCAGCACGAAAAAGCTTGCGAGTGTTTTAGAGGATAACTTGCATAAGCTCCGGATTCCAAGCTGCTGCGTCTATTTGTCCAGGGAAAAATCATTCAGCGAGTTTTCTTTGCTGTTGAATTATACGGATAATGCAAGAATCGCAAGTGATGATGCCAAGGCAGGGACGGGCTGCCTTTCCGATGAATTTGTAGAAAAGCATCCGAGGCTGCTATGCCAGCTCCTGCATATTGAAGATGAATACCTGGGATTTGTCGTCTTCGAGCCCCTGCTTTTTGATGCAAGAATATATGAGCGGTTATCCCTGCACATAAGCAGTTCTTTAAAGAGCGCTATTCTAATGGAAAAGCTGTCGGAAGAAATTTCTCTGCGCAAAGAAAAGGAATTGCAGCTCATGCACAATGCAAACTATGATTCCCTTACGGATCTCTATAACAGAAGGTTTTTTATCAAGACAATACACTATATATTGGACCGCGCAGTCCGGTATCCCGAAAAAAAGCTGAACTTCTACCTGGTGTTCATTGATTTTGATGATTTCAAGCAGGTCAATGACAATTTCGGACATGATGTCGGCGATCTGCTGATAATCGAGATCTCCAAAAAATTCAAAAACCTTATACGGCGTTATTCGTACCACATTCCCGAAGAAATAATTGATGACGGCGAAAACGGCATGAGTGAGGCTGTTTTTCGATTAGGCGGAGATGAATTCACCGCTATTGTTGCCGGAATATCGATGGATGAGATGAAGGTATTGGCATCCGAGCTGATCAATACCGTGAAATCCCCCTATCTGATCGAAGGACATGAAATACGAATTTCCTGCAGTCTGGGAATAAGTATCTATCCGGACCACTCAGACGATGCGGACCAGCTTATCAAGTACGCCGATATGGCGATGTATCAAGCCAAAATGACAAAGGACATGTGCTGTTTTTACGAAAATTCCGGCTGCAGCTGAAAAACCGGGCACCGGAGGATCTGCAAAGAAATCCTCCGGTGCCCGGTTTGTAAAAAGCCGTATTTTCGATTCTTTAATCAGGAATCAAAAGTAACAATGACTTTCATCGCGTTATCTTTATTTTTCTCAATTATTTCATATGCCTCAGGGTAATTCGCAAAACTTACTGTGTGCGTGATCAGGGACTCAAGATTGATCAGGCCGGCTCCGGTCAGCTCGATTGATTTGATGTAGTCTTCAACCCGGTACATTGCTGTACCGATCAATCGCAGTTCATGATCCTGAATGAATCCCATGTTGATGCTGCCCAGGTCCCCGAAAACACCTACGACGATGATGTCAGAGCCTTTTCTGGCGTAATCAATCGCCTGCTTCATTGTCGCGTTGATGCCGATGCACTCAAAGATAACATCTGCCTTATCCGGGCCGAACGTCTCAATGATTTTCCCCAGAAGATCATCCTTAGCGGGATTAACTACAGCAATCCCGCATTTCTTCGCCATCTCAAGGCGTGCAGAACTCAATTCACTGAGAAGAATCTGCGATGCGCCCATCGCTTTTGCGGCCTGCGCTACAAGATTACCGATCGGGCCGCCGCCCAGAACGAGGACTTTTTTGCCGGTGACATCACCGTAACGGCGGACTGCATGGACGGCCACAGCGAGAGGCTCGATCATCGCACCCTCTTCATAGGTCATATTGTCCGGCAGCTTCAGCGCTTTGGCAGCTTCCGTGACAAAATATTCACTGGCCATGCCTGTTGTCTGGAATCCCATAACTTTCAGTTCTTCACAGGCGTTGTACATGCCGTGCGTACAGGGGTAGCATTTTCCGCAGACGACCTGCGGCTGGATGGTAACCTTGTCTCCGACCTTAAAGTCCTTTACCGCGGATCCGAGTTCAACAACTTCTGCAGATACTTCATGTCCCTGAACGACAGGATAGGATGTATAGGGATGTTTGCCATGAAAGACATGTATATCCGATCCGCAGACACCAATCCTCTTCATCCTGACTTTGATCTGATCCGCTCCGACTGCCGGAACCGGCACGTCACGAAAAGAAACTTCTCCGGGTTTGTACATAATAGCTTGCTTCATATTTTGACCTCTTTCAAATTTAATTATGCGGCGATTTTTACAATTTTGCTTTTCCTGTTTTTTTGGATGCTGTCGAAAGCGACGGCGAGCAGTAATACCAGTCCCTTGATAACCATTTGTGAATACTGGCTGACGTTCAGGAGAACCATGCCGTTGCTTAATACGCCAAGGATCAGGACGCCGGCGACTATGTTGGAAATCTTGCCGATTCCGCCGTTGACGCTGACACCGCCGAGTACACAGGCAGTAAGAGCATCAAATTCAAATCCTTTTCCTGCGAGGACCTGACCGGAATTCGTTCTTGAGAGCATAACAATACCGGCAATTCCTGCAAAGAGACCAGACAGCGTATAGACCAGGAATTTGACCTTGTTGACATTGATTCCGGAAAGATTGGCTGCTTCTTCATTTCCGCCGACTGCATAAAAGTAGCGGCCAAAATACGTCTTGTTCAGAATAAAAGCGCCGATTATCATGATGACAATCATTATGATGACAGGGATCGGAATGATTCCGACATACCCCTGGCCGAGGACTGTGAATGCTTTCGGGAATCCGAAAATCGGCATCCCGCCGCTGATCATATAGGCAACTCCCTCGATGATAATCATCATACTGAGCGTCACAATGATGGGAGGCATTTTGACTTTGGCAATAATCAGGCCATTCGAAAATCCGATGAGCGTGCTCAGCGCAACGGCGATGGTGCAGGCGAGAACCGGATGCATATGTCCGTTAATCATCAGCCACGCAGCGATAATATTCACCAGGGTGATCTGCGAACCGATGGAAAGGTCAATTCCACCCAGCAGAAGGACAAATGCCATACCAACCGAGGCAATTCCAAGCATGGAAACCTGTCTGGCCACATTCAGCAAATTATTTGCGACAAAGAAATTTTTGGATGTGATTGAAAAAAACAGGATCAGAACAAATAGTACTGCAAAAATTCCGTATCTCTTAAAAAATTCCTTGATCTTCATACAATTACCCCTTCGCTTTGACGATGGATGCCAGACTCATGATTGATTCCTGATTGAATTCGTTCCTGTTCAGGCTGCCGCTGATCTTTCCTTCGGACAAAACAATAATCCTGTCCGATACCCCCATAACCTCTTCCATTTCCGATGAAATCATAAGGATCGTTCTTCCTTCTTCTACCAGTGAATTGACCAGTGTGTATATTTCATATTTTGCGCCGACATCAATTCCCCGGGTCGGCTCATCCAATATAATCAGGTCCGGATTGGATGCCAGCCATTTGGCGATGATCACCTTCTGCTGGTTGCCGCCGCTTAAGTTTTTGACCTTCTGTTCCAGATTCGGCGTTTTGATCCCCATTTTCTCTTTGTAATCATTAGCTATCTTATATTCTTTTCGCTTGTTTACGACGGAGAACCGGGAGATCCGTTTCAGAATTGCCATGCTGATATTGCCTTTTATGTCTATGGCCAGCAGGGCACCCTGCCGTTTCCGGTCCTCCGGTACCAGGGCTATTCCGCAGTCAATGGCGGCACGCGGAGTCTTCGGTGATATCTCCCTGCCCTTCAAAAAAACGTGTCCGCCGGTTTTGGGTTTAACTCCAAAAATGAGTTCGGCAAGCTCGGTACGCCCGGATCCGATCAATCCCGCAAAACCCAGTACCTCGCCGCGCCTGATCTGAAAAGTGATATCTGTCAGGCCGTTTCCGCACAAGTTTTTTACGTCCAGCAGCACTTCATCCGTGATACATGGTTTGCGGGACGGATAGGTCTCTTTGAGCTCACGCCCGACCATCAGTTTGACCAACTCGTCAACATTCGTGTCAGCTGTCTTCAATGTCCTGATGATATGGCCGTCGCGCATAACCGTGACGCGGTCTGTCAGCCGGAATATTTCATCCATTCGATGTGAAATGTAGATGATCGTCACTCCGGAAGCTTTAAGCTGGTCGACTATACGGAACATACGCTCAACTTCAGCTTTTGCAAGCGGTGCAGAAGGTTCGTCCATGATCAGAATTTTTGCATTCTGAGAGATTGCTTTTGCTATTTCTACAATCTGCTGGTAACCAACCGTTAAATTACCTACCAGCTGATTAGGATCTATATCAATATTAAACTGTTGAAAAATCTTAAGCGAAGCATTCACCATTGCTTTTCTGTCAATCGTAATACCTTTTCTTATAGCCCTTCCCAAAAAAATATTTTCAGCGACGGACAACTCTCCAACCAGATTGAATTCCTGGTAAATGACGGCAATCCCTTGCTCTTCGGACAATTTCGGCGTCATCGAAGAGAATACCTTCCCGTCTACTATGATTTCTCCGCTGTCGGGGACAACAGCACCGGTGCATGTTTTAATCAGTGTTGACTTTCCTGCGCCGTTTTCACCGACTAAAGCGTGAACCTCTCCCTTTTCAACCTTAAGAGTGACATCATTCAGGGCGATCACACCGGGGTAAGTCTTTGTTATGTGATTCAATTGTAACAACATGATTAGCACCTCTATATTTGCGGAACTATGTGTACTGGCTTATTAGCTAATGCGGCCTGCTTTTAAATGATTGATAACTTTGATCGAGCGGCGAGGGGCAGGAGAAGAGGAACCTGCCCCTCGCCGCTGGATCTGATATAAGATTGTATTGGTTAATCATATGCCTTTATAAAGGGTTGCTGCAGATTATTTAATGTACTGGTCCACATTGTCAATTGTTACAGGGAAAATCTTACGGACAACGACTTTTTCGACAGTCTCGCCGGCAGCTAATTTCTTAATCAGGCCAAAGATCTCCTCAGCCATTGCTGCAGGTCCGCCTGTGATCATTACGGACATTCTGTTTCCTTCGTTGGCCTTGATCGCAGCAAGCTCCTGGTCTGTTGCATCAGCTGCAAAGATACCGAAATCCGCGGTTACCTTACCGGCTGCTTTTGCAGCTTCGTTTGCACCTACAGCACCGCCGCCGCCGATGCAGGCTACGACTTTAACATTGGGATTCGACTGGAAAATGGTTTCCATCTTTGTCTGGCCTTCCGTTGCGTTGATTGCACTAGTCTGAGCAACAATCTTGGCGTTCGGGGCAAGCTTCTTGATAGCATCAACAATTCCATTGCCGCGCTCAAGAAGGATCGGAAGCTGCGGATAATCAAGAACGGCAACTTCAGCAGTACCGCTGCACTTTTCGTTAATCCATTTTGCTGCCTGTTCACCAATCATGTATCCAAGGTCATAATTATTAATAACATATGCAATGTCACAGTTCTCAAGTTTGTCGTCCCATGAGATAACCTTGATACCGGCATCCCTGGCTGCTTTCAATGAACTTTCGATACCGGCCGGGTCAGCTGGCTGTACAACGAGAATATTGATACCGCTTGAAACGAAGTTTTCAACCTGCTGAATCTGCTTGGTGATATTACTTTCGCATGAGACGTAGTTGAATTCGCCGCCGGCGCCCTTGACTTGCCCTTCCAGGTTCGTGCAGATGGCTGCCCATACAGGGTTGCTGAGATCCTGAACGGCCATGCCGACTTTAAGCGTTCCTTTGACGGCGGTTGTCGCACCGGCAGCAGTGGTCGCACCGTCAGCAGCCTTCGTCGTTGTTGTTGTTGTTGTGCCTGCACATCCTGCTAAAACAGTGACCGCCATAACAATACTTAGAATCAATGCAAATAATTTCTTTTTCATCTTTTTCCTCCTGGTGATTTGTCTCCTGATTTGAATGTTTCTTTCTGATTCCGATTTTCGTAGCCACTTTGTTAAAACCATTTACTAAAGTAGCTACAGATTATCACCCTTTTCATGCCTCGTCAATATGTTTATCGAACTTTGTCACAAAACAACAAAAGAGGAAGTATTTTTTATGCAACATACACAAAAAAGGGATAAGAAAACCGCAGAACGATTTTCTTATCCCTATTGATGGTTTAATCCGCCTCTTTATATTGAACTGATAAAGATCTCAATATGCCTTAATGCGGCTCCCAGGGCTGATGCCTCAATCCGGAACCGGCACGGCTTAATATACAGGGCATTCATCTCGAATGTGTTCAGCAGGGCGGCTTTTTCCTGCAGATGTGTAAGATACGGTTCAATGAAACTGCCGACATATCCCCCGATAATCACACTGCAGTCAAAGGCCATCCGTAAATTGTTTACAGCTATGGCAAGATAGGAAAGATATTCTTCCCAGATTTTCCCGTATTCATTGTTTCCGCACTCCATCTCCGAGAAAAATATTTCCAGTTTTCCATCTGTATACTTTGCAAGATTTTTCGCTGAACAGTATGCATCGACGCACCCCTGCTTCCCGCAATAGCACATTGTGCCGCCTGATATAAGGGTCATGTGCCCAAATTCCCCGCTTCTGTAATTATCACCCAGAAAAATACTTTCAGTAACCTGGCCCCCGTCAAGGCTATTCGATTTATCTATAATTATTGTTCCGCCGACACTGTTACTCAGTGACAGGTACACTGCGGTAAAACGCTTATCTGCGCTGTACATTTCCGCTATGCCTGCTGCATTTGCATCGTTGGTAAAAATACACGGGTAGGGAATGAATTGCGAAAATATGTTGCATGGTACGTCTTTGATTCCCAGGGCATGTGAAAAGGCGATTTTGTTATTCTCCGGCGTTACAATGCCCGGAACAGAAATGCCGAATCCCAGAAAACGATCCTCCGGAATTTTCGAATTCTCGAGGAATTTAACTGCCATTTCTCCCATTTCTTTAAAATACTGTCTTTCATTTACGAAAATTTTATGCTGACGCGTATGTTTCAGGACCTTGCCGGACAAATCCGTAAGACCCAAACCGACATGATTTTGAGTAATATCAATTCCAATGGCATAACGAGCATCCTGAACAGGGGCAATGACTTTTGCTTTTCGCCCTCCGGTAGATTCAAAAGCACCCACTTCCCTTATCAGTCCCCGATCCATTAACTCCTTAACATTCTGAAGAACGGTAGGCATACTTATACCCAGGGCAGACGCAATATCAGGCTTTGATACCTTCTCGTACTTGTTCACATATCTGAATATTTGATTGCGGTTTATTTTTTTGACTTCAATATTGCTTCCCCGAATTTTATCCATTTTCCTTACCGCCTGTTAGTTTAATAAAAGTATTTACTTTAGTTTCAGTATATCCGTTATCAGTTCCACATACAAGAAAAATAATATCCGCCCGGACGGTGGCTGAAGGCGATCATACACGGTGTTATTCTGGTAATATAAGCACTGAAAGTACTTGCCGCAGGAAGAAAGAGGCGTTTTATGGAATATGTTGATATGAACAATTGGAAGAGAAAAGAACATTTCGCCTTTTTTCACAGGCTCGATTATCCGCAGTACAACGTGTGCATGAACATAGACATAACACATTTTCTTGATGCCGTCAGGCAGAACAGGCTGTCCCTTTATTATTCCCTGGTTTTCGCGACGACCACCGTCGCCAATGAATGTGAGAACTTCCGTTATCGAATCAGGGATGGACGCGTCATCCTGCATGACAAAACGCACCCGTCCTTTACTGACATCACACCCGGAGATGATCTTTTTAAGATTGTTACCATGGATCTGTCAGGTGATCTGCTGCATTTCTCGGCAAAGGCACGCGAGGCCGCAAAAAGGATGACTGATTATTTTCCTGATGCAGCGGACGCAAAGCGTGATGACCTGATTTATATCACATGTCTTCCCTGGATTTCCTTCACAAGTATGTCTCACACTATCAAGCTGGGTGCAGACGATGCCGCACCAAAAATCTCCTGGGGAAAATATTTCGAAGATAACGGCAGGATTCTGCTTCCGTTTTCCGTGCAGGTCAATCATGCCCTGGCAGACGGGCTTCATGTCGGCGAATATGTAAATCGCCTGCAGGCCTATCTGGATTCGCAGTAAATCTTATATGCCTGTTTTTCAGCCCCGCGGCAGCAGATAACTGTCCAATATTCTTATGGAGCCGGCCGACTTCATGAATTTCTCGCGGACCGAGAGGATTGCCGCCCTGTCCATGTGGTCTTCTTCAAGATTTACCAGCAAATCCGCTTCGACCAATATTTGAAAATCCAGACCGTCAATCAAATTATACGTGTGGTGATGGCCGATGAGATAACAGACCCGCGTTATCTGCCGCGAGTCGGCCGCACATTCACGAAGGATTCGCTCAGCGATCGAAGGGCCTTCGATCTCCTGGAATTTTCCGGCAGATGAATTATATTTGCGTTCTGCCTCGTGTATTCCGATGTCGTGGAGAATGGCTGCCATGAGAAGGATTTCCTTTCGTTCATCCGATTCGGATAACCTTTCTGCCAGGGCTTCTTCTTCCCATAGAGCACCCGCAAAGCAATATACTTTCATCGCATGCTGGATTCTAGCGGTATCTGTTCCGAAATACAGTATCATTTTATTAAGCACTTCACCAATCATATGCTGTTCCTCCCTGCATATCCATAAGGAAATCGTAAAAACTTATGCCTGTCTCCGTTTTGAACATGCAATACAGTTAGTTCGCAATTGTAAAGGGTTGTATGTGCATTTTACACGCATTTTATCTACTCACAAGTAAAATTGTTACTTGTTAAAAATCAATGGCATTTGGCAGCACCTTATTCACAAACACGTCAGCAATAGCAGGATCAAATTGCGTCCCGGAACATCGCCTTATTTCAACGGCCGCCTCATCCTTGCTGAATCCTTTTCGATAGCTTCTATCGCGGGTCATCGCATCATACGCATCAGCGACTGCGATGATTCTGGCTTCCACTGCGATTTCTTCACCCTTCAGTCCGTTGGGATATCCCTTCCCGTCCCATTTCTCATGATGTTCCAGAATAAATTGCGCGAGCTCGGAGAATTCATTCGTTGCACTGAGGATCCGCCACCCCGTCTCAGGATGTTTTTTCATTTCTTCCCACTCATTGTTGTCCAGTTTGCCCGGCTTATTGAGTATTTTTTCGTCAACTCCTATTTTGCCGATATCGTGTACAAGTCCCGCCATTGTTATCTGACTGATATCGTCTTTTTCAAAATCCATATTGGCGGCAATCGCCTGGCAGATCTGGCTTACCCTCTTGGAGTGCAGGGATTCCCTGTTGCTTTTCTCAAACAGGGTATTAATAATAATATCGATTGTATTACTTCTCATACTTGACCGCTCGGAGATCTTGTGTCTGTACATATGGTTTTCCGCGTTTGCCAGGACTTCAAAAATTGTCTGCTCCTCCTTGCCCTTCGTATCATATCCAAATGAAATGGACAGGGCTACGTTGGCAACTTTTTCGTTGGCTGCCTTTTTTTGTATGCTATTTATAATTTGTGTTGCCTCAGAGGCATCCGTCCGGGGAAAAACAACAGCAAACTCATCGCCGCCGATTCTGGCAAGCAGATCATTTTTCCTGCATTCTTTTTTAATGACATCTGATGCTTTTATCAGCAGCTCATCACCGACAAAATGTCCGAAGGAATCATTAATCAGCTTCAATCCGTTTATATCACCCATTGCAACAGTTATCGGGAGATTATTTTTAGTATCCATTTTTTTAAATTTATCTTCAAAATACCGGCGGTTATACAAACCGGTAAGCTGGTCATGGCTGCTCAAATACACGAGGTCATCTTCTGCCTTTTTTCGTTCCGTAATGTCCGTAAATGTACAAGCAAACTGATTGGGAGCCGGCTGGTAGGCACTGACAGTGAAATACTTATCAAGTGAGGCGGTAAAATTCTCAAAACTGGCCGGTTCCCCTGTTAATGCAACCCGTCCGTATGTTTCTATCCAGTAACGCTCTGTATCCGGTAGAATCTCGAGTATAGTCCTGCCAATTATATTTTCTGCCCGAAGTCCTGTCATCCGCTCGAATGCCGGATTAACTGACAGATACCGGTAATCAACCGGGTTACCGTATTCATCGCATATAATCTCATGAAGAGCAAATGCATCAACCATTTCACGGAACAGCGACTCATATTTGCGGTTGGCTTTGTGCTCTGCCGTGATGTCTCCGATTATGACATAAACTTGATACGGTTTGCTTTCACCGGGCCGGAATAATGGTGTTGCATTGACTGAGAGCCACACATGATCATTGATTTGCGGCTGAAATACACCCATGACGAAAGGTCCGAACGGTCTGCCTGTCCGAAGGGCAATCATCGCCGGATGATCATATCCGGATAACGGGGAACCATCTTCGTTTATTGTTTTCCATGATGGATCCATTGAGGTTTTGCCCTGCATTGTGTCAACCGAAAATCCAAGAATCCGTTCTGCTGCCGGGTTTGCAAAAATAATCCCGCCATCGGTATCCTGATAGACAACTCCCTGTGACATGGTCTCAAAGAGGCGGCGGTATTTGTTCTCACTCTCGCGCAGCTCTTCCTGCATAACTTTTGCTTCATTGATGTCAACTAATCCGCCATAGAGTTCCAGCCGACCCGGTATCTCCGGGTCTAAAATGCACTCGGCAAAGGAACTGATCCATATAGGGTGACCGTTTTTATGCCGGATGCGCATTTCGCACGAACTCTTTGCTCCTGCGGCGAGGTTATTAATATTCGCTTCAAATACCGCTGTGTCTTCCTCGTGAACAAGGAAACGCCAGCAGCCATGCGCCATAATTTCCTCGCTGGTGTAGCCGGTAATTTCGCATATTGCGCCTGCTATCCAGTCAAGGGAATACGAACCTCCGTCAACAGCTATGCATGAGTAGGAAATATCCGATGTAATTTCCGAGATATGCTTGAAGCGTTTTTCGCTGATCGCAAGCGCTGCAGAAGCCCTCCTGCGTTCCGTGATGTCCTGTAAAATACAATGTGTCTGCTTAAAATCCCCGTTTGCATCATAGCCGATCCGCCCATCAAAAGCGATAAACAGCCGTTCACTGTTTTTGCGTACCATTTCAAACTCGCTGTGGATGAAGCCCTGCGCCTTGAAAATCGGGAAACGCACACGGAATCCATCCTGATAGGCCGGGGAGAGGAAATCTCCGAACCACTTTCCGATAACTTCATCCCGTTCATATCCGAGGGTATCAAGCCACTGCTGGTTCACCTCAAGAAAGCACCCGTTACTATCGAGCGACTGGTATCCGAGCGGCGCCTTATTGAAGAGCAGTTCAAATTTTTCTTCGCTTTGAAGAAGTGATTTTTCGCTTTTTTCCCTCGCCTCATTCTCTTTTTTCAAATCTTCCAGAATATGAAGTGTCTCCGTATGTGCTGTATTCAATTCTTTCGTTTTAGCCTCTACCAGTGACGCGAGCCGTTCTTTTTCTTCCCGATTCCGGATATTTGCCGTTCTGATTTTAAACATCGCGCGTATCTGTGCCGTAAGTTCGCTTTCATCGATCGGTTTTGCAAGGAAAGCATCGGCACCAACGTCAAGAGCTGTAATCCGGCTCTCTTTGTCGTCTCTGATTGCCGTAACAAACACGACAGGTATCTCACTTAGCGTGCTGTCAGCTTTTAATCTGCGGCATACTTCAAATCCATCCATTCCGGGCATAACGATGTCGAGAAGGATTACATCCGGAACCTCGGATACTGCAAGCGCAAGACCCTTCTGTCCCGATAATGCGGAGAATATCAATGCTTCCGGAAAAGCCTCCTTAATCAGCGCCTTAATACTGACAAGGTTATCCTGATTATCATCGATGGACAGTATTTTGATCTCTTTACTTTCCATAAGGCACCTCACTTATCAAGCGGCAGGGAAAATGTAAATTCTGATCCCTGATCCGGTATACTTGTTACGGAAATAGTGCCGCCAAGCATGTCGGCATATTTTTTGGCGATCGCAAGCCCGAGTCCGGTTCCTCCGAATCTTCTCGATGTGCTTCCGTCAGCCTGACGGAATTCATCGAAAATATCCGTCAGATTCTCTGCGGATATACCGATTCCTGTATCAGTCACCTTGACTTCCATTCTGTCTTCCATCTGCAGTGCCGATACGGTAACGCTGCCCTTTTCCGTAAATTTTACAGCATTTCCTATAAGGTTCTGCAAAATATGGCGGCATTTATCGACATCGCTGCTAATATACAGTTCTGACAGTGATTTGTTATGAATCAGCTCAATATTCTTTTGATCTGCCTGCGGCTTTATAAGGGATATGACTTCATCAATCAGGTTATCCGCATGAAATTTCGTTATTTCGATAACCGCACGACCGGCTTCAATACGGGAAATATCCAGTATCTCGTTGATAAGCGTTAACAGATTTTTCCCGTTGCGTTCAATGATTTCGAGATAGCTGTATTCATCTTCGGGAATTCTGTTAAGAAGCCTTCTATTCAGGACTCCGGAAAGTGCAATAATGGAATTGAGGGGTGTCCGCAGTTCGTGACTCATATTCGATAAAAAGACGGTCTTGTGCCGGCTTGCTTCATCGAGCTGTTTCTTCTGTGTCTTCAGTTCTGCATTTTGCTGCATCAGCTCGGCAGTCTGAGCCGACTGTATGGATTTATGCGATTCCAATTCCCGGTTCTGCCTCTCCAGTTCTTCCTTATATGCTTTGATTTTTGTGTATGCCAGCATACCTTCGATTCGTGCGCTCAGGGCAATCATCGAATGTTCGATCAGGTCTATCGAACCGGGTGTAAAAGTACCGGCAGTTGCCAGGGTTATTACTGCGGTCACCAGTTTCCCGGAAAGAACCGGAATCGTAATGATTTCCCTCGGCAGTATCCGGCTGTTCACCGTCTGATACACATACCGGGTATTTTCAGGAATATTGGTAATATATTGAAGCTTGTGTGTAACAAGGGCTTTTCCAAATTCACCTTCAAAACTGTCCGCAACAAATGATTGTTTTGCCTGTTCATCCGTACCGATCGATTCAAAGAGTTCATACATAGTTTTTTCAGCATTCAGCAAATACACGGCGGCAATCTGGGAACCGGTAATTTCCGCAAGCGCGCCCAAAGTCGTTTGAAAAAACTTCACAACGTCATCTTCCCTGAGCATGACTTCAGCAAATGCAACATAATTATTATTCAATATCGTATTTTTCTGTACATTTTCGGCCAGGGAATTAATGGAAGCAGATAATACACCAAACTCATTTTTTGATACATATGAACTGCGGGCATTCATGTCGCCGTTGTGAAAACGCGCAACAGCATCATTCATTTCCTTCAGCGGGTTGCGGATATTGCGCAGAATGACAATACTGATTGCTGCAGAAACCAGCAGAATAGCTGCGATCAGCAGAATCATCTGGCTGTTTAGCGAACCTTCAAGGGCAACAGAATTTTTATAAAGTTCATCTCCCTTAACCAGAGAAATTTCATCGATATTTTTGATTCTTTCCAGCATTAATTCCCTGTATGAACCAACTTTCCCCTCCGATTGAACATTTATTTTGACTTGTTCAATATCACCGGAAAGAGCAAGATCTATATTCTCCTGACGGGCAATGTTCCATGTTAAGTATGCCTGATATGCTTTCCGGACATCTTCGGGCGAACCCAGGTACAGCTCTTCGACTGTTCCGAATTGTTTCTCGACATCATCAGCCGCCAACGACATCATTTGAATAGCTGCCTGCTGCTCCTCCTTGTTTGACGCCAGCATCAGATCCCGCTGACCAAGCCGCATTGTCAGAATATTGCTGTTTAGCAAATCGATTGATCTTCTGACCTGGAGTGAGTGCATATACAGCATCTGCGTCTGTTTAAAAAGCTGACCGTTCTGAATATAGGCGGTCGTTCCCAATGCCACAACAAATAACAGTATTACTGCAAATCCCGTAATTAACTGTGTGCGTATCCTTATATTCTCTATCTTCCTTTTCATACAATCAACCTTCTCCAGTTACTTCATAATATCGCTGTGGATGTTGATATATCATATGGTTCATAGTAATGCAGAAGGATGCTCCGGGTTCTGTCTTTTAAATTATTCTATGAAAAATAATGCTGAAAATGTCCGATCACATAAATGAAACATTTCCCCGCAAATATAACTCTATTCTATATTGTGAAAAATGACAATCTATTTTGCATTATCAGCCTATAGGTACCCGGGGAATTGCCACAGTGAATTCGCTGCCCTCGCCGGGCCTGCTTTCTACGGTTACGGTTCCCCCGTGGGCTTCTGCAAGGAATTTAACAATTGCCAGTCCGATGCCCGAGCCGCCGGTTGCGCGGCTTCTTGATTTGTCGGCGCGGTAGAAACGCTCAAATATATACGGAAGGTCTTCAGATGAGATGCCGATGCCGGAATCTTTAATTGATATCACAACTGAATCAGGTGTCTCAGCGGTTCGAATCTCTATGGATCCGCCATCCGGTGTGTACTTAAGTGCATTGGAAATCAGGTTGACAAGTATCTGTTCGATTTTATCCTCGTCCGCAGTCAGGCGCCGGGCAGAAATATCCTGCGTGACATGGATATTCCTGCGTGTGATATCACTTTCGAAACTCGTTTCAATTTTGGAAATGAGCCGGGCAAGATCAAAGTCCTCTTTTTTGAGAATCAGATTATCAGCCTCAAAGCGTGCCAGATTCTCAAGGTCGCTTACAAGCTTCGAGATGCGGATGGTTTCTTCGTGGCAACTCTCAAGACGTGCGACATCAAGTTCCCATACACCGTCGATCATCGCCTCGATATGGCTCTGAAGATTCGCAGTGGGGGTTCGCAGTTCGTGTGCGACATCTGCAGTCAGGCGTTTTCGTAAGGACTCCTGTTTGGCAAGCGTCTCTGCGAGGATATTGATCGCCTGGGTCAGCTCAACAATTTCCGTGGTATTGGACAGTTCATGTATCCGGTCTTCGTATTTGCCCTGCGCGATCTTTCCGGCCGTATGGATAACACGGGAAATAGGGCTCGACAGGCGTCTGGCCATAATCGCACCGAATACAAATGACACCGCCGCCGCAATCAGGGTTGCAAGAAGGAGAAGCTGATTCAGGCTGTTCAGAAAATTGATGTCATTGTCCGTATAATAATAGGGGCCGTAATAGCCGATACTGACACTTCCGACTATGTTTTGACCGACGGTAAGCGGGAAGGTTTTCTCTTCGTATCCTCCGGCAAATCCGGCATTATATCCTTTCATGTTTTCCGCAAGATCCTGCAGCATAGTGGCGCACATTCCGCTGTTATGCGTCATTGCATCCCACAGTACGGTACCGTCCGTATCGGAGACGCGAAGCATAAGACTGTCACCGAGGGCGTTGACACCAATATTCTCCAGGCCGGCGGTGTCCCACTTGCCGCCCCAGGCCGTATAGCGGGTCTCGAGAGTTGAGACAATGCTGCTGTTTCTCTGCGCAATTTTATCGATGACATAATTTTCAAACTGCTTTTCCAGAAGAAAATTGACAAAAATACCTATCAGGGAAAAAAGCAGAAGGGTAAACGCAAGAAAAGCAGCAGTCAGTTTGAACTTCAGGCTGAATCTCCTTTTACCGTTATTTGTTTTCCCTGTCATATGTGCTGTCATCTACTGTTCTCCGCCGAATTTGTATCCTGTACCGTGAACCGTAATAATATAAGCCGGTGATTTACTGTCATCTCCGAGCTTCTGACGGATATTTTTGATATGTGTGTCAATGACCCTGTCATACCCGTTGAACTCATCCCCGAGCGCAAATGAAATCAGGTCTTCCCTGGTAAAAGCGCGGGTCGAATATTTGGCAAGTGTCGTCAGAATCTTATATTCATTGGGCGTAAAAGGTACCGGCACACCGTGTTTCCTGACTTCGTGCCGAAGCCCGTCGATAACCAGTTCCCCGTCATTATAAGAAAATTCGCCGGCCGTGGACACGGGTATATCCGATGTCCTTCGAAGGACCGCTTCAATTCGTGCCATTAGCTGGCGCGGACTGAAAGGCTTGGTTATATAATCGTCTGCACCGAGTGCCAGGCCGCCGATTATGCTGCCCTCTTCGATCTTTGCGGTCAGCATGATGACCGGCGTCCTGGATTTTTGGCGGATCACACGGCAGACATCTTCACCGCTCATGTCAGGGAGCATAAGATCCAGAATCACAAGTGACGGAGCACAGGCGTCGAAAAGCTGCAGTGCCTGTACGCCGTCATAGGCGCATTCAGCACGGTATCCGGCGTTTTCCAGATACGATTTTACAACTTCAACGATTTTGACTTCATCATCGACCACTAGAATGGTTTTTTTCTGAATCACAGGTATTCCTCTTATTTGGCGGGCAGGTCATATGGTTTAAGCAGTACATCAATAGAGCTTCCGTCTTCGTTCTGCATCGTTTTAAATACCCAGCCACTGACATTTTGTACGTCGACACCAACCGCCGTTAATGGATCCGCTACCAGAACAAATACAATATCCTTATCGTTATCCGTATAGTCTTTCGCATACTCAAACTTACCGTTTGTCAGCTTGATTCCATAATGGTCAAGTGCCGTGTGATAGGTGAGCAGGCTTCTGTCATGTGCCACACTGTCGAAAAGTGAATCCGTGACGGTGTCCTTCATGCCGGTACCGCTGCCATAGTCGGCGGTCAACTCAAACATATCGCCGGAAACAGCGTATCCCGCCCCCAGTTTTGCCAGGTCAAGGCCGGCATCCGTAAACGGCTTGAGCGGAGTTACTATCATGATATCATTCGCACCGGTCAAAGAATAGTCGTGGCTGATTTTGAGCGTCGTCTCACCGTCTACGGTAAGCGAGAAATAATGGTCTATCTTTGTTGTATCCGTGACCAGGTCCGGATATGCCGCAACAATTTTAGTAAAGGAACCGGGGCTGTACTTGCGGACCACGTCGGCACCCGAGCATGCTGCCGTCAATATTGCCAATGATATGACCAGGGCTGATACTGCTATTATTTTCTTCATTAAATGTGCCTCCGTAATTCGTGTATTCTAATATACTGACCCGTAAATATGTAACGTGTATGTTATCTGCGCGTATGGTTTTTTCTATTTGAGCTTGAAACTTCGCAGGCGCAGGGCATTGGATACGACAGATACAGAGCTGAATGCCATCGCGGCTCCTGCGAATATAGGACTTAACAGCGGTCCTCCGAAGAGATATACAGCACCGGCGGCAAATGGAATTCCAAGCAGGTTATACACAAATGCCCAGAAAAGATTCTGCTTGATGTTTCTGATTGTTGCACGGCTAAGGGCAATGGCGGCGGGGACTTCATTTAAGTCGCCGCGCATCAGCACGACATCGGCCGACTCAACGGCTACATCCGTGCCGGTTCCGATCGCCATACCTACATCCGCCTGGACAAGCGCCGGTGCATCATTGATTCCATCACCGACCATCGCGACTTTTTTGCCGCTTTCCTGAAGGCGTTTTACTTCGCCGGCTTTTTCCCCGGGAAGGACATCCGAAAGGACATGGTCAATTCCGACTTCCGCCGCAATGACCTGCGCGGTGTTCTGGTTGTCACCGGTGATCATATAGACTTCAATACCCATGCTTTTAAGCTTTGCTATTGCTTCCCTGCTTGTTTTTCTTACGGTATCAGCCGCAGCCATAAGCGCGGAGAGCCGTCCGTTTACAGCAACATACATGAGCGTCCGCCCCATACGGGCAAGCCTGTCGGCATCCGCTGCCGCCTCTTCTATGTCAATGCCTTTTTCCTTCATCAGCTTACTGTTACCGGCAAGAACCGTTCTTCCTCCGACAACAGCTTCTATTCCGCGGCCGGGAAGGGCCTGAAAAGCATCGGGCTGCAGTAAGTCGATCTTCTTTTCAAATGCATTCTCCACAATGGCACGCGCAATCGGATGCTCAGAACCGCGTTCGGCGGAAGCACACAGAAGAAGGGCGAGCTGTTCGGAAAGTCCATAGGTTTTAATATCGGTGAGCCGGGGTTTTCCCTCGGTAATGGTTCCGGTTTTATCGAGGACGACTGCATTGATTTTGTGAGTGGTTTCCAGTGCTTCGCCGCCCTTCATCAGAATGCCGAATTCCGCGCCTTTTCCGGTCCCGACCATGATGGCCGTAGGTGTTGCCAGACCGAGGGCGCAGGGACATGCTATGACTAGAACCGAGACGAAAATCGTAAGGACAAAGTTGAAATCCTTGCCGGCGACCGCCCAGGCGGCAGCCGAAAGAACGGCTATGACGAGGACGATCGGTACAAAATAACCGGAAACAATATCCGCGAGTTTGGCGATCGGCGCTTTTTTACCCTGCGCCTCTTCGACCAGCTGTATGATTTTGGAAAGGGCGGTATCGGCGCCGACGCGTGTCGCCCGGTATTTTATCAGGCCTTCACCATTCATGCTGCCGCCTGTTACTTCACTGTCAGGCTGTTTTTCCACAGGAACACTTTCTCCTGTCAGCATTGATTCATCGACTGTAGTCATCCCCTCCAATATGGTTCCGTCCACAGGGAATGCAGAACCCGGACGGACAAGAACCGTGTCTCCAACGAGGACTTCATCGATAAGAATTTCCATTTCCCGGCCGTTTCTTTCAACAACCGCTGTAGTCGGCCTTAGCTGCATGAGCTTCTTGATCGCCTCGGACGTCTTTCCCTTGCTGACTGCCTCCAGATATTTGCCGAGCATAACAAGGGTGATAACCACCGCCGCCGATTCAAAGTAGAGTGATTTTGCAAAAGCAAACTCTCCCAGATAAATCTCCACCGTAGCGAAAAGGCTGTATAGAAAAGCACTTCCGGTTCCGATTGCAACCAGCGTATCCATATTCGGGGACCCTTTGAAGAGGGATTTGATTCCCCGTGTGTAAAATTTGCTTCCTGCAAAAATGACCGGGATCGTCAGACCGAGCTGTATCAGGGCAAATATCAGAGGAAAATCATGCGATCCCATGAAATACGGTATTGGAAGACCAAGCTGGGGAAACATATGCGACATAGCAATGTAGAGGATCGGTGCTGAAAAAACAGCCGCGATGATAAGCCGGATGCGCATTTTACCGATTTCATTGTCACGCCGGGCTTCCTGCTCGGTCCTGGTCTTCTCGCCTTCGATATCCTTTGGTGTATATCCCGCATTTGTTATCGCAGATTTAATCTGCGTCAGGGATACAAGCTCCGGGTCATAGGCGAAACTTCCTGTGTTCGTAGCAAGATTCACCTGTGCAAGGCAGATGCCTTCGAGCTTTTTAACAGCTCTCTCAACCGCTGCCGAGCAGGATGCACACGACATGCCTTCAATGGCAAGTTCAGCGTTCCTTGGCATTATCTGCTCCGAAACGGTATTTACCGATTCTTTCCCGGATTCGGTGCTGCTGTCATTCATATGGATTCCCTCTTTTCACTAAATTGTATTTTGTGTTTTTAACTGTATTTCTTAATTCTGATCAATTACACTCCGCAGCATCCGCCGGCGGCAAGACGCTGTGACGGCACCGGTGTTACGGCATTCCCGGCTGCAGATGTTGCATCAGTCTGTACCTGTCCGGAAGAACCTGCGGCCTTATCGCCGACTGTAATCTGCCCGGTAATCATACCCATCCAGCAGGAATACGTAATCGTACCTGATTCGGTTGGTGTGAACTTGATGAGGTTGTCGCCTTCTTTAAGTTTGACTTCCAGTCCATAGGCGTTGAGTTCCATCGTACCGTTACAGCCGTTAATTACGCCCTTATCAGCATGAATGGTCCACTCAACCGGGACTCCTTTCTGCACGGTAATATCGGGATAGCCGTTTGCAGTCAGCGTTGATGTAATGTACTGCACATTTTGGGTGTCCGAAGATGAACCGGATGATACCGACGGATTCACGTTTGCTGCGGCCTTATCGGTTAATGTTTCCGATGCCTGTGCTGTTGATGCCTGGGCAGCCGAACCCCATACAAGCCTGGGCATCCCGATTCCTGCAAGGGCCGCTCCCCGGGTAAACATAATAATTCCAAGAACCACCACAAGAACTGCACCGATCCCAACCATCCATTTTGAAAATTTGCTTCCTAAGAACATAATAAATACCCCCAATCCAAACATTAATGGCAGTGTGCCGAGACTAAAAAAGAACATTGACAGCGCGCCTGTCAGAAAACTTCCGGTACCAAGCGCATAGATCTGCATTGCCTGCAGGGGTCCGCAGGGCATAAGCCCATTGAGCAGCCCTACAATAAAAGGACCTTTCCCCTTTCCCGCTGCTCCTGCTTTTCGACGCAGAAACCGCGGAAGCCTGGGTGTGAATTTGTTAAGCCATGGGAAGATGCCGAGCATGCTGATGCCCATGACCACCATAAAGATACCCGCCAGGATCGCAATAGCTCCCTTTGCCCTGCCGGAAAAACTGAATACGGAACCAAGTGCCCCGACGATACCTCCGATAATTGTATAGGACGTTACACGTCCAAGATTATACAAAAGGCTCGGCCTGATTTTGTCTTTCGCAGCAGCAGGCGCTTCCCCTTTCGGCATGCACTGCGAGAGGTTGATGCCTCCGCACATGGCAACACAGTGGATAGAAGTCAGGAGCCCGATTACAAACAGCATCCCGTATCCCATCGAAGCCGTAATCTCCGGAATAAACGTAAATCCGACAGTGTTCTTAATGATCAGGTAGCCCGCGAGCAAGGCGATCACAAGGCCGGCAAACTGAAGCGGTGAAAAAGTCTTTTCCCTGTGGCCGGTTGTCTGCTGCGATCCTGAAGGATGAGCATCCTTAATGCCTGCGGGGCTTCCTGTATCCAGGGAATACCCTTCCTTTTTCAGAATCTGCTGCAGCTTCACAAGACTTACTTTATCGGCATCGAATGTAATCTTCACCGAATTTCCGGCAAAATCGGCTTCGACTTCCTTCACCCCGTCCGTCCTGAGCAGGACATTGTGAATGATCGTTTCGCAGCCTGTGCAAGCCATGCCCCTGACAGAATACGTTTCTGTAATGAAATTTGTACCCATAACCGTGTGTTCCTTTCCGGCGATCATTTCCGGCTTTTATTTCCGGCAGATCCAAGGAGCGATTTTTTCTTTTGAGGTGACTATACACGCCGGATGTGAAGATGATATGTAGATTTTTCGTTTTTCAGACAATAAACGGAGTGGGGGACACATCATTTGATGAATTATAGTTTTTATACTCTTAAAACAAAAAAACCCCGAAGCTTTTTTCCTGCTTCGGGGCCATATCTGTTATTTTGCGATTAATGTGCGTTCTTCCGGTGACCACTGTTACCGCATCAATCTATCTGGACGCGCAGCAAAGCGGGGCATCAGCCCCGGAAGGCTCCCCAAGAAGGTAACTGTCCAGTATCTTTTTGGAACCGGCGGTCTTCATCGTGATCTGGCGCGCAGCAAGAATCGACTGCGTGTCCGAGTAGTCCTCTTCGAGATTTACAAGCTCCTCAGCCTCTACAAGAATCTGGAAATCCAGATCATCAATCAGGTGATACGAGTGGTGGTGTCCGACCAGATAACATACACGCGCACTGAGCCTTGGATCCGCTTCACATTCTTCCAGTATTTCCTCTGCAACCGACGGACCCTCGAGCTCCTGGTATTTTCCGTCATTTGAATCATATTTCCGTTCCGCTTCGTGGATACCGATATCGTGCAGGATAGCTGCCAGAAGCAGCGTTTCCTTTCGTTCGTCCGACCGGGTCAGTCCCTTATCCTTAGCTTCTTCTTCCCACAGTGCGCAGGAAAAACAATATACTTTCATAGCGTGATTTATTCTTTTTGCATCTGATCCAAGATAAGTAATCATCTTGCTTAGTACAGTACCTATCATAAGATTTATCTCCTTGTTTCTGATGACACCATTGTGTTCCGTAATACGGAGATTATCAATAGATTTTCGAGGCAAAACAGTGTGATTTATATTGCATTTCAGCGTCAAAAAAATGAACAGATTTACACCGGCGGCAGGCAGGCGAAAAATATTTCATTTTTTGACATACAGTTATTTTTTTCATGGGAAAATATGCGGGAAACAAGGCAATTCTGTTTAGGTTTGGCCGGTGTATGCGGCACCCTTCATTATGTTTCCAGCAACTCTATTACATAGTTCGGAAGTGCAAATGCACCGACGTGAAGCCTGGTATTGTAGTATTTTGTCTTCAGGCCGAGTGCATTCCAGGCATCCGCATCAAGATCCGTTATCGGATTAAATTTTTTGGACGCAAATCCGAACAGCCAGTGACCGGACGGATAGGTCGGAATATGGGCCTGGTAGACTTCACAGACCGGGAAAAATTCGATGATGCGCCTGTGCGCACGCTTCATTGCCTCGGCGTCTTTTTCGTAATAGGGGCTCTCGTGCTGGTTTACAAGGATACCGGTCTCATTCAGCGCCTTGTAGCAGTTGCCGTAAAATTCTTTGGTGAAGAGGCCTTCGCCGGGTCCGAAAGGGTCGGTGGAATCGACAATAATCAGATCGTATTCATTTTCACGGGTGCGGATGAAACGCAGGCCGTCCTCGAAATACAGTGTGACACGCGGGTCGTCGAATTTGCAGGCGAGCTGGGGCAGATATTCGCGGCAGACATCCACGACACGCTCATCGATTTCGACCATGTCAATATGCTCGATACCGGCATACCGGGTTAGCTCACGCACGGTTCCGCCGTCACCGGCGCCGATCACGAGAACTTTTTTGATATCCGGATTTGTCGCCATCGGGACGTGTACGATCATGTCGTGGTAGATAAATTCGTCCTTTTCGGTAACCATCATCAATCCGTCGAGCGTGAGGCACCGTCCGAATTCCCTGGATTCGAATACGTCGATGCGCTGGAATTCGCTCTGCTCGGTATGAAGGGTCTTATCTATCTTGATTGAAAAGCGGACATCTTCCGTATGTTCTTCCGTAAACCATAATTCCATATCGGGTTTCCTCCTTTTATTCAGACGGTGCAGATAATTTAAGGACATAAACCGTCTAGGGCACGTCTACTCGTTTACCACACAGATCTCATTGACTTCGATGTCTTCCGTACCGGTCATAGAGCTGCCTTTTTCTTTGGCGTACACAATATAATCGACAATTTCCTGTGTGATAATTTCGCCGGGGGCTACGATCGGAATACCCGGCGGATAGCACATGACTGATTCCCCGCATATCCGGCCGACGCAGGATTTTAACGGAAGGGATGTTTTCCCGGCATAAAAAGCATTCTGCGGCGTCATAATCACCTGCGGATGAATATACTCATGGTCGAGAAGCCCTGCCGGGTCTTTGGCATATCGCCGCTTGATTTCAGAAAGGGCGCTCACGAGCCGCTCGAGCTCCCTCTCACGGTCGCCGACGGATATGACGGCAAGGATATTGCCTAAGTCGCCGAACTCGATCTGGATGCCGTATTCGTCGCGCAGAAGGTCATAGACCTCGACACCGGTCAGGCCGATAGCCCGGGTGAATACGGAGAGCTTTGTCGTATCAAAATCAAAAATCGTATCCCCGTTGATCCGTTCTTTGGAAAATGCATAATATCCGCCGATCTGGTTAATCTCATCACGGCCATATTGTGCGAGCCGGATGACTTCATTGAAAATATCATTGCCGTGCAGGGCGAGATTTCGTCTCGAAAGATCCAGCGACGACAGTAACAGATATGATGCACTGGTTGTCTGGGTCAGGTTTAAAATCTGCCGCAGATACCCTTCCCGTTCACCGGAACCCGCCAGCAGAAAGGAGCTCTGTGTCAGGGAGCCTCCGGTCTTGTGCATACTGACCGACGCAAGGTCAGCGCCGCATGACATAGCCGAAGCCGGCAGTTTATCACTGAAAGAAAAATGTGTTCCGTGGGCTTCATCCGCCAGCACTTTCATGCCGTGGCCGTGGGCGAATTCGACAATAGCCCGAAGATTCGAGCACACGCCGTAATAGGTCGGGTTATTGACCATAACTGCCTTCGCAAGGGGATGTTCGAGAATTGCTTTTTCCACATCGGCAAGCGCCATCCCGAGCGGGATGCCAAGCTCCGTATCTACACCGGGATTCACGTACACCGGTACGGCGCCGCAGAGGACCAGCGCCGCAATGGCGCTTCTGTGCACATTTCTCGGAAGAATGATTTCATCTCCGGGATGGCATACGCTCATGATCATCGCCTGTACGGCAGCCGTCGTCCCGTTCACAATAAAAAAAGCGTATGCCGCGCCAAACGCCTGCGCGGTTAGCTCTTCCGCTTCACGTATGACCGATACGGGGTGGCAGAGATTATCCAGAAGCTTCATCGAATTGACATCAACCGAAAGGCAGGCTTTGCCCAGGAACGCGGTTAGTTCGGGATTGCCGCGCCCCTGTTTATGCCCGGGCACGTCAAAAGGAACCACACGCATGGATTTATACTGCTGCAAAGCCTCATAGATCGGCGCCCTTTCCTGCGAAAGTCCGCCCTTCCCTGAAGAAAAAGCACTCATATACCGACTCCTTTTCCGGATCAGTAGATATTCATTCCACTGTATATCTCGATCATTTCGCGGCGCAGATTACTGGCAATTGACAGCCTCTGCTTTGGCGGCAGTTCACGGACATCCTTGTTGAAAAGGTAATTCTGCAGTTCGAGTTCCTTGATGAGCATTTTTGTATGAAAAATGTTGTTCTGGTACACATTGACATCAATCGCGTCATATGTCTCCAGCGTTTTGTCATCTATATAATCCTGAATCGACGTAATATCATGGTCGATGAACAGCTTTTTACCATTCACATCGCGCGTAAAACCGCGCACCCGATAGTCGATGGTCATTATGTCGGAATCAAAACTCCCGATAAGGTAATCCAGCGTGTTCAGCGGAGTAATCTTCCCGCAGGTCGACACGTCAATATCCACGCGGAATGTCGCAATGGAATTATCAGGGTGATATTCAGGATATGTATGCACCGTCAGGTGGCTCTTGTCGAGATGCCCTGCAATGGATTCCTTGGGTATGCGGCCAAAGCCCATCCCCTTGTTGCAGGAACCGTCGATAAGTTCGTCAGACATGGCTTCCTCTGTAACCAGAAGTGTCACACTGGCGCCCTGCGGATCGTAATCCTGTTTGGAAATATTAAGCACATGTGCACCGATCATGCCGGTAACTTCACACAAGATCTTTGTCAGACGTTCAGAATTATACTGCTCGTCTACGTATGCAATATAGTCTCTTTGTTCTCTCTCACTTTTTGCATAGCAAACATCATAGATGTTGAAGCTAAGTGTTTTTGTGAGGTTGTTAAAGCCGTATAATGTCAGCTTTTTCTCCAACCCTAACATCACAACCTTTCTATAATTTGAATTTAAACGCACAGAGTGGATAGTACGGGGAAAAATTAATAATGTCAATGGTTTGAGGGTTTTTCATCTGTAGATAATATTGATACAATTCTAAAAACAAGAAAAATACCCTCCGGACCGTTTTAATGCTGAAAATCAGACTTATCAGATACAACCGTTCTGATTATACCGCATTTCCCTTATTGTGTTAAATTACATATATTTGGATTATAATTAAAATTGAATTTCCATTCCGGAACGGGACAGAAGGAAGGTGATCACATGCCGGGACTTGTATTGGAAGGCGGGTCATTCAGGGGAATCTTCAGCGCGGGCGTTATGGATGCGCTGCTTGACGAAGACATTATGTTTCCCTACTGTATCGGAGTATCCGCGGGAATCAGCAATGGTATATCCTATCTGTCCAGGCAGCCGGGCAGAAATCTGGATGTTCTGCTCAAATACCGGAATGACGGCCGGTACATAAGCAGGAGGAACTTTCTGCGGTGCAGGAGTCTCTTCGGCCTGGACTTTGTGTTCGATGAGATCCCCAATCATCTGGTCCCGTTTGACTGGGACACCTTCCACGCATATGAAGGAACAGTATACGCCGGCGTAACCAATGCCCGCACCGGGGAAGCAGAGTATCTGGACTGCCAGGAAATGGATTCACGGTGCCAGATTCTCCGCGCCACCTGCGCCCTTCCCCTCGCCTTCCCGCCAATTGAATGGAAAGGTGAAGAGTATTTCGACGGCGGTCTGTCAGACTCTGTCCCGATCCGCAAATCAATATCTGACGGCAACGATGTGAATCTGATTATTCTCACGCAGCCTGCCGGTTTCCGCAAAAGCTATGCCAGGGAATATGATCTGGCCATCCGGTTCCTCGGTAAAAAATACCCGCGGCTCGTTGATGTGCTCAGGACCCGTCACATCCATTACAATGAGACACAGGATTACTGTAACCAGCTGGAGTCCCAGGGCAAAGCCATTATTATCCGCCCTGCTTATACACTTGACAGCATGGAGAAGGATCCCGACCGGCTCCGCGCGAACTATCAGCACGGTTTTGATCTGGCAAGGGAGAGAATCAGGGACATCCGGGGGCTATTTTAAACCCAGCGGCCCGGGTCCCGCATGAAGATCAGGATATGCAAAAAGGCTGCCTCAATCAGCTTCCATAAAGCCTTTTGAGACAGCCCGTTCAGGTACACACTTAGAAAAATAAATCTGTGGCTCAGGATCAAGATATTATTTCAAGTGAGCAAATACCTCTCCCAGGACGGCATCATTTGAATTGATTATTCCCGAAACTTTTTCGCGGTCATTTGTAGTACTCATTTGCTTTTCAAGGCTTGACTGTGTTTTTTGATAGATCTTCTTTATATATTTGAGATAATTTTTAGCTTTTCCCGGTTCATTCTGCAGGATAAAGGTATCCGCTATCTCAAATGGAAGACGCAGCTCCTCGGGACTGATCTTCATCGCCTGCTCATAGTCATCCCTTGACTCCTCAAAGTATTCACATCTTTTGAAATACTCTGCACGCTCACGGAGGTACTTGTTGTCATCGAAATGGATCTTAATAAGCTTATTGAGTGCATGCAGGAATTCAGGACCAAATTCCCCGTATTTATTGAAAGCCTGCTGGCTGGAATAAAATACTGCGACGATTTCATAAAGTCTGGGATCGTTGGTATAAATATCTATAGATTTATCAAAATATTCCCTCACTCCGTCTACGTCATTCTCAAGGGCTGCTTCCCTGGTCAATCTTCGGAACTTAATATAGCTTTCATAATCATAGACTGCGTCCTTGTTGATGAACTTATAATCAAGCTTCCAAAGCGGGCATGTTTCAATCAGTACGCATCTGGCAAAGGGAAGATATGATTCCCTCAATTCACCAATTCTGTTTACCCAGTGATACTCTTTATCAAACAAATCCCAGACTTCGGAAGGAAGACTGCGGTGAAGCAGTAAAAAATCCTGTATGATTGGTTCAAGTTCATTTTTGTGGCTATTCCAGAAAGCGTTTTGCTGAATCAGGCTTTCCCAGCCGGCAAGCTCTCTTCTTGTGAAAAAATTATCATACGTCTTCTGCAGCAGCCCTGAATAGTCATCATATAGTGTCGTTCCCCGCGGCCTGGCCTCTGTAATATATGAAGTTATCCTTCCGTCGGCTTTCTCCCCGGCTTCGTTCTGTTCAGGCGAAGTATTTTCTTCTTTCGCCTTCCAGTAACGGGCAAATGCCATTTCAAGAAGTATTTCTTCCTTAAAGGATTCCGTGCTTTCTTTGATTTTGGCATGCCTTAATGCAAATTCATAGGCGGCAGACAGTCTTTTAGAGTCTTGCGCGGGAACGACGCCCCTTAGTTTCGTAAACGCGCTCTTTATGGCATGACTGTCTTTTGTTTTCTCAATTCCGAGAATATCCCACATGTTCATTCGCTTTTTCCTTCCTTCATATTCATTGTTCATCTCAGCAATCACTCGAAATCGTACAAAATTCCGCGGATAAAACGCGAAAATTTTGTGCAAAAAAGCAAATGCAGGATTTCCATACCATCTTCGTTTGTTTATAGAGGCATGTCAACAGATACAAGAGAAAAAATGCAATTATCATGCTGAATCTGCCGTTTTTCCGCCATACCTGCGCTTGGATTAACAGCGCAGAATAACAAGCCGGTCAGACGTGCGTATTTATATGTGATCTGCCGGAAATACAATTCCTGCATCCTGTCTTGCAAGTACGGCCGCTTTAATCACACGCAGGGAATGATCCAGTAATTCATGACATTTTTGAAAATCCCGGTGACTGTAGATTTTTTCGAAAGCGATGACCTCATACGCCATCCTGTTGGATATCTGCTGTTCATTATATGTCTCGATCCTGTCCCCGATGCCAACTTCGAAGGAGCGGCATTCTTGCGGGGGACTTTGAATTTTAATGTATCCTTTCGTTCCCTGGATAACAGCAGAACTTGGACTGTGTGAATCCTTCGCACCGACACATTCACATACGATTCCATCATATTTCAAAAGGGCTATTCCCGATGTATCAATTCCATTATCAGCCTTGTTTGCCATGTATGTTATGTGCTTCGGTTCTCCCAATAAACCGATAACAAAATGCAGATTGTAGATATTAATATCCACTAATGAACCTCCGGAAAAAGCCGGATCAAATACGTTGGTAATTTCCCCGGCCATCAATTTGTCATACCGGCTTGAATACTGGGAATAATTGCACTGCACAATTTTCAAATCCCCTAGCGAAGGCAGCAGCTCCTTGATTTTAATATAGTTCGGAAAATGTATGGTAGTAATCGCCTCGAAAAGAAACAGGTTGTTTCGTTTGGCCAATTCAATCAACGTTACGGTTTCTTCAACTGTTGAGGTAAACGGCTTCTCACAGATAACATTCTTCCCTTTTTGAAGCGCCCGGAGAGCATAGTCGTAATGCAGACTGTTCGGGGATGCGACATATATAAAATCCACATTATCATCTGCCAGCATTCCCTCATAGTCCGTGTATATTTGCCTGATTTGAAATTTATCCGCCAATTTCCTGGCCGTCACTTCATTTCTTGAGTAAACCGCAGTACATGCGGCATTTTGTGCTTCCTGCAATGCGTTCAAAAAAGTCTCAACAATGACACCGGTTCCGATCGTTCCAATTTTCATATAAGGCTCCTTGTTTTTTCCTTCCAGTTTACAATGAAATTTCTTCACCGTCGATGTATTAGGCAATCTGCCTGCCCTTGCAGCGAACAAGGCAGACTGGTCTGATACTCTTCACACTGGTATAATTTACATAATCAATAATATTTTGGCTGCCGCTGTTTGAAAAAGGAAGGAATTATTATGAAAAAAATTAATATAGCAATTCTGGGTGCAGGAAGTATAGCTAATATGATGGGTACAACGGTACAGAAAATGGACACGGTTACTGCATATGCCGTTGCCTCCAGGGACATGGGCCGTGCTCAAAGTATGGCGCGCAAATACGGATTTGAAAAAGCATACGGATCATACGAGGAGATGCTCAGCGATCCCGAAGTTGATCTGGTATACATAGCAACACCCCATTCCCTTCATGCCGCGAATGTCCGCCAATGCCTCGAGGCAGGAAAGCACGTCCTGTGTGAGAAATCATTTACCGTGACAGCCCGTGAGGCAAGAAGCATTACTGCACTTGCAAAAGAGAAGAAGCTTCTCCTTACTGAAGCAATATGGCCCCGTTACATGCCTATGGCCAGGACGCTTCTGGATTTTGTAAAAAGTGAAAAAATCGGGAAAATCCATTCGCTCACCTGTAATCTCGGTTACCCGGTCAGCCATATCGAGCGAATCCGGAATCCCGACCTTGCCGGAGGAGCACTTTTGGATGTCGGCATTTATACTTTGTCGTTTGCATCGCTCATAATGGGTAATGATGTAAAAGAAATAACAACGACAGCTGTCATGAACGATCGCGGTGTCGATTTGAAAAGCACTACAACACTGACATATTCGGACGGCCGTATATCATCGCTGTTCAGCAGCGTGCTCGGACCGACGGACCGTATGGGCATCCTTTACGGCGACACAGGTTATGCCATTGTTGATAATATCAACAATTTTGAATCGCTTAAGATTTATAATGCGGATCATGAGCTGACAGGACAGATTAACCGCCCTGAGCAGATTACGGGGTACGAGTATGAAGTACAGGCAGCAGCAGACGCAATCAATGCCGGCGAATTGGAATGTGCCGATATGCCCCATGCGGAAACAATCCTCATCATGGAACTTATGGATAAGATCAGGCACATCTGGGGCCTGTGGTATCCGGGAGAAAAAGATCAGGTGTGACAATAATTCAAATCGGGCAGGATGTCAGACAGATCCCTTTGTTTCAGATGTCAGCAGAATTGTCCGCCGCAGATAACCTGTACAATCGATAGATTCTTATCCAGAAGCAGCAGGTCGGCTCTTTTACCGGTGGCAATGCTTCCTATTTGCTGATCCAGGCCGGCACTTCCGGCCGGATTGAAGGAAGCTGCCCTGACGGCGCTCTCAAGTGGAATTCCGAATTCGACTGCGCGCTTCATGCAGGTATACAGATCCGTTGCCGAGCCTGCAATGGTTCCATCGTAAAGGGCCGCTTTGCCTGCGCAGACGTTGACAGCCTGTCCGCCGAGTTCGTATTTTCCATCCGGAAGACCACAGGCCATCATAGCATCGCTTATCAGAATGACTTTGTCATCGCCGAACCACTTGAATATAGACCGGATTACAGCGGGGTGCAGATGGATGCCGTCACAGATTACTTCGACATCGGCCCCTGCATCACTGGCAGCACCGGCAACACCCGGATCCCTGTGGGAAAAAGGCGGCATTGCGTTGAATAGATGCGTGACATGGGTTGCGCCGTTTCCGAATGCCTCCATCGCCGTGGAGTAATCAGCTGTAGTGTGGGCGATCGACACAGTCGCGATTGTTGATGCATGGCGGATAAATTCCATGGCACGGGGAAGTTCGGGGGCTACGTCAACGAGCCGGATTGTGCCTCCCGACACGCAGTTCAGCCGGTCGAACATGTCAATATCCGGTTCAATAATATATTTCTCAGGCTGTGCGCCTTTTTTTGCCTTGGAAAAGAAGGGCCCTTCCATATGTATGCCGCGTAACTGTGCGCCTCCGGGAATCCCGGATTCCATTATTTTTCTGCCGGTTTCAAAGACATGCTTCAGGCATTCCTCATCATAAGCCATTGATGCCGCCACAAAAGATGTTATCCCCTGCCTGATCAGATATCGTGACATACCCCTGACGGAGTCTTCCCTTGCGTCGCAGAAATCATATCCGGCACAGCCATGAATATGGATATCTACAAGACCCGGCAGTACATAAAGTCCTTGTGCATCAAACACGGGCTCCTGCCGCAGATCGCTTTCGGCTTGAATATTGGCGACCGGCACTATTTGAGCAATGGTATCCCCGGCAATCCGCAGATCCAATTGCTCGAACTGCCAGGAGTCCGTAAGGACATTCCCGTTCTTAACAAGCATGTGCCGCCCCTTTCTTTGACATTACACATATCACCGTCAATGAGTTTTGCATAATCAAATCCCACTTTAAATCGTATGTTTCGGCTAGAAAAGAAGTCGTATAGCTGCTGCGACAGTCATAATGACAATAACATACCGGAATGTTTTTTCGTTCATAACCTTGACGATTCGAATGCCTATGACACTTCCCAGATACAGTACCGGCAATGCAAGAAGTGCTATGCCGAGCGTCCCGGGCGAAATGTTATGCCATGCAAATATCTGTATCGGAAGCTTGATCAGGTTAATAGCGAAAAAGAACCACGCCGTAGTCCCGAGATAATATTTTTTCTCAAATCCCATTGCCAATAAATAAATTGCAAATATCGGACCGGCCGCGTTCCCGATCATGGTTGTAAATCCGCACAGTACACCGATGAAAATAACAAACCATATGGAGTGCGGAACGCTTACTTCTTTTCCGTCTTTGCTTTTTCTTCCGAGGAAGAGCATTGCTCCGACACAAACGAGAATAATTGAAGCTATCACAATTTTGAATGTACGGGCATCTATCAGATTGCCCAGAAATGCACCTATAATGATTCCCGCAACGGAAGGCGGCAGCAGCTGAAGGATTTCCTTCGTGTTGACAAATTCACGGTATGCCTTGACTGCAAGCAGATCGCCGAGAATGAATATGATAAGCATGATTCCAGTAGATTCTTTGGCTCCGAATTCCGTTGCCAGCAGCGGGATTGCGAGAAGTACCGCAGCGCTTATTCCCGTTTTTCCTATTCCAATCAGCAGTGCTGCTAAAAGAATGATAACACCCTGCCATAAGCTAATATGAAGCAAAGCGAGTAAATCGGCCATTGTATCTCCGTTCAATTTGCAGTTTATTATTCAAATAGCAAAACCCGGCAAATCCGGATACCGGATACCAGAAATGATCCGTACGCTGACGCCTGAGACTTTTTGTGAGTAATCGTCACCGTACAGGAATCAGTATCCGTTTTTTTGACGGTCATGGCAAGCCCCCGTTTCGGCAGGCCGGCGTATTATGAATCTGGCTCCCGGGCCTCAACCCTGTTACACTTCACGTCTTTTACGTATGAAGAATGTCAGTGTTATCACCCCGGCGATAAGTACGATAACCGGCAGGATCGAAGAAGTCTCACCTGTTTTTGCGGCTGCAGCTGATGTTGGCGTCGGTGTTGCGGTCGGTGCTGACGTCTGCGTTGGCGTCGGTGTTGGTGTTGAAGCGGCAGTAGGCGTCGGTGTCGGTGTTGGCGCGGCATTCCGGTACAGGAAAGCATAGGTGGAAAATACGTCCGTCTCGAATGTGTAAGTCGTTGGATCTGAATCAAGATCGGGAAGATACTGTGTGATTCCGTTATGAACACGTACGATCGAATAGACCCGCCCGCTCTGTCTTGCCGTTTCCGGAATTACTATCGTAATTCGAATCGGGCTGTTCAGCGAAGTTACATTCGTTTCAACCCCGTCAATATTTTTGATCAGGGAAATGTTCAAATATTCAACCAGGGCATTTTCACCGAGTACGGCTTGCACGGCTGCCTTATCCGCCTGTGAAGGAGTAAATACTTCGGTTTTTACATAGATCGAAATATTGCTTCCGCCGGCAAGTCGGGCATTGTCATCACCGGTAAGAACAGCACTAAATATAGAGGCCTCCGTTCCCGGAAGTGTTGTTGCCGGTGCACCGCTGGATACCACAGCAGGAAGAACACTCTGGGAGTTTACTATAACTTTGCAGGTCCCGCTTACTGCCGTGGCTGTTGTCTCTCCATTTACCGAAAGGTTGGTATTTCTGGCAACTACATAATACTCGTGCACGCCCGTTGATTCTGTTTTCGGCGTATAGGAAGCGGATGTTGCTCCCTCGATTGCTGTTCCGACCAGATCCGCTTCGTGCTTTACATACCACTGGTATGTGACCGTTCCGGCGTCCGTCACACTCGCTGTCCCGTCGAGTGCAGATGCCGCTGCATCTTTTGCATAGGTCGCTTCTCCGGACAGGTTCTTTATAAAAGAAGGAACGGCTGCATGCTTGATTTCTGTTATGGCAAATGATGCTGTTACCGGAACGTCGCCCCGCACATAGCGTTCCCCCAAAGGATTGAAGGAGAATATCAGGGTAACTGTACCGCTTACAACTGTTTTCAGGAATTCCTTTTTAATGGTGATGACACTTCCGGCAACCGTGTAGTCCGTATCCGGGACAAGTGATGTACCGCCAAGGGTTATGTCTTTTAACGTATTATCGGCTGGGGTATGTGTAACCTGGATATCGCGGTAACCCGGTTTTGCCATATTCAGATCAAAGACTGCAGATGCCGCAGACAGAGCTGAATCCGTATATATCACGACTCCATTGGAGTTGATGACCGTCGCGTTTCCTGCCTGATCGGTAATCCTTGCATACACAATGAATTTTTGATCCGGGTTTACTGTGAATGTGCTGCCCGTCGTCCATGCTCCTCCGAAAGAAAAACCAGCCTCATTTGCAACTTTCTGGTATTCGATCTTCGCGACACCGCTCACACTATCGCTTCCTTCAATGGTCACATCAATTGATTCTTTGAAGAACAGCCCGAAAGTGATGTTATTCACGAAGCTTGAAAACGCATTGTTTTTGATGGTTATTCTTCCGGTCGGCGCAGTCATATCCAGATTGTAATAGAGAGTTGTACTTTCTGTCTGTGTGCCGTCACTTTGTCTCAGATAAAAGGTTATGCTGTTGTTCTCACCTTCACTGCTGACTGCGAGACTATAACTCCACATTGTCCTGTCTGTGGAAATTTGCGTGCCCCCGCCTGTCGGGGTTATGATCAGATCGCTTGTATTCCAACCTGCCGGACCAGATGATGTGGACGCAGTCACGGTAACCAGATAGTCACCCGAAGTTGCATAGACTGCATTAATTGTAATCAGCGCAGTATCATTATATGCAAAATAATAATTATCAGTAGCAGTTCCTCCGGTATATGTTACAGCTAAACTGCCGCCGGAAACCGGTGTAGTTGTAATTCCGTAATTGTTATCCGCAGAGGGTTTTGTAAATCCTGTCAAATTCCCTGCATTTTCGCCGCTAACAAAACCGATGACTTGAACGGTCAGCGAGGGAATCGCCTGTCCGCAGTTGATTGTCACCGGATCTACACTGACGCTGAGTTGTTTTTGGCTTACGGTGATTAACTGTGTTGCCGAGATTTCGTTATAGTTTGCATCTCCGGCTTTTTTGGCAGTAATCGTTGCCTCTCCTGCCCCTGTAATCGTTACCGCTCCGTTAACGTCTACTTTCAAAACGGAATTGTTGTCACTTGAGAAAGCAACTGTTCCATTTCCGCTGCCGCCTTGTGTTGAAAGGTCGAAGGACAAGTCCCCGTATACAACCGTATTACTTGCAGGAAGACCGGTTATCGAAAACGATGCCTGCGTTCCCTTAATAACCGTATAGGAAAGGCTGCCGCTCACGGCAGAAAGGTTATTGGAATCCTCGGAGAATCTTGCCGTAATACTGTAATTACTGACTGTTGGATTTGCCCAGGTATAAACCGCTGTTCCGCCGGCGTTCGTAAGCGCATATCCTAATAACGTGTTTCCGTTATAGAAGCCAATCGTTTGCCCGCTTAGTGTCCCCGAAAAATTGCTGATCGTTGATGACAGATCAATAGAAGTTGGGTAACTCGAAGGAGAGGACGGATCGGCAATTGGTGTCGTAAGCGTTGGCTGAGCTTTTGCAACAGTGAGCGGCATGGAAACCGGCACGTAAATCTGCATCACGCTGTCGGTAAATCCTGATGACGTGAGACCGTTTTGAGTAATCGTCATTGCACCTGTAATATCGGTTGAACCGCCGGCCAATCCTTGGACGGTTGTGCCGGATACCGATGCAGTGCCCGGAACACTTGACGTAAAACTGCAATAGGAAACACTAAAACCAGCTCCAAGATTCATGTCAGGGAAACTAGTCAGTTCCAGAATTTGTGTTGATGCGCTGCTGGAAATGGTTGAATTGGAAAGTCTGATAAAAGGCGTCGTTCCTGTTGTTGCACCATCACCGCCGATACCGGCTGCAGCTCCGGAGTAATACGTGTTTGCGATTGTTCCCCCATTGTTTACTCCGGCTATTCCTCCGACATAGTCGAGTCCTGACAGAGCGCCGACACTGTATGCGCCGCTTATATACTGGGAATTCTGTCCGGCAATTCCGCCGATATAATATGCTCCTACAACCGAGCCTGTGTTGTAGGATGCCCCTACGGTTCCGTAGTTGTATCCCGCAATACCACCGATATACGTCTGACCTGCCGTATCAGCAGAGTTGATACAGTCCGCAATATTGTTGTTATTTCTTCCGGTAATACCTCCTGTACCGGCACCTGAGCCGGTTATCGTACCTGAGGCACTGCAGTTTACTATGTTACCGTTATTCATCCCGGCAATAATACCGCTGTAAAATCCGCCTATTATTGAAGCACCCACTGCATTCACGTTCTTTATTCTTCCTGCATTAACTCCGAAAAGGCCTTGGTAACTAGAAGAATTATCAGTGGTTGTTATTGTAGCCATACTATATCTTCCGCCATCAAAAGTCCCCCTGAACGGATACATTGCTGTTCCGATTGGATCCCATAGATGTGCCGATAAATCCAACGATGACGTCAATGTAATTGTTTTATTAGCAAAATCGATTCCTTCATAATTATTGAGCTCGACAAGTCCTGCAAGTTCTGCTGCAGAATGAATAGTATAGCTGGATGCACTTGGGTTATAGTCAAACCAATATGTATCATAATTACCAGCATCAGTCCAATATGCGCTATCTGCTGCCTGCACGGGAGAACACAGGATCGGGATCATGCTCAGCGCAACAGCAGCTGAAATAACGCCGGACAATACCCTTTTTCCGTTATGGGCTGTAAAGTTTCTGGCTATAGCCATCTGCCGACTAAAAAAAGAGCCTGTTTTCAGCATCAACCCCGCAAATACCTGTTTTCCTTTTGCCGCCATACAATCTTCCTCCACCTGATGTCTTCAATAAATTTGTAGCCAAAATTAATAGTTGAAAATTTTAATTTCAAGAAAATTCATCACTGGTATCGACTTGTGTGTTGAGGGGCTGGAATGATAGACCGTTATTGAACAATCAAAATTTGCACATTCTCTATGAATATGTTTCCCTTTGATTATATAAAATGATTCTACTATATTTATACGAATTAATCTATTTATTCTTCCTTCATTATGATTGCCCCATATCTGCATTTTGCCGCCAAAGTAACTCACATTTCATTCAAATATAAGGCGTTTTTACCGTAAACGGATATGGGAAGATGTCATAATAGAGATACCTTCTTCATAAGGTTTTTCATTTTTTTCCTCTTTGAAAGTAAGCCGCCCACCCTCCGGGCGGCTTTTTCATGCCAAAAATATTGGAGGACTTACTACTAATTATTCTTCATCCGCCTCAAGTTCATCGAAAAGATCATCGAAAAACTCATCACTTATTGCTTCCGACTCGCAGATCACAAAGCCGACCCGGTTCAGGGCTGAATAAGGGGCTCCTGAAATATCGGAACCAAGTATAACCTTAACTTCCCCGAGTTCGTCGGCGATTGCTTCGCCGAGAATCCGCAGGTCCTTCTGTGTATCCGTCCCAAAGTCCATACAGGAAAAGCTTGAAATCTGCTGCCAGCCGCTTTCTCTTCTGGCATACACTATGACCGATTCGGCCTGCGGGAGTGTGGTTGGCGCACCGGTTGCATCTGATAGTACGGCAATCTTCTTCTCCATGTTGAAAACCTCCTGAAGTCCATGATCATACCTCTGACCTGGTGAGTAGTACCCTGTCCTATGATTTCAACACCTTTTGACATAAGAATCAAGTATAGTTTGTAAAATTGACGGGGTTAATTGTCTGCGATAATAAAAATGATGATAAAAAAACCAGCAGTAACCGCAGCTGAAAGATACGGGCCGATGCCGGGCGGCTTATTTTTGAAACTGACTGTTATACAAGTCAAAGTAAAACCCTTTCGCCTCAAGAAGCGCGATGTGGGTGCCCTGCTCAATAATCCGGCCGCTTTTCATGACGAGTATCAGGTCCGATTCTTTAATTGTCGACAGCCGGTGGGCGATGACAAAGCTTGTCCTGTCCTTCATCAGCAGTGCAAATGCTTCCTGAATACGAAGCTCGGTAACCGTATCGACTGAACTGGTCGCTTCATCGAGGATCAGCATCGGCGGGTCGGCAATCAGTGCGCGTGCTATTGTCAGCAGCTGCTTCTGCCCTTGTGACAGACTTCCGCCGTCCTCCGAAATCACTGTGTCATATCCTTTGGGGAGGCGTTTGATAAAACCGTGCGCATGCACGGCCTTTGCCGCGGCTGTAATTTCTTCCTGTGTTGCATGGGGATTTCCGTATGCAAGATTATCATGAACAGTCCCTGCAAAAAGCCATGTGTCCTGCAGCACCATACCAAAAGAGCGGCGCAGGCTTTTTCTTGTTATCTTCTTTGTATCGACTCCATCGACACGGATTACACCATTCTGCGGCTCGTAAAAGCGCATCAGCAGATTGATGATTGTCGTTTTTCCGGCGCCGGTCGGTCCGACTATCGCAATCCGCTGTCCGGGTCTGACGCTTAAGGAGAAATCCTGGATCAAAGGGCTTTTCGCATTATAGGAGAAAAAAACATGCGAAAACTCGACCTCACCCCTGACTTTGTCCGGGTCCAGAACGGCTGCATCCTCCGGATCGGGTGTCTCCTCAGGAAGGTCGATCATCTCAAAGACACGCTGTGCCGAGGCAAAAGCGGCCATGATCTGTGAAGTAATATTCGTAAGGTCGTTAAGCGGCCGTGAAAACAGTGTCCAGTAAGTAAGGAAACTTGAGATCTGACCGATCGAAAGTCCGCCGGCGATCCAGCCGAACACACCGATCAGAATATATGCGACATAATTGACGAAGCGCGTCGACGGATTCGGCAGCGACGATGCAAACTGCGCTTTCTGTCCGACGACATATAGCTTCGCGTTGATACGGTCGAAAAGATTCTGTGCAGCGTCCTGATGCCCGAATGCTTTGACTTCGCGCTGCCCGGAGAAAATCTCCTCGACTACCCCGTTGATCTCCCCGATGTATGTCTGCTGCCTGCGGAAATACTTGCCGGTCAGCTTCACAATCCAGGATGCAAGAAGGAATGTCAGCACAGCGGACGGAAGCACAATAAGGGTCATCCTCCAGCTCATCACCAGCATAAAGGCAAGCGTTCCGACGACCGTTACGGTTCCGGAAAAGAGCTGTACCATGCCCTGCAGCAGTCCGTCGGAAATAGCGTCGACATCGTTGACAAAGCGCGACAGCACATCGCCGTGCGAAGTACGGTCAAAAAAGTTCAGCGGCATCCTGCTGATCCGGTCAAACCCGTCTTTTCTAATCTGCGCCGCTGTCCGGGCCGCGACAATATTGGACATATAATTCATCATCCAGGAAAAAGCCGCGCTTACCAGATAGAAACCCAGAAGCAGGGTTACAATCCGGAGGACCGCCTGCAGGTCAACCTGCCCTTTTCCAATCATATAATCAATCGCACGTCCCATAAAGAACGGTGCGGCAACATCAAGCGTGCAGCCGAGCGCCGCGAAAAGAATTACAAAAACGATTCTTTTTCTCTGGCGTCCTGCGTAACCCAGGATCCTTATCAGAATCTTCCAGGAGGGCTTAACAGGGGCCAGCCCGAGTTTTTGTGCGTCAGGCGCCAGATTTCTCATACCGGGCAGCATTGAAGAAGCCTGCGGCATCACACCACCTCCTGCTGCGTCATCTGCGACAGGGCGATCGACCGGTATTCCCCGCAGGAATTCATCAGTTCCTCATGCGTCCCCAGGCCGGCCTGCTTTCCGTCTTCGAGTACGAGAATCTGCCCGGCCCCGCGAATCGATGCAACACGCTGGGATACGATAATGACAGTCATCCCGGCCGCCAGCCGGATCTCCGACAGCGCCTGCCGGAGTTTTGCCTCCGTTGTGTAGTCGAGCGCCGAAGAGGCATCATCAAGAAGAAGTATTGCAGGATTTCTGACGAGCGCGCGTGCAATGGCAATGCGCTGCTTCTGGCCTCCAGAAAGGTTCTGTCCATCACGCTCAATCCGCGTGTCATATTTTTCCGGCATTCTTTCAATAAACCTCGCCGCCTGTGCATAGGTACACGCTTTACTCAGAGCTTCCCCGCTTGCATCCGGATCACCCCAGCGAAGATTCTCAGCAATCGTTCCCGAAAAAAGTTTTGATCCCTGGAACACGCAGCCCATATTTTTACGAAGCGCCTCCGGGGACAGAGTTTTTACATCTTTACCAAACAGGTTCAAAGTGCCTTCCTGTGCATCATAAAAACGCGCGATCAGCTGGAGGACCGTCGACTTTCCGGATCCGGTTCCCCCGATAATTCCCAGCACACTTCCGCGGGGAACAGAAAAACTGATGTCTGTCAGCGCATTTTTTTCCGGATCCGCCTCCGGATTATCCGTATAGGAGAACGTGATATGGGAGAAGGAAATGACCGGAACAGAATCCTGTTTCTCATCATTTGCGTTATCACCGGGGGAAATCTCCCGTGTACCCTCCGCTGCTGCGCCGGCCGTATCTGCATTGTCCTCTTCCGCATGTACCGATGCCGTCACGTCAAATACTTCATTTACCCTGCGCAGGGAGGCGGATGCCCTGGTAAAAATCACAACGAGATTCGCTACGGCAATAAGGGCTGTCAGAATCTGTGCAATATAGTTGATAAATGCAATCACTTTGCCGGTCGACATACCGCCGGCATTCACCTGCACGGCACCAAACCACAGAATCGCACAGATTACCATATTCATAATCAGTGCGGTCAGGGGGTTCATAAGTGAGGCGATCCGGGTAACACGAATCACGCTCTGTGCATGGGCATCCACTTTTTTGGCGAAGCGTTCCATTTCAATCGACGCCCGTGCAAACGCCCGGATCACGCGTACTCCGGAAAAATTTTCCCGTACGACTCCGCCGACATCATCGAGTTTCTTCTGAACATCCGAGTAAAGGGGGAAAGCTGCCAGCATAATCGCCGCCAGTACGATAATGAACGAAATCACACCGGCCCAGATCACGGTCGAAAGCGGAAGATCCAGAAGCATCGCAGCGACAATACACCCGATGCTGACAAACGGTGCGCGGAAAATCAGCCGGATTGTCATTGAGACGGCTATCTGCAATTGATTGATATCGTTGGTAACACGGGTAGTCAGAGTGTCCGTCCCAAGCGAATCAAGATCGGAGAGGGACAGGTGATTTACATGAGCGAAAAGAGCGCTTCGGACACGTGTTCCGAAGCCCTGCGACGCGATTGAAGCACTGTATTGGCAGATAATTGCACTGATCAGTCCGATGATAATGGTAATAAACATACGAAGTCCCGTATGCAGGATATACGTCTGATCATGGCGGGCAATGCCCAGGTCGATGATATCAGCCATCATAACAGGCAGCGTAAGTTCAAGAATCGCTTCAAGAAGCTTAAAGGCCGGCCCGATAATAAACTGCCTGCGGTAAGGCCGAAGATAGGGCAGAAGATGCGTAAGCATGATGTCCTCCAAAGAAAAAGGCTCCCCCCCGGGTGTCCGTCAGGCTTTCCTGACACAACACCAAAGGAAAAGCCCAAAGGATTAATCCTTTTTTCTTATCCTATCATATATTAAATCAGCTGCAATCGCCAATTTGCCTGAATCGCTGGTATCGTGCTTCCATTGCCGCCGCCGGGTCTGCCGCAAAAGCCGCGCAGATACGCTCTGTGGAATCACCCAGATAGGCCTTCAGTGTCTGTGCCATTCCCTGTGCATCCGCATGGGCTCCGTTTTCCGGCTCCGGCAGAATAACATCACAGATCTTCATTTCCTTCAAATCATACGCTGTTATATGCGCCGTATCGGCCGCTTCGTTTTCGCGGGTCGGATCCTTCCATACGAGCGATGCAAAGCCCCTGGGTGAAATAACGGAATAGATCGCATTGGAGGTCATGGCAAGCTCGTCGCAGACGGCAATGCCAAGTGCTCCTCCGCTGCCGCCTTCGCCAATTACGATGCTGATAATCGGAACGGTAAGCGGCATCATTTCCATAAGGTTCCTGGCAATTGCCTCTCCTTGTCCGCGCTCCTCGGCAGCGACCCCGCAGTATGCACCGGGGGTATCGACGAAGGTTATCACGGGACGTCCGAATTTTTCCGCCTGTTTCATTGCGCGAAGTGCTTTGCGGTAACCCTCCGGATGGGGCATGCCAAAATTGCACGCCTGATTCTCAAGTAGGCCCTTGCCTTTTCTGTGGCCGATAATGGTCACCGGACGGCCGTTCAGCCTTCCGATTCCCGTGAACATAGCCGTGTCATCCCCGAAGGTACGGTCGCCGTGCGTCTCATAAATATCCGTGAAAATCATCGGCAGATAATCCATCAGTGTAGGTCTTTCGCGGTTTCGAATAATCGTCAGGCATTCCGAGCCCTTGCAGCGGTTAAGCTGCATCCCGGGTTCGATTTTTTCCTGCGATTCATTCTTCATCTGCGATTCATTCTTCACCTGCGATTCATTCTTCATCGCGGTATCACTCGAACCGGGTGTTCCGTTTTTGCTCTGCGTGTATTTTGTATGAAGCGAAATAAGCTCGCCAAGTTTCTTTTTTAATTCTTTTCTGGGAATAATCATATCCAGGAATCCGTGTTTGAGTATGAATTCAGCGCGCTGGAAATCCTCCGGCAGCGCCTGTGCAATCGTTCCCTCAATCACGCGCCTTCCGGCAAACCCGATCAGAGTACCCGGTTCCGTCAGGATGATATCACCGAGCGAGGCAAAACTTGCCGTGACTCCGCCTGTCGTCGGATCCGTCATAACCGAAATATACAGAAGTCCAGCCCGGCTATGCCGCTCGACAGCTGCTGCGGTCTTGGCCATCTGCATCAGGGATACGATTCCCTCCTGCATACGCGCACCGCCGGATGCGGAGAACAGCACGACAGGAAGCTTCGCTTTTGTCGCCGCTTCAAAAAGCCGTGTGATTTTCTCGCCTACAGCGGATCCCATCGAGCCCATCAGGAAATTCGAATCCATCGCTCCGATCATGCACGGGAACCCTTCGATTGCCGCTTTACCCAGAATGACAGCCTCTGTCATGCCTGTTTTTTCACGGAGCTTGCTGAGGCGGTGTTCATATCGCGGGAATGAAATCGGATCTTTGCCGAACAGGGTCTCCCACAGTTCTTCAAAAGAACCTTCATCCGCTGTCAGCGCAATGCGCTCCCGGGCATTTACACGGAAACAGTGGCCGCAGTGCAGGCACACGCTGTGGTTTTCCTCAAAATCTTCCCGGAGCATAACGCCCTGGCAGGACGGACAGCGAAGCCACATGTCATCCGGAATCGGTGTCAGATAACTGAAGCGGTCCTTGACGCCGACTTGGCCGGCCTCTGCGGGGACACTCACTTTTTCAGCGGTTTCCTGGTCTTCAAGGTATTTTTTATCCGCTTCGAGGCGGGCTCTCATTTGAGAAAAAGTATCATCCATATAGACGCTCCTTGTTTGTTTGGGGGCTTTGCAGCCTCCGTTTGTCCCGGGCCGGACCGGCATGGATCTTTATACGCGGCCGGAAGGAAGCAGTTCATCTTTTTTCCGGGCCAGATAGGTATTGTCATAGTTTCCCCTGAGGAAATCCGGTTCGCGCAGAATTGCCAGATGGAAATCAATATTCGTTTTGACACCGACGATCAGGAACTCCATCAGGGTTCTTCTCATACGAACAATCGCCTCATCGCGGTTCGGTGCCCAGACAATGACTTTGGCCAGAAGCGAATCATAATCCGGCGGTATTGTATATCCCTGGTATATGGCGCTGTCGATCCGGACACCCTGCCCGCCCGGCAGGTGAAGCGTCGTTATGGTTCCGGGGCAGGGCCGGAAGTCATGCTCCGGATCTTCCGCGTTGATACGGCATTCAATAGCGTGGCCGCGAAAAACAATATCCCTCTGTGAATAACGCAAAAGTTCGCCCGCAGCTACGCGGATCTGCTCCTGTACAATATTGACCGTCGTGATCGCCTCGCTGATCGGGTGCTCTACCTGAATTCTCGTGTTCATCTCCATAAAATAGAAACGGCGCTCCGCATCGACGAGGAATTCAATCGTCCCCACGCCGGTATAGCCGATCCGTCTCGCCAGGCTTACTGCCGCATCGCCCATCTGCATCCGGAGTTCTTCCGTCATAAACGGCGATGAAGCCTCTTCAATAATCTTCTGGTTTCTTCTCTGTACCGAACAGTCACGGTCGCCTAAGTGGACGACATGGCCGTATTCATCACACAGAAGCTGTATTTCAATATGACGCGGCTGAAGCACAAGCTTCTCCATATACACTTCGTCATCGCCGAAGCAGGCCTTTGCTTCCGTCTTTGCCATCTGAAAAGCACCGGGCAGTTCTTCCGCGCTGTTGGCAACACGCATGCCGCGTCCGCCGCCTCCCGAAGAGGCCTTGACCAGCACGGGATACCCGATTTTTGCAGCTTCGGCCAGGGCGTCCGCCACGTCGGCAAGTGCGCCGGCAGAACCCGGAATGATCGGAATACCGGCCTGTTCGGCCGTTTTTCTGGCATTGGATTTATTGCCCATCTGTTCCATAAGCTGGGCTGTAGGCCCGATAAACTTGATCTGGCATTTCTGGCACAGCCGTGCAAAAACAGGATTCTCCGACAAAAATCCGAATCCGGGATGAATCGCCTCTGCGCCCGTCGTCAGACAGGCAGACAGAATAGCCTGCATATTCAGGTAACTGTCCTTGGATGCATCCGGTCCGATACACACACATTCATCTGCGAGCTGCGAATGAAGTGCATTTTTGTCAACTTCCGAGCACACGGCAACCGTGCGGATGCCCATTTCACGGCATGCGCGGATAACCGTCACTGCGATCTCTCCCCTGTTGGCAATCAAGACTTTACGAAACATAGATTTCTCCTTTTGGCCAAATAATTAAGCCTATTGGTCAGATGCCGCGGTATCTTTTACGGCAGGTTCCTGGTTCTCCCTGTCGACGATCGCAAACATGATCTCGCCGCCTACACAGAGTTTTCCGTCGACGAAGGCTTTGCCCTCGCCGAAACCGATCGGCCCGCGCTTTCTGGTCAGCTTTACTTCCAGACGGATTGTGTCGCCCGGGAAAACACTTTTGCGGATGCGGACTTTATCTATACCTGCAAAAACGGCTATTTTACCTCTGTTTTCTTCTTTGGAAAGTGCCACAATCGCTCCGGCCTGTGCTATTGCCTCAACGATCAGGACACCGGGCATAATTGGCATTCCCGGGAAGTGCCCCTTGAAGAAGAATTCGTCCCCTGTTATTTTTTTCTGTGCGACAATCGATTCCTCCGTCATCTCGAGAACTTCGTCTACCAGAAGGAACGGGTCCCTGTGCGGAATGATTGCCATGATCGCTTCCCTGTCCATCAGAGGTTTTACCGGAACAGTCCCTTCCTGATCAATTATCAGTTTTTCACTCATCCTGTGCCTCCTCCGGCTGACCCGGATCGATTACGAACAGCTTGTGCCCATATTCGACACGGCTGGCTTTTTTGACAAGAATTTCCTTGACACGTCCTGAAACAGGGCTGTTGACCTCGTTCATCAGCTTCATCGCCTCGATGATACACAGGACATCGCCCTTTTTCACATAAGACCCGAGGGTTACATATGGTTCCTGATCAGGTGCAGGCGAGTCGTAGAACACGCCGACAACGGGAGATGTCACAATGTATCCCTGCGGTACAGGTTCTTCCCTGGGTACTTCCGGGGCAGCAGCAGTCTGATAGGCTTCCTGGCCGGCACCGGCTGTAAAGGGCTGGCGCGGGTCGGGGGAACCGGACACATAGACCACTTCCTTGTCACGCGTCAGGGTAAGGCTGGTTTTGCCTTCGCCGAATGCAAAACTTGTGACCCCTTCTTTTTTCATATGTGTCATGAGTTCTTTTATCTGACTGAAGCTAAGGCCGGTCTGATAGAGGGACGCATCCTTATCTTGCGGAACATCGGGATTTTTTGTAACCGGTGACATAGTTTATTCCTCCACTTTTCTGAGAAGCAGCGATGCATTCTGTCCGCCAAATCCGAGTGAATTGGAAAGCGCGACCGTAATTTTTGCAGCTCTTGCCTTGTTCGGTGTATAGTCGAGATCGCACTGGGGATCCGGTGTTGTAAGTCCGATTGTCGGGGGAATCATGCCGTCCCTGATTGCAAGGGCACAGGCAATCGCCTCTACGCCGCCGGCGGCCCCGAGAAGATGGCCGGTAACGGATTTCGTTGAACTGACTGCTGTTTTGTAAGCAGCATCACCAAGAGCCGCCTTGATGGCAAGCGTCTCGTATTTGTCGTTTAAGTCGGTTCCTGTTCCGTGTGCATTGATGTAAGAGACTTCTTCCGGTGTGACGCCGGCCTCTTTCATTGCAAGTCGCATGGCCTGTGCGGCGCCGGAACCCTCCGGATCGGGACTGGTGATGTGATAGGCATCCGCCGTAGCACCGTATCCTGCAACTTCGGCAAGAATCGTCGCACCGCGTGCGACGGCGCCTTCCATAGTCTCAAGAACTACTATGCCGGCACCTTCCGCGATAACAAATCCGCCGCGGTCCAGGTCAAACGGCAGCGATGCACGGTCCGGATCATCCGTCAGGTTCAAAGCTTTCATATTGGAAAATCCTCCGAGGGCAATCGGGGTAATCGGTGCTTCCGCACCTCCGGTGATTGCTGCCTTGAGATATCCGTGCTTGATCAGGCGAAAAGCCTCGCCGATTGCATGTGCACCGGAGGCGCATGCTGTTGTAACGCAATAGTTTGCACCTTTGAGTCCGTAATTCATCGACACCCTGCCGGCCGCCATGTTGCTGATCATCATAGGTATAAACAGGGGGGATATCCTGTCGGGTCCGCCCTTAAGAAGCAGCTCCTCATACTGCGTCTGCATCGTGTGCAGGCCGCCGACACCGGTACCGATAATGACACCGACTTCAAATGGATCCATATCCCCGAAAACAATACCGGAAGAATCAACTGCCTCTTTGGCTGCTGCGACGGCGAACTGGCAGTAACGGTCCATACGGCGCGCTTCCTTACGGTCCATATACAGCATCGGATCGAAATCCTTTACTTCTGCCGCGAGCTTTACCTTGTAAACGGAAGCGTCCAGCATAGTCAGCGGCGCAATGCCGTGACGGCCTTCGACAAGCGACTCCCAAAATGAATTAGTATCTTTACCAACCGGCGAAATCACGCCTGTTCCGGTAATGACCACGCGGGGGTGCCCCTTCGCGTCGGTGTAAGAAATTTTTTTGCCAGTATCTGTACTCATATCCATCCTCCTCGATATCCCTTGGGGTATGTCGAAATATTCCAATCAAATCCGTTCGCTTCTGTTTTTATCAAATCACTATAGTACGAGTCCGCCTGATACTTCCACGACCTGTCCGGTAATATAAGATGCATCGTCTGACGCCAGGAAAGCCACAACCGAGGCTACTTCCTTCGCCTGGCCGAGACGTCCGAGCGGAATCCTCGCTGCAGCGGCTTTCTTTAAGTCCTCCGACAGCGAAGCCGTCATATCCGTCTCAATAAAGCCCGGTGCAACTGCGTTGACCGTTATATTCCGGCTGCCCATCTCCCTGGCAAGACTCTTTGTAAGACCTATCATACCGGCTTTTGAAGCCGAATAATTGGCTTGCCCTGCATTTCCGTATACACCTGCTATGGAAGACATATTGATAATTCTTCCTTTTCTCTGGCGGCTCATAAGCGGCAGGCAGAGCTTGGAAAGCATAAAGGCACTGGTAAGGTTTATGTCGATTACGCTTGTGAACTGATCAAGACTCATACGCATCGTAAGACCGTCCTTGGTCTGCCCGGCGTTATTAACAAGGACATCGACACGCCCGAAAGCTTCCTTTGCCACATCAAATATATGCTGGCAGTCTGCTTCCATGGAGACATCAGCGCCTGCAATGATTACACGGATACCGGATTGAATCTCTTCGCAGCGTGCTTTGACAGCTTCCGCCTCTTCTTTGCCGGACCGGTATACAAGCACGAGGTTGTAACCTTTTTCAGCGAATGTCTCTGCAATCGCCGCACCGATACCGCGCGAAGCACCGGTAATTATTGCTGCAGGGGTTACCGCATTCTCAGCCATCAGATGGACCCTCCGTTTTTGATGATTTCTTCATATTCTGCAAACATCTCTTCAATAATGACCTGGGCCGGCTGAATTTCCGATACAAGGCCTGCAATCTGGCCGGCCATAAAAGATCCTTCCTTCATGTCGCCGTTCTTTACGGCTTTTCGAAGGGAACCAACCATTATGGTCTCCATCTCTTCAAAAGTAGCACCCTTTTTTTCGAGTTCAAGAAGGTCCATGACAAGTGCATTTTTGATGCAGCGGACCGGGTGTCCGCCGCTTCTTCCCGTTACCCGGGAATCAATGTCGCGGCTCTTAATAACAAGATTCTTGTAATTAATATGTATCGTACATTCGGTTGAAGTCAAAAATCTTGTTCCGACCTGTACGCCGCTTGCACCGAGCATGCTGACTGCGGCTATTCCCCGGCCGTCTGCAATACCGCCTGCGGCAATAACCGGAATGCTGATGCAGTCAGCGACCTGCGGAATCAGTGCCATCGTCGTAATCTCGCCGATGTGTCCGCCTGCTTCACAGCCCTCGGCTACGACGGCGTCAACACCGAGGCTTTCCATCCTGCGGGCAAGACCCGTGGATGCGATAACCGGAATGACTTTGATACCTGCCGCTTTCCAGCTTTCTACATATTTGCCGGGGGAACCTGCCCCTGTGGTAACGACGGCAACCTTTTCTTCGATAACCACCTGCGAAAGCTCGGGTGTACACGGATTCATCAGCATAATGTTGACGCCGAACGGCTTATCGGTAAGTGTCCTTGCCAGCTGGATTTCTTTCCTGAGAAGCTCGCCGTTCATCGATCCGGCAGCAATCAGGCCGAGTCCGCCGCCATTCGAAACAGCCGCAGCAAGGTACGCGTCGGCGACCCATGCCATGCCGCCCTGAATCAGCGGGTATTTTGTTCCTAAGATACTGGTTACTCTTGTGTTCATATAAAAGAATCCTCCTGTGTATTTAACCTTACAAAATGACTTAATACTTACAAAGCAGCGCGCCGTATGTCAGGCCGCCGCCGAATCCCGTCATCACAAGCGTCTGACCCCTTTGAATCCGGCCTGCACGAACTTCGATATCCAGGCAAATAGGAATCGATGCCGAAGAAGTATTTCCGATATCCGCCAGATGGGAAATCATCTTTTCGCTCGGAAGTCCAAGCCTTTTGGCTGCAGACTGGAGAATCCGGTCATTTGCCTGATGAGGTACGATATAATCGATATTTTCAATGCTTGTGCCTGATTTTTCAAGTACTTTTTCAACAGCAAAAGGCATCATAGTCGTCGCGAACCGGTATACAAGCTGACCCTGCATTTTCAGAAAAATGCCGCCCTCATGATCAAAGCGATCTTTGATTTCCGGTGCGTCCGCCGGAATGAAAGGATGGCGGGCCGGCTCAAAAGCTTTACCGACAATTGCCTGTCCCATCGTGCCGTCCGCACCGATAAAGCACTCATACACTTCCCCGGGAATTGCCTCTCCCGATTCGGAAGCAGCACTCGAAAGAACTATGGATCCTGCTCCGTCGCCGAAAAGCACGCAGCTTCTTCGGTCCGTATAATCTGTCAGTTTGGAAAGGCTTTCCGTTGAAACGATAAGGACGTTCTGCATATCCGATGTCGCCAGATAGCGCATGGCAATATCGAAAGCCTGAATAAAACCGGTGCATGCTGCATTCACATCAAAGCAAAAAGCGTTTACCGCGCCGAGCTCTGCCTGGATAATACACGACATGTTCGGCGAAGAATAATCCGGTGTAACAGAGGATACAATAATAAGGTCTAGCTTCTCAGGCGCCAGGTTTGCCATGGCCATCGCGTTTACGGCTGCTTTCAAACCCATTTCCCAGGTGGCCTCACCGGCACTCAAGTGCCTGCGGGAAATTCCCGTACGCGAAGAAATCCATTCGTCATTCGTTTCTACAATCTCGGAGAAGCGGGCGTTTTCAACCACCAAATCCGGAAGATAGGAGCCTGTACCCAAAATTTTATAGGATTGAATCACAATTAATGCCTCCAAAGAGTAGATTAGCAGGTGCAAAATACCTATTCCGCTTGCTTTTCTTTTGAAAATCAAGTACTTTGATAATCAAAGGTTATCGCCATTGTACTACCGTACATAGCAAAGCGTCAACTATATGGAGGTTAACAAATCATGAAGGCATATATCTTCCCCGGCCAGGGTGCACAAACCCTGCAAATGTCCGCTGAAATCACGGCCGCTTTTCCGGCCTCCCTTTCGCTATATGAAAAAGCTCTCGGGATAACGGGATTGGATCTTCTTCATCTCACCGAAGAGCAGCTGGCCCAGACACGATACGCACAGTTGGCAATCATCGTGCACAGTGTCGCAAGTCTGGAAAAAGAACGTGCCGGTTCTTCTGACACTGCCTCAGCGGATATAACCGGCACTTCCTCTGCAGGTTTGCCTGAGCCCGTCGGCCTTGCCGGTTTCTCACTCGGCGAATACACGGCTCTCTATGCGGCAGGCATCATCGATTTTGCCGGCCTTCTGAACCTGGTCAATGAACGTGCCCGCCTGATGCAGCTTGCTGCAGACAAAAACCCCGGCGCGATGTATGCCATTCTCGGATTATCGGACGAGCACGTTGAGGCATGCCTGTCAAAAATCAAAGACGTCTACCCGGTCAACTATAACTGCCCCGGGCAGCTTGTCATAGCCGGCACCGTTGAGGCTGCGGAAAAAGCCGCCGCCCGGCTTCTTGCACTCGGTGCCCGCCGCGCGATGAAGCTCGCCGTCAACGGTGCATTCCACTCCCCGTTCATGGCTGAGGCCGCAGCATCACTGAAGGAATTCGCCCGCACCATTACCTTCGCCCCTTCAACGGCCGCAGTGTATTCCAATGCCACGGCATTACCTATGCCTGCCGTCGTAGATATCCCCGCCTATCTTGAAACCCACATGGTCTCCCCTGTTCACTTCACAGACGAAATTCGCCGCATGCGCCTTGACGGATACGACGAATTCATCGAGCTGGGGCCCGGTAAAGTTCTGACTGGTCTTGTTAAAAAGATCTGAGGATAAAGTTCTTCATCTTTCTCTCCTTTAAAAAAGAGGCGCTTGCAAGAGGCGTCTCTTTTTATGCGGGCCGGCAAAGGTCATTTGGAACGAATCATGTCTCTTATCGCCTGCTTCTCATCCCCAGCAGCCGGATCAGTGTAATTACGGCAGCGGCAGCAGCAGCAACATAAGTCATAGCTGCAGCAGTCAATACGCTTCTTGCTCCTGCCAGTTCACTGTCCGTCAGTATGTTGTCTTCCTTCAGGATTTTGAGTGCGCGGTGACTGGCGTTGATCTCAACGGGAAGTGTGATCAGATAGAATATCACCGCAAAGAAGAAAAACAGTATGCCGAAGTTGAAAAGAATATTGCCGAAAGTCGATGTCGGCAGACGGTTCGTTATAATGATGCCGATGATGGCCATCCACGGTCCGAACTGCGATCCGATATTGGCAACCGGCACCAGGAATCCGCGGATCTTATTGGGAATAAACCCGCTCGCATCCTGGATGGCATGCCCGCACTCATGGGCGGCGACGCCGATCGCAGCGACAGATGTGCTGTCGTACACACTCTCGGACAGGTGCAGAACCTTATCTTTAGGCGAATAATTGTCGGTCAGGGAACCGGCGACCTTCTCAATTTTTACGGAATAACCATACCCGAATTTACCGGACAGCTGGTTGGATGTAAGAATCCGCTCGGCGACATCCCGGCCGGTCATGTTGCGGCTGGATTTAATTTTACTGTAACGCTTGAATGTTGATTTGGTCCATGCGCTGGCCGCCAGTGAAAAAACGAGCGCCAGTATAGCAAGCGGCCATCCATAACCTAAATAATACAACGGCATAATTTTCCCCTTTCATTAAATGCAATTATGTAAAGCGATACATTTTGCAGATGTCCGATAATACAAATCGGCGCTTCAGGCAGAAGTGCAAAGGGATTTCCCCTCACAAATCCTTTCGAAGCGCCGACCTAAGTCAAATGGAAATACCTGATACTCAGGCGTTGCAGATAGCTGCGAAGTCAGGAGCCTTAAGGGAAGCGCCGCCGACCAGGCCGCCGTTGATGTTGGGCTGTGCGAAAAGACCTGCTGCGGATGTCGGGCTAACCGATCCGCCGTACTGAATCGTCATCTCACTGGCGTCCTTTGCTGTGTAAAGCTCGGCAATAACGCCGCGGATGAATGCACAGACTTCTTCAGCCTGCTCATCAGATGCGACTTTGCCTGTGCCGATCGCCCAGATTGGCTCATAAGCGATCGTGATGTGGCAGAGCTTCTCAGCCGGGATGTCCTTGAAAGCGCCGACTATCTGGCCTTTGATCCAGTCAAATGTCACTCCGGACTCGCGCTGATCGAGGGACTCACCACAGCAGACAATCGGCTTGAGGCCCCATGCAAGGGCAGCCTTTGTCTTCTTGTTGACAGTCTCGTCGGTCTCTGCGAAATATTCACGGCGCTCGGAATGTCCGAGAATTACGTAGGTTACGCCGAGCTTGGCAAGCCATACAGGGGAAATTTCTCCGGTGTATGCACCCTTCTCATTGAAGTGGCAGTTCTGGGCGGCGATTTTAACATTAGTATAAGCAGCCGCTTCAAGGGCAGCCGGGATAGCAAGGAAAGGAACTCCCAGGGCGATCTTGGAATTAGCATCCTTAACAAGGGGAATCAATGCAGAAATCAGCTTGGTCGCTTCTTCCGGAGTACCGGCGTTCATCTTCCAGTTTCCTGCTGCAAATGTACGGCAGGCTACCTTGTCCTGAAGTCCGTCAATACCGGGGAGAACCTTACCCTCGAGGAACTCAAGGGAAGCACCGCCGCCTGTGGAAATGTGTGTGACCTGATCGGCAAAACCGAGCTTCTCAACTGCGGCAGCAGAGTCGCCGCCGCCGATGATCGATATGGAAGAGGAATCTGCAACAGCTTTGGCAATTGCACGGGTTCCTTCTGCAAATTTATCAAACTCGAACACACCCATCGGGCCATTCCATACTACTGTTTTTGCACTGGAAATTGCATCCGAGAACAGTTTGATGGTCTTCGGTCCGATATCAAGGCCCATCCATCCATCCGGGAATTTCTCGTCATCAACAACCTGTGTGTTGGCATCGGCAGCAAATTTATCAGCAACTACGTTATCAAGCGGAAGAAGGAACTTCACGCCCTTAGCGGCTGCTTTTTCCATAAGGGATTTGGCAAGGTCAAGCTTGTCGGCTTCGCAAAGGGATGTGCCGATGGGGAATCCCTGGGCAGCAAAGAACGTATATGCCATGCCTCCGCCGATAATGATTGTGTCCGCCTTCTCAATAAGATTCTCGATAACGCCGATTTTGTCGGATACCTTGGCGCCGCCGAGGATCGCGACAAAAGGACGGGCCGGCTCAGTAAGTGCTTTGCCGAGGAAATCGAGCTCTTTTTGGATCAGGTAACCGGCAGCGGACGGCAGGAAATTCGCAAGACCTGCTGTGGATGCATGTGCGCGGTGTGCCGTACCGAAAGCGTCATTAACATAAAGATCAGCCAGGGAAGCAAGGGCGGCTGCAAAAGCAGGATCATTTTTGGTCTCTTCCTTGTGAAAACGGACGTTCTCAAGCATCAGGACTTCGCCGTCTTTGAGAGCGGCAGCTTTTGCCTTGGCATCATCACCGATAACATCGGCAGCAAGTACGACAGGCTGTCCAAGAAGCTCAGCAAGACGGTCTGCAGCAGGCTTCATGGAAAAAGCTGCTTCAGGACCGTTCTTCGGGCGGCCAAGATGGGAAACCAGAATTACCTTTGCATTATTCTTAATCAGATACTTAATCGTAGGCAGGGCACCCTGTATACGCTTGTCGTCTGTGATTGCACCTGTTTTTTTGTCAAGCGGAACATTAAAATCAACACGTACGATAACCCTCTTACCGGAGACCTTCAAATCTTCTACATTTTTTTTGGTAACCATTGCCATGATATTCACACTCCTTGTATTTTATAGCCATAAATGGCCAGGATGGCAGAAAAACATGCTGATTTACGGGGAACCCACAAAATCAAGCGTATTTATTATACCGAGAAAAGCCTTCCGTTTCAACGAAATTTAAGTTAACATCACGCAAACTCAGAGGAATTCTATCATGAAAAATGAATGAATTCTCCGGTATAACGGGCATCGGCGAAAAAACCGGGCAGGTACTATGCGAATTGCTATGATTTGTCCAGATACACAAGACCCGCTTTACCGGGAAAATCCTGTGTCTTAAAAATCTGATATCCTTGTTTTTGATAGAAAATAATATCCCCTGTGCTTTTTTCCCCTGTGAAAAGCTCGAACCGCGCACCGGCATAGCAGGCTTCTATTTCCAGCATAAGGCGTCGCCCGAAGCCATTTCTCTGATAATCCGGGTGTACCATAAGCCGGGAGACATGGCACGTTCCATCGGCTTCAAATGCGCGGACGGATCCGACAATGCGCCTGTCCTGCACAATTTTCAGAAAGATCTTCGCTTTCCGGGGATCGGAAAACTCAGCTTTCAGTTCTTCAAGTGTCTGCACGAGCGGCGGAATCGTAAAATCACCGCAAAGAATCGCTTCGCTGACAAACGCAAGTTTCTGAAGGGCAAGAATTTCTTCAAGATCCCCCTTCTGTGCCATCTCGACAGCAGGAAACCCGTAGGGAATTCCTGCTTTTTCAATCGCTTTTCGCGTCCACGGGCACACAAGCACACACAGGCTGCACATACTCATTCCGGGAGCGACACGCCAGGATCTTTCCACACAGGTTTTGCGGCAAGCAAGGACATCCAGGAAATCTTCCCTCTTTGATGTCACGGACCAGGCAGGTCCGAGGGGCGCCTGACCGGGACAGTTGCGGACACACATATCACATTCACCGCAGGAGGATACATTAACCGGTTCCGCACAGGGCAGCGGGGCGTCTGTAAGCACCGATGTAATCCTTACTGCGCTTCCGCGCTCCCTGGTTACAAGGAGGGCATTTTTCCCGATCCAGCCCATGCCGGCGCGTGTTGCGACAGTCTTATGGGGAAGAACAGCGGAATGATTCAGAAAAGAATCCTTCGCTGCCTCTCCGACCATTGCAATAGCATTAAATCCCTGTTTTTGCAAAAAATCGGCAGCAAGCCGTGCAAGTCTGCCCAAAAGTGCATTTGAACGGTTATATTCAGCATGATAGTCATGCGTCATCCCGGTGCCGAGCTTATTGACAACCGCCAGGTCAAGCGGTACTGCTATCGATATTCCCCTTGGCATCCCCATGCGCTGTCCTTCAGGAAGAGCCGTCAGATCTCCGAAGCCAATCTTAAGCGCGCCTTCTTCAATAAGGATCTTCTGCAAATCCAATAGCCAGTTCTCTTGTTCCTGTATGATAGCCATGCATACCTCCCTTGTCCTGTTTCATGTTTTTTCATTATTACTATAACAGAAAAATAAGATCCCTTGACAAATTCAACCCTCAGGATTTATCATAAACAAACATAATAATAAATAAGGAGGTGAGAGGTTTGAAAATTTCATTATTTAATCGTCATGACTCATATTTTTATATGCATACTTTCAATGCCTCCCGCCCATTTTCATAACGATGGTTAAATAGCCCCCCCATCATTTATGTGATCTGGTATCCCTGAAGGCAAAACAAGTCTTTCAGGGATTTTTTGTGTCCGCTGAATAGAGAAAGTCCTGCGCAGAAGCGCAGGTTAAAGGTGTTATATGACTTATTCATTCCTGCGTGTACTGCGTATGCGCCGCGACCCGGAATTTTACAGCAAACTTGTTAAGCTGGCCGCCCCGATGGCGATCCAGCAGCTTCTTATGTCTTCTTTGTTCATCATCGATACAATCATTGTCAGCAGCCTTGGAGATCCCTACATAGCAGCAGTCGGCCAGGCCAACCAGATTTCCCTCCTTATGTGGTGCTCGTTTTCTGCGATTGCCAGCGGAGGCGCAATTTTTGCCGCGCAGTACTGGGGGAAAAATCAGGATATGGACGGTGTCCGCCGCGCATTCACCGGTTCCATGGTCTTTGGCGGTCTGATTGCCTTCCTGTTTTTTTCGGTTGCCATATTCTTCAACGGCCCTGCCATGCACATTCTGTCAAAAGACCCCGTCGTTATTGCTCTCGGACGCAGCTACCTGCAGATCGCCGGTTTTGCATACCTTATTCAAGTCATGTCCGCAATGCTTTCGAGTATATTAAAAGCAACCGCCAACACCCGCATTCCGATGATCGCCTCCATCTCTTCCGTAATCACCAATATCGTTCTCGACATCATCATGGTATACGGATATCTGGGCTTCCCCCGTCTGGAAGAAAAGGGCGCTGCTCTGGCTACCGTCATAGCAAGCTTTGTTGATATAGGCGTCATGGTCCTGTTGTCGCGGGTCGCAGGGTCGCCGGTTGCGCTTCGCAAAAGTGATTTTGTGCGTCTCAGCAAAGTCTTCTCGCAGAGGTTTTTCAAAATTGTTTTGCCGATACTGACAAAAGATCAGCTTTGGGCGCTGGCAATGATGCTATACAGTATCACCTTCGCCTACATGGGAACGGCCGCCATTGCTGCATTTACCGTCTTTTCAACGGTCGGCGGAGTTGTGAACATATTCTTTATAGCAGTCGGAAGCGCCGGCGGAATACTGATAGGGCATCTGCTGGGAGCCGCCGAAATCGAAACGGCAAAAAATTATTCCTGGCGGCTTCTGCGGCTGATGTTCATCTCCGGACTTGTCCTGGGTCCCCTGCTCTTCTTCGGACGTAATCTGCTTCTGCTCCCCTTCCCAAGCCTCTCACCTGAAGCAATCACCTATGCCAAACAGGCAATGCTGCTTACCTCCTTCGTTATTTGGGCAAAAGGCATAAATTTCACCAATCTGGACGGAATTCTGCGGGCCGGCGGTGATACCGTGGCGGCCGCCGTTATTGAGATTGGCGTCCTCTGGGGAATCGGCGTCCCGCTTACCATGATTGCAGGAATGCTGCTTCATCTGCCTTTCTGGCAGGTGTTTGCCATGACCTGCCTCGAAGAACTGATCAAAGCCATATTGGGCACACATCGTGTCAGCAAGTATAAATGGGCGAGGCGATTAGTATGAGAGAACACAGTGTGTGTTTTTCGCTCGAGCAGTCCTCAGGGAAGTAGTGATGCTTTTCTCGCTCGGTCAGGTCCTCGGATTGCTGTGCAATCCTGCGGAATCTACTCAAAAAGCATCACTACTTCCTTTTAAGGCGTCCTTCGGACGCTAAGGAATCTACTCGGAACACACACTCTCTTCCCTCCTCAGGTGAATCCGGTTATTCTCTGGACCAGAAGCGATACCGACGCCACGGCTGCCCAGCAGCAAAGGCCCAGAAGAAGCGGTTTGGTGCTCTGTGTCAGGAGCTTTTTAAGATTGGTATTTAACCCGATGGCGGCCATAGCCATGACAATCATAAATTTACCGGCCTGAACAAGGAAGGCCGAAACCGGCGCGGGAATCGGCAGGAAGGTGTATGCAAGGGCAGCTGCAAGGAACCCAAGTACAAACCACGGGAATACTTTTACAAAAGAGTAGCTTCCCTTACCGGCATCCGCTCCTTTTTTTGCTTTGTTCGAAGTGTAAACAGCAAGGACGAGTGTTATTGGGACGATCATCAGTGTGCGTGTGAGTTTGACGATCGTCGCAAACTGCAGGGCGGTATTGTTTCCTGCCTGCTGGCTCCACGAGGATGCTGCAGCGACCACAGATGATGTATCATTTATGGCAGTTCCTGCCCACATGCCGAATCCGATATCACTGAGCCCGAAAAGAGACCCAAGCGCGGGAAAAAGAAAGACCGCGATGATATTGAACAGAAAAATCGTAGATATTGCCTGGGCTACATCCTCATCTTTTGCCTTAATGACAGGTGCAGTCGCGGCAATCGCAGATCCGCCGCATATAGAGGTGCCGACTCCGATGAGTACGGCAATATCAGATGGTATTTTCATTGCTTTGCTTACAAGAAAAGCCGTGATAAACGAGGCTGACAGTGTGAAAAGCATCACAAACAGAGACTGCGCCCCCACCTTTATGACATTTCCCATATTCATTTCAAATCCAAGAAGAATGATGGAATACTGCAGTACTTTTTTGGATGTAAAGCGAATTCCGGAATCATATGCATCCGGCCGCCTGATCAGAGCTGCAATCATACCAAGTATAATTCCGAACACCGCACCTCCAATAATTGTAAACTGTCTGCCCAAAAGCCAGGCAATTACCGCAATTCCCAGACACAGCAAGATGCCGGGAAGGTGCTTTATGCAGACCTGCATTTGTTTTTTCATTTGTAATATCCTCTCAGTCGTTTGTCTGTCCGCTAGCCCGATCAACCCTGAGAATCAAAGTCGGCAGACGAGTTACATTGATTGTAGACGCGCATCATGATAAAATCAAATTATATATATTGATCTCATTATTTGTTTTACTTATAGTTATAAAGCGAGGTTTGCTATCATGCTGGATTTTCGACTGGTAACATTTTTGATGCTGTGTGACGAGGCAAGTTATACCCGCACAGCCAAACTGCTCCACATTTCCCAGCCTGCTGTCAGTCAGCATATTCATTACCTTGAGGAGTACTATGGAGTCAAACTATTTACATATGATCACAGAACACTGCTTCTGACACCGCAGGGTGAGAAGCTTCAGGAGTTTGCGCGTCTGTCAAAGGCAGACTGGGCAAAAGCAGAGGCCGGGATACGCAATTCCAAAGAAACGTCTCATATTTCTTTTGGTGCAACACTAACAATTGGTGAATTTGTCATGCCTGAGATTTTGGAAAAAATGATGGATGGGATGTCCGGTCTGAATCTCACTATGCTGGTTGACAACACACAGACACTTTTACAAAAACTCAAGAACGGTGAAATTGATTTTGCCATTGTCGAAGGACTCTTTAATAGAAATGAATATATAACACGTATATTCTCAACTTCCCGTTTCATAGCAGTATGTGCGAAGGGACACCCTTTCGCTGACCGGCGCGTCTCCTTCAGCGAAATATTTACACAGCGGCTGATTGTCCGGGAGCCTGGAAGCGGTACGAGGAGTATTTTGGAACAGGCACTTTCCATTCACAACCAGAGTATTTCGAGTTTTCCAGACAAAATCGAAATTGCCAATTTGAATGTAATCAAGGAATTGGTTGCTAAGGGCCTTGGAATTACCTTCCTTTATCAAAAAGCAGTTGAAAAAGAATTGTCTGATGGAAGCCTTCTCCGCATTGACCTTGAAGATTTTGACATTGTACGGAATTTTCATTTTGCCTGCCTCAAAGGAAGTCGGTTTGAAGATGATTATCTGTCTTTTTTCGAAAAATGCAGAAGTGTGCTGTCAGAAAACCCAATATGAATCTTACTTAGCGTCCGACGGGCGCCTAACCGGGAAGGCTATGTGTGTTTCGAGTAGATTCCGCAGGATTGCAAAGCAATCCGAGGAATAACTTGATCTTCCTTAGCGCCCGGCGGGCGCCTAACCGGGAAGGCTATGTGTGTTTCGAGTAGATTCCGCAGGATTGCA
>JBAWXZ010000019.1:0-67067 GCA_037143795.1 Eubacteriales bacterium | reverse complement strand
GTTTTATATCAGTCTGTATTGTCAACTATTACTCATCACATATGCGGATGAACCCAGACTGATCCGCAGCGGCACAATCAAGCTGACAAAGAGCGTTCCGTTGACTGTAACTTACCATGATCCCTGCCACCTTGGAAGGCAGGGTGAGCAGCTCATCCCATGGGAAGGGAAAGAAAAGAAAATTCTCAACCAGGTCCATACATGGGAACCCAAACGTCCGAGATATAACGGTGCGTATGGGATTTATGAAGCACCGCGCAATATCCTGAACGCAATTGATGGTATAAAGCTAGTGGAAATGGAAAGAATCCGCGAATATTCCTGGTGCTGTGGTGCGGGCGGGGGCTGTATTGAGACAAATCCTGATTTTTCGTCATGGACTGCATGTGAGAGGATTACTGAAGCAAACTCCACGGGAGCCGAAGCCCTTATTACTGCTTGTCCTTGGTGCGAGAGCAACTTTATGAATGCAGTTGATGAAAACGGGAAAAAAATTCAGGTCTTTGATATCATCGAACTTGTGCAGCGGGCACTTTGAGAGGGGAGCGTAAAATGGCATTAACAAATGAAATCTACCAGCAATTCGAAGACATTGTCGGACACAGGAATATCTCAAGGGATGCAGCTATTTTGGAAAGCTACCGCGCAATTCCCTCGCAGACATCCGATCACAGGGGACCTTATCTTCAAAAAACACCTTTACCCCTTGCAGTAATTCTCCCAGCAACAACCGAGGAAGTGCAGGGAATAGTTAGACTTTGCAACAACCAACGAATTCAGTTTAAAGCTTCAACTACTTTTTGGTCAGTCATGGGTTATATCGGCGGAGATTATTCAGTCCAGCTAGACTTGCGGCGAATGAAAAAATTTGAAATAGACAATAGAAACCAGATTGCTGTCATTGAACCTTATGTTATTGGCGGAGCCCTACAGGCAGAAGCTATGAAAGTCGGGCTTACGATCAACATACCCGGTGTAGGATGCAGCAGTTCTGTCGTCGCCAGTACAGCGGGATGGGTTGGCTTTGGTCCGACTTCGATTTCTATGGGCTGCGCCAGTGAAAACCTTATTGGTGCGGAATGGGTTCTGCCCAATGGAGAAATATTGAGGACCGGCTCCCTGGGATCCGGATCCGGTTGGTTCTGCGGCGAGGGCCCCGGTCCGAGTACCAGAGGAATTCTCAGGGGTAAGCAAGGCACGGCAGGTTCCTTCGGTATCTGTACAAAGATGTCGGTTCGCCTTCATCCCTGGCCCGGACCTACGTTTATTCCCACCCGGGGCGTCGTTCCTGCATATAAAGCGGACCTGCCTGACAATTTTAAATCTTATACACTATGTTTTCCGACATGGGAGGCATATGCAGAGGCAGTCAATCTCTTCCATCAAAACGATATACTTTTTCTTGGACACAGGCAGTTCACTATGTTTGGACGCGATATAAAAACAGCAATGATTAAAATCCTAAATGATCCTGACCTTCAGCTTGCAGATATACCGGCATTATGTGAGGATCCTTACCTTAAAGAACAAAACGAAAAAATGAAAATTGACATACAGGTCATTATTGCCGGTATGACCAGGAGAGACACTGCGTACAAGGAAAAAGCAATTGATAAAATTTTGGAATTGACTGGTGGATGGAAGAGCGAATTGATGCTGGACAAGGATATTTCGGACTGGGTTCTCCTTTATTTGATTCGAATGGGCCACAAGAATCTTAACTACGTTTTGTGTGGTGCATACGAAGGGAATTATGGACTATCCAGCAATGTTTTCGTCTCCGCCTCTGTTATGGAAGAAGCCTCTGATTTGAAGAAGAAGTGGGAAGACGAAACGAATTTTATAGCAGCAGTCGGAGGAGACTCGGATATGGGCAGTCTCTGTACAATAGGCGGCGGTGGACCCACCGGATGGGAGTTCTTTACTCATTTTGATTCCTACGATAAAGCATCTGTTAAGGGAACTGCCGAATATTTCGAAGCATCGCAGGAATGGATGACCAGTAAAGGCCTTGGCGTGGACATGAGTAAATGGAATCAGTCGGCCCGGCGCCCCGACGGTTACTACTACACGCAGGAAGAGCAGAATCAAATGTTTGCCAAACTACCGCAGCCACTGGTTACGGCATATCAGTACAAGGTGCGTGAGGCTTTTAACCCCAATGATCTATGTGGCAGCTATTACAGGACATTAGACCCCCAAACAATTTCATGAGTGGAGGAAAGACAAATGAGTGACAACAAGAAAGAAATCAAAAGATTGAGATATTTTGTTGATGGGCAGTGGAATGAGTCTAAAACCAATAAGTATATGAATGTCTGTGATCCTAGTAAGGGAACAGTTATTGCCCAGGCACCTTGCTGCCTTGAAGAGGAAGTCCTTGCAGCAATAAAGTCTGCAAAAACTGCCTTTGAATCCTGGTCACAGACTCCCGTGATGAAGAGGGTTCAGGTAATTTATAAATTCAGGGAACTGCTGGAACAGCATATGGATGAACTGACGTTGATCTGTGCCACGGAACATGGAAAAGTCCTGGAAGAAGCCAGGGGAGATATTCTTAAGATCAAAGAACCAGTCGAATTTGCCTGCGGCATGCCGAATCTTCTTATGGGTGAGTCCATGATGGAAACTTCCAAAGGGTATGATACCGTATTATATCGTGAGCCGGTAGGAGTCTTTGCCGGAATTGCTCCCTTCAATTTCCCAGGTATGATTCCAATGGGATGGATGACACCTTTATGTATTGCTGCAGGCAATACGATTGTTATCAAGGCAGCATCCATGACACCAATGACTTCTATGCGGTGCGCAGAACTCTGGCAGGAAGCCGGACTTCCGGATGGAGTAATAAATATTGTAACCTGCAGCAGGAACGAAGCGGAAATATTACTTAGGCATCCTGATGTCAAAGGAATTTCATTTGTCGGATCCACGTCTGTCGGTCTGCACATCTATTCGACAGCAGCTGCCAATGGAAAAAGAGTGCAGGCTTTAACCGAGGCTAAAAATCATGGCTTTGTTCTTGAAGACGCCGCCCTTGAGCGCTCCGCAAGGGGAATTATCAATTCATCGTTCGGTTGTGCCGGTGAAAGATGCATGGCACTACCGGTTATTGTTGTTCAGGACAGCATAGCCGATCAGTTTGTGGATATGCTTGTCAAGTTTGCCAAGGAGCTGAAGATAGGGCCAGCCTATGGTAATGGCTCCCAACTGGGTCCTGTGGTGTCCGAAGGCCACAGGAAATTTGTAACGGATTGGATTGAAACGGGAATACAGCAGGGAGCTAAGCTAGTCCTTGATGGGAGAAATGTTACCGTTCCGGGCTTTGAAAATGGTTTCTATCTTGGGCCGACGATATTTGACCACGTAACACCGGAAATGTCTATCGGAGATCTGGAGGTATTCGGTCCTGTTATATGTATTAAACGAGTTAAAGATTTCGAAGAAGGTCTGCAGTTGATGAATAAGAACGAATTTGCCAATGGATCAGTAATCTATACGCAAAGCGGTTATTACAGCCGTGAGTTTGCAAGACGGACGGATGGCGGAATGGTTGGAATCAATGTTGGCATCCCTGTACCGGTTGGTGTTTTCCCGTTTACCGGACATAAGCAATCTTTTTTCGGTGATTTACACGCACTTGGAAAAGACGGTGTTCGCTTTTATACAGAAACAAAAGCTGTGACAACAACCTGGTTCAGTGAAGAAGAAAAGAAAAAAATCAAGGTTGACACATGGGACGGTTCAGTCGGTGGTTGAAAAAAGTAGGTGACTAGAATTCTAATTTATATATCGCCCATGCTATAAATGGTAATAGTATGGGCGATATTTATGAAGTTTCAACTTATGATTTTATTAAAACAAAAATAGGAGGCCATTATGCTCGAAGATCTCAAACAAAATGTTTTCGAGGCGAATCTCGAATTGCCGAGGCACAATCTTGTTACCTTTACATGGGGTAATGTGTCAGGCATTGATCGTGAGAAGGGTCTTGTAGTCATCAAACCGTCAGGTGTTGATTACGAAGTTATGATCCCAGAAGATATGGTGGTGGTTGACCTTGATGGACATAAAGTCGAAGGTACAATGAACCCGTCATCCGACATGCCAACACATTTGGAACTATATAAGGCATTCCCACACGTCAATAGTGTAGTACATACGCACAGCCGCTGGGCTACGATTTTTGCGCAGTCAGGAATGGGGATTCCAGCATATGGCACAACGCAAGGCGACTATTTTTACGGTGAGATTCCCTGTACCCGCCGAATGACAGAAGCTGAGATCAAAAGTGAATATGAGAAAGAGACCGGTAAGGTCATCATTGAGCGTTTCATAGATATAAATCCTGACGATATACCGGCTGTTTTGGTTCATAGCCACGGCCCGTTCACGTGGGGAATTGATCCAATGAATGCGGCACACAATGCAGTGGTACTCGAGGAAGTTGCTATGATGGCGTGGCATTGCAAGTCGATAACCGGAAATACAATTGAACCGATGCAGAAGACTCTGCTCGACAAACACTATTTGAGAAAACATGGGGCAAACGCCTACTATGGTCAGTTTAAGAAACAGGAGAAAAAATAGAAGAAGAGTGTGAGGGTCAATGAATGCTGCCAATTTTAATGGATATTCGCAGCCTTTATTGTTCAGTGTTAAAACCGGTGTGGCAGAGCTACGATGGTACAAAAGGACATTGATTCCCACCCGTTAACCCGATAGAAAGATTATTGGGAGTTTCAGGAAAAAACTTAGCAATATGAAAGTCCATCCCAAAGTACCGGTCGCGAAGAGCAACAAGGAATAAGGTAATGACCAGGCACCGATTGAACGTCAAAAGACTTCAGGATGCCACGCAGGCTTGAACTTTCGCCAGTCAGACGTATCATCAGCAAGAGGAATTTTGATTATAAATGCCCGGCAATTTTGGTTCAGTGTTATCTCTTTGCTGAAATAATTTTATTCAGCCATCATTAGAATTCAAAAAAAGTTGCTATCTGCGTTAAATCTGCTGTGTAAAATTATGGAATGAGGCTTTAGGTTCACTACTGATGAATATCTATAAAAGGTGTTTATGACTGACATCGAACATGTTAATTGACCCTGTATGCTGAAATTACGAGCATACTGTGCCATGATAGCTGATTTTCGTAATTATGGACAAAATTATGAACTTAACTTTATGTCCAGTATATGGCAGCACTTCAGGTCTCGATTCAAGAAGGCCCGGAAATTTTTTAGGAGTTCGTTCTCCATTTCCAATTCTTCGATTTGTTTATGCAGTTTTAGAATCTCGTAGTCCTTGTTCTGGGTTGGCGAGCCGTTGCCGGGGAATGCCGACTCACCTTGTTGCTCGTACTCATTTGCCCATCTTCTTAAGGTTGTATCTTTGATTTTGAGCTCCTCTGACAATTGTTTGACAGACACCTCCCCAGCAAGGATAACTTTTGCTGCGGCAACCTTAAATTGCCGGTCATATCTCTTACGAGTCATATTGGCCACCTTTCACTCTTATCTTGATGTCCAATTTAGAATATACCCTCCAATGGAGGGTGTATGATTTCGTCCAGGAAAGTGTCCGCCCCCCCAATACTCCGGTGTTGATTCTCGGAATAACCACATCATTATAGGTTAAGTATCTTACTCATTGCGTTACTTTTTCAATTAAGCACAACAACTTAAAACGATCAATACTAAAACAATTGCATTTGTTATAGAAGTGGAGCAGTATTAACTATGTTAACAAAATTTTTAAATGTACCGCCATCGGAGGACAACATGAAGAGAATCTGCCGTGGAATTGTTGCAGTCTTGATCATTCTATCTATGCTGACAACCGCATGCGCCGATCGTGACAACAATTCTTTACTCAAAGAGGCATCTTTCTCCAGTTTATCAACCACAAACACCGATAAGGAATTTCAGATCGCCCTTGTGATGAAGACGCTTACAAATCCTTTTTTTGTCGATATGGAAAAAGGAGCAAGACAAGCTGAAAATGAACTGAATATAAAACTCATAGTTAAAACCGGTGCACAGGAGACCTCCATCGAACAACAGATCCAGATTGTTGAAGAACTCATTCTGCAGAAAGTCGATGCGATTGTCATTGCACCCGGCAGTTCGGTCGACCTCGTGAAGGTTTTAAAGAAAGCGCAGGATGCCGGTATTGTAATCGTCAATATCGATAATCGATTGGATGAAGCCGAGTGTGTAAAACAAGGATTAACAGGCGTTCCTTTTATAAGTGTCAAGAATGACGATGCCGCTTATCTGTCTGCCCAAACAATTGCATCCCTTGTCACTGGCCCGTCCCAGGCGATCATTATCGAGGGGATCCGTGATGCTGAGAATGCCGAATTGCGCAGACAAGGCGCTGTCAGGGCGTTTGCCGAGAATAGCAATATCACGATCGTTGCCAGCGAAAGTGCCAACTGGAAAATCGATGAGGCACATGACCTGGTGAAGACCCTGTTAACGGCGAATCCGGGCGTAAAGTTGATTTTCTGTGCCAATGACATGATGGCACTTGGTGTTGTCGAATATCTCAAGGAAATCAATAGAAAGGATATTTTTGTAGCCGGGTTCGACAATCTGGAAGATATGAGAACCGAGATTCTGGGAGGATGGGCTTATGTCACCATCGACCAGCAGGCAGACAAGCAGGGTTACATGGGAATAGTCACGGCCGTCAACATGCTAAAAGGCGTTTCAGTCGATGAAGTGACATACGTTGATGCTAAGGTGATTGTCAAGAAAGATTTATCCTGATGAAAAATAAATTCAAAAAAAGCCTGCTTGTTCGGATTGTTGCATTTCAACTGATTATTGGGGTTATTCCGCTATTGTTTTTAGGCTTTGCCTCGATTTTCAGTGTCAATAATGTATTGAAAGATGAAGCGATCAATTATCAGGAAGACAATATCAGGCAAGGCACCATTAATATCAACGAGATGATGGGCGATGTGGAGAGCCTCATCACCAATCTTTCGGGCAATGATGAAGTAAACAATGCACTTAGCAGTAAGACCCCGGAATCCTCATATGCCAAGCTGACAACACAGGCAAAAATCGGGTATATCCTTTCAGGGTATTCAAGCATGAGGGGCCTGATATCGATCGACCTGTTCACTTCGGGCGGCATACATTACCATGTCGGAGAAACACTGACAGCTATCAATATTAATAACAGCATTTTCGATGAATTGAGCGCCGGAGCAAAAAATTCTGAGGATTTTGTCTATTGGAGCGGGATAGAATCGAACATCAATCTTGACTCCGAGTTTGCAAATGTCATCACAGTGGCAAAAATACTCCATGCCAAAGGTGATTCCTCCAACTCTGAAGATTCAAGCGGTCTTCTGGTTGTAAGTTACAATCCTTCTATTTTCGACGAAGCTTTCGGTGAGGCTTCCGACCAGAAAGGCTATACTATTATTCTTGATTCGAAAAGCAGGATCGTGTATCACCCCAATTCGCAGTACATCGGACAAGCATTGTCCGACGATCTTTCATCCAAAATCAAAGCACAGACAAAAGGCAATTTCACTCAAAAGATCGACGGAAAGAATATGCTGGTCATTTATGACAGCGCACAAAAAAGCGGTTGGATAGTTGCAAAATTTATACCGCTTGAAAGCATCCTGTCCAATGGAAATATTATCACTATTATTTTCATTATATTGATTATTCTGAGCATTGCGATCACCAGCATATTTGCACTGCTCATGTCCAGGCAGATCATCCAACCCATCAAAAAAGTGACAGATACATTCCGTCTTCTGCAGTCCGGCGATTTTTCCAAGGAATCCAAACTGACGATGCTCCATCAGGATGAAATAGGGGAATTGGGCAATCTTTTCAACAGTTTTATCGATGCCCGTGAAGATATCACAATGCAAAAGAAACTTGAGCGGCAGCTCAACCAGCAGAATCAGGAACTTCAGGATGCTCTAAAGATATTGACAGCAGCACAGGAGCGGCTGGTCCAGCAGGAGAAAATGGCCGGCATCGGTCTTTTAGCTTCCGGTGTTGCCCATGAGATTAATAATCCGATTAATGGAATCATCAATTATGCCGACTTGATGAAGGAAGACCCTACATTGAATGAACAATTAAAGGAATATGCTGTAGGAATCATGCACGAAGGGCAAAGGATAGCAGAGATTGTTAAAAATCTTCTGAGCTTTTCGAGGCAGGAAAAACAGGAAAGCAGCCCTGCTCAGATTGGAGATATTATTAATCAGACAATCTCATTTGTCGGGGCAGCGATGCGTCTCAATCAAATTAAACTGGAGATCAATGTTCCCGAGGGACTCCCTGACATTAATTGCCGCAGTCAGCAATTACAGCAGGTGCTGCTGAACCTGCTTACCAATGCAAGAGATTCGTTAAATTCAAAATATGATGGATTCAATGAAAACAAAAAAATAATTATATCATGTGAGATGTTTGAAAAAGAGGGACGCCGATGGCTGAAAATTATAGTCGAGGATAATGGAACAGGTATGCCTGAGGATATTCTGGACAGAGTTTTTGATCCTTTCTTTACAACAAAATCGCGGGAAAAGGGGACCGGACTTGGACTATCCATCAGTCATGGGATCGTAATGAGCCATCATGGGGATCTGTATTTTGAGACGGAGCAGGGCGAATATACAAGGGCAATTATGGTGCTGCCGGTTGATGACGAGGGGTTATAAATTGAACTTTAAATGGAGGTATAGATATGTCTAAGGTCTTGATTGTAGATGATGAGGCTAGTTTACGTATAACGCTCGGTGAGTTTTTAAAAAGAGAAGGTTATGAAGTAAATACTGCAGAAAATGTAAAAAGTGCAATATTGCTGCTTCAGGAAAACGAATATGATGCTGTATTATCGGATATTGTCATGCCTGAGCAAAGCGGCGTATCCTTGCTGAAGTATATTCAAGAAACAAAACCAGACACACAAGTGATTATGATGACAGGTCAGCCTACCGTGGATACTGCGGTTGAAGCAATTCGGTTTGGCGCCAGAGACTATTTATTTAAGCCGGTTTTAAGAAATGACTTGATTCGTGTAGTCAATCAAGCAGTCACGTTCAAACAGTTATTAGACGAGAAGCAAAAATTAGAGATTGAACGGGATATGCTAAGAATATCAATTGAGAGAGCCGAACAAAATCTGAAAAACTTTTTTAATACAATCAATGATTTGCTTTTTGTACTGGATATGGAGGGCAATATTATTCATACAAACAAGACTGTTATCAAGCGGCTTGGTTTTTCAATGGAAGAACTTATCGGGCAGTCGATTCTTTGTGTTCATCCTGAGAAAAGAAGGGCGGAAGCAGGCCGAATCACACAGGAAATGCTCGAAGGCAAAACAGAGTTCTGCCCGGTACCGGTAGTCACAAAGCAGGGTGTGGAGATTCCTGTTGAAACCCGCGTATTTTTTGGCGAATGGGACGGTAAGCCGGCCCTATTCGGTGTGACAAAAGACATCACCGATCTTAAGAAATCAGAAGAAAAGTTTGCAAAAGCATTCAATTCCCAAAGTGTCCTGATGGCAATTTCAACAGTCGAAGACGGGATCTATTTAGATGTTAACGATACATTTTTGACCACTCTCGGGTATACACGGGACGAAGTGATCGGGAAGAACTCGGAAGAATTGAATATATTTGCTGATCAAGATATGCGTGAACGAGTGAAAAATAATTTTCTTGCCGGCCGGATTGGACAGAATGAAGAAATAGAAATAGTAGGAAAAGATAAAACGGTCTTTACGGGGATTTTTAATGTTGAACTGATTTCTGTGGATGACACACCCTGCCTTTTAACAAATATGGTTAATATTACAGCCCGCAAAATGGTCGAGGACGAAAGGCTGCACAGGGTAATGGGGTCGGTAATTGACGTCCTTGTATCAACTGTCGAATCCAGGGATCCCTATACTTCCGGGCATCAGAAAAGGGTGAGCGACCTGTCCCGTGCAGTTGCGGCTGAAATGGGGATGTCTCCAAGCCGTGTCGAAGAGATACGAATCGCCGGAGAGGTGCATGATCTGGGGAAAGTATCCATTCCTGCAGATATCCTCAGTATGCCCCGGAAACTTAAAAAGCAGGAGTTTGCACTGATCATGACACACAGCCAGAACGGTTATGAAATCCTGAAGGATGTCAACTTTGACTGGCCTATTGCGGAAATTGTATATCAGCACCATGAGCGCATGGACGGATCTGGTTATCCCAGGGGATTGAAAGGTGATGAGATATGCATGGATGCCAGAATTATCTGCGTTGCGGATGTGGTTGAAGCTATGTCGTCTCACCGGCCTTACCGTCCCGCACTCGGAATTGAGCCTGCCCTCAGTGAAATATCCCAGGGTCGAGGTACCAGATATGATTCGCATGTCGTTGATGCCTGTATTCGAGTATTCCGCGAGCATCACTATCAGTTTGTCAGCGAATAGCTAATTGATTCTGCACTGGTTTTTTTGCGATGAAAAAATTTATGTCATCTTACGGCGATTTTCTAAAAATTGAATACAACGAATCCGCGTTTGTGATTATGTCCGCCATTCCGGAAAAAAGAATCTGAAATATTTCTATAAATAATAGTATTTTTGCTGTTTGCCCAATTTCGCCTTTAAACAGGTCAATATCGCCATGCGGCAAAATAGATACTTCTGTTAAATATAATGAAAATATCGGGGACGTCTTAAAGAGATTATTCGAGTGAAATTTTGTAAAGATAAATCATCAGACGAAAATCAGTTTAGGAGGAACAGAATATGAATTATATAATCACTGCCGGAGTATCGTTCTCTTTCATTATTGCCCTTCTGGCATGGGCTATTCGAAAATATATATTAGACTAGTACATTGTGACATATAAAATTATAAATATTTATCAGGATATACTAGTTATTGAATATCTTTGGGTATCATGGCTGTGTCTGTCTTCTAAGACCGGCGCAGCGTGATCCTGAGAACAAATTTGCCGTTTAACGTTTGGAATACAGTTTTTAACGACAGGAAACTGACCAACAACATACTAATTCGTGAAAAAGAGGATAATCATGATGTTATCTGAAAAGTTAAAAACACTTCGAAGAAAGAATAATTTGACGCAGCAGTCTCTGGCTAACGAATTGGGATTGAAGCGCAGTACGATTACCCAATATGAGTCAGGCAGAATCGCCCCATCCGGGAACGTCCTTAAAAACATGGCTTCTTTTTTCTCAGTATCTGTGGATATGCTTCTGGAAGACGCTGCACAAATTGAAGAGAAATATATTTCCATATTTCAGGGTATTTCAAAGGATAATTCATATATTGATTTGATCATCAACATGTCAACGAAAAATTTAGCAAAAGTGCTTACAGACGGAAATATTAAGCAATTTTCGAATAGCAAGGAAGTTACTTATCGTTTAATCGAATCACTACTATATTTGAATTATTATGCAGTGAAGAACAAACAAAGTATTGTGTTGCTGACAAGTGTGATTGACGAAGAAAAACTTAAAAAAGTCAATGAAAACATCCAGGATTTTATTAAACAGATAATAAAAACTGAAAAAACATATAGCTTAATTATTAAGTAAGTTAATCCTGGAAATTGAAAAACTATTTGTGTGTAGTTTCATAGAAAATATAGAATATCTTCCGTTTACCGAAACTTGAAAAAATGAATCCGCGAAATCAATCATGGTTGTGCCGTTAACATTTTAGACATAAAAAATCACAACTAGAACACACAAATAGCGATTATTCATATTATATACACAATTGTCGGCGGTTTGCTTGACAATGATTATGCAATATATTAGAATGAAACCATAACAATGTTGAGTTGATTATGAAGACATACAACGTAATTCAAATCATATATATATGACAAATAATATACGGCAAACCGGAATTCCGCTAATGGTTTGCATCCGCTCAATGTGAGTAAGATGTATATTAAATTTACGGAATGACATAAAGGAATAAGATTTTGGGAAATGTTAAAATCATTGATCAGCTAACAGATACAGCAGTTAATCTTCAGAACATCCTTTCACTTGAGTTGCAGAATGCCAGGACCGAAGTATTTCTGAATACAATTTTTACATTTCTAGAGACAATATTAATAAATCCTGATTATCATGATTCGGTAAAAAAAGGACTTTCACTTCTTGGAGCAGCAACGGAAGTGGACCGTGTATATTATTGGGAAAATTCTTATGATGATAAAAATAAAAGGTTTCTGGCCAGCCAGATCTACGAATGGAATTCTGACGGGACAGCACCGCAGGCTGATAATCCTGATCTGCAAAACCTTCCGCTTGAATCGTTAGGTGATTTCGTTGCCACTTTAATGAAGGAAGAAATATTCACTTCTATTGTCAAAGATATTGAAGATGATTTTACCAGGAATATTCTGTCCGAACAGAATATAGTGTCCATTCTAGTAGTCCCGATATTTGTGCAGAAGAAATTCTTCGGGTTTGTCGGGTTTGATGAATGCCAAATAGAGAAATTGTGGTCTGAGAGAGAAAAATTGCTTCTGAAAGTTTTTTCTCTTTCCCTTTCGAAATCAATTGAACGGGACATGCTGAAAAAGTCAATTGAGAGAGCCGAACAAAATCTGAAAAACTTTTTTAATACAATCAACGATTTGCTTTTTGTACTGGATATGGAAGGCAATATCATTCACACAAATGAGACGGTTATCAAGCGGCTTGGCTTTTCACAGGAGGAACTTATAGGGCAGTCGGTTTTGTCTGTCCATCCTGAGAAAAGAAGGGCGGAGGCAGGACAAATCACACAGAACATGCTGGAAGGGAAAGCAGAGTTCTGCCCGGTACCGGTAGTCACAAAGCGGGGTGTGGAGATTCCTGTTGAGACCCGCGTGTTTTTTGGCGAATGGGACGGTAAGCCTGCCCTATTCGGTGTGACAAAAGACATCACCGACCTTAAGAAATCAGAAGAAAAGTTTGCAAAAGCATTCAATTCCCAAAGTGTCCTGATGGCAATTTCGACAGTCGAAGACGGTATCTATTTAGATGTTAACGATACATTTTTAACCACTCTCGGATATACGCGGGACGAAGTGATCGGGAAGGGCTCGGAAGAATTAAATATATTTGCTGATCAAGATATTCGCGAACGTGTGAAAAATGATTTTCTTGCCGGCCGGCTTGGACAGAATGAAGAAATAAAAATAGTAGGAAAAGATAAAACGATCTTTACGGGGATTTTTAATATTGAACTGATTGCTGTTGATAATACAGCATGTTTTCTTACTAATATGGTTAATATTACCGCCCGCAAAATGGTAGAGGACAAAAGGCTGCGCAGGGTAATGGGGTCGGTAATTGACGTCCTTGTATCAACCGTCGAATCCAGGGATCCCTATACTTCCGGGCATCAGAAAAGGGTGAGCGACCTGTCCCGTGCAGTTGCGGCTGAAATGGGGATGTCTCCAAGCCGTGTCGAAGAGATACGAATCGCCGGAGAGGTGCATGATCTGGGGAAAGTATCCATTCCTGCAGATATCCTCAGTATGCCCCGGAAACTTAAAAAGCAGGAGTTTGCACTGATCATGACACACAGCCAGAACGGTTATGAAATCCTGAAGGATGTCAACTTTGACTGGCCTATTGCGGAAATTGTATATCAGCACCATGAGCGCATGGACGGATCTGGTTATCCCAGGGGGCTGAAAGGTGATGAGATATGCATGGATGCCAGAATCATCTGCGTTGCGGATGTGGTTGAAGCCATGTCGTCTCACCGTCCTTACCGTCCCGCACTCGGAATTGAGCCTGCCCTCAGTGAAATATCCCAAGGTCGAGGTACCAGATATGATTCGCATGTCGTTGATGCCTGCATTCGAGTATTCCGCGAGCATCACTATCAGTTTGTCAGCGAATAGATAATTGCTAAGGAGACAGATCGTATGATCATTCATATCGGAATATGCGACGATTCTGCTGATGACAGACTTATCTTATCCAAAGCCATATCTGCATATGATTCGTCTGTCCATATTTCAACATTTTCTGACGGTAAATCACTGATTGAAGAATGTGAAGATAATATGCCTGTGTTTGACCTGCTTTTCTTAGATATTTATATGCCTGAAATGGATGGTATTAAGACAGCCCGGGAAATTCGAGTCCTGTACAAAGATATAAAAATCATATTTATATCTTCAAGCAATGACCACTACCAGCAAACATATGATATCTTTGCATATAATTATATTCTTAAGCCATTAAACACGGAAAAACTCTACTGCATTATGGATCACGCCTTAATTAGTCTGTTCGAAGAGAACCGTCAGAAATTGATTGTCAGCTTCAAAAACGTCAACCATCAGATATTTGTCCGTGATATACAGTATTTGGAAAGCAAGAATAAACGAATTTATGTTTATATGTCAGACGGTGCACAGGTAATATGCTATAGAAAATTGGACGAACTGCAGGAACTACTGCCGGAAGCAGCATTTGTTCGATGTCATCAAAGTTATATCGTTAATTTTTTTTATGTGACAGAAATGACCTCTGCCTATTTTCGTATCGGGCCGGCGATGATCAGTATTTCACGTAAGTATTGGAAAGAGTCAAAAGAAAAATATTTTAATCATCTTTTCAGCCAGATGGATAAAAGGAACACAAGATGAGCAAGGGAAACCGATTGAGGATATTTCTCATTTGTACACTTATTATTACTTTATTTGTCATTTATATACCTGTCTTAGCCACGCAGTTTTATCATGAATGGTCGGATGCACCAAAGGCAGCTGATGGTGCCATGCATATGACAACCGGATATCAGGAAAATAAGAAGATATACCTGGACGGTCAGTGGGTGTTTTACTGGAAACAGCTGCTAATAACGGAACCAGGACTCCCAAATCATCCTTATCTCATCCTGGAAGTTCCTGATAAATGGTCCAGGTATAAGGTTGACGGTGAATATTTGCCTGCCGGAGGGTATGGGAGTTACAGGCTGATAATAACCGGACTGACCAATAAGGAATCAGTCACTATTGATATACCGGATTTTGACGGTGCATACCGTATATATTTGGATGGTAAGCTTACTGCCGAAACCGGTACTATATCCAAGAATTCACAAGGGGTCTATACAAATCCAACGATCGCACATTATCCTGTAACTTTAAGTGGAAAAACTGAACATGAAGTCATCATTGAAGTGGCAACCAGCCGATTTGCCGGGCTATACAAGACGCCCGTTTTGAGTGATTATCACCAGACCGTTCTGGAGGAAGCGATTAGAACGGATGCACGGTTAATTTTGTTCGGAATTGCCGTATTTTCGTTTATCAGCCTGCTTACGACAACTGCTGCCATGTTTCATCTGAAGTTTCATTCCTTCTGGATGCCCGTTATGCTTTTTTTTATCCTGTTACGCATCATGCTGACTTCTGAATTCTATGGCTTTTGGCAACCTCTGTTGTTTTTCAATATACCATATGAATCCATGCACGAAATGATGTACTTTACTACTTTTGTCATGAAATATCTGCTGATATTCCTGATTCAGGAACAGTGCGGCATCCATATTTCCAAAATGGAAAAACTCGGTTTTCTTGGCCTGTATCTGATTCTTTTCCTGATATTCCTAATAACGCCTGATCAGATTTACGGCAATTATTTGTCAAATATCATCCCCGCACTGACCTATGCACTGGATATTTTTCTGTTTGTGAAAATCTACAGGGCGCGGTCAGAGATGAAAAAGTTCGGTATGATTGTGTTTTTGAGTTCCGTGCTGGTTACGGTTGGACTGAGCGTTGACAGCTATTACTTAAGCGGCGTCATCTATATGAACATGTCCATGGCCCTGTTAATCTGTCTGTCCTTATTCCTGTTAATAATGAATGGTGTTTATACCCTGCGGGTCAGAGGTCTATATGGTGATTATATTCAATCTTCCATGCAGCTTGAGTTTGCGAACAAAATGACCGCTGTTCAAAAGCATTATTATGCTGCAGTAAATGAACAGATGGCTGAAGTCCGCGAGATCAAGCATGACTTCCGTCATATTATAGGGGTGATGAGCAGGTTAACGGAAGAAAAACAATATGATGAACTGAATGCTTTTTTAAATGAATACAGCCAGAAAACCAATATGGAACAGTTGTCGGTATTCTGTGAAAATATTATTGCAAATTCAATCATTGGATTTTATTATATTAAGGCGAAAGAAAAGGGTATTTATTTTGAGAGCCTGTGCAGTATCGATAGCCAAAATACTGTCAACGACAGTGACCTGTGTATTATTTTGGGAAATGCTTTGGAAAATGCATTTGACGCCTGCTGTCAAATGCAGGCCGGTGATAATCCGTTCATTTCAATCAGCATGCACACGGTAAATAATCAACAATTATTAAAAGTGAAAAATTCATACCGCGGTGCACTCAAAACATCGGACGGAAGATTAAGTTCTTCAAAGCAAGGAAAATCACATGGTTTGGGACTGCAGAATATCGAAAGAATTGTGTCATCTTACGGCGGCTTTATAAAAATTGAATACAACGAGTCTGCGTTTATTCTTATGTCCGCAATACCGGAAAAAGGAATCTGAAATATTCCCGTAAATGATATAATCATTTCAATAGCAGTTAACAGGAACGGATGAAAACAACGTACCGCTGAATGGGGGTATTTTATGGATAACTGGTTACTTGTTTGGATGTTGCTGGTTGTTTCTGTGACGGTTTTTCTATCCAGCCTGATGCTGGCTTTTTACCGCAGGACCATTTATCTCAAGATTTTTTCCGGCGTTTACGCCTGCTTTTTTGCAAGCGAGGTTCTGCTGGCATTCCAGAGCATGAACAATACATTTCTTTCATCCGTGATCTCAAACGTCTTTCTGATGGCTGGCTACCTGCTGCTCTTCGGCGCGGTGCGGTCTTTTTATATGAGCAAACCTGTGTGGGCAAGACGTTTCTGGGTTTATCTTGTGCTGACCTTTGTAGTTTCGTTTGCAACAGCCATCCTGAGCTACAACACCATTTTGAGAAACATACTGCTTGGGAGCCTGACTGTTGCGATATTCCTGGATTTCGGCTTCTATATTTTCAAAAGGCTTAATAGTATGTCTTCTGTTATCCGGAACGCTATGATAATCTCGCTTCTGGTCAATACTGTCACGAATGCAGTCCGCCCCGTACTGGCTGTTTCGATTCTGTCCCCCAAAGATATGCCGACAAGCAGCGGTGTCCTGAACATGTTTGTCTTTACCGCCTATGCTGTTACATCTATCCTATGGTTTGCAACAGTGATCCTCTTAGACGGTTCCAGGATGCTGGAGGAAACCAGAATCGGGGAGGAAAAATACAGGAGCCTGATCGACAGCTCGGACGCTGCAATCATGCTGGTCGATCCGCAGGGAAGGTTTTTATTCCTGAATGCCATAGCCGCGGGCCCGTATGGTAAAAAACAGGAAGAGATGACCGGGATTGATATCCGTGATATATTTCCCGCTGATCAGACCCAAAGCATTCTTGCAGATATAGGGCAGGTCATCTTCTCCGGCCAGGGAATCATCAAGGAAACATGTGCTGATATCGCCGGTGAGACGCGGTATTTCAGGACCAGCATCCAACCTGTACGCGGCGAGTCCGGAACACCATATGCTGTAATGATTTCATCCAGCGATATTTCGGATATCAGAAATACCCAGGAAGAACTTCGCAAGCTTTCGCGCGCTGTGGAGCAGAGCCCCGTCAGTATCGTCATTACAGACATTGACGGATACATCGAGTACGCAAATCCTAAAGCCAGTGAGACTACCGGATATACCATTGATGAGCTTATTGGTATGAACCCCCATATCCAGCAGCCGGGCGACGGCTTGAATGAAGGTTATGAAAAATCGTGGAGGAACCTCACTCAGGGCAGCCAGTGGAATGGCATCATACACAGCAGGCGTAAAAATGGTGATTTATACTGGGAATCGACAGCAATCTCACCTCTCGTGGATGGACATGGGAAGATAACGCATTTCATCGGCATAAAAGAAGATATAACTGAGAAGAAGAAGATAGAGGAATCACTGATTGAAAATGAAAACCGCCTTGCTCAGGTGGCTGAGCAGAGCCGTACTGTGATCTGGGAAGTAGATGTTGAGGGCAAGTATACCTATATCAGCGATGTTGCAGAAATTGTGTATGGGTACTCTTCCGGTGAGCTCAACTGCAGATATATTTACGAGATAGTGCCGCCTGATACAATACAGTCTTTCAAGGTATCATGTCTGGAAATTTTACAGAGCGGTATCTGCCTGAATAACTATGAAAGGCAGGTCCTGAGGAAAGACGGGACAGTCATATGGGTATCCACCAACGGCGCTCCCCTGTTTGACGATAACAATAATATCATAGGATTCCGGGGAGCGGATAATGACATCACAGGAAGAAAAGCAGCGGAAGATGAAACAAGGAAGTTCCGGGCGATCGCGGACCAGGCAAACTACGGGACGGCCATCAGTACCCTGGATGGTGAACTGATATACGTGAACGACGCGTACGCTAAAATGCATGGATGGGAAAAAGAAGCGCTTGTGGGTAAAAATCTCGCATTGCTCTACAACCCGGAACAAAATGAACGTGTGGACATGCTGCTTGAGCCCGTCAAAAAAGCGGGCGGCGGGTTTGCGGCGGAAGAAGTATGGCACACCAGAAAGGACGGGACACATTTCCCGACGCTTATGAGCGCCAAAAATATTGTGGACAGCGGAGGGAAGGCCATATTCATGTCCGCTACTGTCATTGATATAACGGAAATGAAGCAGAAGGAAAAAGAGATCCAACGGCTTTCTGTAGCGATCGAGCAGAGCCCGGTAGCCATCGTGATCACAGACCTTCAAGGATATATCGAATATGTCAGCCCTGCTTTTGAGGTGATCACAGGATATAAGCCGGATGAAGTCATAGGAAAACACACCCGGATCCTCAATTCAGGCACAACGAAACCGGAAGTCTATCATGATATGTGGGACACTATCCTGGCGGGCAGGATATGGAAGGGCGAGTGGATCAATAAAAAGAAGGACGGCGAACTGTTCTTCGAGAGTGTATCCATAAATCCAGTGTATGACGAAGAGGGCAGGATGACATCCTTTCTGGCCGTAAAAGAAAATATAACACAGCGTAAAAAGGCGGAAGAAGCACTCATCAAAAGCGAGGAGCAATTCAGGTCGCTGTTCACTAAATCCCCCGTATCCATAATCATCCACGACAAGGACAGCGGTGAGATCCTGGACTGTAACCCCGCGGCCTGCAGGATATTAGGCGTATCCTCTCTTCCGGAGATTAAGGATTACAAAGACTATTACAATCCGCCATATTCAATGGAAGATTACCTTGCCCGCGTTAAAAGCGTCTCGCAGAGCGGTCCCCAGCAGTTTGAATGGCAGATCAAAAAGGCAACGGGAGAGACTATCTGGGAGAATGTGAACCTGACAGCGCTGGAGATCAATGGTGTGCTGCGTATTATCGCGACCGCCACGGACACAACCAGGCAAAAACAGGCGGAGCAGGACAAAGTGGCACGGCAGGTCGCTGAGGAAGCCAACCGAACCAAGAGTGCCTTCCTTTCTAATATGAGCCACGAGATCAGGACGCCGCTGAACGCAATCATCGGCTTCGCACAGATATTGCGAAGGGACATAACCCTCGCGCCCAGACAATCCGAACAAGTACAGACGATCCTGCGCAGCGGAGAACACCTGATCAACCTGATCAATGATATTCTGGACCTATCCAAAATTGAGGCGGGACACTTTACTATTAACGAGGAAGAATTCAGCCTGCAGGACATGCTGTCCGATCTCCAGATGATGTTCAGCCTGCGTGCCAAGGAGAAAAAACTGTACTTTGCATTTGAAAAGGACGAAAATCTGCCCGCGTTTTTGTATTCAGACGAAGCTAAACTGCGCCAGATTTTTATCAACCTGATAGGTAACGCCTTCAAATTCACCAGCACGGGCGGGATCACCGTGCGTGTACATGCAGGCCGTGCAAATCAGGAGACCAATGACCGCACCCCCCTTTATGTAGAAGTGACAGATACGGGGGCGGGCATCTCTGAAGAGGATAAAGAACGCATATTTGATCCGTTCTGGCAGGCGGCTGCCGGGAAATCGGCTGGTGGTACCGGACTTGGCCTGGCAATCTGTATGAACATCATATCCATTATGGGAGGCAGGCTCTCCGTAGACAGCCAGCTTGGACAGGGTAGTAATTTTAAATTTTTCATCATGTTCAAACCTTCAGACAAGGCGGCGGACAGCAAGCGTGCCAAGCCGAATCGCGTTATCGGGATAGCCCCAGGTATCGGACCTTTCAGGATTCTTGTTGCAGACGACCGGAATGATAACCGGGTAATGCTGCGTGAGCTATTGCAGCCTCTGGGGTTTGAAGTGCAGGAGGCCGCTAATGGCCAGGAAGTTCTGGATGCATTTGCTGACTGGAATCCCCACGCCATACTCACAGATATCAACATGCCGCAAATGGACGGCTTTGAAGTAATCAAGCGCATCCGGGCCAGGGAACAGGGTAAGTCTGTTCTTCTGATCGGACTCACCGCAAGTGTATTTTCGGAAGATATGGTAAAAGTTACAGAAGCGGGAGCGAATGATGTTCTCAACAAGCCATTCAGGGCTGAGGAGCTTTTTTCACTGTTGGCACAGATTCCCGGTCTGACCTATATTTATGAACAGGACAAGGAATTAGGGAAGACTTTCCAGGAGATTATATCCATCAGACAAGCACTTGCAGAGCTTCCGTCAGATATGGTCGAAGAAATGCTGTCAGCAGTGGAACTGGGAAATATGGTACAGCTTCGAAAGCTGGCGGTGCAGATTGAAAAGCTGAGCCCGATGGTTGCAAAAGAATTACTTACGCTCGCCAGAGAGTATGATTACGAAAAGCTGACACTGCTATTCGAGAAATAAGAGGATAAGCATATGGGTGAAAATTCGGCAAGGATCATGGTAGTCGACGATACACCGGCCAATCTGGAAATATTGGAAGAGCTGTTCAATGCGAAAGGGTACAGGGTCTCCTCGTTTCCGAGGGGCGATATGGCTTTGCTTTCTGCGGAGAAGGATCCTCCCGATTTGATTTTTCTGGACATCATGATGCCCCTGATGGACGGATTTGAAGTCTGCAGACGCCTGAAAAGCAATGAAAAGCTCCGGGATATCCCTGTTATTTTTATCAGCGCCCTGGATGATACCGCCAATAAAGTTAAGGCGTTTTCTCATGGCGGTGTGGATTATGTTACCAAACCCTTCCAGGAAGAAGAAGTCCTTTCGCGGATGGAGACGCATCTGAAACTTAGAAAAGTCCAGACTGAACTGGAGAGGTACAATCGCCAGCTGGAGGTACTAGTTCAGGAAAAAGTCAGAGAAATCACCGAGTCCCAGATGGCCACCCTTGTAGCCATGTCGAATCTGTCCGAATTCCGTGACGAGACGACCGGGCGGCATATCGAGCGGACCCGCGTCTTCTGCCGGATGCTCGCTGTGCAGCTTAGCGCAGGCTCACCTTATGCTGCCGTTATTACCCCGTCATTCATTCAGGACATTTATTTTTCAGCACCTCTCCATGACATTGGCAAGATAGGTATACCGGACAATATCCTGCTTAAACCCGGTAGACTGCTGCCTGAAGAGTTTGAGGTGATGAAGACCCATGTCAGTCTGGGTATGCAGACACTCCAAAAGGTACTGGAACAATATCCCCAGAACTCTTTTGTGAATATGGGTGTCCTGCTGACAAAACACCATCATGAAAAATGGAACGGTAATGGCTATCCGGATGGTCTTGCCGGGGAAGATATCCCGCTGCCGGCACGTATAATGGCTGTGGCAGATGTGTATGATGCCCTGCGTTCAAGAAGACCGTATAAGGAAGGGTTTTCGCACGAGGAGGCCGCAGGCATCATCCGCGAAGAATCCGGCCAGCATTTTGATCCTGTCTTAGTTGATGCCTTCTTAGCTATCGCTAACAATTTTGCAGAAGTTTTTGACCGCCTGCAGTAAAGTAAAAGCAAATTCAGTGAAAATTAAGGAGGGCTTCCAATGGAATGGGAAAAGGCATCTAAAGAACTCGGGATCGCTCTTGAAGAGCTGCTGACCGGCTTTGATTGTCAGAAGAGGCCAATGTTCGGATCTCCGGTTTATTTTGTCAATGACAACATGTTTGCCGGCGTTAAAGGCGGCGTTGTCTTTCTTCGGCTGTCTGAAGGCGAACGAAAATCAATCATGGAAGAAAGTGACGAGGTGCAGCCATTTGAGCCAAAACCGGACTTTTTCATGAAGGAATATGTTGAATTATCTGAAAGCAAACTTTATGACAGCGATTTCATTAACAAGTGGTTGAAGATATCGTATGAATACGTTTTGTCGCTTCCGCCCAAAGTGAAAAAACCCAGGAAGAACAAATAGACCAGGAAGAACAAATTTGAACGGGCATACTTATATGGCAGCCTTTTTCTACAAAATGCACCTCTGCGGGGTGCATTTTCGCACTTCCGAAATTGACAATAAAACAGATTAAAATAATACTATTCCGAATTCGAATCGCCCTGCGCGGCTGATATATAATAAATAGGTATAAGTGTAATAAATGATAGCATACCTTTTTGCTGCTTTTTCAAAGGACAAGGAAAAGAGGCGTATTGTGAAATTAAAAAAACAAAGGATGTCGATTCGTCAAAAAGTGTTTTTAGGGATGGTAAGCATCTCGATCATTGCTATTTGCATCGTAACTTATTTTGCAATGCAGACAATTTATTCCACAATGCGGGAGCAGATTATACAGACCCGGAGTATGAGTATCGGATGGCTGAAAGACCGTCTTGATCTGAGTATCCGTGAATATACGGAACAGTTCTATAGCTTTGAGGTTGATAAGACATTTAAAACCGATCTTCAGCAGTGGAGTTCTTCGGGGGATCTCGGCTATGAGCCTAAGTGGCGGTTTATTACCTCCCTGAACTCAGCCATCAGCATGAATGCCAACTTCAATTCCATCGAAATATACAATCTGGTTAACGGACAGGTACTGGCCGCACGGCGCTCCGGAGCGGTGATGGAGGATACCGGAAGCAGGCTCGAAAAATGGGATACCCGGGATAAAAGGTTGCAGACTAACGTGGTATTCATTCGTGAAGGAAAGGAAATCCTTGTTATCCATCAGATCAATCGATTTGAAGACAAGACTGCACTCGCACTGATTGTTATCCATATGAGGCCTTATGAGTTAGAGGGAATCCTGTCTGACTTGAAAGCCAGCAAAGATGAGACGATAGCTGTTTTCAATGATACTGGCGAACTGATACTGGCAGACTACGGGGAAGACGATCCGCCTGCTGAGGCCAAATGCCTGTCGATGGGCAAAGAACTCGCGGCTACAACAGGCAGGGAGACAGTCGTCGACGGGAATTTCTGGTTTTACCGCACAGCGGGTACGGGCAAGCTGCAGGTGGTACAGGCTGAACCCAATAATGTAATCATGACCGCCATGTACCAGACTCTTGTCATAGGTATTCTCGTAGCGCTGTTTGCAATTATGGGAGCTGTTCTTTTTGCAGTGCTTTTTTCGAGCATTGTCAGCAAGCCAATTGTCCTTCTCTCGGAAAAAATGCGCAGGGTTACCTTGAACGATTATGATGCGGCGGGGAAATCAAGCCGTTATGATGAGATAGGGCTGTTAGAGGACAGCTTCGACACGATGATGACGCGCAACCAGGAACTCGTGGCGCAGGAATACCAGAGTCAAATCGAAAAGCGAAATGCGCAGATCCGGGCTTTGCAGGCACAGATAAACCCGCACTTCATGTATAACACACTGCAGGTAATCGGCGGCATGGCGCTGAAAAAGAACGCTCCCGAAATATATTCCGTGACGCTGGCGTTAAGCGACATCCTTCGTTATTCCCTCAATTTTTCAAGGGAGATGGTTCCGCTCAAGGAAGAAATTCAATACCTGCAGAGCTTTCTCAAAATTCAAAACGAGCGGTTTGCCAACCGCATCAATCTTAAAATTGATATTCCTGAGGATCTGATGGACTGCCGGATCCCGAAACTGATCCTGCAGCCGGTACTCGAAAACAGCTTTGAACACGGACTCGTCGAAAAGACGGGTGAATGGATGATCAAGATAGGCGGATCGATTACCCCAAACGGTGATCTTTTACTTGTCGTATCGGATAACGGATTGGGTATCCGGCCGGACCGCCTTGCCCGGATACGCGAGGAGCTTGCACGCGGAGCCGAGAAGGCAATCGGTTCAGGTCTGCATATAGGGCTTAACAACGTGAATTCCAGAATCCGTCTCAGAAATTCCGGAGGGGAATACGGCGTGGCGATCGAGAGTGAAGAGGGATCCGGAACAACTGTGACTGTCCTGATGAAGATAGTCAGGGAGGATAAAGATGTATAAGGCAGTCATTATTGACGACGAACCGTGGACACGTGAAGTTATTAAAAGCCTCGGACACTGGAAAGAACTCGGCATTGAGGTTATCGGCGAAGCTTCCGACGGAGAATATGGACGGGAACTTGTATCCCACCTCGCACCGGACATTATCATGACCGATGTCCGCATGCCGCATTTGAATGGCATCGACCTTGTGACCCTGCTGCGCAAGGAAGGAAACACAGCCAAGGTGATCATAATCAGCGGGTATGATGATTTTGACTATATCCGCAGCGTAATCAAGCTCGACGTAATTGATTATCTGCTTAAACCCATTAAACCGGAGGAACTCAACGAGCAGCTGAAGCGTGCCGTGGAGATGCTGCAGGAAGAAAAGCGGAGCCGTTCCGGCGAGAGTATGGACGGTTTCCTGAACGCACCTTGGACAAATGAATACTTTGCCCTGCGAAACCGCGCATATGAATCCTTGCGTGCAAATAACGAAGAGGACATTACGCAGGCATTTGAAAAAATGAAAACGATCCTGACTGATAATACGCAGCCTGAGATTTCAAAAAGCATGATGATCGGTCTGTATTACGGTCTGATGGAGTGGCTGCAGAAATTTATCAGGGACAGCGGATATGCTGATGATGACCTGTTTAAACCGCACGGGACTTCCTTTGTATTCAGCGGAGAGACCAGTATATCCGATATGCTGCAAAACATGAGCCTTTTATACTGCCAGGCAGCAAAGGGTGTAACCAAACTTCTTCACGAAAGGAACCGCCTTGATATCCGGCTGGTGGAGGCTTACGTTAAGAGCCGGTATTCCGAAACCGGAAGTGTGACCCTTGAGGAGACTGCCGCCCGATTTTTTGTCAGCAGGGAATACCTGAGCAAACTTTTCAAACAGTCCGTCGGCGAAGGATTTTCCGATTATGTATCTTCCATGCGTATGGCGAAGGCAAAGGAATTGATTGAACGCGGCGCTGCTTTAAAGGATGTAAGTGTTATGACAGGTTATATGGATCAGGCACATTTTTTCAAGACATTCAAGCGGTTTTACGGCATGACGCCGGGCGAAATGCAAAGGAAGATTAAAAAAGGACAGTAAAACATAACGGATTCAGAGAATGCCAATTGCATAAAAAAATCGCATGATAGTAGCAGGAAGTGGTGCATAACCACCAAAGCTTAATGGAATAGTGACCCGTTCACAAAAAAGAGGAGGATTTTTATGAAAAGACTTTTTGCACTTATGCTTACTGGCTGCATGGTACTTTCGCTTGCAGCATGCGGCTCAACCGGCAAGGCTGTGACGACAACAGCAACAGACGCAGTGACCGTCGCGACGAATGCTGCATCAGCGGCAACGACGACGTCTTCTGCAGCAGCACCCCGCGAGGCTGAACTCAACATTATGATGAGTTTCCCTCAATACATGGACCAGTGGGAGACATACAGCAAACAGTTCGAAGCCAAAATGCTGGCTGAGGACAATATCAAAGTAAAGGTCAATCTTGAAATGCCAAGTTCCGATCAGTATGAGAGCGTACTGCAGGCAAGGCTTTCAAGCGGAGACGCTCCCGACCTGTACACACTTCACAGCAACAATATCGCGACTTACAACAAAGCCGGCAATCTGACAGATCTTTCCAATGAAGCATTGGCTTCTAAAATATACCCCAACGTAAAGGCAACTGTGACGCAGGACGGCAAACTGCTGGCTGTACCGATTGAAAGCCAGGCATGGGGCGTACTTTATAATAAAGACATCTTCAAAGAGTGCGGGCTGACAGTGCCAAGTACACTTGATGAGCTTAAGAACGTCTGTAAAGTCCTGAAAGAAAAAGGATATACACCATTCATGCTTGCATTTCAGGAGCAATGGGTCCCTCAGCTTATGACGGCCCTTACAATCGGCGGTAAAGTATCCGGTGAGATTCCGGACTGGGTTGACCGTATGTATAAGGATGAAGGATCTTATGCAGAAATCAAAGATATTTTCGGACCGATCGACCTCATCATGCAGAATGGTACCGATCGTGCCATGGAAGAAGGCGCTGAGGCAGGTTCCGCTGATTTTGCAAACGGCAAGGCTGCCATGTTTGTACAGGGTACATGGGCTTCCGGAACGATCATGACGACAAACCCTGCGATGAACCTCGGCGTATTCGCACTTCCTATCAACAATAACAAGGCGGATACACTGGTAAACCTTTCAACGTCTACGACACTCGCAGTATACCCCGGCAGTAAAGAGATGGACCTTGCACTCAAATTTGCGAACTATGTCCTTGACGACAAAGATTCATCTGCGCTTTTCGAGGCATGCTCGTTCAATCCTCTTGCTACCATTCATACATTTTCACCCGCTTCATGGGTAGCTGATGCTTCTGCGTTTGTAGCCGCCGGACGCTCCTATCAGGATTTGGTTCTCCCGCAGGCCGTTACGGATGAGCAGGGAAAACTGCTGCAGGAATATTTTGTCGGATCTATCACACAGGACGAATTCATCTCCCAGATGGATACCACTTTCAAAGAAGCCAATAAACAGGCATAAACCCAGCGAAGGGGCTGGCTGCGGCCGGCCCCTTTTTTATTCCCCATAATGTCAATGAACCGAGGTGGCCCAACTTGAAGAAGAAAACAAAACAGAATATAAGCCTATTGCTGTATACTCTTCCGGCGCTCATCGTCTATGCGGCATTCAAACTCTTTCCCGCCATTTCCGGAATTTTCTATTCGATGACGAACTGGAACGGCCTCAACAAGACATATCAGCTCATTGGACTTGATAATTTCAAAGAGATCCTGTCAGATAAATATTACTGGCAGTCCATTCTTTTCACTTTGAAATATGTATTTGTTATGATTGTTGTTACAAATCTCACTGCCCTCATCCTCGCTGTAGTTATCGAATCAAGGAAACGGGCAAAAGGACTTTTCCGTACCGTGTTTTATATGCCGAATATGATCAGTATGGTAATCGGCGGCTACATGTGGATGTTCATTTTTACGAAGGTACTCTACTATATGGCCGATAACTGGGGAATGACATTCTTTGATAAGTCGTGGATCGGAGACCCGAAATACGCATTTGCTGCAATTATTATTGTTGCTTCATGGGGCTCCGTCGGCTATTTGATGATTATCTATATGGCTGCCCTTCAGGGTGTGCCGGCCAACCTGAAAGAAGCAGCGAGTCTCGACGGCGCAAATGGATGGCAGACGTTCCTGCATGTTGTGCTGCCTTTGATTCAGAACGCGGTCACAATATGTATCTTCTGGACATTAAACGCGGCTTTCCAGGTATTTGATGTAATATACGCACTTACGGGCGGCGGACCGGGGCGGGCTACGCAGTCTGTTGCAATTAACATTTATGAAGAAGCTTTCCGCGGCAATGTTCGTTACGGTTACGCGACAGCCAAGTCGACCGTACTCTTTGCGATCGTGCTGATGATCACGGTAATCCAGCTTAAGCTGATGAAAAGAAGGGAGCAGGAGCTGTGAAACAGAGACGCATGTTCTTCCATTTCTTAATTTATGTTTTGTTGGGGCTGGCGGCACTGTACTGCCTTTTCCCTCTTCTGATGGCATTGATGAACTCCTTTAAGACGAACAGGGAACTTCTGACGAATGTGGTTTCATACCCGGCTTCCTGGAGCCTTGAAAATTATGTGCGCACTTTTGGCAAAATGAATTATCTGCGCAGCCTTGGGAATACGGTGTTTCTTTCAGTAGGAGGCGTCGGCCTGATCGTTCTTTTCTCAGCAATGGCCGGCTGGAAAATGTGCCGTACCAAAACACGCCTTTCCGGCTTCCTATTCAGCCTTTTCATATTCTCGATGCTTATTCCTTTCAGCTCCATCATGATTCCGCTGTTTCGTGTCGTACTGTTCCTTAACATCAAAAATTCCCTGCCCGGCCTCGTTTTTGTATACGCGGGCATGGGAGTCAGTATGGCGATTTTTCTCTATCACGGCTTTGTGAAGAGTATTCCCTATGAACTCGAGGAGGCGGCGATCATTGACGGCTGCAGTTCCCTGCAGGTGTTTTTTCTTATCGTTATGCCGATGCTCAAGCCGGTAACGGCAACGATCTGTATAACGAATGTCCTGTGGGTATGGAATGACTTCCTGCTTCCTTTGATTGTTATTTCAGATAACAAAAAATATACCCTGCTACTCTCGACGAACACGCTTTTCGGGCAGTACAGCAATGACTGGACAGCAATCCTCAGCGCGCTGATCCTGGCGGCAATCCCGGTTATTATATTCTATGCGTTTTTTCAGAAACAGATTCTGCACGGTATCGCAGACGGTGCGGTAAAGGGGTAGATATGAATTTCATCAGTGTGGATGGTAAAAAGCTATATGCGGGCGGCAGTGAAATTCTGCTCCGGGGCTTTGGCCTCGGAGGATGGCTGCTGCCCGAAGGATATATGTGGCAGTTGTATACCAAATGCGACCGGCCGCGCCGCATGGAGGAAATGATAGAAACATTATGCGGGAAAGAGTATGCGGATTCCTTCTGGAACCGCTACCTGAATACATATATTACCGAAGCAGACATCTGCCGGATTGCCGGTGAAGGCTTCAACTGCGTCCGTCTACCTCTCAATGCGCGTCACTTATACAAGTATCAGAACGGCAGACGTACATTTATCCCCGATATGCTCGAACGTGTCGACGACCTCATCCGGTGGTGCAGGAAATATGGAGTGTATGTTGTTCTTGATATGCATGCGGCTCCCGGCGGACAGACGGGACAAAATATTGACGACAGCGAGGATGACTTGCCGCGTCTATTTATGGACAGAAATAACGAAGACGAACTATGCATTCTATGGCACGCAATAGCCGAACGCTATGCAGATGAACCGGCAGTTGCCGGTTTTGATCTCATGAATGAACCTTTACCGAATTGTTTCGCTCAATATAACACCTTGGTGCTTCCGTTGTACGATAAGCTAATAAAAATAATTCGTGAGGTTGACGAAAAGCACATAATTATTTTGGAAGGGGTGCACTGGGCTACGGATTTTTCGATATTCGATCCATTGAAAAAGGGAGAACTTGATAATATCGTTCTTCAGTTCCACAAGTACTGGAATACGCCGGATGCAGAAAGCCTTGCACCTTATCTGTCCTGTGCCGACAGGCTTCAGGTGCCGCTCATGATGGGCGAGGGGGGAGAGAATAACCTTGCCTGGTATACAACGGTTTTTCCTCTATATGAGCGCAGAGAAATCAGCTGGTCATTCTGGTCATACAAAAAGATGGGGAAAAGCAATTCGCCCGTCTCTTTTGCAAGGCCATCCGGCTGGGACTCCCTGATTGCATGGCTCGACGGCGGAGAAAAGCCTTCCCGGGATGCTGCAAAGAGAATTTTCGATGATTTTCTCTATGCGGTTGCGCATGCACGGATTAATGAGGATGTGACCCGCGCCCTGAAGAGGGAAGTGCCGCTCTCGCTTCCGTGTGAAGCATATGACGGGTACGCTGTCAGCAGGAACCGCCGGACGGGTGCTGAGCTGCGGCTTTCTGAACCGGTGACGCTTCTTTTTGCAAACGGGAAGACGGGCATACCTGATTACAGGCGATACGATGGTGAACCGCAGCCGCAAGAAGAGAATATTATCGCGGAATTGATCTCCGGCGAGACACTTGCGTACCGCTTTTTACTTCCGTGCGCAGGTACACTGTTCGCCTTCGCCTTGTTCAGCGGAGCAGGCGAAATCCTTTTGAAAGTCGATGATGAGGATATGAAGCAAACCGGCGACAATACATTTTCGATGGACGGCATACCCGCAGGCGAACATACACTGCTTCTGACCTGCACCGGCGGATGTATCCTGGCAGACACAATCAGACTTTCCATGTGAGGGGATAGAACAATGAAATGGATAGAGACACTATTTCATGACAATGAAGTGATTCAGAAAGAGAGGAATCTTCTCTTTTCGGATGATATTAATCAAATTGAGAATGAAATAATCAATCTATATCCGGAGGAGACCTTTCAGACCCTTCTCGGCTTTGGAGGAGCTTTTACTGAGGCGGCGGGCTTCGTGTATGCCAATCTCTCAAAAGAGAAGCAAAGGGAAATCGTGAACGCCTATTTCGGAACGGAAGGCCTTGGATACACACTCGGCCGGTGCGCAGTCGACAGCTGCGATTTTTCGCTCGGCAATTACAGCGCCGTAACGGATGCAGAGGACGAGTCCCTCAAAACATTTTCACTTGAGCGCGACGGAATATATGTTTTTCCGCTGCTGCGTGATGCAAAGGCGCTCTGCCCGGTGCTTTCCGTGATGCTTTCCCCATGGAGCCCGCCGGATTTCATGAAGACGAACGGCTCCAAAAACGGAGGCGGGAAGCTGCTGCCGCAATATCGCACAAGGTGGGCGGAATACCTTTGCCGCTACATAGAAGAATACCGGCGCTTAGGCTTTCCTGTGTTTGCATTATCGGTACAGAACGAGCCGAACGCTTCTCAGATATGGGATTCCTGCCAGTATTCCCCCGAGGAGGAAAAGGTCTTTATCCGTGACTTCCTCGCACCGCTCCTGAGTCAAAAAGGCTTCGATGATATTTTTCTGACGGTATGGGATCACAACAAGGAGCGCCTCTACGAACGAACGTCCTATATTTGCACCGACGAATCGGCAAATGCTGCCGTGGGAGCTGCAGGTTTCCACTGGTACAGCGGAGACCACTTCGAAGCGATCGAACTCGTGCACAAACGATTCCCGGAAAAGAAGCTGATATTTACCGAAGGGTGCATCGAATACTCCAAATTTGATGCGAATGCCCAGCTGAAAAATGCACAGAAGTATGCACACGAGCTGATCGGTGATCTGAATGCAGGACTCCATGCCTTTCTGGACTGGAATATCTGCCTCGATAAAAACGGCGGTCCCAACCATGTCGGAAACTACTGTGAAGCACCCGTAATGGCGGATATTGAGAGTGGAAACGTAAAGTATAACCTCAGTTATTTCTACCTCGGACATTTTACAAAATATATCCTGCCGGGTGCAGTGCGTATCGGCCTGACGCGCTATACGGATACACTCGAAGCAACGGCATTCCGAAACATGGATGGTACAACGGCAGTTGTCGTATTCAACCCGGGAAATGAGTCCAGGGGGTGCAGTCTCCGGCTGAACGAAAAAATCTGTACTGTCTCCATATCGCCGGGAAGTATCAGTACATTTCTTATCAGCAGCAGGGAGGAATGAAAACCGGGTATCAACGGGAATTAACTTTAGGAATCTTTGCCGGGCGGGTTCACGGAATATCGGAACCTGTTCGGAGGGATTCCTGTTTTTGCGGTAAAAGCATTGATAAAACTGGCACTCGAACTATATCCGAGATTTATTGCAATCTCTGATATTGTTCCGCGTGTTGTTTTAAGAATTACCTTAGCCAGGTTTATTCTTGTCTTTGAAATAAACGCCATCGGTGAAAGGCCGGTTTCTTCTTTGAACAGATGAGAAAAATAGAATTTACTCAGGTTGACCTTGTCAGCAAGAGTATCCAATGTTAAGTCTTCGCCGATATTGTTTTTAATGTAGGTGATAATATCGGACATCGTATTTGATATGGGAGAAGAAGAAACCGGCAGGATTTCATTGGTTGACTGCATGGAACAAAGGGTGTCGTATACAGCACAGGAACACTCGATATCAGTCGGGAATTGGTCAAAATATAATTTGGTAATGATCGGATTCATGATTTCATATATTTTCCTGCTGCTTTCAAGCCTGAATACAGCACCGCTGTTCTGAAAAATCAAATGATCAATAAGCTGGTGCGAGTTGCATCCGTCAAAGTGAAAAAACAAGTATTCACAAGTGGAATTGCAATAGTATTTGTGCGGCTTGTTGCAGTCGATCAGAATGATCTCTCCCCGGGACGCTGTACATGAGATGTTTTCATATGTGAGCTGCAGCTCGCCGTCTACGATATATATTACTATCGGAACTACGCCGCCTTCCCGCTGAATACTATAACCATCCCTGCAGTAGAAGTGTCCGCAGACAAGCATGTAATAGTAGTTGCTTACAAATACATCTGACGGATTCATAAAGAAATACTGTGTGTTTGAAAGGGTGCCTTTTTCCGTACAGATCATAATGGATCTCCTTTTTGCGTGAATAGTGAAAAGCGGATATCGCAATAAACCAATTGTACATTATGTCCTTCGAAAAGCAAGATGAATAAACTTTGCGACAATGTAGAGCAGTGATTTTTGCCTGGTGAGATGCTATTCTCTAAGCATAAGCTAGCTGACTTATGGAAAGACAAATAATTGTTTCAATGAAGTCAGTCCTCCAATAAATTTCAGGGAAATTCCAAAAAGGATAGAAAGAGGAATCAGTATGATGACACAAAAGGAACTTTTTTATAACCGTCTGGCCGGCCGTCCGGTAGATAAAATACCTAATCTGAACATTGTCATGTTGTTTGCAGCGAAATATGCCGGCGTGAAATACGGGCAATTCTGTTCTGACTACCGCTATCTGGCAGAAGCCCAGGAGAAAACGGCGGAGGATTTCGGAATTGATATATTGTCGACGATGTCGGATCCATTTCGTGAAACGAGTGATTACGGGGCATCGGTTGTTTTTGCGGAAGACGATCTGCCCATATGCAAAAATGCCTTTCTGACAGGGCCGGAAGATTTTTCAAAGATTAAAATTTGGGAGCCGCTCGAATCCACCCGCATACTTGATCGAATACGTGCGATAGAGATGTTTAAGCGGGACATGGGGGAAAAGTATCCGATTTTAGGCTGGGTAGAAGGACCTCTGGCAGAATTTATGGATCTTACTACGGTAAGTGACGGCATGATGCTGCTTTTGGATGAGCCGGAAGCTGTAACTGAAGTAATGGAAAGGATAACGGAACAGGCGATTCTTTGTGCGAAGGCACAGATAGAAGCCGGCGCAGACGTTATCGGCATCGGAGATGCGGTAGCTTCCCTGATCGGTGCCGGAACCTACAGAGAACAGGTACGGCCGCTGGAGAAGAAAATGATTGAAGCGATACACTCTATGGGAGCCAAAACAAAGCTGCATATCTGCGGCAATATCAATCACCTTCTGTCTGAGATAATTGATACCGGCTCGGATATCGTTGATATTGATCACATGGTGGACTTCGAAAAAGCTGTTGCTCTTTCAGCAGGGAAATGCTCGATTTCCGGCCATATGAATCCTGTTAAAGTGCTGCTTCAGGGCACTCCCCGGGATGTGAAAAACTGGACAAAATATTGTGTCGAGAAGGGAAGCAATACCAACTTTATAAGCGGAGGCTGTGAGGTCCCTAAAATGACTCCGCTTGAAAATCTGAGGGCGGTAGACGGGCAATTGAGAGAAATGGCCCGCTGAACATCGGACACATAATCAAAAATCAGGTATTTGCAAAGGATTGGGGAGGACAATACATTGGATCTGCAGGAAATGTGTCTTGCCGTTGAGCAGGGAAAAGGGAAAAAAGTTAAGGAACTGGTAAATCAGGCGGTGCTCCTGTCAGTCAGGCTTATGCCGATCATATGGGTTCGGACGCCTATACGCCCAATGCAAGTGAAGCGGCGGATGGTGCCAAAGCATACCTATTATCACGGGCAAAATAAGCTGGTCAAAATCTGACTTTGTCCCCTTGTCTGCTTTTGAAGCGAACTTAACGGGAAGCCCTTGGAAAAATGGATAATGTAAGAGTTTTAACAGCAAAGTGCGTTGTAAATTTCTAAATGAAGAGATCTCTGATACAATGTGGGAAGCAGAAGTACTAACCCCATATTGGGTGCATGAATACAATACAAAACGTCCTGGCAGCTAAATCGAATATAAACCGTTGCCCCCACAGGTCATTGTTTGTAAAATGACATCACAGAAAAGAGAAGTTAGCTATGAAGCAAAAAATTACAGCAAATATGGAAATTAAGAGGGCGAATCGTGCGAATGTATATAGTCTTCTTTTTCGACGCGGGCAGCTTACAAGGCAAGAGATTGTTGAATCACTTCAGCTCTCACTTCCGACCGTAACGCAATATTTATCAGACTTGCAGGATGAGGGTCTTGTCAGCGAGTCAGGGTATATCGGCAATACGGGGGGACGCAGTGCAAAAACATATGACATCGTAAGTGATGCCCGTACTGCAATTGGTTTGGACATTACGAAGAATCACATCAGTGCGGTTGCGGTTGACCTGCGCGGAGAAATAACAGCAAGAATCCGTGTCAGATATGCTTTTGCCCGGACAGATGCGTATTATCAATATTTGGGAGAAATTGTCCTAGAACTTATAACAGAAGCCAAACTGAATCCAGCCGGTATTCTGGGCGTAGGGATTGGTGTGCCGGGACTATGTACGGCTGACTATCAAACCGTCTATTATGGGCAGATTTTAGGCTTTACCGGTGCGACATGCAAGGAATTTTCTAAAAATATTTCGTATCCGACAGCACTCATGAATGATGCAAGTGCCGCAAATTTTGCGGAGCTCTGGATAAACAAAGGGATTAAGAATGCATTTTATATAATGCTGAGCAACAACGTCGGCGGTTCGGTCGTAATTAACGGCCAGCTGTTTAATGGAGATAATCTGCACAGCGGTGAAGTCGGACACCTTACCATTGTGACGGGCGGTGAACTGTGTTACTGCGGTAAACGCGGCTGTATGGACCCATACTGCGCCGCCACCATTTTATCTTCACTTACAGACAGCAATCTCGAGGATTTCTTTACAATTCTGAAAAAGGGCAGCCCCGAAGCTGCTGAGTTATGGGATGCCTATTTGGATCATCTTACTGACGCAGTTGTGAATGTTCATGTGCTGTACGACTGCAAAGTAATTATCGGCGGTTACGTCGGACAGTTTATAAGTGATTATATGGATGACCTTAAGGCGCGAATCAGTAAATTCAATATTTTTGGCGATAAGGATGATTTCATTGTTGTCTGCAGTTATCAAAAAGAAGCAATTGCTGCCGGCGCCGCCCTTACCTTTATTTCTGATTTCATAAAAACTATATAAGGAATTTTTCAAGCAGAAATGAAAAAGCTGCTTGATTATTGGATTTGCAAACCGTATTATAAAGGGGATTGAAAAAACGGGTTTTAGAAAAGATATATAATAATTCCGCAGGCACTCCGAACAGTCGAACGCAGGGTCACGCCTGCACAAAAGAAGCAAAAACAAAGGAGAATATTATGGCTATTCCAAAGACAATGAAAGCGCTGGTTGCGTACTCTAAAGATGACTACAGATTTGAACCGGCATATCCTACTCCGGAATGCGGACCTGATGACGTGATCATTAAATGTGAAGGCTGCGGCGTATGCGCCGGAGACGTTAAGTGCCACCACGGCGCCGAAATGTTCTGGGGCGGGGATATGCAGCCGTCATGGGTAAAACCTCCGTTCATCCCGGGCCATGAGTTCCTTGGCTATATTGCAGAAGTAGGCGAGAACAGAGCTTCCGAGTTTAAAGTTGGCGACCGTATTATTGCGGACCAGATCATCCCCTGCGGAAAGTGCCGTTTCTGTAAGAGCGGCGACTATTGGATGTGCCAGCCGCACGACATGCTCGGGTTCATGCATTATACAAACGGCGGCATGGCAGAATATGTCCGTTTTCCGAAGACAGCCGTTATACACAAGGTACCGGAGGATATGCCTCTTGACCAGGCGCTGCTGATTGAGCCTTATGCCTGCTCCAAGCACGCAGTAGACAGAGCAGAGATCCAGGTTGAAGATATCGTCGTCATTTCCGGCGCAGGAACGCTTGGTCTTGGAATGGTCACATATGCCAGGATGAGACATCCAAAGTTGCTGATCGTTCTCGATATGATCGATTCCCGCCTCGGGATGGCCAAGGAGTTCGGTGCGGATCTTGTCTGGAACCCAGGGAAAATGGATGTCGTGAAGGCCATTTTGGATATTACCGAAGGTTATGGATGTGACAAGTACATAGAGGCAACCGGACATCCGTCGAGTGTTATCCAAGGCATGAGCATGATCAGAAAGCTCGGAACATTCGTAGAATTCAGCGTGTTCGGACAGCCGACCACCTTTGACTGGTCGATTATCGGCGACCGCAAGGAACTGAATATTCATGGATCGCACCTCGGACCATACTGCTATCCTTTTGTAATTGAGAATATGCACAACGGCAATCTGAAGACCAACAACGTCGTAACCAGCACATTCAAGATTGAAGACTGGGAGAGGGCATTCAAATTAGCAGAAGGCAAAGAAGGCGACCTTAAAGTTGTAATTACTTTTGACAAGTAATTGCGACCGAAATCAGATTTTACCGGGAGGACATATGGATAAGTATTTGATCGGCTTAGACAACGGCGGCACATTAATCAAGGCAATTGTTTTTGATACAAAAGGGAACGCGCTTGCCAGTGCATCTGCCCAAACACCTATCATGACGCCTGAATCCGGTTATACAGAGCGCGATATCGAGGAACTCTGGCTTAAGAACTGTGACTGTGTCAATCGTGCGCTGACGAAATCCGGTGTGGACAAAGACCAGGTGGCTGGCCTTGCGATATCGGGGCACGGGAAAGGTCTTTACCTGTGGGGCAAGAACAGTGGTCCGATCTATAACGGTATTGTATCAACCGATAACCGCGCATGGCGTTACCCGGAAAAATGGAAGCAGGACGGTACATTCGACCGCAACTACCCGAAACTCTGCCAGAATCTGATGGCCTGCCAGCAGGTGTCCATCCTTGCCTGGATGAAGGACAACCGGCCGGACGTATACAGCCAGATCCGCTGGGTATTCTCCGTCAAGGATTACCTGCGCTTTCGTCTGACTGGAGAGGCTTTCTGCGAGGCGACGGATATCTCCGGATCAGGCCTCATGAATCTGCGCGACAAGTGTTTTGACAAGGATATGCTCACCGATTTCGGCATCGGCGAAATGTACGAGTGCCTGGCACCGATCCGCTATTCCTATGATAACTGCGGGCTTCTGACCCGGGAGGCTGCTGAGCTGACCGGGCTTAAAGAAGGCACGCCGATAGCCGGCGGCATGTTCGACATTGACGCGTGCGCCATTGCAATGAGCGTGCTCGAACCGAAGGATATGATCACAATAGCGGGCACGTGGAGCATTAACGAGTACATTTCAAAAGAACCTGTTTTAAACAGGGATAACATCATGATGAACTCACTTTACGCGATTCCGGGGTATTACCTGATTGAGGAGTGCAGCGCTACATCGGCAGGCAATCTGGAGTGGTATATCAATCATTTCATCAGCAGGCACGACATCCCGGAAGGACAGAAAGTGTACGACTATGTCGAGTCGCTCATACAGACGACAAAGACGGAAAAAAGCGATGTATATTTTCTGCCGTTCCTTTATGCATCCAATGTGCATCCGCTCGGGAAGGCATCTTTTATTGGCCTGACATCCTACCACGGACAGGCAGACATGCTCCGTGCAATTTTTGAGGGCGTAGTATTTTCACATAAGATGCATCTGGAGCGCCTGATTGCGACACGCCAACCACCGGAGGTTATACGTCTGGCAGGGGGTGTGACGAATTCACAGTTCTGGACACAGATGTTTGCCGACATTCTCAACTACCCGATCGAGCTTGTCCGGGTCAAGGAAATGGGTGCCCTCGGAGCAGCGATGGCCGCAGGGGTGTCCGGAGGTATTTTTAAGGATTATTATGCCGCCTGTTCAGAAATGACATCAATTGATAAAGTTATTCAGCCGAATTTCGAAATGCACGAAAAATACCAAATGAAGTATGAAAAGTACTGTGCGGTATGCGCTGCATTGAACGGGGTATGGGACCGGTTTGACCAGTAATCCGTGCAGGATGAGGAGATAATGGGTATTGATGTTCATGCCATTCTGGAAGCCACAATGATCTGACATATTTACGGAGGAAATATCATGTCCGTCTATCAGTTAGGCCTATATGAGAAAGCGATGCCATCGGGCTTAAGCTGGACAGAAAAGCTGGAAATTGCCCGGAAATCCGGATTTGACCATCTGGAAATCAGTATCGACGAGACAGATGCAAAGCTGGCACGTCTTAACTGGACGGATGAGCAGCGGGCAGAACTCTCTGGTGCGATTCGTTCCGCCGGAGTTCCGATCCGGAGCATGTGCCTTTCCGGCCACCGCAAATATCCGCTGGGCAGCCATGATCCGGAGATACGTGCCCGCGGCATGGAGATCATGGACCGGGCAATTGCACTCGCCGAATACTTAGGCATCCGTATCATTCAGCTTGCAGGATATGATGTCTACTATGAAACCGGAGATGAAGAAACGCGCCGGCTCTTCGCCGATAATCTGGCGGTCAGCGTCGAGCATGCTGCAGCCAAAGGAATAATGCTTGGCTTTGAAACGATGGAGACACCGTTCATGGATACCGTCGAAAAAGCCATGAAGCATGTACATGCCGTAAACAGCCCGTATCTGGGCGTATACCCGGATCTGGGAAATCTCAAAAATGCCGCCTTGATTTATAACACCGATGTTAATAAGGACCTGGAAACAGGGCGCGGGCACATCATGGCAGTTCACATCAAAGAAACCATACCCGGCCATTACCGGGAGATTCCCTTCGCCACCGGACACACCGAATACGCCCGCAACTTTGATCTGCTCCGGGATATGGGCATACGGATGTTTGCCGGGGAATTCTGGTACACCGGATCAGAAACATGGCGGGAGGATCTGCTGTTTGCCAACACCTTCCTGCGAGGCAAACTCGATGCGGCCTTCGGGAAAGAGTGAGGATTAATGTTTGCATGTGGACCTATCATGTAATAAATTATGTTTATTAACCTCTGGGAGTGTAAAAACTATGCCTAGAATAATACATACCGATTATTGCTCTATTTCTGAAGATCAGAGAACTATTACCATTCAGGTTATGGATCTCCCTTTTGCATCAGATCCGTCTTCAAAAACATTGAAGCTTGACTTTGAATGCAACAAATATCTATATGGGTATTGTCCAAGTGCAAAAGTTTGTCCGCTCTTTGAAAAAGCGTAGATGTCTTTCGAATTCAGCATTATGCATAACTTGTGTGAAGATTTTATGCAGGGCGGTTTGCACAATAAAGCATACGGAAATATGTACCACTTTATGGACAAGGATTTTGAATCTGATATGCAGGCGCTTTGTGATAGCAGATTATTATGAGATCATAAGCTTTCTCTCTTTTCGCGCCTTTTTCAGGTATATGATATAAACTGCCAAACCAATCAGAAGCATGCTCAACTCTATCGAGGCAGCAATGACGGATCCTGAATCAAGCTTGAAGCCAGTCAGGGAAAATCCGATTTTATTATATAAACCAAGGCCGACCCTGGGCATCCTGGCGAAGAAGACGGGCAGATTATCCCATACAATAAAATCCAGAAGCCAATGGCTGAAAACAACAAGTCCTATGACAAAGCCACTACGAAACTTTTTGCAGAAAAACCAGGTAATCAGGGCAGCAGAAATCGACCAGATGACTGCCATAAATAGACTGTGGGACCAGGGATCATAATCGAGTTTATCAATACCCACAGCAAGGAAAATGAAATAGATCAGATCGATTGCATAGGCGGCAATCAAAAAAACAAAGACAGGTATTTGGGGTGCATATTTTTTGGCAGCAAAGCCAATTGCCAGATGTCCAGTCGGCGACATAATATTACCTCCGAAAAATTTTTCTCAGGAACCACCCTGAGTAATTGAATTTAATTTTTGACAATTATTCCATCAATTTCCAGAGTCCTTAATTTCAGGAGTCTTATGGCAAACAGAATCATCCAGACTGTTGTCAGAAGCCCGCCGGGTATGGCAAGGGCCATACCTATATTTTCTGTGCCGGGAATAAATGTTACCAAAACAAAGTAGAAAATGAATAAAACGGATCCTGCTATTCCCGGGAAGGCGGTGATTTTGCTGAATACGCCGCCTTTGAGCATTACTATGGACATGATGAGACTGGCAATGATCGGCAATATGAATCCAGGAAAAACGCCGGGGCTCCCATGGGCACCTCTTGCGAGCATGGCTTCACCGGCTGCTGCAAGCAAATTCTTCTCGGTATCGGTTACCGCAAGCGCATATTTATCGCTGAGGGAAAGCATAGACAGGGCAGAATTATTCGAGATAAAAACGGCTGTACCGATAAAGGAAATAATCATGGCAAGTCCGGAATAGACCTTGTTCACACGTCTATGAGCGGCAAAAAGTGCAAAAAACGCCGGTATCATGATAATCGCAGTCGTCATGTTCAAAAGATCAAGATAATAAAGTCCCAGCAGCCTGTTGCTTTGAAATTGAGCGAACCGGCCGACGGCAGTCTGCGGAATGGTTGAGGGGTCTCCTCCAAGCAAAATACTGATGACAATGTCCAGCAGACTTGCAAAGACGACAATGAGTGCGGTAACGCCTCCCAGCAAATAGATGCTCTTCCACTGATTCCCGATTCTTTCTGCTTCCGTAATCTGATTTTTCCCGACCATTTGCTTTTCCTCCTTAACCGGATTTTATGAATGCTGAAAGCGATGCTGTACGGTTATTTTGAAAATAGACGATCAATACAAAAGTCGACCAGATGATCGCGTTGTTCTGCATTATCAAGGTCGATCCCGAAGGATTCCTTCATTACATCTTTTCTTAAAAAAGCAGCTTCAATCGAAGAGACAAGCATATGAAGCAGCACATGCAAATCCTGATCCGACATGTCATTCCCGCATATTTTCCTGGCGATGGGAGAAAACATTTTAACAACCTGCACGCTGTTATCCACTGCGTCCGCGGAAACAAAATCCCTGGTTATTGAAATTCTCGAAACACCGGGATTCATAACCATAAATTCGGTAATCCCTCTGCCGAGTGTTTTCATCTGATCAATAGGTTCCGTCTTCACATTCTCGTTCATTGTGCCCAACTGTTCAATCGAATGCCGGATTATTTCCAGGGTGCACAGACTGATAAGATTGTCTTTTGTCTGAAAATGATAATTGATCAGTCCGATTGCCACGCCTGCGCCTGCAGCGATTTCCCTGACTGTAATCTTTGAAGTGTCGCCATGTTTAATGATTAATTCAACTGTCGCATGAAGTATCTTTTCCTTTATATCCTTTTCCTGACTGACCATTCTGATCTCCTTGATTATTCATACAATTTTTTTCTGACATTGATGCTATACAAGTGCTCGTTGAACGATGTATTGAACGACGTTCAACGTCATAATATGACCAATCGTAATTCATGTCAATACCTGAATATAAAATAAAGTCTAAAAATATATTGACAATGCATCTACTGAAGACTGGAGATATCTATTTCATGGAAATAACCCATATGGTATTATTTTATTGACATCAATTTTATCCGTTCGCTGCATGTCAAGCGCGATTTTGATATAAAAATAAAATAATAACAATGAATTGAAATGCCGGCACAAAGGCAGGATGGTAATTGGCAGTGGACCTCAGGAGGAACTTCGAATGGGGAAGGAAATTGTATCTGTCCAAAAGTTGCTAAAGACCTATGGCAGTACGACAGTATTACATGGAATTAGCTTTGAAGTTAATGAAGGAGAAGTATTTGGGCTGTTAGGTCCGAATGGAGCCGGCAAAACGACGACACTGGAATGCATTGAAGGAATTCGAAAAGCCGATGGCGGAAGCATCCTTGTTGCAGGCTGTGATCCCGGTCATGATGAGGGAAAGCTGCGCAGCAGGTTAGGTGTCCAGCTCCAATCATCTTCGCTCCCGGATAACATTACCGTTTCGGAAGCGATGGCACTTATTTGCGCCTGGCATAAGCTGGCGGTGAGGGAGGACTTGCTGCAGCGTTTTGGGTTAGCGGAAATAAAGAAAAAACAGTACTTTTCATTATCAACAGGACAGAAAAGGAGACTTCATCTTGCACTTGCCTTGGCAAACGATCCGCAGGTTATCATTTTGGACGAACCCACAGCCGGGCTCGATGTTCAGGGCAGAACACAGCTTCATGATGCCGTTAGAGAACTCAGATCAGCCGGAATCACGACCCTGATTGCCACACATGATATGGCGGAAGCAGAAACACTTTGCGATCGAATTGCAATCATTATAAAGGGCCATATCGCAGCCTTGGGAACACCATCCCAAATTACGTCTGCTGGAAATATTGAAACACGGATCACGCTTCGTACAGCAAACAACTCAATGCTGCCCGGAAAGAATATAGGAACCGCAAGGTTTGTCAGTGAGTCAGAGGGCTTTGGCATCTGGATGTGCAGCAATACCGCACAGTCTGTGATGGATATACTGTCATTCGTGCAGAAAAACGGAGATGTAGTTGAGGATCTGAGGGTTGAGCGTCCTTCTCTTGAGGAGAGATTTATGGAACTGGTGGAAGGGGGAGCAAACGGATGAAAGCATTCCTTGTGGAACTTGGTATTCAATTTCGAATTGATTTCAGAGAAAAAGGAGTCCTTCTCACGTTTTACATCGTACCCCTTTTATTTTTCGTGGTGATGGGTTACGTTTTTGCTACCATCAACCCTGAAGCAAAAGTGACGCTGGCCGCATCCATGGCCATTTTTGCTTCAACTATGGGTGCCATTTTAGGAATCCCCGGACCTTTAGTAAAAATGAAAGAGTCAGGTGTTCTCAGAGCATATAGAGTCAGTGGGATCCCGGGGTGGTCCATATTGCTGGTTCAGGGCATAAGTTCATTTTTACACCTGCTGATCGTATCCATTATCATATTGATCACTGCACCTTTGCTTTTTGGAGCGCAAATCCCTGTAAACCTGTTTGGATATGCACTGGTTTTAGCTGTCTTGCTATTTGCAAATATTTCGCTTGGATTGTTTATTGGAACCATTTCAAAAAGCCAATCCGCTGCCACAATGCTCGGACAAATTATATTCCTGCCCTCATTGATGCTCGGAGGAATCATGTTCCCGGCTTCCATGCTTCCCGGACCGCTGAGGCTCGCTGGGAAAGCTTTCCCGGCAACGAATGCCATGCAAAGCTTTATACAGTTGGCATATGGAATGGATGGGAATTCGGATCCTTATCAGGCTGTATGTATTATTCTGCTGATAGGTTCGGCTGCAATCGGGATCACAGCATGGAAATTTTTTTCCAATACAAAGTATTAATATGGCAGTAATGAGTATGGTGGAGATCGTTACTTTTCTTCGCAAAGAATCCAGTGTACTTAAAATTTCACACATGTTAATATGACAATATCGAATGTCAACAAAGGAGGTGTTTATTTTGAAATTATTGAGTATTTTAGTTCTTAATATGTTTCTTCTTACAGCACTTGCATCCTGCAGCACACCTTCTGCCGATTCGGGTTCTGAAGCTGCATCAACACCAACATCAACAACCCTGGCACAATCGACGCCGACAACAGCAACCCAAACACAAGAAAGCAAAGAAACAAAGAATGTCACTTCTGCCGGCACAAGCAATGCACCGCAAATTTTCCTGCCGGAAGAGCTGCTGACAGCTGAAGAGGCTTCCTGGATGGTTGGACAAACGGTTACACTCACATCTGTTTCAGAAGAAGTAACGGAAACCGGCGAATTATATACAGACTATACATATGATTTTCCATCCGGTTCTACGGTCTTGGCCTCATTGTATTTTACGCAGAATGCTTTGGTTTCTGAGGCGGAACTCGCAAAAGGACATGATGCAAAGTGGGCGTTCGAGGAATCAAAGAAATATGTTGAGGATCAGGTAGTCAGTATTCCGGATTTGGGCAACGAAGCATTTTATTTAAAAAACAATATGGAAGTCAGCGTCCTATATAAGGATTATTATATGCTTATTGTATTTATAATGGATAATGATGACGCTGCAACGCTTGAACTCAACAAGAACATAGCTGTAAATATCCTTGACAAGCTTAAGTAGACTGATGCCCCGCTCACTTGAAATCAGCAATGAGAAAGAAGCGGGCAGAATGAATGCTTCCGCTTCAGGCAAGGGTGAAAAACATACCATCGTTATTCATAAAGCAAAAGAATGTTTTGCGGAGCCACACCCAGTTCTTTCGGGAGCACATCGGCCTTCCTGTCTTTGGGAATCCGCCACCAGATGGGAGGACTATTCTTTTTCTGCGTGGAAAAAGTGAATGTGATGACCCATGCAAACGGCTCCTCGATTTCCTCGGCAAAAAAGACAGGATAATGGTTGGCCGCGGCCTTTGGGTTAAAATAGTGTGCGCGTATGCCAATGGCTTTCAAGCCGTCGCGAACCGGCCTCGCTGTGATGAAACGCACTCCCCAGGCAGGGACTTCTACTTCGTTTTCACCGGTTTTACGTGCATCCACTATGTTTTTACAGCCGGTCAGAATGGCTCCCCGGCGGCTTTCCGGGTCGGCAAACAATTCTTTTGTGCCGCCTATCCGGAGGATATGCCCATTGTCCAGTAATGCCAGGTTACTGCACAGCTGATATGCCTCATCACGGCTGTGGGTTACAAGAATTGTTTTTTTGTTAAATATGCGGAGCACATCTAAAAGCTGGGCCTGCATCTGCTCCCTCAGAAAACTGTCCAGTGCACTGAACGGTTCATCGAGCAGCAGCAGGTTGGGATTATTGACCAGGATCCGGGCAACTGCAGCGCGCTGCTGCTGTCCGCCGGACAGCTCGGAGGGATAGTGATCTTCCAAACCCTGCAGATCAAGCATCGCGATCATATCATCGGAGATCTTTTTCTTTCTGACAATGTCCTTTTCCCTGTACAGACCGCAAAGGATGTTTTTCCGCACAGTCATGTTCGGAAATAGCGCAAAGTTCTGAAACAGGTAACCCACATGCCGTTCCTGAGGAGGCAGATTGATGTGTTTTTCACTGTTGAACAGTGTTACACCATCCAGTATTATGAAGCCCTCGTCAGGCTTTTCAATGCCTGCAATGCAGCGCAGCGCCATGCTTTTCCCGGAACCGGAAGCGCCCAGGAATCCCAGTACGCCATCTCTTGATTCAAATGCAATATCCAGTTCGAATGCACCCGGATTTTTTTTGATATTTACAGAGAGGCTCATTAATAGGACCACCTTTCCGTCTTTTTCGTTTCCAGCATATTCACAGCCAGAAGTACCACAGCGGAAATTACAAGGTTGACTGCAACCCACTTAAATGCCAGGTCACTGTTGTCTGTGCGCCACAGCTGATAGACCGTAGTGGAAATAGTGGCAGTCCTTCCCGGTATATAGCCTGCAATCATGCTCGTAGCGCCATACTCGCCCAAAGCACGGGCAAAAGCCAGCACCGCACCGGCAAGAATACCCTGCCTGCAGGCTGGCATACGGATTCGCCAGAAGATATATGTATTCGGCAGGCCCAGGGTCTGCCCTGAAAAAGCCAGTGTTTTATCAAAGCTTTCGAATGCACCGCGTGCCGTGCGGTACATTAACGGGAAGGATACTACGGCGGCAGCAAAAATCCCGCTGTACCAGGTCATGACCAGCTTAATATTGAAAACATTCAGAAACCAATTGCCGACAGGATGATTAGGGCCAAGCACAATAATCAGAAAAAAGCCGACAACGGTGGGCGGCAGCACCAGCGGCATGGTTAGGATGACGTCGAGCACACCCTTGATCAGGCGCGGCAGCCGTGCTATATAATATGCTGCAAAAATGCCGGTAAAAAATACTATTACGCCGGAAATTGCTGCTATCCGCAGAGAATTGTACAAAGGATACCAGTCCAATAGACGTACCCCTTTCTTTATGGGAATAGGCAGGGCAGTTTCATAACCGCCCTGCCGTTTGTCAATACTTATAGTAAACCAGATTATGCAGCAGCATGAAAGCCTGCATTTTTGAATACTGTCATGGCTTCATCGGTTTTCAGATAATCCAGGAAAGCCCGGGCGTCATCCCTGTGGGCTGTCGTATTGATCAGGGCGGCAGGGTATATGACTTTCCCGCACATATCCTCAGCAGCTTCAGCAACACTGGTCAGACCTGGACTCAAAGCGTCGGTATAGTAGACAACGCCGCAGTCAGCAGTTCCCTGGGAAACCTGGGTCGTTACTTCCTTGACGTTAGTGCCGTAACTCAGAACACCTGCGGAAGCAAGAGCTGCTTCATCCAGTTTGTAATAAGTCAGAATCTTCTGCGTGTACTGTCCGACGGGTACATCACTGTTTCCCATAGCCATAAGAATGCTTCCATCTTTGAGGCCGGCGGCCATATCGTCAAAACTTCTGATGTTTTTGGGGTTTGCTGTGGGAACAACCAGGACGACTTTGTTTTCCAGAAGGTTGACGCGGGTACCCTGCAGTACCAAATCCAAACCCTCGGTATTCACAGCAGCGTCGGCCGTTTTGTCCAGCTGGTTCATCTGCTTCTGGCCTGCGGAAATGAACAGGTCACAGCCGGCACCTTCCTGGATCTGGGTCTTCAGGGTTCCCGAAGAATCAAAGTTGAAGGTCAGGGTAACATTGGGGTGGGCCGCCGTATACATGCTGCCGATTTCAGTCAGGGTCCCGGTCATGGATGCAGCGGCGAACACGATAAGTTCAACAGGTGCGGCAGCAGGTGTCGCCGCGGCTGGATCTGTCGCCGCGGCTGGATCTGTCGCCGCGGCTGGAGCTGGCGTGGTATCAGCGGCTGTTTTCACGGCGGCGTAATTGGATTCGCCGCTGCAGCCGGTCAGGCAGGAGGCCGCCATAATGGCGGCGGTCAGGAGTAAGATGAGTTTTTTCATAGTCGTTTATCCTCTGTTTCAAAGATTTATTTTCAATCGTGGATTTACACGTCTGAATCATATTAGTGTAACTCGAATTACCATACAATGCATATAATATGCTGCACATCCTACCGGAATATCCGTTCAGGCGAGACGGCTCCTGGACGTACTATATAAAAACACCTCCGCAGTTTGTAAACTGCAAAAGGTGTTTTGATGTTTTTTACACAGCAAATAATGGAAAGTATTGTTTTACTTTCCAACCATGACGGAAGAAGCCTTAATGATCGCATATGCTTCGTCACCAATTTTTAAATCCAATGATTTTGCGGAACCGGTGGTGATGCTTGCAACAATTTCTGTTCCCATTACATCCAGAACAACTTCTGTTGATACGGGACCCTGAGTGATTTCTTTTATAATACCTTTTAACTGGTTTCTGGCGGATATCTGCATATGCTGCACCTCCTTATAAAGTGTTGGAAATGACGGACAAACTATTTGTAGGAACTTATAAATATTATATCAGAAATCTTTAGGGGCAGCCAAATTGACTATGAGCCCTTTGCAGAACCGCGAACCAACAGGGGTTCCCGGAAATACAAAATTTTGTCCGGAGATCACAATAAACATAAATAATTGTTGATATTTTCCCTCCAAGAGACTATTTTATAGTTATCAGATGTTTGGTTGTTAAACAGCGTTAATTGCGTTTTTGTTTTGATTGTTTTGGAGGTAAACAAAATGAAAAGTAATACCTGCAGAAAACCGATTCGGCATCAGAAACATACTTCTTTCCATAACCGTTCCGGGCGCACATCATTGGAGAAAATCCTTATTGCCGGAGCCTGTCTCCTTTTCGCCGTGAGTGTAATTTTCGGAGTTCTTTACTTTACCGGCAGGTCACCTGCATTTAAGGACCAACCGGCTGCAATCGGCAGCAGTAATACCTCTGCCGCAGACGTCACGGAACCAAGTGAAACAACAGTCAGTACACAGACCGGTTCAACTGCCCCGGCAACCGACGTGAGTTCTGACATCTCTGCCGCCCAGAGTACGACGGCTTCTTCGCCTTCGGTCCTGGGAGCTACAAAACCGGCAGCAAAGACTACGGCAGCACAGACAACAATACCGGCATCGACAACAGCAGAAATTCCGCTGCTGACACCGGGTGAAACTACGGCAGCGCCGCTATTTACGATTCCATCTTTTACAGTGCCGTCATTCACAGACACATCCTATACAGTGCCATCAATCACAGACACCACGATGACAATACCGACATCGTTAACGATACCTGCATCGATACCGTCATTTTCTATTCCCTCGTATAACAGCAACTAAGTTGGCGTGTCCGGTCAACAGTCTTTTTGTGTCAAAAAATAGATTGAATAGATACAGTCATCGTTGAAGGAGCAGCATGTGTCGCAGCGCCAGTTCTTTGCAAGCTGAAGCAATTAACAATATTAAACATAATTTTATTCTAACCAAAACTGAACGAAAGGCTTACTATTTTGTGCTTTTTAACCCTTCTGCCGCCTGCTACGATATATATAAAGAAGGTGAGCAGTATGAATATAAAGCGCTTCTTTCAAAGGATGCATGATTTCCGGGAAAACCGGAAAGAGCGAAGAAAACCGCTCTGGACACGTGCCCTCAGAAAATAGCAGGAAGTTTTCTTTGGCTGGCTTAATTTCCTTTTTGAAACAAAGGGATGATCTCCTTAGTGGTTAAGGATTTGCCGGTTGAGAGGACCAATTCGACAGCGTCAAGGTGATGAAGGTCGAAATTCTGCCGCAGGTATTTTGCTGATCACTCTCTGTATCCCCGGTAACCTCAATGTCTTCGAAGATGATGAGTATCCATATATCTTGATTTTGCGCTTCCTCCCATACCTTATGGTATGAGAGACAGTGCATTTTTTATATTCCACACGATTATTGTGTCATTTCAATCAATCCGAAATTTTAATACGGACCCATTTGCGACAATACATAATTTCGCATATAATATTCAGAGAATAATTTTGAAATTACTCACCCTTGCTGATGACCATACCATAATAGAATTAAATATCTTGTTATTAACATTTTATTCAGGAGACAATTATGGGAGTGTTAAATGGATGATGTAACATTGCAAACGCCGCAGAGAATCATAATTGCAACGGATGCCGTTAACCTTTACTATGACAAATTTCAGGCGTTGAGGAATATTACCCTGGATATCCGTGAATGTGCTGTAACGGCCATTATCGGCCCGTCAGGCTGCGGTAAATCTACACTTCTTCGTCTCTTTAACCGGATGAATGACCTGATACCTTCGGTTAGGGTTGAAGGCAGTGTGCTGCTGAACGGCACATCAATATATGGCAATGACGTTGATGTTGTTAAGCTTAGAAAAAATGTGGGCATGGTTTTTCAGAAGCCTAATCCTTTTCCGATGAACATATATGATAATATTGCCATCGGTCCAAGACATCATGGAATCAAACGCGAGGCAGACCTGGCCGTGATTGTGGAACGGTGTTTGCGCGAGGTAACTCTTTGGGATGAAGTTAAGGATAATTTAAAACAATCTGCATTGGAGCTCTCTGCGGGTGAGCAGCAGCTGCTGTGTATTGCCCGTGCCCTGGCTGTGGAACCCGAAGTCATATTAATGGATGAATCGTGCAGTGCGCTGGATCCGGAATCCACTCTGAAAATCGAAGAATTAATGCGGGATCTGATCCGCAAATATACAATCGTTATTGTTACTCATAACATGGAGCAGGCAGCACGTGTATCTGATATGGCTGCCTTTTTGATGATGGAACAGGATAAGGCGGGAGTGTTGGTCGAATATGCTCCAACCGACCAGATCTTTTCCAATCCTAAGGACAAACGTACCGAGGACTATATTTCGGGCCGGTTCGGATAATAATAAAGGGGGGTGTTTTTAATGGAAATAAGAAGCATGTATCACAAGAAACTCAGGGAAATTCAGGATGACGTTCTTGTTATGGGAGAGCTGGTGAGTGAGGCTATTCTCCTTTCGATTGATGCTCTGAAGAATCGTGATTTGAAACTGGCGGAACAGATTGTTGAGGGCGACGAGAAGATCAATAATCTGCGGTTTGGAATTGAGGAAAAATGCATTCAGCTAATCGTAACTCAGCAGCCGATAGCAAATGAACTGCGCATCATTATTGCTGTGCTCAACATAATCACTGAGATAGAGCGTATCGGGGACTATGCCGGGGGAATAGCCAAAATAGCGATTATGATTGGGGATGAGCCTCCTGTAAAGCCCTTGATTGATATTCCGCGCATGGCTGAACAGGCCGTAGATATGCTTCGCCGCAGTTTGGCAGCTTTTATCAATCAGGATGCCGAAGCCGCCAGGAAAATATGCAGCGAAGATGATATAGTTGATAATCTCTATGACCAGATTTATCTCGAGCTTTTAGGATTAATGATGAAAAACCCCCAGATCGTATCCAGGGCAACCCGCCTCATATGGGTAGCCCATGATCTGGAGCGCAGTGCCGACAGGGTAACTAATATCTGTGAACGTGTGATTTTTGTTATTACCGGGAAAATGGAGGAAATCTAAGCATCAAACTGTCAAACGGATTGATGCTTCGTTTCAATGTGAAAAATATGAAAATTGCGCTTTTGTTTTGCAGACCTGAAAGACGAATCTATACGGCTATATTTAGTTTAATCCTTGCTGCGGGTCTGCTGTCCGGCTGTGGAAGTATGAACAAATCAGGCATAATTGTTGCCGGTTCAACATCTGTACAGCCATATGCTGAAGTTCTGGCGGAAGAGTATATGATTCTGCATCCGGGTGCCTTGATTGATATTCAGGGCGGCGGGTCTTCGGCAGGTATTATGGCGGCACAGTCCGGTACCTCTGATCTTGGCATGTCCTCCCGCGTATTAAAAGATGCGGAGAAGAGTCTCTGGTATGTGGAAATTGCCAGGGACGGATTGGCAGTCATAATAAATCCGGCTAATCCTGTTCAAAACCTCACCTTGGATCAGGTCAGCGATATCTATTCGGCTAAAATCAGCGACTGGAGCCAACTGGGCGGTAAAAAAGCAAAGATACACGTTATAACTCGTGAAGACGGCTCAGGAACAAGGGATGCCTTTGTAACCCTGGTAATGGGCGAGTCCAACATAACACCGAGAGCCATCGTACAGGACTCCAATGGAGCTGTGAAGCAATTAGTTGCAGACGACCCGAATGCTGTTGGCTTCATATCATTGGGTCTTGTTGATAAAACGGTGAAGGCCCTGGAGTTGGACGGCATCGCAGCAACACGGGAAAATGTAATGAATGGCAGCTATAACCTGTCCAGACCATTTTTGTTTGTAGCACAAGCCGAACCTACGGGACAGGCTAAGGAATTCCTGGATTTTGTGCTATCTGCCCAGGGACAGCAAATGCTTGTTAACGAGGGACTAATATCCCCGTCAGAAGGTACGTGAGAATGAAGATTAATAAGGAAAAAATATCAGGGTTACTATTTCTCCTGATTGCCCTTTCGGCATTATCGGTGCTGGTGCTCATTACAATATTTATATTTGTAAAAGGGGTACCTATTATTGCCAAGGTCGGTTTTTTTAATTTTGTTTTTGGAATGGTGTGGGATCCCAGCCATGGATTCTATGGTATTTTTCCGATGATTATAGGTTCCGTATCGGTAACTCTTGGAGCAGCAATCCTGGGAGTTCCAGTTGCGATCAGCTGCAGTATTTTTCTGGCGGAGTTTGCTCCCGCCGCACTAAGTAACTTTGTCAGGCCCGCCATCCAGTTACTCGCAGCCATACCATCCGTGGTATATGGATTCTGGGGGCTTCTGTTCGTTGTACCTGCGATACGAAATTACCTTGGCGGACCGGGTCTGAGCATATTGGCAGGATCCATCATTCTCGCCATCATGATTTTACCGACAATCATCAGCATTGCAGAAGTTTCCCTTCTGTCGTTACCCCGCCAATATAAAGAGGGAGCCTATGCTTTGGGTCTGACACAATGGCAGACAATACGTTCAGTACTGCTCCCTTCAGCAAAGTCGGGAATTGTTGCTGCAATAATTCTCGGTATCGGCCGCGCAATCGGTGAGACGATGGCTGTCATCATGGTCCTGGGCAATGCCGTCGCCATTCCGCAGTCGATTCTTGATCCTGCCAGGACACTGACCACGAATATTGGTATTGAGATGGGATACGCATCAGGTGAACATCAACAGGCGCTTTTTGCTACAGGTATTGTACTGTTAGTAATAGTCATGGGGTTAAATGCTTTTGCCCAATACGTCACACGCAGAAAATGAGGTTACTATGAAAATCAGCGCACGAACTGCCCAGAGGATAGCTAAAACATTGATTTGGGCGTCAGCCCTTCTGGTCATCGTTATTCTTCTGGCTATAGTCATCTTCATACTGATAAAAGGAGTTCCTGAAATCAGCTGGCAATTCCTTACGGAGATTCCGCGTAATATGGGCCGCGACGGCGGCATTTCATCTACCATCGTCGGCACTTTGCTGGTAACAGCAGTCGCTGTAATTATAGCAACACCATTTGGAGTAGGGACGGCGTTCTACCTGACGGAGTACACCCGTGAGGGCAAAGTTACCCGCATTATCCGCTTCAGCGCCGAGTCGCTGTCAGGAATACCTTCAATTGTATACGGACTTTTTGGTTTTATATTCTTTGTCATGTACCTCAAGTTGGGTTGGTCGATCCTGTCCGGCGGGCTTACTCTTGCTGTAATGATTCTGCCAACCATCATCCGGACATCAGAGGAGGCCATTCGTACAGTCTCCTATCAATACCGGGAGGTCAGCTACTCGTTAGGCGGTACCAAGTGGCAGACCATAACGAAGGCAGTATTCCCATCGGCGATCCGTGGTATTGCTGTAGGTGTTATTTTGGGTATAGGCCGGTGTGTTGCCGAGACAGCCGCTGTAATTCTGACAGCCGGCTCGGCCTTACGTATGCCCGATTCGATCTTCTCACCAACCCGGACCATGGCAGAACATTTCTATATACTGGCACGTGAGGGAATATCGATGGAGAAAGCCTATGGTACAGCCTCCCTTTTAATCATTATTATTTTTATTATTAATGTTGTAGCAAACATGCTAGTCAACAGATTTGTAGCTAAAGGCCAATAAGAGGTGGAAAATGATCCAGCAATCCAAAATAGTAATTAATCATCTGAATTTCTTTTATCATAAAAAACAGGTTATCCGGGATTTCAGCCTGGAGATTCCCGGCAACGAGATCCTGGCTGTCTTTGGCCCGGCTAACAGCGGTACAACGACTTTTCTCCGCACGCTTAACCGGCTATGCGACTTGATTCCGGGAACCCGTGTCGAGGGCGAGATACTTCTGGACGGCAAAAATATATTTGCCCCGGATATAATGGTTACAGAACTGCGCCGCAAGGTCGGGATGGTCTTTGATGTGCCGACACCCCTTCCGATGTCCATTTTTGATAATATCGCATATGGTCCGCGTATGAGCGGCAAGAAGTCCAGGGCAGATCTTGCTGACGGCGTAGAAAAGGCGCTGCAGATGGCGGCACTCTGGGATGAAGTCAAGGATAGGCTGAATACTCCTGCAATAAGTCTTTCCGGCGGTCAGCAGCAGCGCCTGTGCATCGCCCGTGTCCTGGCCCTTGAACCGGAAGTTATTCTTCTGGACAGGCCTTGTTCGGCACTTGACCCGGTATCAACGGCCAAAATTGAGGAATCCTTAAAGCAGCTTAAGGAGCAGTTTACCATTATCATTGCACCCCATAACGTGCAGCAGGCAGGCCGTGTCGCGGACCGTGTTGCCTTCATGTTAATGGGGAGTCTGATAGAACAAGGCGTTACGGGTGAGGTTTTTGAAAATCCCAGGGATAAGCGGACCAACGATTATATTACGGGAAGATTTGGTTAACAAATCTTCGGATATAGAATGTCAGCAGAGGCCGTATTTCCAATAAGTAGAAAAGTGAGCTCTTGTATGTCTGAAAAAGCATAATAAGGAGTATTATAAGTCGGTATTCTGTTAGGTACTCTGGTTTTAATCTGCTGTGATAATTTTAAAATCCAAATCGTAGATTTGATTGTATTTGACAAGAACACAAATAATTCCTACGGACCAGATAATTAATACTCCTGCAGATATAGCGGTAATTCCGTGATGAAATTTGAGATATATTCATTTTGAATACTATCTTTGTTCCTGTTTTTGCTTTTGGGGATATATATTTGTTATTATCAATTGCTATTTTACTTTTAGTGGCGTATAAAATAACATATAGTGTTAAAAATTATCATATTCCCAATTGTACAATAGGATGTTTAAGCAGTCTTTTGTCATCATAGAAGAATTGTACAAAAAACAAAATATGGTTTGAGAAAAAGGAATAGAGCTAAGTTGTATTATCTTTAATTATGCAGCGAGGTAGGAAGTTGTATACTAATAAAGAATATATTGCAAAAACATATATAGAATTATTAAAAAGTAAATCATATGTGAAAATAACAACGGAAATGATTTGCAAAAAAGTACCTATCAGCAGGACAACTTTTTATAATTATTTTTATAATCAGGATTCCCTTTCTGAATGGATTTGCGAACAGGATTTTATGGTAAATGCTTTTCCAACATTTCAATATTATTTTGGAAAGATGGGAATGGGGGTATTTTTCGAGTATATAAAAAATAACGCAAATTTCTATACCCAGCTATACCATATTAATGATGGTGTTTTTTTACAAAGATGCTTAATGAAAGCATATGGAGCATGTCTGACTAAAGAAAAACTTAAAACTTATTCGCATCCAACAAAAAATAAAATGTATATAATGAATTCTGATGTATATAAAATGTATGCACATTCCGGAATTGCTTCAGTTGTAACATACTGGATTGGTAACGAAATGAAAATCCCTGTTGAGCAAATGGCAAATGATTTGTGGATAATGATAGAACATCCGCTTGGATATGTAAGGGATAATTATTTGGAAATAGAAAATTTATAAAATTTACTATTAAGGATTTTTCAAAACAGAAAACGAATATTAAATAGAATTAATCATAAGGGATAATTGTTTATAGAGCTTGTTCAGGATTTGCGAAAGCAGCATCTTGAATCAGTTCTATTTTTATGCCTATTAAATTTAAACCATATCATTTTTGATTGACAATCTTGACATAATTACTAATTTGTTAAGATTTCTATGACATTTTGTGAATAATGTAAATTTTCTATAATTTTCTTACTTGTAAAATAAATGTATTGAAACGATATTAAATATTTGCAATATCGAAATCCAGAAGAATAATGCATAACAAATAATAACTTACATAATTTAGGAGGGTATGTGTTATGTAAGTTGGCAGGTATGTGACATAAATCAAAGAAAAAAATTTAACTTCATTAAAAAAGGAGCATAAGTCATGAAAACAATTAAAAGAAAAATATTGTCTCTAGCACTTGCATGTTTAATGATAATATCTTGTACTTCGACTGTTGTTTTTGCACAGTCCGGTCCAGTTGGAGTTACTTATCAGGCACATGTCCAGGATATCGGATGGCAGGACACAGTATCCGCCGGAATCGCCGGAACCGTTGGCAGATCCTATAGAGCAGAAGCTTTTAGAATCAGTTTGTCTAATGCACCGTCGGGTGCCGGTATAACTTATCAGACACATGTTCAGGATATTGGCTGGATGCCTTCCGTTTCTGATGGGGCTGTCACAGGGACAACCGGTCGGAGTCTGCGTACGGAAGCAATTAAAATTTCGCTGGTAAATATGCCTGGCTATTCTGTTGAATATCGTGTGCATGTTCAGGATACCGGCTGGATGGCATGGGTCAAGGACGGTGCGCAGGCAGGTACTACCGGAAAAAGTTTGCGGATGGAAGCACTAGAAATTCGCATAGTTTCATTACCGGTAAGTGCTGTTTCTGTTTCACCAACAACAATGTTGTTGACAGCAGGAGGAGCAACAGGAACAATATCAGCAAATATTGAATTTTCAAATGCAACAAATAAAAATATGACATGGTCATCAAGCAATACAGCAGTAGCAACTGTTTCAGGCGGTGTAGTAACCCCTATAGCAGCAGGAACTACAAATATCACAGTAACAACAGAAGATGGCGGCAAGACAGCAACATGTGCAGTAACAGTAACAGAACCGGTAAGGGCAGTTTCTGTTTCACCAACAACAATGTCGTTGACAGCAGGAGGAGCAACAGGAACAATATCAGCAAATATCGAATCTTCAAATGCAACAAATAAAAATGTGACATGGTCATCAAGCAATACAGCAGTAGCAACTGTTTCGGGCGGTGTAGTAACCCCTATAGCAGCAGGAACTGCAGATATCACAGTAACAACAGAAGATGGCGGCAAGACAGCAATATGTGTAGTAACTGTAACGGTACCCGTAAGTAATATAAACATTAAAGGTGCAGGCGATGCAGACACAGTAGTAAATGGTTCTACATTACTTATGAGTGCTGCAATATCGCCGTCAAATGCAACAAATAAGGCAATAACATGGTCGATTATAAATGGCACCGGTTCAGCAACAATTGATGAATCAGGATTATTGACAGCAACAGTCATTGGAACTGTAACAGTAAAGGCAAGAGCTAAAGATGGTTCTTCAATACAAGGAATGAAAGAAATTACTATTACCAGTGCAGATATTATTGCACCGACAGCAACAGCAGCTCAGGATGCGTCGGCCAAGACAATCACCTACACTTTCAGTGAGCCAATGCAGCTAATTGACCAGGCAACTGGCGCTGTTACACCTGTAACCCCGGCTTTACTTGGCATCTATGCAATAGATCCTGCTACCGGAAACTATGCCAATGTCAAAGTGGGAACCATAGTAACAGCCACTTTAGCAGACAATGTTTTAACCGTTACGTACAGCGGATCTCTGGTAAACCAGGCAGATACCAGTTATGTGGTAGATGCATGGGGTTACAACATCACCGATCTGTCCGGCAACAAAATTGTAAAAGACAAATCCCAGATATTTACTGTAACCGGTGCAGATACTATTGCACCGACAGCAACAGCAGTTCAGGATGCGTCGGCCAAGACAATCACCTACACTTTCAGTGAGCCAATGCAGCTAATTGACCAGGCAACTGGCGCTGTTACACCTGTAACCCCGGCTTTACTTGGCATCTATGCAATAGATCCTGCTACCGGAAACTATGCCAATGTCAAAGTGGGAACCATAGTAACAGCCACTTTAGCAGACAATGTTTTAACCGTTACGTACAGCGGATCTCTGGTAAACCAGGCAGATACCAGTTATGTGGTAGATGCATGGGGTTACAACATCACCGATCTGTCCGGCAACAAAATTGTAAAAGACGAATCCCAGATATTTACTGTAACCGGTGCAGATACTATTGCACCAAAATAAACATTAAAAGCAGAACTGACACATATTATCGTTTCCGAAATTGTTTATAATTATTATTGTTATTTGGATCATTAATTGTGCTCGCCATATCATGTTTGGGAGGACTTTCGGTAATTTCAAGTAATAGATATTTCGGATCAAGTCCGGTTGAGTTTAGAATGCCGATTATATTGTCGATCACATTTCTTTGCATAAACTGCAGATAGCAACATCAGGCCTCATTGGTCGAGTCATTTGACTCGCCAGTGGGGCCTATTATGATAAGATAAAAGGAGTCAGGCCTCGCCTGAACCGTGGAACGAATCAGGCGAGTTAAAATGGGAGAAAAAATGAATGCTATTTTTGCAGTCATACCAATTTTTCTGATAAGATATGGGCTTTTGGGATTGGTAAACAAAAACGCTCTTAAGCGGGCGGCTCTTTTCGCTCCGGTAATCGGAAAGGAAAAGGCGGCATTTTTTGTGTATCAAATCACGACGATTCTTATGCTGGTATATTTGTTTTTTCTCAAAATCGATATTGGTGCAAGATGGTTTTATGCGGGAATTGCCCTGTACAGCCTGGGAATCGCTTTGTATGCGATATCAACAGTCAATTATGCCAAGCCTGATATGAGCGGGATGAATTTGAAAGGTGTTTTCAGGATATCACGTAACCCTATGTATGTTGCTTATTTTATCATTTTCCTTGGATGTGCAGTACTGACAGAATCGTGGATATTGTTTGGGTTATTAATCGTTTTTCAGATATCTGCTCATTGGATTATTCTTTCGGAAGAAAGATGGTGCATGCAGCAATTTGGTGAAGAGTATAAAAAATATATGAATAGCGTAAGGCGATATATTTAAAGCAGATTGTGTTTGATATCGGCAGATTATTGATTTTAAAGAATGAAGCAAAGGATGTCACCTGGAAGAATTCTCCCAGGTGACATCCTTTTACATTTTGTATTTTTCCAGGGCAGCAAGTGTAATCCTATTAATTGGCTTTTGTTGTTGCTGCTGCTGTTGTAGCTTTGGTGGTTGCAGCCGGAGCCTTGGTAGTTGCTGCCGCAGCAGCTTTGGTGGTTGCAGCCGGAGCCGTTGTAGTTGCAGCCGCAGCAGCTTTGGTGGTCGCAGCCGGAGCCGTTGTAGTTGCTGCTGTAGTAGTCTTGGTAGTCGCAGCCGGAGCCGCTGTAGTTGCTGCCGTATCAGCCTTGGTTGTTGCTGTTACAGCTTTTGTTGTTACTGCCGGAACTGTTGTCGTTGCTGCTGTTGTGCTGGGCGGTGTACAGGCCGTCAGTGCAATACCGAGAACAAATGTTAAAGATAGAGCTAAAAGAATACGTTTGATTTTCATAATAATAGTCCTCCTGAAGATTTGATTTGATTATCAAATAGCGATTATTTTGAACCTGACAGAAAGCATTCATTTTGTATTCTACTGACGGATATCAGTCCCGGAATAATTTCATGGCGGGAGACAAAAGTTCGTTTATTGATTAGTCTGTGAAAAAAAGACTGATTATTGTTCGTCAGAAACACCGGCAGTGAGTTTACTGCTTCCGATCAATGAGCTGCAATTTTCTTGAGCTTGTCTTTTAAACTGTGGTAATACCTCCTAAGACTGTACTGAACTTTTGCCATGCACATATAATTGCATTCGAACATTAGACCAGCATTAGAAGGATGAATGAATTCTGAGGCAATTTACGGCAGGACATCTTTCTAATGCATTTTTAATCACTTTTGGATATTAAGGTAATATAATTAGTTGTCAGCGCAATGCGTATGATCTGCAGTGCGTGAAAGGATGATACATGAAAGCGACACGAATTATCATCATAGAAGATGATCCTAAAATAGTCAGAATTCTGGAACTTGAGTTAAAGTACGAGGGTTATGAAGTTGAATCGGCCTATAACGGAAAAACGGGACTTGAAATGCTGATATCCGGAACGTACGATCTTGTACTTCTTGATGTGATGCTGCCTGAAATAAGCGGATTTGAAGTGCTGCGAAGAATACGCCAGGATAACGATCTTCCGGTAATTATCCTTACAGCAAGGGATGATGTAACCGATAAAGTTAAGGGATTGGATTTAGGGGCGGATGACTATGTCACGAAACCCTTTGCAATAGAAGAACTTCTTGCACGCGTACGCAGCGCGCTGCGAAAGAGGGAAATCATCAGCCAGAATCTTACAGTATACCGTGTTGCAGATCTTGAACTTGATTCGGCAAATCATACTGTAACCAGGGCTTTTATAACACGCGACCTCACAAAAAAAGAATATGACCTGTTGAAATTCCTGATAGAAAACAAAGGGATTATATTGACCAGGGATCAAATACTGCAGCATGTCTGGGGATTTGATTTTTTTGGGAATACTAATGTAGTCGATGTATATATCCGCTATCTCCGCGCGAAAATAGACGATGAGTTTGATGAAAAGCTGATCCAGACAGTCCGTGGAGTTGGATATTGCGTGAGGGAGCTGTGTTCATGAAGTTTAGATGGATGAGATCTGCAAAGCTGTCATGGAAAATTGCCGGTACCTTTGTACTGCTCTTTTCCCTGGTCCTGGTTGTCCTGGGAACGATTGTTTTCGGGGGTGTTAAGTACTACCTCGATAATCAGGCTGCGCAGAGAATTGAAGAAATATCCCGGGCAACAACGGATAATATACTGGGCATCAATGTGGAACAGGTAAGTATTTATGACAAGGTAATCATATCTGAGGCGGATCAGGACACAAACATCAACATCGAAATTGCAGATCCGTCAGGAAACATCATTAATAATTCTGATAATTTTATTACTCCTGATATCCCGAAGTCCGGTTCTGCAGATATATATAAAACTTCGGATCAGGTCTTTGTAAAGAACTTTTCAGTGAAAAAGGATGGAGAGATTATTGCGTATGTTCAGATAGCGTCGAACATGCGGGTACCCTATGGGTTTCTGGAGACACTTTTGAAATGGATGGCAATTTCCGACGCTTTGGGAATTGCAGTATCCTTTGTGATTGGATGGATGGTGAGCAAAAACATGCTCAAACCAATCAATAAAATCATGAGGACAGTCAGCGAGATTGAAAGTGCTGATCTTTCAAACAGAATTGAAGTGCCTCCTTCGGACGATGAATTGTCGCAATTATCTATAACATTTAATGAAATGCTCGATAGAATTGAGGATTCATTTATCAAACAAGGTCGGTTCACAGCTGATGCCTCCCATGAGCTGCGGACTCCCCTTACTGTAATACAGGGGTATGTGGGAATGCTGAACCGATGGGGTAAGTATGACGAAAAAATCATGCAGGAATCAATTGATGCAATTCAGAGCGAGACTTACAATATGATATATATTATGGAACGACTTTTGTTCCTGGCAAGAGGCGATAACAGGTCTCAAATTGTGGAAAAAGAAGAATTTAATGTGGGGGAAATGATGGGGGAAATTGAGAAGGAGACCCGCCTGCTGGCACCCGAAAACAACATTACTTTCCAGTTTGCAGATCCAACATCGATGTATGCCGATAGAAAACTGATCAAGCAAATGCTGCGGGCTGTTTTGGACAACAGTATCAAATATACACCCAAAGAGGGTCGGATTGAGCTGACTTGCGCCAGGCAGAAAGAGCAGCTTGTTTTCAGGCTGATTGATACCGGAATGGGAATTCCCAAGGAGGATCAGGAACATATCTTCGAACGCTTTTACCGGGTAGATAAGGCAAGGGACAGAAAAACCGGAGGAAGCGGTCTTGGGCTGTCGATTGTGCATTGGATAGTGCAGGCTCATGAGGGACAAATTGAAATCGAAAGCACGGAAGGTAAGGGTACGGCAGTGACAATAACTTTTCCGGTCAGATGTAAGGCAACTTGAATTTTCGTATTGCGAAAAATGATTTTACATCCTGTTTTTCTTAAGAGCAGCCGGAAGTTTACACGGATTTTTTTAAAAGCAGCAATGCTTACATCGTATTTGCGCGCGTGATATCACATAATTGTGTTGCTGGAATCAGAAATCAGAGTAATAAGAAAGTTGAGTTCAGGAATATGAATAAGGCTGTAGTTGTTTATAAATCAAAATATGGAAGCACAGAGAAATGGAAGAGAAGAATCTTACCCCTGGGATGAAGGGGAAGGTGCCTCTGTTTCTGCTGCGCGGCGGTCTCAACTATTCGAAGATGAACCCTCTTGACCGGTTACTGATGTTTCTTCTTGTACGGTCAACACGCTCCCGGGATCCTGCGGCGATGAATAATGAAATAAAAGGATTCATTGCGACATACGGTAAGACAGTCGATTTTACGAATAGAAAAACAATAACCCCCGTGGTTGAATGGGTTATGGATAAGAATCAGTAATTTGAGGAGGATGGGTATGGGTACTGCAATGATTCTGGATGGTAAGAAACTCGCTATGGATTTGGAAGAAAAGCTGACAGTAAGAGTTTCACAGCTCAAGCAATCTACGGGTATTGTGCCTGCGTTGGCAACGATTCTGGTTGGGAAAGATCCGTCTTCTGTAACATATGTAAAAATGAAAGTGAATGCCTGTGCCCGCGTCGGCATTGAGTCAATCAAAATCGAGTTGCCTTTTAAGACAACTACCGACGAACTTCTGCAGACAATAGATGAATTAAACCATAACAAATCGGTAAGCGGTATTTTGCTGCAGCATCCTGTTCCTAAGCATATTGATGAGCAGAAGTGTTTCAATTCTATTTATCTCAGTAAGGATGTCGATGGTGTAAATACGGGATCTTTTGGTGCGATGGCTATGGGAAATCAAGGATTTGTCAGTGCGACACCACTTGCAATTTTAACAATCCTCAAGCATTACGATATTTCACTTGAGGGAAAAGAGGTTGTCGTAATAGGAAGAAGTCCAATATTGGGAAAACCGGTAGCAATGCTGCTCTTAAACGAGAACGCCACTGTGACAATCTGTCATTCCAGAACCCGAAATCTTCCGGACATTATCCGACGGGCAGATATTGTTGTCGCTGCGATCGGCAAACCGGCATTTATCCAGGCCGACTGGATTAAAGAAGGCGCTGTCCTGATTGATGCCGGTTATAATCCAGGTAATATCGGCGATATTGATCTAGTTCATGCCGCGTCTAAATCAGCTGCTTATACACCTGTTCCGGGAGGAGTCGGACCAATGACTATTCTTGGACTGCTTACACAAACCGTACAATCTGCCGAACGCATGGCAGAAGACGGAAAAAGTTGATAATTGTGGCTCAAGGAAATTTCACCTCAACCGGCAATGATTTCTACTTAACATACAGCGCTATGAAGTCGCTGACCTGGTTAACCGGTATGACAAGATTAATATCTTCATAGTCCTGGTTGACCGGTGTGATGCCGGCAGTAGGAATGCCTACCATTTTACCGCTCAGCGTGAACAGGCATCCGCCGCTGTTGCCCGGATTGATCGGGGTATCAGTCTGGATATAGTCTGCTCCTGAGTATGTGCGCAAGGCCGAAACAACACCGGCTGTAAATGTTGCGGGACCCGCCAATTCTGTGCCGGCAGGGAATCCTGTTGCACAAACGGATTCTCCCACCAATACATCAGCCATTGTACCCAAAGGCATGGTTGGGAAATCAGTACGGGTTGTAGTGAGCTTGATAATGGCGAGATCCTTGTTTGCGTCCGTTCCGATAACTGTTGCGGGCAGGACCGTACCATCCATCAGCGTTACATTGATACCCTGCTCTCCGGCGACAACATGGTTGTTTGTTATGATATAGCCACGGCTGTCAATAATAGTACCTGAACCGGAAGCAAGGCCTCCTGATACGGTAACATCAATTCGTACAATTTTTGGTTCGACCTGCGGTACAAGACTGTCAAAAGAAGATGCTGAACTGCTTGTTGGACCGGCCGGGCCCTGGGGACCGACAACGCTGCCGGCATCAATTGTTGCCCCGTTGGAAAGTGTCAGGACAAGATGGCCGGAGCTATCAACGGTTGCGCCTGATACGTCGACTCCTGCAGGGCCCTGCGCCCCTGTTGCGCCCGAACAGCCGGATGATACGGAAATTGTCATTGCAGTCACTAACAGCAGAATAATCAGTTTACCCGTAGTTTTCATATATATGACTCCTTAACTTAATCAACCTTTTTGCCATATCTGTCCGCATCTCAATGCCTGAAAAGAGAGAAATTTACGACATATTCAGTATAGCACCATTACTGTTCCGTTATTGAAGGGAAGCATGCCCTTTTCCGGAGTGAAGATGGTAAAATAGCAGAAACAGACGTGAGAAAACAGAGACTTGGACGGGAGGCGCCGGAAAATGTATACAGAGGAAAGCATTGCAGACAGCGATGGGAATAATCATGGACATAGTCATGAGCACCACCATGCCCATACCCATGAACCGAGTGAGGTGAAGGCCATAGCTAACCGCCTGGCCAGGGCAATCGGACATTTGGAGTCTGTTAAGCATATGGTTGAGGACGGCAGGGACTGTAGTGAGGTATTAGTACAGCTCGCAGCCGTGCGGGCGGCGCTCAACAATACGGGTAAGGAAATCTTAAAACAGCATATCAGCCACTGTATCGTGGAAGCAGTTGAAGAAGGCGATACGGAAGCTATTGAGGAATTAAACCAGGCAATTGATAAGTTTATGAAATAATCGTATCCCCCCGACGGGCTTATAATCTTTTATCGGATATGGTATTACTTTCTATGGAAAAAGTAGGAGGTCGTACATGCATATTCCCGATAATTATTTGAGCCCGTCAACATGTGCGGTTATGTTCGCTGCAATGGTCCCGGTATGGACGATTGCCGTTAATAAGGTTAAGGCCGAAATGGAAAACGTGAAGGTGCCGATGCTTGGCATTTGCGCCGCTTTTTCTTTTCTGCTGATGATGTTCAATGTGCCGCTCCCGGGAGGTTCAACGGGGCATGCTGTCGGAGGGACACTGATAGCTATTCTGATAGGTCCGTTTGCCGCATGTATTTCTGTTACCGTAGCCCTGCTGATTCAGGCACTGATGTTTGGTGACGGAGGAATTCTGGCATTTGGTGCGAACTGCTTCAATATGGCTTTTGTGCTGCCTTTTCTCGGATATTATATATATAAATTCATTAAGGACAGGGTGCATTCCGAAAAGGGCGGGTATATCGGGATGGCAATCGGTTCCTATCTGGGAATTAATGCTGCTGCACTGTGCACGGCAATAGAATTCGGCATCCAGCCGCTGCTCTTTACAACCGCGGCAGGGCAGCCGGTTTATAGTCCGTATCCGCTGTCGGTGTCGATTCCGGCAATGACACTGCCGCATCTTCTTGTTGCCGGCGTTTTGGAAGCTGTGTTTACGGCTGCTGTTTTTGCCTTTATCAAAAAGGTATCGCCGGGTACCATTTATGAAGGGGCAAAACAAAAAACCAAAGCTGTCTTTGGCTTGCTTGCGGCACTGGTTTGCTTAACGCCTCTCGGTCTTCTCGCAGCAGGAAAAGCCTGGGGGGAATGGGGAACGGATGAAATAATGAACGTTGTATCCGGGGGCAGGGCCCTTGGATTTGTACCCGAAGGAATGCAGAACGGATTCAGCTTTGTATCCCTTCTGCCGGACTATGCCGTGAAGGGACTTCCCGAAATTGGGGGGTACATATTATCGGCGGTGGCAGGTGCTGCAATCCTTGTTATTATCTTCAAAGTCATCAGTACTTTGAAGAAAGATAAAGCAGGAAACAGCCTTGGATAAGCGCAGTGCAGAGATGCAGGATATGCCGCAGTGGCTGCTTAAAGAGGAGAATTATTATGCGCAGCCGGACAGGGACACTTTTATTAATAAAAGCATCCTGTCTTTACTTGGCATTCTTTCGAGGATAAAAACCCAGGGTGCAGGCGCTGCGGGGAAATATAGTGTAAATGCGGCTTTCAAGGTTGCGTTTACTTTTTTGCTTCTGATAATGTTATCCGTCTCACAAAGCACCTCATTTGTAATTGTTGTTATTGTATATTTGCTTGCAGCCTTAAGCCTGATGGAAGCAAAGGCGATTGTGAAAATCCTGAAAGTGAGCATGGCAATGACTTTATTCACTTTTGTGATTCTCCTGCCGGCGGCTGTCGGAGGCAATACCTACAGCGGCATCATGATAACATCCAAGGTGTTTGCGGCAATTACTGCCGTCAACATACTTTCCCGTTCGACAAGATGGAACTCCATCACAAGTGCGCTTAAGAAATTTTTTGTTCCGGATATTTTTATTCTTGTGCTGGATATCACGATAAAATATATTGTGATGCTGGGGGATTTTGTCCTGAATATGCTGTATGCACTGAAGCTGCGGTCTGTTGGCAGGAACAAAAGCAAATATTCATCACTTTCAGGCATCGCGGGAACTATGTTTATAGAGTCAAAAGAAATGTCGGAAGATATGTATACTGCAATGGAATGCAGGGGTTTCACAGGTGAATACTGTGTCCACCGCCAATTCAAATTTGCTTTTGTTGACTTTGCTTATATTATGATGAATATTGCTATATTTTTGATTTTTTTATATTTTGGAAGGACGTAAGATGATTGAAGTAAAAGATGTCACCTATTCGTATTCGGGTGTTACCGCTCTTCAAAATATTAATATGCATATCGAAAAAGGGGAAGCTGTAGCATTAATGGGGCCCAACGGGAGCGGTAAATCCACGCTTCTTAAATTAATCAACGGCATTATATCGCCCGATCAGGGGATTTACCGGTTCAACACACAGGAGATCACCCGTAAAAAACTATCCGACAATAAATTTGCAAAGAGCTTTCATCAACAAATCGGCTTTGTATTTCAAAATTCGGATACGCAGCTATTCTGTGCGGATGTCTATGATGAAGTTGCATTTGGTCCCAGACAAATGGGATTCGATGAAACGGAAGTAGATAACAGGGTGAATGACTGCCTCAATTTGCTGGATATCCAGGACTTCAAAAGCAGGGCGCCTTATCATCTGAGCGGCGGGGAAAAACGCAAGGTCGCGATCGCGTGCGTCCTTTCCCTTAATCCGGAGGTTCTTGTGCTTGATGAGCCGATGAGCGGCCTTGACCCAAGAACACAGAGGTGGCTTGTGGAATTCCTGGTTAATCTGAATAAATCCGGCAAAACAATCATAACGTCAACACATAATCTTGAGCTTGTTCCGGAGATTTCGAGCCGGGCCATTCTTTTTGATGAAAATCATACAATTGCCGCGGATATGCCTTCCGAAAAACTGCTCGAGGATATTGACCTTCTTAAAGAAGTCAATCTTGTCGATCAGTACTATCATTGTCACCAGGGGGCCGGGCATAAGCATTTTCACGACCATAATTTCTAATCTTCTTTAGGTCCTCCATTGTATTCGTTTGTTATAATGATTAAATATCAGGGCTTTTAAACAAATGTTGCTGTGAGGTGAAGAGGGATGGATCTTCAGACTTTTTTCAAAGAGAATCCGGTTGCTG
>JBAWXZ010000018.1:0-67359 GCA_037143795.1 Eubacteriales bacterium | reverse complement strand
TATGGAAATGTTTTTGTCACTTTGTATTTCACAAGTGCATTTACCAAGGCATCCAGCATTTCGTGTATTAAATTGCAGATTGTGATTTTAGTGTCACTATCGAACAAAACAGAGCACTGATTAATTTTGTCAATTACCTTCGCATATGACACTGCAGGTGTGTCACCATACTTGCGGACCTCCTGAGTGGTACACATATCAACCAAAGCATCGTTAAGCATGATATACGCATATTTGTATTCCTCATGCCCATACCAATCATCTTCGTCACTCATCATCTGATCCCATGCAGTCAGAATGTGTATTGCCGTTTTCATAAATTCTTTGTCAGTTGAATACACATATGGAATACCACGATTTTTTACCATTTCTTCTCTGATGTTGTAATCAGTCGATCCATCGATCAAGCCTTCTTGATTGATAGATGGATCTGTTTCTCGATCTTGATCTGTCTCTTGATCTTGATCTGATATTTCGTGACTTCCTGTGACATGCACGTGACTCATGCGTGACAGCGGCGTGACTTGTGCGTGACATTGTCCCATCGATCCATATATTGCAGGTGTTTCCAGCTGTTTCTCACGTTCCCTTTGTCTTCTCTTTCGTATTGCACTTGTTGATAAACCATCAATTTTTTCTTGTACATTGACTAAAGAGTACTCATCCGGAGCACATTCGACGAGAAGCTTATGCGTCCTCAAAAATACAACCGTTATTTCAACGGCATCAGGGTTTTCATCCAGAACTAATGCAACTTCCTTCGAAAAACTATCCTCAAACCCCTCAAAAAAGAGAACTCCATTCGTTTCAAGACTAGAGAGAATCATTTTTAAATAAATGACAGTGTAAGCATCTCCACCCGGAATTTTCCGTAATTTTTTGATTTCCTTCTGATCAAAGAAAGTATTTTCCAATTTGAAGTAGTAATACTTTTTTTCTGGCATTTGCAGCCTCCTATTTTCACTTGTAACAACTACTCATTATTAACTGCAACCTTTTCCGCTCTATCACTTGGAATATAATTAATATTTCTATCACCTTCCATAGCATCCATAGGACCTATCTTCCGAAATCGTATAGAGTTATTTCTGACCATTACGCAAAAAAAGATTTCGCCGAATCGCTCATACGGAACACCCAGTACTCTAGCTGTTTCTAATATTACCGATCCTGGCATTAGGAGACCACTTTTAATCCATCTCCCATACGCCTGCTGTGTAACTCCACAAGTACGTGCAATCGACTTTCTGGTCTGATGACGGACATGCATCAATTCAAGTAGGTCTTCATAGTTGATTTTATCTTTTACAGGGTGTGGAATGTTCTTTTTAATTGACTGAACTACGTTACTTGATTTCATTAGCGATTACCTCGTTTTATTTTTTCGTGCTAACTTTTCCTGATACTTATTTTCAGAAATTCCAAGCAAATAGTCCGTTGTACATGTAAACCTGTCAGCAAGTTTGATCAAATGTTTCGGGGGACATTTTCTAGCATCAACTTCCCAGTTACTAACACTCTTGTTTGATACTCCGAGTTCCTTTGCAAGTTCAGATTGAGAGATGCGCAGTCGCGCTCGTTCCGCACCAATTCTGTTTTCAAGCACTAATATACCCTCCTCAAGATATTTGCTTATGCATTATTCCTTTGTATGATACACCACCGTGGTGTACAGGTCAACGCATTTTTGAAATATATCTTCAATTTGATGTTGCTGTTGTTGATTGATACACCCGGATGGTGTATTCTAGTCTCGTGGAGGAAAAATTTATGAGTTTAGATCAGAAACGACTAAAGATTCTTAGGAACAATACAAAACTCAGTCAAAAGCAAATGGCTGATGCTCTGGGAGTTCCACACGGAACTTATAGAAATTGGGAACAAGGTCTCCGTACACCGGATACAGAAACAGTGATGAAACTTGCTGAATATTTTAACGTAAGCACAGACTACATTTTTGGCAGGGATGCAGGAACAACTTCTTTTATTAATGGTCAACATATTGTCAAGTCAACTAATGAAAAAAGCAATCAGTATTGGGAAAAAAGTGATGCGGGTCTTCCTACTAACATATTGGATATAAAAATGAAGAAGGTTCCAATGTTAGATAGTGTTGTTACTGGCCAGTTAATTTTTTCGGAACGAAAAGATGAATACTATTTTGATATTGGTTCTGATGCTCGAGCATCCTTTTGCATAAAAATTAAGGGAGACAGCATGCTGAATGCACGAATTCTCGACGGAGACTATGTCTTTATATACGAGGATTCGCAAGTAAATGATGGAGAAATTGCTGCTGTCCTCATCGGCGATGAGGTTTTCCTAAGACGTGTATACAAAAATCAAAATGAATTGGTTCTGATGGCTGAAAATCCATCTTATAAGCCAATGATCTATAGAAATGAAGAACTTGAAGGAATAAAAATTTTAGGATTGGCAGTAGCTTTTCAGAGCAATATTCATTAATTTTTGCATACGAAGGGATGGGGTTTCTATGCCCAAAAATGCGGTAAAAAAATCGAATGATGGTCGAAAACGGTATCGTTATACAGATAAAGCTGGTATACGTGTCGAACTTAGGCAGCATTCATTTGAATCTGTCACACAATTCAAATATCGTTGTGAAGAGTCTGAAAAAGTAGTTGTGTCATCAATTAAGATGACTTTCTCCGAACTATTTATTCAATGGCAGTCTGAATATCAGAAAATTTTTTGCAGTAAAAGTGATGTTGTCAATATTCAGAGAGCTTTTAACATTTTTGTAAAACCGGAAATTGGGAACATGCAAATCAACAAGATCCAGCGGTTTCATGTATATAAAATAGTTTCCGAAGCAGCTAGCCTTGGGTTTGGTCAGTCTGAAATTTCAAAAATACGAGGATGTATTTCACGGCCATATAATTGGTCTATAAATACCTTAGGACTTTTACTAACGTGTCCTACAGCAGGGCTTATAACACGTTCAAAACAATTGCCTGCAATGGATGATGCGGATGATGATTCAGAAATACATTTAATTTCGAATGAAGATTTGACAAAGTTTTTACACGTCGCAGAAATGTCGAAATACTATTATTTCTATCTTGTACTTCGATATTCTGGATTGAGACCATCTGAATGTGCAGGCTTAAAATTGCTTGATGATCATGGAGACGTACTTCTAATTCGTCGAGCTATAACTAAATACGGTCTTGGAGGGCTTAAGACGAAAGCAGCTCGTCGGGATATACCTATAACGCCGCAATTACGTGAAGTCCTGGATTTGATAAAGCAACAACTTCCTCTAGAAACAAAATGGTTTTTTTCATCTGCCAAAGGAATGCCAAATCTTGAGGCAATAAATTCTGCCTTTAAGCGCACTCGGGCAAATACTGCGGAGTGGAAAAAAGTAGGTAGAAAAACAAACGGTGAGCTAATTAAACCAGCTGTTAAATTTACTCTATATCATTTCAGACATACTTTTGCTACCGATGCAGCTCGAGTTTTAAGACCTAATCAACTCAAATATATTATGGGTCACACATCAATTGAGATAACTTTGAAATACTATATTGGTCTCACTGATGACGATAAAACATCTGCTGCCGAAAGCCTTTCAAAAATTTTTATTTTTGAAGTGGGGACAAAAGTGGGGACAAATCAACAAATTTGACCAAAATAACCAGCAATTTCAGGCAAACTAAAAACCCCTGTAATCCAGTGATTGCAGGGGTTTTCAGGTTTGGTGCGCCCGGGCGGAATTGAACCGTCGGCCTACCGCTTAGGAGGCGGTCGCTCTATCCCCTGAGCTACGAGCGCATATAGCAAGTTTTAACAGGAATAAAAAAGATGACCGGAGACGATTATACCGTATTTTCACCGGATGAACAACAATAATGACGATGATAGGCTGACAAAGGAGTCATTTCTTATTCACTTCAGCATCATGTTATATGGAATAGCAGCAAATCCGGCTAATACCATCAGTCCAAGGCCTGTAAACAGAAGCAACAGCGGCAGTCCGGAAAGTATTTCCGGACGCTTCCCGAATAGAAGTCTTCTTATGACAGATCTTATAAAGAGCAAAAGACTTACAGCAAATATCCATGAGCATGCCAGATAGAACAGCAGTCCGACAAGTCCATGGATTGTTCCTTTTCCCGTCAGAAATCCTCTGAATTCCTGCGAATACGGAATGAGCAGCACCAATGTCTGCACAGGTATGAGCCATGGAAGCAGTAGGATCCGGGAAATATTCGGATTGTTTCGACCGGAAAGCAGGCGCACAAGTCCCATCATCATTCCCTGCAGTACGACCGCGGTCATAAGTATAATGTCGAATGGTATATCTGCCGGCAGGACAAAAACGGAAAGTAAATACAGGCTGATCATCACAGTTGCGGTAATTAGCAGACAATAGAGTGCCGAATATAAGTACTCCAGTTCCTGTTTTCTGATCAGAACCGGCTGCTTTGAGGATGTGCCGGAATCTTCGATGACAGACAGCACCTGGCGTGTTCCGGTAATTCGACGGTATAGATAGAGTACAGACAACATCAGCAGGAGTATCAGAAATGCTGCCCCTGCCGTATGGGCCATCAGCGGCATCGGCTGTAAACCTTCTGCAAATATACGGGTTCCGGGCAGGGTGCCATATCCGAGTATTTCCCGGATGAAGGACACGAAAAGCATCATGCCGGCAAACAGCCCCGCCTGTTTTAATACAAACCGAAGCGGGTATTTGTCCGGATACTGAGCCTGGTCCATGAGAAGGGGAACCAGAACCAACAGGAATACCGGATCCTGGAAAGGCAGGAAAGAAACTGAAATGCCGCTGATTGGAAGTATTCCGTAGAGCCTGTATATCAGTACGCCCATGACCGCAGTGAAAAGTACGGTCACAAATGTCATAAGCTTCTTATCCGCCAGCTTTGCAATGGCCGGAAATATCAGATACGCGGCTGCCTGGACAGCCAGTACGCTCAAAATGGCGGCAGCAGAGGATAGCAGTGATGATGAATGAAACACGACAACACACAGGTAGGTTCCCATTGTCAGAAAGGTATGTCTGGTTATTCCGACTGTTGCATCCATAAAATCATCCACCCCCTTCCAAATATTCCTTCAGGAAAATATAGGCCTGATTTACAGTACTTACAACGATTCTGGAAGACTGCCTGGCTCCCTGAACCTCCTTGATTTTCGTTTTGATTTCAGATGCAGGCAGGCCGTCTATCGTGTCCGACAAGGCACCGCCCTGATTATTCTGTACAACACCGTCCTCGCTTCCGGAATAGCTGTCGGTAGTCTCTTTTGTCGGGTCTGCTGCTGTGCCGGCGGCACTTCCGGCTGTGGTTCCGGTTGTCGCTGCTGTTGTTGGCTGAACGATTGAAGTCCCGTCAGTGCTTCCTTCCGCAGGAGTCGAACCGGAAGGTGTGCCGGAAGGTGTGCCGGAAGGTGTGCCGGAAGGTGCCGGAATACCGTTTTTCGAGTCTTCTATACACTTGTTGGCTAACTTGAGAAATGCATTTACCGATACTGTTACGTCCGGAACAACCTCGGTTGTTCCATCGGACTTTATCGCTATTTTCGCGGGATCCTGGACTTCAATCAATCTGTTCTGCATTGCATAGGCCTGCTCCGCCCAGATTACACTATTGTTGGAAAGTACAAACTCACCGTCAACGGATGCTTTCGCACGATTATTGCCGCCGTCCATCTGTATTGCATCCCAGGTCACCTGGACAATCCGGCCCGCTTTTACAACAACTTCAACGAAATCCTTATATCCGGCTTCGTCTTCTTTATCCAGCTGTTCTCTGAAAGTCCCATCGGTAAGTCCCGTGACTGGAGGATATTCATTGGTGGATAAATCCTGCTCGGGAAGATCGGCAACTAAAGCTGCCGGCATGCGGATCCCTTCAAACTGACTGGTAAAGTCAACGGATCTGATCTCTGCATCATTATTTTCCGGCGCTGTGCTATCGAGCACGCGCAAAGAGATAAGTGTCCCTCCATCCGGCGAAAAACTCATTTTCGCAATGATTTCTCCGGTTTCGGTCTCATCTTTAACTTCAATTACATAACCCAGAATCTTTCCCTGGGAGTCAAACGCCTTATACGCTTCCTGAATCGACGGGTTTTTCTCAAGATACGGAACGATGGAAATCCGGCTGTATCTGTCCGCAGAAAGAACATCACCCAGGGTACTTCTGAGACCAGCCTGCTTTTCTGACTCGAGGCGCTGATTGGTAAACATATTCATCAGCAGCAGAAAAGCCAGGGTTACCAGTAAAAGAGTCACAGCCCGGGCAATCATTTTCCGAAATACTGCACGCGTCATTACTGCTCACCCCCCTTTTCCGAAATTATAACATCTGCTTTCTTTCTTCCGGAAAACCAATTTGGCATACCGTAGATTCTGGGGCGTATATACAGGTCAAGAACGGGAACTGTAATGTTCATGGCGAGAACAGCAAAACCGACCGCATAGGAAGGATTTCCGAAATCACGTATTAAAAGGGTCAGAATTGCAGCCCCTGCCCCAAATATCAGGCGCCCGTAATTTGTTGTCGGAGTCGTTGAATAGTCGCCCATCGCATAAACGGCAGCAAACAGGATCCCGCCGGTAAAAATCCAGTAGAACATTCCGAATACCGTTGCCTGTTCCCCTCTGCCAAACCAGTATCCGAGGCTTAATACAAGAAGGTATGCAAAGGGCGCTTCGACACGAAGAATTCCGTGCCTGACTAAATAGATACCGCCGATTATTATGGCAACTGCACAGGTTGTACCTATTGCACCCGGATATCTGCCTGAAAGAAGTTCGAAAACATGTTCCTTCTGGCTTATCCACGGGGTCGCTGAACTAACGGTATCGACGGGGCCATACAGCAGAGAACTGACAGACCACCGCGATACAATCGGTTCCGAATATGCCGCATCAATGGTTGGAAAAGCAATGGAAAGGAAAGCCCTTGCTGCAAGTGCAGGATTGAAAAGATTGCTGCCCAGCCCTCCAAAGCACTGTTTGACAACAACTGATGCAAAAAATACACCTATAATCAAATACAGAAGAGGTACCGTCGGCGGAAGTATGAGCGCAAAAATCGCACCGCTGACAAGACCGCTCCCATCCCAGATATATTTCCCGCGTCTGACATACTGGCTGAAAAGGTAATCGAAAAGGGAATAAGCGGTCATTCCGACAAAAAGGAACATTATTGCCCGTATTCCATAATAGTACACGGCAGCAGCTGCACATGGCAGAAGAGCAATCAGGACATGCGGATAGATAAGCGAGATATTCATTTCTTTATGAATATGCGGGGCGGGGTATTTTCTGATCATAAACCGCTCCTTTTTTCCCGGTTTTGATGAGCTGCCCGGGAAATATGCGCTGATAATTCCAATCCGGCCGGACAGGCATATGAGCATGCACCGCAGGAGATACACGATTCAATGTTCTCATGCATCAGTGCATCTGTATCGGATATTTTGATCAGCCGTTCACACAAATAAGGAAGTATTCCCACCGGGCAGGCTTCTACACAGGCTCCGCAATGGATACAGGACATTTGCTGCGGATTATCCTGCCTGATCAATGTAATCCCCTGTGTTGTTTTGAGGATCGGGGTATTCAGATTCGTAATGGCAACCCCCATCAGCGCCCCGCCGATTACAATGCGGCGGCAGGTGCCCATACCCGGTATACGGTCCAGAAGTTCCGATACTGATGTTCCGATGGGAACAAGAACATTGCGCTGAGCCGTTGTATCGCCTGAAATCGTGACTACCCGCGAGGTGCACGGAAGGTTTTTTTCGACTTTTTCCCAAAAAGCCGCACAGGTTGATACATTAAAAATTACAGCCCCTACTGTCTCTTCCGGGTTCTGATGCTGATTTAGTTCAACCTGATAAATGGCTTTAATCAGGAGTTTATCATAGCCCTGGGGAAAATGTGCCTTAAAGACAAGAAGCGAGATCTCGCGGTCCGGATAAGCCGGCCGGAATCTATCAATTGCTCCCTGCATAGTAGCAATCTCCTGCGTCCATTTATCCTGAAGGCAAAAGACAATTTTCTGTACCCTGCATACACTGCCAAGGGCAATGGCACCCTGAATCACACGATCGGCATGTTCGCGCATCAAATGTATGTCACATGTAAGATACGGTTCACTCTGCAGACCGTTGACATATAGTGTATCAGCGCCTGCTTTCCGGGCCCTGAGGCATTTGGCTGCCGTCGGATATCCTTCGCCTCCCATTCCTACAATACCGGAAAACAGCAGAAGCCGGTGAAGGTCTTTCGGAGACAGGTTTTCCGGGGAGGATCTTTTCTGAACAGCGTCATCCATACGCCGCTTCAAATCATTCTGAATCCGGACGGCAGCGCACTCGGTTCCGTTGGGAAGACGAATGGTCTCAATCGCTGTCACGGTTCCTGAAATACTTGCATGCACCGGTGCACTTATCTGTGAAGTAGGCTTCCCGATCATCTGTCCGATTGAAACAAGCGATCCGGCATGAACAATCGGAACCGCCGGCGTGCCGATGGATTGATGCATGGGGATTACTACTTCCCTGGGTGTGAATTGTTCGAGAACACGTTCCTGCGACAACGCACGGCCTTTGGAAAAATCCAGGCCATCTATTGGCAGCAAGCCCTTTTTAAAAGAAAGCTTCTTCATCTTCTCCCCCGAAATAATCCCATAAACAACAAAATCTGCAGGCTACGCCTGCAGATTTTACTGTTTCACAATAGGCGCATCCCTGTTAAAGGAAATCAATCAATATAATCCTTAAGCTTCTTGCTGCGGCTGGGGTGTCTGAGCTTTCTCAAGGCTTTTGCCTCAATTTGACGGATACGTTCACGTGTGACGTTGAACTCACGTCCAACCTCTTCAAGAGTACGCTGTCTGCCGTCATCAAGTCCGAACCGCAGTCTGAGAACTTTTTCTTCCCTGGGTGTAAGGCCGCTCATTGCTTCGAGAAGCTGTTCCTTCAGGAGAGTATAGGCAACCTGGTCAGCAGGTGATAATGCATCGTCATCAGGAATGAAGTCGCCAAGATGACTGTCTTCCTCTTCACCGATAGGTTTTTCGAGGGATACAGGTTCCTGGGATATCTTCTGAATCTCCCTGACTTTCTCAACGGGCATACCCATCTCTTTAGCAATTTCTTCCACTTCCGGTTCGCGTCCGAGTTCCTGAATAAGGGAGCGCTGTACACGGACCAGACGGTTGATTGTCTCAACCATATGTACGGGAATCCGGATCGTTCTTGCCTGATCGGCAATAGCGCGTGTAATGGCCTGGCGAATCCACCAGGTAGCATACGTGCTGAACTTAAAGCCCTTTGAGTAATCAAATTTATCAACAGCCTTTATAAGGCCCAGGTTACCTTCCTGAATCAGATCAAGGAACTGCATGCCGCGGCCCAGATAGCGTTTGGCAATTGAGACAACCAGTCGCAGGTTGGCTTCAATCAGCATATCCTTTGCGTCCTGATCCCCTACCAGCATCCGCTGTGCAAGATCCTGCTCCTGCTCCGCGTTGAGCAGCGGTACTTTACCGATTTCCTTCAAATACATGCGGACCGGATCATCAAGGCCTACGCCTTCGCCGAATCCGGCATTCAGGTCAACTTCGTTGAGGCTCTCCTCCTCAACATTGGTCTCAGGGAGAATCTCAATGCTCTTAGCCTCAAGCGAATCAAAAATCTTCTCCGCAATCTCGGGCTCCACATCATTGGACTCGATAATGGACATGACGTCCTTATATGTAATCCTGTTATTATTGCCTCGCGCAATACTTTCGATTTCCTGAAGAATAGAACGATAATCATTTGCCATGGAATTCCTCCTCATTAGCCTCTTTACTGCCTGAATCACGCAGAGTCCCCCTAAAAGGAATCCGCCTGCAGGGTGTTATCCGACCCTGCGCTTAAGCAGCCTATGATTTCTTTGTGACGTGATCTGCCGTCAAGTCACCTTTTGCACCGACATCCAGATTATAAATTCCGTTTGCGGCATAAACCGTCAGTGTGACATCACCGTAATAACCGGAAAAATCACTCTGTTTAATTCCATATTTCTCTGCCCGTAAATCAGCATATTTCTCAAAAGTGAGAAGCACATCATTGTTGGTCACCGCATCTTTGGTGGTGACCGCAAGATCGCCGTTGGTCTGTCCTACGAGTGAAAAGCCTGAATAATAGCCGTCCGCCTTTGTTGTATCGACGGTAAACTCACTGAAAACATCCGAAATGGATGAGGAAATAGCGTTGCGATGGTCCATTCTGTCACGATATAAAGGAAAAGTAATCCCGACCACAATCACGATAATTGCAAGTGTAATCCCAACAATCGTCCACAGAGTCTTTCTCGGTGCTTTAATGTCATCCGGGGAAACCTCGTACGGGTTCTTCTCAACTTTGAGCGGAGCTGTGGCCTCTGCGCGTTTAACGGCTGCAGGAATCGGATCCGGATACACCGGAGTCACGTTATATTTCTTAACACCCTCATGCTTTTCCATTTTTTCATGGGGAAATGTATATGCTCCCGGATTCTTAGCAATCTCTATTGCCTCTGCACTTGGAAAAACACAATCGCAGAAAAGACATTCACAAAGCTCTTCCCTGTCATTCAACATAATAAGCGAACCGCAGTTCTTACAAATCCCCTGTTTTGATGCCATTTTTGATCCATCCTTTATAAAAAATCCGAAGGCGCGAAAAAGTATCTGTCCACAACTACGGCAGGCTAATTATAAGCGTTCATAACCGTTAGCGCAAATAGAAAAATGAAGATCGTGCAAAAAACCGTTTTCATGCTATAGTTTATGTATGAATGAATCGCAAATGCATGAAAAATATATGAAATCCGCATTGTTACAGGCAAAGAAGGCTCGCCAGGCGGAAGAGTCCCCCGTCGGCTGTGTCATCGTACACGACGGCAAAATTATCGCGCACGGTTATAATCTCCGGCAGTCCCGGCAGGATGTCACACTTCATGCGGAAATGGCCGCAATCCGGAAAGCGTGCCGGAAGCTTGGTTCATGGCGTCTTGAAGACTGCGATCTGTATGTTACGCTTGAACCCTGCTATATGTGCTCGGGCGCCATCATCCAGGCGCGCATGCGGCATGTCTATTTCGGAGCATCAGACCCCAAAGCCGGAGCCGTTGTTTCCAAAAATCACCTTTTCGATCTGGATCACAACCATCATGTTGAATATACCGGCGGAATTCTCGAACAACCATGCCGCACGGAACTCACTGAATTTTTCAGGGAGCTTCGATCGAAAAAGAAAGCCCGTCCGGAATCAGCCATATGATTCTCTCTTTTACTTTGAGTCCGCTGGCCGCTTCAATCGCTTTTGCATAATAATCAAGCTGCACGGCATATCGTTCACACAGCACGCGGGCTTTATCTGCCTGCGTACCTTTAATCGTATCGGATTTATAGTCAATAAGTACCGCGCTTCCGTCTTCGATAAACCAGCAGTCAATCATTCCCTGTACAAGGGATACGTCCGTCCTGCTAACGGGCATCGTTATGGAAAACGGAATTTCACGGAACGGGCCCCTGCCCTTTTGCTTTTCTGCGGACACCAGGCGGGCACACAGTGATGAAGATACAAAGATGTCGATGGCAGGATAAAAATCTTTGAGTTCTTCCAGCATATCAGCGCGTATCATTTTATGTGACACCAGATCCTCCATGGCTCCTGCAATCCTGTCTGAATCCGGCACAGCCGTTATCGACGGGAAATCAAGGAACTGGAAGACACTGTGAAGGAATGTTCCTTTTTCGGCGGGGGACATTTTAGATTTTTTCCGTTCAGTCAGTCCTTCAATCGACTGGGGTACCAGGTTAACCGGGCGTCTTGCAGAGGCAACGGCGGGAAGAAGAACAGCACCCACTTCCCCTTCCTCCTCTGCTGCTGAATAATCTCCGACCTGCCTTTTGATTTCGCTGACAGTTATCTTTGCCGGAAGGACAGTCATTGCCTCGTAAGGATAGATTCCGGAAATCTGTTTCTCGAATAGTGCTGCGTCCTCTTCTGCAAGCGGCAAAAGAGGTTCCTGATCTGCAGGTGCCCGGTTTGCTTTACTGTCCGGCTCAGCATCCCCCATGCCGGAGGTGATGTAAGATTTCATAACCTGCCTGTCTTCAACAAGGGAAAGGCTTACCGTGTCCGTCCGTTCCTTTGCAACTGCATTCGGAACGGCTTGTTCAGGCGGGAATCCTTCACCTTCCGAAAGAAGAAGATGCATGGGAAGATTCATGTTTCTGGCAAGTCCCAGAATACAGAAATCAAGATATGATTTAGCTTTATAAATAAGCCAGGAAGGGAGTTTTTCCTGTTTTTCCTGATGTACGTAACGCAACAGCACCGAACTTCGCCCAAGGCTTCCGTCCTTGTTTCTTGATATACAGCCGATAAGGAAAAGCCGTTCCTCTGCGCGGGTCATCGCGACATAGAATACCCGCATATACTCTGCGAGTTCTGCGCGCTGATCTTCCGTCTCCAAAGCGAGTTTCTGATGCGTCGGATACCAGTAACCTTGATCAGGCCTGATGTAATCTATTCCGATCCCGAGCTTTTCCGACATAAGGACGTGTCTTTTTGAGTGTCCGCCTGACAGGCTGCTGTGTATTCCAGTCAAAAAGACGTACTTAAATTCGAGTCCTTTGCTCTTGTGAATGCTCATGCAGTGCACGACATCCCTCTCGGATGCCGCAATCTCAAAATCTTCCGGGCTCTGCTTCTGATTTCTAATGTCTTCAATATATTTTACAAACCTGTAAAGTCCGTTGTTTCTTCCCTGTTCGAATTTGTTCGCCCAGTCACGGAAAGTTTCCAGGGCAAGAACACGGCGGCTTCCATCCGGCAGACTCATCACCTGCTCGAGATATCCGGTCTCCACATAGATTTGTTCAATTAATTCCGAGACACGCAGATACATGGACCGGCTCCGAAGGGAATCGATCCAGTCACAGAATTTCCCCACCTTTTCCCTTAACGGAATATCCGACCCTTTCTCACGGTAATACAGAACTTTTTCGTGAAAAAAGTCAGACTGCAGCTCCGTTTCCCGTGCAAAGAGATAAATATCAAGTATATCCTGGGCGGGAAATCCGGCTTCCGGCAAAGAAGCGCGCATAATCGCCGCAAGCGGAATGTCCTGCCGGAAATTATCCAGAAGCCGCATAAGATTCTCCATCAGAAGAAGTTCCCGATTGGATAAAAACGCCTCCTCCGAAGGCCCCTCCGACGGTATTCCGGATAGCACAAGACTGTCACGTATGATAGATGCTTCCCTGTTTGTCCTTGTTAATACGGCAAAATCACCGTATGCCGCCTTTTGAGCCAGCACAAGTTCACGGATCTTAAGAACAACTGCCATTGCCTCTTTTTGGGTTTTGACAAGGTCAGCCAGATCCTCAATACCGTCATCCGGGTCCAAATCACCCTCATTCTCCTGTGGCAGCGCCTCCCCCGCGTCATCGGATACCGGTATTGTTTCCTGCAGTGAAGGCGGCGCAGACTCGATAAGGATTAATTCCGCAGGAACGGTAACGGTATTTTCCAGGTCGGCCCCACGCTTCGGATACAGTCGATGAGCCTCGTTGTATTCTATTTCACCGGATTCTTCGGAGAGTATCTGGGAGAAAATGTCATTGACGAGCGCAAGTATCCCGGGGCGGCTCCGGAAATTGCTGTTAAGCTCCAGAAGCGTCCCTTCTTCTGTCTCACGGTATCGTCTCATCCGGTCCATAAACATCTCCGGCCGGGCGTGCCGGAACCGGTAAATACTTTGTTTTACATCCCCGACAACAAAACAATTGTCTTTCGAGAAACAGGATACGATCGCATCCTGAATTTTGCTGTTATCCTGATATTCATCGATATATATTTCCGAAAACAATTCCGAGTAATATTTTCCGGCATCCGGTTTGGACAGAAGCAGAAGCGCCAGATGCTCATAATCCGAGAAGTCAATTGCATTTTCAGATCGCTTCTTTTTTGCATACCGGTCATCGACTAAAAGGAGTACCTCGTACAGGCGTGCTGCGACAGGGAACATATAGGCAAGTTCTTCCTGCAGTTCTTCGATTGTCCTGGCAAAGAGGTTCCTCGCAGGCGTCCTGAACAGGTCCATTACAGACGCCCTGCATTTCCCCGTAAAGGAAAACAGCACTTCCTGAAGGGGAGCCAGGAGATCAAAAAACTGTGCCGTAAGCGGATCGGCGTTCTTTGACTGCGACGGGAACCTGCCCTCCGGAACGAGACCCGCAAACTGAACACAGGTGTCCCATGTCAGCTCACCTTTCCCATAAGCAAGGAAAAGCTTTTCAAAGAAAGCCATAAGTTCCCCGAAGAATGACTTATACTCGTCATTTGTTTTTTTCGTTTTAACAAAAGTAATGTCAGGGAGTATTTCACGCAAAACAGGAAGATTGGGCATGGCCAGTTCAAGTGCTGTAAAAAAATCCGACATAAGTGTACGTGCATTCTTGGTTGATTCAAATGAAACCGTGGCAGCCTTCATCTCCAGAAGCTTATCCCTGATCCAGTCTTCGTAGAAAGGCAGGCTTCGCAGGTATGAATGGAATTCCCTGATCAGGTCCCTGACCGGTTCATCACTTCTCGGACTCCCAAGGGATGCAACCATGCGGTCAAAATCGATTCCCCACTGTTCCCGCGTCAGATCCTCACACAGTATGGAAAACGGTGCAATACTGCTGCTGTCCTTAATTCTCTCCGACGGGATTTTCCCGTTCTTTACAATAACGCTTCCTTCGGCATTCCCGAATGAAAGCTCATACGACTGTTCATACAATGCAGAAAACACTTCATCAATTGCCTCGAAAAACATCAGGGACATCCTTGACGCATCGAGGACTGAGTAACCGGGCTCAATGATGATTTCTCCGTCGTCCGTCCGGGCATCATATCCAAAATTGCTGATCACATCCAGACAGAAAGAATGGATGGTGGAAATATGCGACAGCGGAAGATACGATATCTGCTCAAGGACTCTTCTTCTCACTGCCGGGTCTTTTGTCATATCCGCAATGGATACAAGTTCCTTTTCAATTTTTTCGCGCATATTCGACGCAGCGGCATTTGTAAATGTCATAACCAATATGTTTCTGACATCGAGGTCACCGGATAATATGCGGGTAGTTATCCGGGCCGTCATGACACTGGTCTTTCCTGACCCGGCCGCGGCACTTATCAGGAGATTTCCGGGAGCGGCGTCAACGACTTCCCTCTGCTGCTTTGTCAGTTCGATACTCATACAGGCTCCCCTCCCTTCCTGGTCAGAAATCCGCGGACTCCCTCCATATATGCATCCTTCGCCGCCGCTTTTTTGCCGTCTTCCTTAACAGCCGCGGGTATGGGAGGCAGAATCAGACAGGGCGGCCGCGAAGGATCAATGCCGCAGACAGGTGAAAATTCACAGTATTCACAGGCGGGTTTTGCATTTTTGGCAGCTGTCACGCGCGGCGACACGGCAAAATCACCGGAAAAAAGCGACTGGCAGTGGTCGAACATTTTGCGGATGGCATATTCTCCGGAAAGCTTAAGTTCACTGTTATCAAGCTTTACGCTTCGAAGGGAGTATTCCTTATCAATACGGCTTTCCAAAACCCCATCCGCAGGTTTTCCCCGAAGATCCGTTATCGGCAGCATCGGAGCCGTCAGATAGAAATACCCTGCATCCGCAGGATTCCAGCCAGTATTTTCCTTCTCATACGCATAAGCATAGGCAGGCAGCTGCAGCGAAAGGCCGCCGAACAGCAGGTTATAGTCTATTTTTTTGTTGCCGCTCTTATAATCAATAATCCGGAAGGTCCTGTTTGTGTGATCAAGATCCACACGGTCGATGACGCCCCTGAATTGAACCGTACGCCCTGACGGAAGGTGCAGTGCCAGCTGCGCTGCCTGATCGGCGCCAAACGACCACTCTATTTTTTCCGGTTCAAAACCTCCCGGGGATATATCCCTGAAAATGGCCCGCAGCGAGTGCTCTGCAACCCGGATAATTTTGTTGCCCGCATTCCCGAGATACCCCGGATCCTGGGAAATCGGAGTCGTGTTTTCCCGGGAAACCTGTTCAAAGAGTTTCACAGCCCACTGCCGGTAATCTTCCTTCAGGAATTTCTGATACACCTCTGCTTTTTCAGCAGGACTTCCGGCAGCAGCGGCCTGTGTATGGTATTCGAGGAGCGAAAGCTCGAACATCCGATGCAGGAAAGATCCGACATCATTGACCGCGACCTCAAAGATTCGTCTTTCCTGAAGGCCCAGGACATATTGGCTGAAATGCTTGAACGGACAGGCCGCATAACTCTCGATCTGGGAAACACTCATTTTTACGACAGCATCATAGCGCCGGTCTAATTTTCCGGGATCCAGCCTTACATCAAACGAGTTTATCTGCTGCAGGGATGGAAGGGATAATTCCGGGAATCTTTGAACCAGCTTTTGTGCCAGAAGGTTCTCCGGACTATTGTCACCGCAGGATTCGGACAATCCGGACCAGACAAATCTCTGAAGGGCTGTTTTGGAAAACAGCCTGGGATCATGCCCGCTTTTATCCGGCTGATCGATTGTCAGTGCACCGGGGAGCACATCAGGTATCATCGTAAAAACGGAAGAAGGGTTCACGGCACTCGGGCAGGACAGGTACAGCCGCTGTACCGGACACGACAACAGGGCATATGCAGTAAAAGTATCTACATATATCTGATCTTTTGCACGGCTTGGAAACGAGATACCCAGTGTCCTGGACAGCAGATCCCGTTCAAACCCGCGAAGAAATCCTTCCTTGATAGTTTTATACGGGAAGTTATCGCTTTTGGCGCCGACAAGAAACAATACCCTGCAGGACCGCTGGTAGCCTCTTCTGGTGTCCGATATCTGAAGCTGATCGACATAGGAAGGAATCGCACCGGATAGAGTTGCATCCATCCCGGCGGAAAGCATGCTTTTGAAGTTGAGCAGTGAAAGGTTCATCTCACCGATCGGGCCTTCAAATTTTTTTAGAAGCTTAACCAGTTCATTGAAGGATGCCACTAGGGCAAGGGCCGCTTCCTGATCCCTGGCATCCGTCCATTCTCCGGATAACGCCTCAATCTGTCCAGCTACTCCGGGAAGGAATCCTTCCGCCGTGCCCCCGTAGGTGTTCAGGAAAGTCAGAAGAGCCGTAGCTTTTGCGCCGCAGGATTTCTCCCGGCTGATAGTCCGCACAAAATCACGGATCGGGTACAGAACACGTTCGACGATTTCCCATACATATGGTCCGTCGGGATATTTATCGCCTGCATATAATTCTTTTGAAAAAATCCGGTATCCTCTGAATAAGCCATGTTCCAGGCAGTAGTTCTCAAGGCGGTCAACATCGTCAGCCGGAATATGGCACATGCCGGATTTCAAGCACGTCATAAGAGGACGGAAAGTCCAGCCTTCGGTGCCTAAATCGAGAAGGGAAAGTATAAAGCGTACAAGAACCGTACCGGACAAAGGTCTTCTCTTGTCCAGGAACGGATCAAGGCCATATTCGCGAAACACGGCATGCAGATTGGATTCATACCCGGCACGATCGCAAAGAACTACACTGATGTCGTTATACCGGAAGCCCTCAGTAAGAACCAACTTCTTTATTTCCCCTGCAACAAAGTGAAGTTCATCCATACTGTTTTTCGTAAAGACGCGGCGGACTGCCGTCGTTTTGTCTTCATACGTATCCCGGCAGCGTGCGGCATATGCACACGCCAGATGGGACAGTGCAGGTTCTCTGGTATCTGACTTGGTAATTTCACAAAGAATCCTCTTCGGGAAGCGTTCCAGAAGATGGAATATTGTCTGTCTCCCAAAATAAAACACACCGGATCCGCCGGAAACCTCGCTTTGCGCTGCAGGAACACGGTCGGCGCAGACTGAGATGGTCAGTTTTTCACAGAGCCTGTAGATCAGGTCCAGAACATCCCATTCCTGAGGAGTAAAATCCCGGGTCTGTGCAAAACCCATGATCCAGACAGACGTATCCCGCATATACGAAAGGCGCGACAGCGGCCAGGGTATTGGAATCCCGGTACACAGAAAAAGTTCCTGGAGCGTGTCTGCAAGCCGCTTCATTTCTTCACCCTGATCCGAATATCCCAATTCAGCCTGGCGCGCGGACAGGCGTTCCATCAGGAGCGCAAAATCCGCCATCTTATCCGAGAACTGGGGATCCACGGAAGCCGCAGGAATCGAATGAAGTTTCTCGGGAGTAACATGATACCGTGAAAAATCCCCCAATACATTTTCTATATCCGGAACGAATCCCATCCGGTCACAAAGGGCGGAAAGGACTTTGAAGTCTTCTTTCCCGTCATTTAAAATCTGATGGATCAGCATTGATTTTGAAGACTCATCAAGAAAATTCTGAGGATACCTTCCGACCTCGGAGAGGATCCTGTGGGCAAACCGGTGAAAGCTTACCACATCAACGAGCATGAGCGCATTCGATGAGGCGGCCGGGGATTTACCCTCGCGCGCATCAACCCGCTTTCTGACAGCAAGGTACCGCCGTTCCATATCCGCCTTCGTCTGCTCCGGTACAATCAAAAAGGCACGTTTCTGCGGCCAGTGGATTGCCTCGGTACAGATTTCTTCAAGGCATGCGTCCAAGAGGTCGCCGGCATGTTCTCCATGCAAAATTCGAAGTCCCAAAGAAAGCACCTCCTCAGAGGGTGTCCAGATTTTGTCCGTTTGCAGATTTCATCGTGGCACCCGCTTTTGCGAGCATCTCGTGGTTTGCTGTAAGTTCCTGCTGGCGTTTGATTTTGAGTGTAGTGGTTTTCACCATCTCACCCTCGGAAAATACAAAATAGCGAACCGATTTATAGGACGGCATCTCATGATTGATCAGTTTTAAGTGACCATGGAAATATGCGTTCAGTGAATTATCACCCGGTGTCTTCTCCGGAACCGGAAGGTATTTGCCGCACTCCTGGCGATCAATAAGAATCTTGGCACATATGATGATTGAGTCCTTTTCTGTAGGCTCACCCCACACAAAGGACTCCCGGACTCCCGGAACAAGATTGATAAGCGATTCAAGCTCTTCCGGGAATACCTTTTTGCCGTTTGTCAGCACAATCATGGACTTCGCACGCCCTGTTATATGAATGCAGCCGTAACGGTCAAGATATCCCATATCGCCCGTCCGGAGCCAGCCGTCAGGCATAAGGACCTCATCCGTTGCCTCCTGGTTATCAAAATAACCGTGCATGACGCAGTCACTTCTGGTGAGGATCTCACCCACCGCTCCCGGCTTTGTACTTTCCGTATCGATGGCTGCCTGAATACCTTTCATAGGCACACCGACGCTGCCGTAAACATTTCTTTCCGGTGTTGTTGTGCTTATAACCGGTGAAGTCTCCGTAAGGCCGTAACCCATTAGGAAATCCACGCCGAAATCATTGAAATCTCGGATAATCGACTTATCGATTGCAGCTCCTCCAATAACAACGAGTCGAAGATGCCCCCCGAGTTTACTCAGAATATCCGCAAAAACAATGCGCCTGATATCAACATGTATTCGTTTCAGGGCACGGGTAACAGGAACAGCTGTCGTTATTAATCTTCCCTTTCCTGACTCGACAATCCCGTTCATTATTTTGCTGTGGACATTCTCAAAAAGAAGCGGTACCGAAAGCACGATTTCGACGTGCCACTCCTGGATATTTTTGATCAGATAACGCAGGCCGTCCGAGAAACACAGCACGCATCCGCGCGACAAAAGGAAAAAATCGCAGGTATTCTCGAGCGTATGATGAAGAGGAAGAATCGAAAAAGCACGTTCTCCCGGCTCAACATGGAGGGTCGTGGAAATCGAGTATACATTGGAGCAAATGTTCTTATTGGAGAGCATGACTCCCTTGCTCGCAGCTGTTGTACCTGATGTAAACAGAAGAATGCGTACGGCATCCGGGTCGATCACTGCGTCAAGAAACCGTCTGTCATCTTTTGACATCCGGGATTGTCCAATTTGCCTTAAAGTCGAAAAATCGATGAAGCGGGGGTCGTCCGGAAGTCCTCCCTTGACGAGCTCCTGATCCATGCAGAAGAAATACCGGACATCCAGATTCTCCTCTTCCTGTCTGGCAGCAATGGACATCATCATTTCGTGATGCTTGGGGTGGTAAAAAACAGCACGGACTTTACCCCGGAACAGAAGACTTCTGACTTCCACTTCGGGAAGCAGCCGGTCAAGCGGGACACCGACGCCGACACCTCCGACAACAGCAGAGTAGGAGACCACCCATTCATAGGCATTTTCTCCGACCACGGAAATGTGTTCACCGGAAAGGCCGAGCTCCATAAGAGCGGTTCCTATGTATTCCACATCGTCGGCAAAATCCTTGAACGTCTTGTGAATCTCAGCAATGTTGGGCTTTTTCCGGTATATAAAGGCATCCCTGGCAGCGTATCTGGACCTTGTATCCAGTACCAGATCACGAAGATTTTCATAATGAACCGCTTCACGAGTTCCCTTGCCCGTAACGACCTGCATAAGTACCCTCCCCGGATGAACATTTGTAATATATTGAAAATCGGAAAACCAATGGATTACACGAAAAGCATAAAAAAATCAAACTCTTTTCGATAATATCACGTATACGACGAAGCGTCCACGAAAAAAGATGATGCTTTGACATTCAAAGCACCTTTCAGAAAGATGATTTGACAATCTCGCTTCACTAGTCTAGCATGAATAGTGCAAATAAATAAAAAATCGTTTCACATGCCATTTTTCATCACTTTCACGGAGGATATATATCGTGAGTCCAGCAGAAGATAACATTAAACCTAAACATACAGAATCACAGGCATCCGATAAATATCCGGTCAAGCGAGGGTTCATTGGAAATGCCGCCTATGATGTAGGTATGCTCGCAACATTGATTTTTTTGCGTTTTTCCGCAGAAGGCAAAGAGAATATTCCAAAAACTATTCCGTATGTTATTGCTTCAAACCACCAGACATATGTTGACGGAATGTGGCTTGCATATTTTCTTCCCAGAAAACACTTCAAGACATTCTGCTGTCTTGCTGCGTCCGATCTCGAGACAGATCACGGCCTTATAGGCCGGTTAATCATGCGTGTCGGCCAGGGAATCGCGGTGGACCGCTACGGCAGCCCGGTCCGCGGATTAATCAAGGCAAAAAAAGAAGTTGAAAACGGGCATGTCATGCTCGTCCATCCCGAGGGAACCCGCAGTCACGACGGCAAAGTTGCCGAGCTTAAAGATGGTGCCGCATATATGGCACTAAAGGCTAATGTTCCTCTTCTCCCGGTTTATATTGAAGGCGGATATGCAGTATTTTCAAGGCATATGAAGAAACCGCATCCTTGGGATCATACGGCACACAGAAGAAAGAAAGTCGTAGTACACTACGGTAAGCCCTTCTTCCCTGCCGATTACGGCAAGGATGCACATCAGCTTACAGAAGCTATTACACAGTGGATGCTTCAGATGGAAAAAAAGGCGAACTGAACAGCTGCGGGTATTACTTCAAACCGTACCTGATGTCCCCAGAAATCTTCCCCGTCAAAATTGCCTTCAAGCTGTGTATCACCATTGGTTGCAGAAATGACGCCTTTTGTAACACGGAAAGTATGGATATCAGGGTGGGGCGAATGCGTCCCCTTCTTATATTTTGAGACCATCGAAATAACCTTGTACAGCGGAAGATCATTAATCAGGCATACATCAAGAATACCGTCGTCAAGCTTTGCCTCCGGGGCGGGATGAAAACCGTTCCCGTAATACTGTCCGTTGCAGATGCCTGCCAGAGAATAGGCTAATTCACCTTCAACTGTTCCCGCATTGTCAGCAAGCTCAAATGAATACTTCATTTTGAAATTCCAGCCGCGAATCAGGCAGATAAGTATGGCAATCGTATACGCATTCCTGCGTATGAGTTTGGCGCGTTTTACTGAGCTTATTATCGTTTTGGCAGTAGCCTGTACAATCGTATCAAGTCCGAAAGAAGTAATATTGATACTATACCGGCTCCACAGGGGAAGGTGATTGCCAAGCGTGTCATAGCTGTCGATACGAATCACGTCTACGGGCTTGATTATATACTCATCAATCCTGTAAAGCAGAAGATGCGGCTGATAATACTGTTCCTTAGACAGCACGGAACGCGCAAAATCATTGCCCGTACCCATGGGAAGAACAGCCATAACTGTTTTCCTGAAAACAAGGGCATTGGCAACCTCATGGACGGTGCCGTCTCCGCCGCAGGCGAAGATAATAGCATCTTCTTCATAGCGATCGGCATATTCAGCCGCCAGAACTCCGGCATGACCCGGATATTCCGTCCTCCTGACATGGACACATTCGCCCTTGCTTTGTTTTAAATCAACAATAGCCTTTTCCGTTACTGACATTCGTTTTTTATCAGCAAAAGGGTTCATTATAAAAACATAATGCATATATTCCCTCTGAGAACATAAGGCACGAAGTCCCCGTTACTTATTGGGACAGCTTCGATTCAAAGCAGCTGTGCATATCATGATTCTTACTTGGACAGCTTATATACGAGATCCACAACATCCTGAACGGTATGGATCTTTTCTAAATCTTCATCGGGAAGACGAATATCATAACCATCCTCCAAATCTACAACAAGTTCATAAACCTGAAGTGAATCCAGGCTCAGATCATAAAAAATATCCGTTTCCGGAGCCACATCAGTCGGAGAAAGCGTGGTCATGCGCACAACCATGGCAATTATATCATCGTATATTCGGTCCTTCTTCTTCTCGCCTGCACTTTCTTCGGGGCTACGTTCTCGAGGATCTCCTTTTTTGTCAGAATCAACCTGTTGTTTTTCGGGCACATGCTCAGACATCTTCCATTGACCTCCTAGAGTCATCCAACGTGGTCTTCAAGTTCGCTTCTTTACTGTATTTACGGTACTGTTCTGATATAAACCGATCAATATTCATGACCATTTCCGCCAAAATTTCCTGTTTCTCGGAATCAAGCGGCTCCATAATTCTTTTTACGAGAAGTGTATGGAACTTGGAATGCATCCGGAACGCGAGCTTACCGTGACGGGTGAGGTGAATCCGGACAACGCGCCTGTCCTTGGTATCACGGTTGCGTTCAACGTAGCCTTTTCTAACAAGCCGGTCAATAGCAACAGTCAGGGTTCCTGTTGTAATTCCGAGCCGGTTTGCAGTCTCGCTCATCGCCCGTGCCTCGTATGGCCCGATTGCTTCAATCGTATGAAGCTCCGCTATTGACAGATCTGAAAAATAGCCCTTGGACAGGGCTTTCTCTTCGGTCAAAAGTACATTGTCGAATATCCGCAAAAGGCCGCCTGCAAAATCTTCTTCTGCTGTATTCATGCTGCGCCCTCCTTTTGGAATCAATGGCATACTCCCGGCGCAAACCAAAAATATGCTTGTCTTATCTTACCGTTTTTTTATCGAAATAACAACATTGACCTGATACATTTCTCATAGCGGGTATAGTACAACACTTCCCGACCTTAAAGAAGCGGGAACATCGATAGCACGCTGGTTTGCGGAGCCCCGGAATCGAAGGTCCATGGATCTCCTGTCGATGTCAAAGCGCCCGTCCACAAGAATATCCGTATTATCCAGAAGTGCTGTATATCCTTTACGTTCCTTTGAAAGCGCCAGAAGTTCTTCATATGTATAGCCTGAAAACACAATGACATTCAATCCTTTTGCTTTTACCGCAGATGCGACGACGGCAAGCTCGGCGGCCTGCATAAACGGCTCACCTCCGCTTAAGGTAACTCCGTCGAGCAGCGGGTTCCTGAGGACTTCGGCGATTACTTTATCTTCCTTCACAAGATATCCCTCGGTAAATGAGTGACTGTCGGGATTATGACATCCTGTGCAATAATGCGGGCAGCCCTGTGCAAAAACCGTATATCGAAGCCCCGGGCCGTCCGTTATCGACTCCTTAATTTCTCCGAATAATCGAAGCATGTTCAGTTCATCTCCTTAAACCGTTTCAAAGCAGGATATTCACCTGCAAAAAGTCCGGTTCTTTCTATTTCGCAGTTGACGCTGTCGTTTTTTGGATAATCCGCATAAATTGTCAGGGCGGAAAGCAATAGGTCGGGCCGGACATTTTCATGAGAACCAGCACATACAAGCACCGTGCAGGCATCCGCATTAAGAGGATCATCTTCGATCATCCTGAGCATGAGAGGCCGGATGTTGAGCGTCCGGATCTGTCCTTTTGATCGTTTTTCCACTGTAACTTCATCGAGAATGAAAAGCCTTCTGAGAGCTTCAGTAATTCCAGGTGCCCGCAGATGGTAACTTGCCGCACTGACGAGAGCCATTATACTTCCGTTAGTCTCCGGAACGGGCCATCCGTCCAGTATTTCGAGACCGGCCGGCAGCATAGGCGACAGCGCTTCAATCACCTGCTGAGGATCCGTTTCTTCCGTAAAAGAAACGTCCAGATAATCATCGGATGTCGAAATTCCTACACCGAGAGGCAGTGCAAAAACAAGCATTGGCCTCGGATTATATCCTTGTGAATGCAGAAGGGGCAATCCGGCCCTGCGCATCGATCGTTCAAATGTCCGCATAAGATCCAGATGGCCGACAAAGCTTAAGCTGCCTTTCCGTGCAAAACGCAGCCGGCAGATAAATGCCTTCTGGTGAAGAAGAAGTGTCATTGCTTTTTCACGTTCACTTTGATTCATAACACACACCTCCTCCGAAACCGGCTGCTCCGCAGTCTTCGCAATTTTCCCTGCATGACGGGGTAGTAACCCCGGCATAGGCACGTTCTCTTTCCCTCAGAAGAAAATCCTTCCTCACACCGCAGTCGATGTGGTCCCAGGGTAATACCTCCTGCGGTTCCCTTTCCCGCGTTGCAAAGAATCCGGCCGAAAGCCCGTGACTTTCCAGAATCGGCATCCATTTATCAATATCGAAACAATCATCCCACGCATCAAACATATTGCCTGCACGGTAGCCATCCAGAAGGACGGGGCCGAGCCGGCGGTCGCCCCTGGCAATGACGACCTCCCATACGGACGTATCCAGGTCATGCCAGATATATTTGATATTTTTACTTCTGAGCCTGTCCCTGAGGATCTGCTGTTTTTCCGTAAATTCTTCCTTGGTGTTTTGTTTCTCCCATTGAAAAGGGGTAAACGGCTTGGGTATAAACATCGAAGTTGAGACAGTAAGCTCGAGCCTTCTCATCCTTTGTCCGGTCCGCTTACCTATTTCAAAATAGAGTTTTTCAATTCTGCGCACCAGATCCGCTATTCCGGAAACATCCTCGAGCGTTTCTGTCGGGAGTCCCAGCATGAAGTACAGCTTGACGCTGTTCCACCCGCCTTCAAAGGCAAGCTCAAGCGAAGACATGATATCTTCTTCTGTAATTCCTTTGTTGATAACATCCCTTAGTCTCTGCGTACCGGCTTCCGGGGCAAAAGTCAGTCCGGATTTTCTGGTACTCGACACTTTTTCAGTTAATTCCAGTGAAAAGGAATCCACACGAAGGGACGGAAGGGACAGGCTGGTGTGGTGACCTTCAAATGCCGAAAGGAGATCGTCAGTCAGCACATTTAGTTCCGTATAGTCGCTGGTCGAAAGGGACAGCATTCCAATTTCATCATATCCTGTGTTTTTTTCAATTTCGATTCCCTGTTCACATAGTACTTTTGCTGACCTTTCGCGTACAGGGCGGTATACAAATCCGGCCTGACAGAACCGGCACCCCCGGATGCAGCCGCGAAAGAGTTCCAGGTAAGCCCTGTCGTGAATTACTTTTGTATTGGGAACAATGGTATTTGTCGGAAAGGGTACACTATCCATATCGAGAATGATCCTTTTCCTGATTTTCTGAGGTGCCTCTGCCTGATTGGAAGCAATATCGTGGATCGTCCCGTCTTCATTGTATGTGACATCATAAAAAGACGGCACATAGACACCCTCGATTTGCACCGCACGAACGAGAAACTGGGCACGTGTCATAGGTGCGGACGTCTTCTGCGAGTCCTTATAGCGCTTCATTTCAGCCATAAGCTCAAGTATCATTTCCTCGCCTTCACCGATCATGATAAGGTCCAGAAAATCTGTCATTGGCTCGATGTTATAAACTACAGGTCCGCCTGCACAGACTATGGGGTCCTCCTCGCCGCGGTCGCACGAACGAAGCGGTATTCCGGAAAGATCAAGCATCTGGAGCACGTTGGTATAGCACATCTCATACTGAAGAGTGAAACCGAGAATATCAAAAGAGCGCAATGCGGTCTTTGATTCGATTGAAAACAGCGGTATTCCTTTTTCACGCATCAGTGCATCCATATCCTTCCAGGGCGAAAAGGCACGCTCGCACCAGACATAGGGGCATTCGTTGAGTACATTATACAAAATACGGACAGCAAGATTACTCATCCCGATCTCATAAATATCCGGAAAACAAAATGCGAATCGGATATAATCCGTCCCGCCGGTCATTTGAATTTCATCAAGAACCTCCTGTTTGACTATACTGCCCCACTCGCCGCCCGTATATCGCGCCGGATTCTCCACGGCGAGAAGATCTCCCTGTTCTATCCTGACCGGGGTGTAATCTTTCTTAAAACTCATTACTAAACCTTTGCCTTTCTTGCTGTTTCCAGAAAACGGAGTACCTTTTCGCGGTCCTTGTATCCATTGGTTTCGACGCCGCTCGATACATCGACCGCGAAGGGATTGAAAAATGATATCGCACCGGCAACATTTTCTACTGTCAGGCCGCCTGCGACAATAATACGGGAAGTATCCAGCCTATTATTTTTAATGAAATCCATGGCCGGCTGCCATGGAAAAGTCATTCCGGTCCCGCCATCCTGCCCTTCATGGACCGTATCAAGAAGCAGGCCGTCAAAAAGCGATAAGTCCGCAAAAGATGCAAGCCTTTCCGAAAGATCCGTCCCTGATGCGGTACCTGATCCTGATTCTGATCCTGTTTCTGATTTGTTATCTGATCGCGGCACAGAAGCGGCGGATACAGGAATCCTCTGCCACAAAAACGGAGTCCTTTTGAATCGAAACCGGCTTAACAGGTTTTTCAATTCATCCAGAAATCCGGGGGGGGTATCAAAATGCAGCTGGATACCGTCAAGCTCAAGAATGATGGCTGCCTCTGCAATCTCCCCGGGCGTCTCCTTTGCAAATACACCGACCCTGGCTATGGAAGGAGACAAAGCTTTTGAAATCGCCTCAGCCTGTATGATGGTAACCTGACGTTTGGAAGGCGTTAATATGAATCCCGCAAAATCAGGCTGTCCCTCATTAACTATGAAGGCATCCTCCAGACGGCGAAGTCCGCAAATTTTGATTTTTGACATACGTTCCCGGCCCCCTATTCGAAAGAAAAAGCAGAAAGAAAACATGCGGACCCGATACTCGAGTGACACTCCTCCGAAATGCGGACTGTCAGACGATAAAGCGCACCGGTGCCGGTGATGTAATTCTTCCTGCATGATAACCCAAATCAGTCAGTTACTCTGTTGCCTCACCGGCGAGACGCCTCTCAAGAATGCCTCTCTCCTTTTCATATCCGGGTTTGCCGAGAAGTGCAAACATGTTCTTTTTGTATGCTTCCACGCCCGGCTGGTTAAACGGATTTACTGCCAGCAGATATCCGGAAATTCCGCATGCCTTCTCAAAGAAGAAAATAAGCTGTCCTAACCAGTAAGGTGTGAGCTCAGGAACATGAATAATCATATTAGGTACTTTTCCGTCAACATGTGCGAGAACGGTTCCCTGCAGGGCCTTCCTGTTAACCTCGTTCATATCCATGCCGGAGAGGAAATTCAATCCGTCCAGATTGTCCTTATCATTCGGTATTTCAAAAGAACGGCGGGCGATATCAACCTGTACAACGGTCTCGAACAGGACCCGCTGGCCATCCTGTACATATTGTCCCATCGAATGAAGATCCGTCGTATTATCAACACCGGCCGGAAAAATTCCGCGGCCGTCTTTTCCCTCTGATTCGCCGAAAAGCTGCTTCCACCACTCCGTCATATAATGGAATGAAGGCTCGTAGTTCACCAGAATTTCCGTAGAATAGCCGCTTCTCAGGAGGCAGTTACGGATGGCTGCATACCTGTAGCAGGGATTCTCTGTCACGGATACTTTCTTATAGGCAAGGGAAGCGTCCTTAGCACCTTTCATGATTTCGCGGATATCAATGCCGGCAACAGCAATCGGCAGGAGGCCGCATGCTGTAAGTACGGAAAAACGTCCGCCGACATCATCGGGAACAACGAAGGATTCATATCCTTCCTCAACCGCAAGCCCCTTAAGGGCACCCCTGGCTTTGTCAGTCGTAGCATAGATACGACCTCTGGCTTCCTTTTTGCCGTATTTTTTCTCCATAAAGGAACGGAAAATCCGGAATGCAATGGCAGGTTCCGTTGTCGTGCCGGACTTCGATATAATATTGACGGAAACATCCTTACCTTCCAGCATGTCAAACAAATCCGCCATAAATGTAGCGCTTATGGAGTTGCCGCAGAAGATCACCTGAGGTGCTTTTCTGACCTTCTTTGATACGATGTTGGCAAAGGAATGGGAGAGAAGCTCAATTGCCGCACGTGCACCAAGATATGATCCGCCGATGCCGATAACCAGAAGAACATCCGAATCCTTTCTTATCTTTGCCGCCGCTTTGCGGATGCGTGCAAACTCTTCCTTGTCGTAATTGACAGGCAGATCCATCCAGCCCAGAAAAGCATTGCCGGGGCCGCTCTTCTTATGAAGCATGTCGTGAGCGAGTTTCACCTGAGGTTCCAACTGTGCAATTTGCGTCTCATCAATAAAAGAAAGGACATTGGTTGTATCAAGTGTAATCATCATAATCTCCTAAATGTCTGTATTTACGCAGACCAAAACAAATCACCTGCGCATATGTATATCTTTGCACGGCTCAAATGCGATGCGTCTTTGGTAAGTATAGCATTTTCTTATGGGTTGTGTGAATATAAAGAGCACTGGAAATTCGCACAAATTCTTTTTTTGGATACAAGAAAAGCAAATGAACGAAAGCCTGTTTTGCCGGTGCAAATAATTCGCCGCTGGGTTGAATACCAAAGAAACATCATAGCATCCCGGGACCAAATCCTATATAATACAGATCTGACTAATACTTTTTTGCGAAAGTGAGGCCTCACCGTGCCTGATATTGATCTTCCCAACGGCAAATTGATTCTTTTGTATATGCTCCACCAGATAAGCAGCGTCCCATCCGGGGACCTTATGAACTGGGCTGTTGATTCGCTATATCTTGATTACTTTTCTTTTGTCCAGGCAAAAGAAGATTTGATCCGGGACAGATTCATAATTGAAGCATCCAGGAAAGGCGAAAAGCGCGTTGATGCGATGGGGCGGCCACTCGAGTTGTGTGACATCACCCCAGAAGGCGAGCTCGTTCTTCAGCAGCTTCTTCCGACACTTCCGGCTCATGTCCGGGCTTATCTTACATTAGCCGCCCCCAAATGGAAGCAGGCCGCCCATGAAGAAGCAAGTATAATTGCCAGTTATCTGCCTGACGCCAACGGTGCTTATCAGGTTCGCCTCACATTGTCGGACGGCGTGCGGACGACCGCAGATCTGTCCCTTTTTGCCCCTGATGAAGAAAGTGCACAAAAAATGTGCCGGCGATGGAAAGAATCCACCGCCGACATTTATATGAGCATATTAACTTCGCTTAAGTCTTAATCAGAGAAGTTCTTCTCCCAGTGCGAGTATTTTATCTGCAAGGGCGTCGGCATATTCATCGACTTTCAGAAGATCCTGTTCTGTCGGAAGCCCCTCAAATAATAAAGTCTCCAGTCTGTGTGTCTTCTTCAACCCGCTGGTCAGGGAAACAAATACCTCTTCGATCTTTGTACCCCAGCCGTATGAACCGACCAGTCCTATAAAACGTGTCTGCGGACGAAGCGCATTGACGACCATTGCGCAGTATGCGCCCGCAGGATGCGGCCCGCCCAGCACGGTCGGTATGGCGAAAACAACCGCCGCGGCTGTAACGAGATCATTAAGCACATGCCCGGTCTGCACGACAAGGCTCTCCGGATCGGCTCCCAGGTTGCGGCAAAGAACGGATACACCTCTTCTTGCGAGACGCCATGTCAGTCTTTCCATAATTACATTAGTGCTTCCATGCATGCTTACATAAGGGATAACAACAGTCTTATTGACCTGGACACCAGTCCATTTCAGATACTTTTTGAGAATAAGGGAAGGATCATTCCATACCGGCCCGTGAGCTGATGCAATCATGGCAGGAGCCATGGAAACCACCATTTCCGTATATTTTCTGACCTGCGGCGAAAACGGCATCATAATTTCGGCATAATATGCACGTGCTGCATCTTTGATCTCGTGACTATCCGTCGCGAATACCCTGTCTGAAGCATAGTGCGAACCAAACAAATCGCTTGAAAATAATATTCCGCTCTTCTTATCGTAAGCCATGGTGTTGTCCGGCCAGTGCGCAAAAGGTATTTTATGGAATGTAAGCGAATGCTCCCCGAGGTCGAGTACCTCGCCTTCCTCAACAACAGTAAACTGCTCGGAAGGAATATGAAGGTGTGTCTTGATAAGCTTGATTACATTACTGGTTGCAACGAGCTGGGCATCGGGATAATACTTCAGAAGCTGCACAATAGAGCCTGAATGATCCTGCTCGGTATGAAGAAGAACGATATAGTCGATTTTCTTTATCTCAAGATTTTTAAGTTTGCGAAGAAACACCTCGAAAAAATCAGGATCCACTGTGTCAATCAGCGCCGTTTTCTGTGTACCGCTGATGAGATAGGAATTATAGGATGTACCATACGGGGTTGGCATCAGGCAATCGAACATTTTACGATCCGGGTGCTGAACACCTACACAAAGGATATTTTCACTGATAGCTAATGCTGGCATGTTGTCCTCCTTACCAAATGAAACTGAATACATTTTACGATGCGGCTCTAAAAAGAGCAATGCCTATCAGGCAATCTGAAGGAAATCGGCAAAAAAGAGGCGGCACTTTTGGAAAGTGCTGCCTCTCTTATGATCCGGATATTAAATAACGAACCAGACAAACTAAATAGATAGCATAAGGTTCAAATCAAAGCGCACTGAAAGAATCTTTTGTCGCGCCGCAAATAGGACATGTCCAATCTTCCGGAAGATCATCAAAAGAAGTTCCCGGTGCAATACCGTTATCCGGATCGCCAGCCTCAGGATCATACTCATAACCACAAAGATCACAAACATACTTTTGCATAGGCAATTCCTCCTGTATTTTTATGAGTTCATTATACACAAACCACACAAAAAATTCATTACAAATTACTACGAATATTAATAAATTTTAATATATTATGCATTACTCAATATATTCAAACTCAAGATCATACATGCGTACAAGGTCTCCCTCTTTAACGCCTGCCTTCTTAAGGGCATCGATAACACCCTTCTTACGGATAATACGCTGAAAATACTGCAGGGAATCCGGGTCGTCAAAATTGGTGGAGTCCACAATATTTTTCATCCATGCACCGGTAACCGTATATACATTATCTGAAACATCCACTTTGAAAAGCGCTTCTGCCTCAAATCGATATATTGTCTCTTCCTTTGCTTCCTTAAGAAGAATCGTCTTGGGAAGCGTTACCAGCTTTGCTGCTACGGCATTCATAAGTTCCTGTGTTCCGTCCGCAATAGCAGCCGAAATCGGAAATACAACATAGCCTCTACGGTTCATTTCCGTAACGAAATCCTTAATTTGCTTCTCATCAGCCATATCCATTTTATTGGCGGCTATGATCTGGGGCCGCGTTTCCAGAAGAGGATTGAAAAGGGCAAGTTCATTATTGATGCTGTCAACGTCTTCGATAGGATCTCTTCCTTCGCTTCCGGAAACATCAACTACATGGATTAAAAGCCTTGTTCTCTCAATGTGCCTGAGGAAATCATGCCCAAGACCTGCGCCGTCAGCCGCACCCTCGATAATTCCCGGGATATCCGCCATAACAAAGCTGGTATCACCGACAGCGACAACACCCAGATTAGGCTCGATTGTCGTGAAATGATAATCGGCTATTTGAGGCCTTGCAGCCGAAACAACAGAAAGCAGCGTCGATTTTCCGACATTGGGAAATCCGATCAGCCCGACATCCGCAAGGAGTTTGAGTTCAACGATAAGTTCAAGCTCATCGCCGATAATTCCTGCCCGTGCAAAGCCCGGAGCCTGGCGAACCGAGTTGGAAAAATGAAAATTCCCCTGTCCGCCCTTCCCGCCCTTGGCAACAATGACTTCTTCCCCGGCTTCCGTAAGATCGGCAATCGTGCGTCCAGTTTTTGCATTTGTAATCATTGTTCCGACAGGAACTGCAATTCGAAGATCCTCTGCGCCGCGGCCATACATCTTGCGGAACAGTCCCTTTTCGCCGTCGTCTGCAACAAATTTACGCTTAAACCGGAAACTTTGCAGGGTCGACTGATCATCGGTAGCATAGAAAACCACATCGCCGCCTTTTCCGCCGTCTCCGCCGTCAGGTCCACCGTTGGTGATATACTTTTCGCGATGAAAAGATACCATACCATTACCGCCATCGCCGCCTTTAACGTAAATTTTTGCATGATCAACTAACATTTTATTCTCCTTATTACTTTACCTGAGGTGTGTTACATTCAAAAGAGGCCCAGCCAATGAACGGATCATCGGGCCGGACCTCTTTCATAAATCTATTTCGCTCTGTTTAAAAGACGTTAGACAGCAGGATAAACACTTACTTTTTTTCTATCCTTGTCCAGACGCTCATACTTCACAAGTCCGTCAATCAGTGAATAAAGAGTGTCATCCGATCCTTTACCTACATTTGTTCCGGGGTGAACTTTCGTTCCACGCTGTCTGATGAGAATATTGCCTGCGATAACAGACTGTCCGTCACCCTTCTTTGCACCTAGACGCTGGGAAGCGGAATCACGGCCATTCTTGGTCGATCCCATTCCCTTCTTATGTGCGAAGAGCTGTAAATTCATTTTAATCATTGCTTACACCTCCTACATGTCATGTGTTATTTCTTCTACTCGTATAAATTGATTACCATATTCCGTATTCACTGATTCTTCAAGCTGCTTCAGGCCGATCTCGACCGTCCGGAGAATAATCTGTGAATCATGGAGCTGCTCTTCGGAAAGAGCTGAAACAGGCATTACAATCTCCGAAAACGGAATGGAATCCTCATCGGATCCTTCGTTTATGCGGTAGAAATCATCCAGCCCGCATAAATCCTGTATTGCCCCTATTGCTGTATACAAAAGAGTTGAAGCACCGGCACAGATGATGTCACTGTCTGCCTCTGCATATCCGGAATGATCCGCCACAGAAAGTGATTCGATCCGTCCCGATATATTCTTATGTATCTCTACAGTAATCATTCTAAAGTTCTCTTCTTCCTATCAAGCGTTGATAGCTGTGATACGAACTCTTGTATAAGGCTGTCTGTGTCCGTTCTTACGACGATATCCCTTTTTAGCCTTGTACTTGTAAATGACAATCTTCTTATTCTTGCCCTGTCTGACAATTTCTCCGGCTACGGTTGCAGTCTTAACTGCAGCGCCTGCCTTCAATCCATCATCATCACCAATGGCCAGAACTGTGTCAAATTTCACGGCCTCACCAGATTCGCCCTCAAGCTTCTCGATGAAAACCTCTTCGCCAACAACAACTTTGTACTGCTTGCCGCCTGTTAATATTACAGCATACATAATTTCGTTTCCCTCCTGTTCTTCCAGTCTCGCTGACACTCCAAGGCAGTCGTAAACGACATTTAAAGCCCGGCGCACGCGGTCACCGAAATAGAATAGCATGCAACTTGTACAGTGTCAACAAGATATGATGTCATTTGTTCGCGTTGGACGCCGGGCTTGCGCTCCGGCTAAGGCGCGCTCACAAACGACATCACATCTTTGAAAGGCGCTTCGCGCCGCGGAAACTATACTTTTTAGTGGTTTATAAATAGAATTGCGTCACCGGATGAGGCCAGGTGTTTTAGGGAATCTTATGCGCTGTGAAGGTCAGATTCGTTTGCATCCGCTGCGCGTGCTTCCAAGTTGCGTATGTGATGTTATTTGCTCGCGCTGGACGCCGCGGAAATATAGTACCTTAACACCCGCAGGGCGCTTTCACAGAGATTGGATATTAATTTCCTTAGCGCCCATCGGGCGCTCATCCAGAAATAAAAGCATCTGTTGAGCGACCTTACGCAGGCCGAAGGCCGAGGACATGGGAGCGAGACAGATGCTTTTATTTCTTGTTCAGGTCTTTAACGGATGCACCGTAATCGATGGAAGCCTTAAGCTGAATGAGACGTCCTTCGCCTTCATATTCACCCGACATACGTTCAATGAGCATAGCAGCAGCTGTATGTCCGATCTTCTTAATCGGCTGAACACCGATAGTGAGTTTCGGGTTATAGATACGTGCGATTGTGTGATTCTCGAATCCTACAAAAGACATATCATCGGGAATTTTAAATCCTTTTTCATTCATATACATAAGAGCGCCGATCGTAAGGTCATGTCCCGTTGTGAATACGGCTGTAGGGGGATTGGGAAGCTTCATAAAATGCTTCATGCCATGGTAACCGCTTTCTTCCGAAATGTTTACCAGATGCAAAAGTTCAGGCGTGAATGGAATGCCTGCCTTATCGAGTGCTTTACGGTATCCGGCAACCCGGTCATCCGTAGTCAGGACGCCGGCGGCTCCGCTTATAAGACCGATTCTTGTATGTCCGAAATTAATCAGATGCTGGGTAACCTGGCTTGTAATATCAATATTATTAATCACGACGCTGTCATGGAGTTTGTCTCCAACCTGGACATCGACAAACACGATCGGTGTTTTCTGTCTTTCGGCACGCTCAAGATCACCGAGCTTCACATTGATCGGCTGCATAATAATACCGTCGACCTGCTTATTCATCAGAAATTCCAATTTGGTTTTTGCACTTACCGGATCATGCTCCGAATAGTCGCAAATAATCGTGCTGTAGCCGTGTTTGAATAATTCACTGTCAATCGTCGCGAGAATGGATACGCCGAAATAATCTGCAAGGCTGGGGATTAAAACACCAACCGTCATACTTCTTCTTGTTTTCATTCCCCTGGCTACTGTATTAACCTGATAGTTCAGCGCATGGATAGCTTCTTCGATTGAAGAACGGTTTTCGTCGAGAACATTTCCGCCATTAATAAACTTTGAAACTGTTGCAATGGAAACCCCTGCCCTCCTGGCAACATCTTTAATTGTTGAAGGCATCTTTTCGTGTCCTCCTGACAGGCACTTCCGTGCAAAATTTCTAATACTGCAAAAGATAAATTCTGAACCGCATAACGTTTCAACCACTGCTACCATGATATCTAATCAAAGTGCGTCATGCAAGTAAAAAGGCGAGTTTTTTTAACCAAAAGCAATAAGTGAATAGAAAACCGAGAACATAATCGCTGCGAGCCACTGCGTACCGCTTGTACGGCGAAAAATATGACGAATCCAAATCCCTGTAAGGAGCACCGCTAACAGGAATACACATTGCAGTGAGAGAATCCTTCTTCCGGTTATCGATAGAAAGATCAGGATTATTGCATATGGAAATACGAGGCTTACTTGCTGATACAAGACGCGCAGCTTAGCTGTCCGGACGTTTTCCCGGGCGCCTTCACTTAAGTCCTGCGCATCCGTTGACAGACGGATCCACGATAAAACAAACAGCAGTAAAACAAAAAGCAGAAGCAGGATTCCGTTCAATCCGGAAAATGTCTTTCCAATGGAAGCAGAGTGCATAATTATCATAAGGAAAACACCGGCTGCAAGCAAAAACCCAATGAAGCCGCTGAACACAATTCGTTTTGCCGGGACATGTGTATTTGCAAAATGCACAGGAAAAAACCGGAACATAAAAATTGCACCGACTGCATAAAAGACCAGCGGCCAGGCTGCAAGAACCACTGGCGCGATACCGGAATTCAGCAAATACAGGATGAACAGAACCGCTGAAAAAAGCACGGCAATAATCGCGCGCAGCTTAAACACCCGTTTTCGCGCACGATTAATTGTCCCGGATGTTATTTCTGCCGGTATCCCGCTTTCAGTATCACGCACAGTTTTGGGGATCGATGCAAAGAACAAAAGAAGACCTGATATCAGGAACGCTGCTGCAATAATTTTTATTACCTGTACAGCTGCGACTTCCGCCCTGCTGTCTGTCCGGTGATCCGATGCAGGATCCAATACATATGTGCTGATATACCCGCCAATTTGTATCTGTACCTGCGGTAGAAATGCAAGTACGGTCCTGGCTGTTTTGGACTGGCCTAAAAGATCCCATTGACTCAGATAGCGGTTCCCGTCCGGTGAAATATGAACAGCAGCAGAAATTTTCCCGTTATCTTTAAGTTCCGGGAAAAGGGCTGCATCCTCTCCCGACAGCCGCTCATAAAAGGACGTGGAATACTGGGTGTCAACATCAAATATTGCCACTGGAACGATAGGCTGATGTGTTCCGAAGACTTCCATTACTTCGCTGCCGGTAATATCCGGGGAAAGAAGAATCACTGAGGCAATGCCCGGATGTGAAAGGGATGCAGTAAGTGCAGGAATACATGCGTCTTTTCCGGCGAAAAGAATTACATGATCCGATTTCATCCGGTCTATTGCAGCAGCAATCTCTTTCTGCTGCGTTTCCGCAGATGCACCCGCATCAATCCTGATAGAATCTGACACAAGCTGCAGCTTGGAAAACAGTACGTCGAAGTCTGTCCGGGGAAATTTTGACGTATCTGCCGATATTTCCAGTAATGCATATTGATCCGGCGTACTGGCCCGGGTCTCCTTAAAAAGAGTAAAGGAATACAGGTAGAGCATAAGCAGCACGGATAGGATCATTAGACATAGTCCGGTATACCGGATGATTTTGGTTGCTTTCATGAAAAATACCTTTCTTCTATTCACTCAAATAATGAAAAAAAGAGCAGACTGTCTCTTATAAAGAACAGTCTGCCCTACAAATACGCTTATGTAAAGAATTCAAGGGGTATCAATCACAACACTCTGAGCCGGCACACTCTTGATAGTCTCCTGATGTGTTGCATCGGACATGTAATCTGCAAGAGCAGACTGATATTTCTCAAGGACAGCAGTGGACAATTCCTCACGGAACTCGGAATTAATGGGATGAACAATATCCTTAAAATCGCCTTCCTGTGTCCTGCGGCTGGGCATGGCAATAAAAAGCCCGTTGGCACCCTCAATTACTTTGACATCATGAACAACAAATGCATTGTCAAAGGTAATCGATACAATTGCCTTCATCTTGCTCTCAAGAGATATTCTGCGGATAATAATGCTGGAAATTTCCATATTTTTCAACCTCCATTGGTCTCACAAATCTGTCGACACGTTGTCTATCCCGCTGCAAAATTATGGTTTTTGCCTGAGACGATATGAGCATTGTACTCCAGTTTGTCAAAAGTGAATACCACGTACAATCATTTTCTATAGATGATACAAATAAACCAAAAATGCTTGTGCACTGTACACAAAGTTCATGAATTGCGTGTGCAAACCCAAAACGTTGGGTATAATGCAGGAGGAAGCTTATGGGTCACGCAGCAAGAGCTGTGAACCGGGAAGAGGGAAAATAATGACAATTCAAGAAAACAGCAATAAGAAATCCGAAGGGGCAATGTCCGGCGGACACCCTTGTACGGCCGAAGTGAAACAGGATTTGTCTTTTCTTGCGCCACATGCGCACATATATTTCGTAGGGATCGGCGGCATCAGTATGAGCGGGCTTGCAGAAATATCCGCTCAGCTTGGATATATGGTAGCCGGATCCGATATGCATCTGTCACATCGCACACATTACCTCCAGGATAAAGGAATCCTGGTTTTTCCGGGTCATGCAGCTGCCAACCTGGAGAGTTTCAAGCCGGATCTTGTCGTACACACAGCTGCTATCCTGCCTGGCAACCCTGAGCTTGCGTTTGCAGCTGCAAACGCAATACCCTCTGTGGACCGCGCCAAATTTTTGGGATACCTGACGGCAGGCTTTGAGCGGGTCATCAACATATCCGGTACGCATGGCAAAACGACCACTACATCCATGGCGTCCCTTATCCTGATTGCATCCGGGCAGGAACCGACGGTTCACCTCGGAGCGGAACTCGATGCGTTTGGAAGCACGGTGCATATGGGCAGGCCTCATGGACTTCTCGTCTCAGAAGCCTGTGAATACCAGCGGTCATTTCTCCAGTTCTATTCCACGACTGCCGCGATAACGAATATCGACTATGATCACGTTGACTGCTTTAAGAGTCTTTCCGAGGTAATTGACGTATTCGCTGAATTCACCGAAAAGCTTTCTGACGGAGGAACCCTGGTAATACCGGCATTCGATCCGAATACCGCTGAAGCCGTCCGCAGAATGCCGCGTTATCGCAAACCTTTGGGACTTTCCATGCCGAGAATAGTAACAACCGGCTTAAAAGGAGATATCTTTGCCGTAACCGGCGAGCATGCGGACGTGTACGCCGACAACCTAAACTATCACGGCGGATATCCTTCATTTGACGTCTATATTGACCGTGCCTTCTATGTCCATATCGACCTTCACGTACCCGGTGACCACAATGTTTACAATGCCCTTACGGCTATTGCCTGCTCCCATATCAACGGAGGCACCCCGGAAGCTGCTGCCAGTGTCCTGGCGGCCTTTACAGGGGCTGAGGGCCGGTACTCCATCAAAGGCAAGTACAGGGGGGCGACAGTTGTCGCCGACTATGCACACCATCCGGCAGCCGCCCGCGCAACTCTTGCCGCGGCCTCCCATATTCCGCACAATAAGACATGGGTTGTGTTCCAGCCGCTGACCTTTAACCGCACGCAGGTATTGTTCGACGATTTTGTCCAGAGTCTTCTTCCCTGCGAGCATGTCATCTTTGCCGAAATATTTTCCGACCGCGAAATCAATCCCGGGACAGTCTCCTCCTCCATGCTGGCTGATAAGATCAACGAGCTTGGCGGAAACGCAGAATTCTTCGCAGACAAAAAGGATATTATTCCCCGCCTTGACGAGCTTGTCCACGAAGATGACCTGATCCTTGTACTCGGACCGGAGGATATCCGCGAGTTAGCCGATGATATGATTAAAATTGAGGCCGGGAAGTAAGAAAAAGCATATTTCCGGGATGCCCGTCAGTAAAACAGCGGAAACTGCTATAGAAAATGATGATTTTATGGATCATCCCTGAATACATTGTGCGTGACATTGTATGGTCTGACTGAATAGACGCCGGGGAACATTCTGAAGTATGCCTTGATCAGGGGATTAGATGAAGTAGCGTAGATATACTTCAGTTCTTCAACGCATCCTACTTTACTTTTGGATTCACCGGATGTCTGGCCGAAGATGATATTCCGGTATCCATTCTCGATGCCATAACGCACAATGAAGTACAACAAATTGAAATACAGGTCGATATGATGCAGTTGCCCTGAATTCTTCGGCAGACTGTCAGTCTTTTCAAATCCGCACAGAACAAAATAAAGGTCTCCTTCGAGTTCCTTAAGTTGGACAAAGGCGAGAAGACGGTTATCTCTGTCCCTGATTTCAAAAACAACTGCATCAGAGTCCCGGAAAAACTCGAATGGCATTGTCAGAAGCTTCTTGACAGTCCTTCTGTTGACACTGAGATAAAGCGAATAATGTTCTTCCGTAAACCCGCCTTTTTCAACACGGGTAAAGTTAAGGCCCTGTCCCTTTTTGAGGATGGTGACCGCTTTCTTCCGATAGCTTGACCTCATTGCATCAAGATACTCCTGAAAGCTTGAAAAGCGGTTGTGGAATACGAACGTCGCTGCGGCCAGGCACCCTCTCCAGACATCCCTGTCCGCGTTGATGAGAATTGTAGTGCCTTTCATCATGTTTGCAAACTCTTTGAGAATCCCTGCAAGATTAGCCGCTGTTTCTTCATCCTTGCTATCAATGAAATAGCCGCTGTTTGACAAGGATAGAGGCAGGCCTATGATATTCAAACGACGCTTCAGGGAGTGTTTGCCTGGAAAATGGAAAATTTCCACCTTGTTGACATAACTGACGATTATGACCTTTTTATAAAGATAATATTTCTGGCTGCAGGGATTCGTTTTCTCAAGAAACGCAAGCATAAGGAAGGTATCACTGTTTTCGCATATGATTTTCCGGCAAACCCTATAGTCAGGGTGTACGGCAGCGTCACTTGTTTCCACCCTTCTGATCAAGTCCGCAACAGAGTAAAATATCTCCATCGTTTTCACTCCGTCATTCATATACCGCGTCAGGCATACGCACGATCATCTTGAATTTGCCGCTGGTCGGATGGCATTCAGGCAATTCACCTGACAGAACAATCGAAACGCCATCAACTCCCATGTTTTTCAGCATCACAAGAAGCTTTTCTTGAATCAGCAGTGAAATTTCCTGCTTGCTGTATCCTTCTTCACACATAAGCCTCAACTCAAGGAGATCATACCGCTTCTGAATGATCTGATACCTCAGGATTCCATCGATTTCAGAAGGATCGGTAAGGGTAATAGGCGATACTCCGACTTTTCCTGATTTACCATCAAATTCAAGGATGTCATCTGTCCTTCCTTCCACTTCGAGAAAAGGCAGGACGCTTCCGCAAGCGCAAGGTTCATCGTGGTATATCACTCTGTCATCAATTTCATATCTGATGAACGGTTGGGAGTAGTTATTCAGGTTTGTAATAAGAATTTTATCGGACAGCACTCCCGGCGGAACGGGATTGTAATTATTGTCTACCGGTTCAACGATTGTCCAGTCCGAATAAATGTGAAGATGGCCTTCCCTGCATTCACAGGCTACAAGACCGCTTTCCGATGAACCATAAGTGTTAATAACGTGGGACGTCATGCAGCTTCTCATTTGTTTTAAAAGCGAACAGGAGCATCTTTCTCCTCCCAGAATTATTATATCCGGTGATCTGTCCAATGCGTTTTTTTTGATGAGAGGCATCAATAATTCCATAGCCGTTGGATATGAAAAGAGTATGGCCGGCTTAAATTTATTAATAGCCTTAATTGTATCTTCCGCGAGCGTGTTTACACCTATTGAAGCACACCTGAATTTATTCAGATACGTATACAGGATTTGCGCCCTCTGGATATTGTAGCTTATGCTGAATTCCTTGTTTGCGATCAGAAAATATTTGCCCCCTCTGAGGCAAATTTTTACCATTTCAAAAAAGCGCATTGTCCTGACAAAATAAAGCGCCATCGCCAGATTGTTATAACCTTTGTCAGTCAGCACTTTACATGGTATTCCGGTTGAGCCCGACGTAAGACTGACAGTACACTTTTTATCAAGCTTCCTTCCTATATTATCCTTGTCGTGCAGGAAATCATTTACTTTCTCCAGACTGATTCCGGGTTCGGTAACCCAATCATCAAAAGAAGCCATAAGAATACTTTTGGTTGTAACCGGCAGCGAGGCGAGATCCGGATTTTCACCCAGCCCTTTGTATAGTTCTTTATAAAAGGGGCTGTTTTCCCTTGAGAATGCCACCAGTTTTTCAAATCTCTGTTTCTGCAGTTTCATGATCTTTTCTCTCGGCATCCTCTTCGCCATCATTTCCAGAAAGGAAATCTTAATCAAACCGGTGTATCTCATTTGCAGCACCTCCTGAAAAAACAAACCTTTCAACGCTGTATAAAGATTAGTGTATTGAACCGGCGTTCATTTTGCTGTCATCTGCGTTTCAAATGGAAAAAACGATGATTCCCGCACAAATAAACAGGATGCCGAAAAGCTGCCTTGAAGTAAGTTTTTCCTTCAGGAAAATACTGCCCAGAACAGCAACAAAGATATAGGTTGTGGAGTCCAGCATCCGACCCAGGGACAAGGAAATATTCTTGTATGCAATGACGGTCATAACCAGGGAAACGGTAAACAACGCATATGCAATAAGGACAAACGGATTCAGGTACTCCTTCCATCTGCGGGCATGCGGCTTGTCAGCGCTCATCTTCAGCAGAATCTGAGGGCCTGCCGCCAGTAACGTCGACGCAATAAACAACATCAGACTCATTTGATATGTCATTCTTTCACCATCAAAAAAAGACCGGCAACAATTATACATGAACCTAAGATCATGTATGGTGTTACCGTTTCATTGAAGAAAATGACACCCATAACCATGCCCCAAATTACTCCGATCGAGCGGTTTGCGTAGGCAATGTTGAGCGGCATCTTTTTGAGTACCTGCTGCCAGCCGAATGCATATGTAGAGTGAAGGATAATGAGAATAACATAATAGAGAAGAAACCACCCGGATAGGAATACAGCGGATGAGAGGAGTTTGGCAAAGACACCTGCCAATGCAAGTATCAGCATCAATACTTGAACCACAATGAGATCACGCACTCGATTTATTATCATACGCGCACGAATACCCCTTCTGAAATCAATGCTAATGTTTCAGATATATATATCTAATTTCATAATATATCAACATGAAGGACTGTCAATAGTTGGAATGGCTGCCGGGGTTTTATGCAAAAAAAAAGATGCAAAAAACTCCCCGGACATTAATCCGGGGAGTCTTACGTGCCATCTTGTATTACCGTGTATGATCGTTAGACCTGCTGAGTAAGGTCTTAAGCGTATGTTACGGGAACATCGAGTCCGCCGGATACATAAATAGCTTCGAACTCGGGTCCTTCGATCTTCTCAATCTCAAGAAGACGGCCGGCCACAGCCTGAAGTATCTTCATTTTGCTCTTGAGAATTTCAACAACCTCTTTGTATGCATCATCGATGATAACCTTAACTTCTTCATCAATAATTGCGGCAACGTGCTCACTGTAATTCTGAACATGTCCGAAATCCTTGCCGAGGAATACCTCTTCATCGCTTCCGAAAACCATATTCCCAAGCTTTTTGCTCATGCCGTATTTGGTAATCATATCACGTGCTATCCCGTTGCAGCTCTGAAGGTCAGACGAAGCACCGGTGCTTATCTCTCCGAGTATGAGTTCCTCCGATGCACGTCCGCCGAGGGAAATCATAATGTTGTGAATCAGCTGCTGACGGGTTGTGTAGTATACGTCCTCATCAGGCTTGTGTGCAGTATAGCCGCCTGCTCCGCCTGCAGGGATGATGGATACTCTTTCAACTTTATCAGTCTCCGATACGGTACGCAGAACAACGGCATGCCCTGCTTCATGAAAGGCGGTAAGCTTCTTCTCTTTTTCATTAATGACACGGCTCTTCTTCTCCGGTCCGAGCATAACTTTGAAAACAGCCTCGGAAATGTCATGGTATACAATTTCTTTTGCATTATGTTTGGCTGCATAGAGCGCCGCCTCGTTCAGGAGGTTAGCCAGATCCGCGCCGGTAAACCCGGGAGTCATCTTGGCAATTTCATGCAGGTCGACATCCTTCCCCATCGGTTTGCCTTTGGCGTGAACTTTAAGGATGGCTTCCCTTCCTTTGATATCGGGACGCATAACAACTACGCGGCGGTCAAACCGGCCCGGTCTGAGAAGCGCAGGATCCAGAATATCCATACGGTTTGTCGCTGCAATAACAATGACACCCTCGTTCGGGCCGAATCCGTCCATTTCAACCAGCAGCTGGTTAAGAGTCTGCTCACGTTCGTCATGTCCGCCGCCCATTCCGGCACCGCGGTGACGTCCGACAGCATCAATTTCATCGATGAAAATAATACAGGGGGCGTTCTTCTTTGCATTGTCAAAAAGGTCGCGGACACGGCTTGCACCAACTCCGACGAACATCTCCACAAAGTCAGAACCTGAAATGGAGAAGAACGGAACGCCGGCTTCTCCGGCAACGGCCCGCGCAAGGAGGGTCTTACCTGTACCAGGAGCTCCGAAAAGCAGGATGCCCCGTGGAATTTTCGCGCCGAGTTCGGCATATTTCTTAGGATTCTTCAGGAAATCTACAACTTCCTGCAGTTCTTCCTTCTCTTCATCTGCACCGGCAACATCCGCAAATGTCACCTTGTTCTTGGAAGGATCATTAAGCTTTGCCTTGCTTCTCCCAAAACTCATCGCGCTCTTTCCGTCGCCCTGGGCGCGTGAGAAAGAGAACCACAGGAAAAAGCCCATGGCTGCTACCATGATTACAATTGTAACAACACTTAGTATGCTGCTGACGTCAGCCGGCTCAACATACTCGTAGCCTGTTATTTTACCGTCTTCCTTAGCTGTCATCAGGATCGACAGCACATGGTCAATCGAAAGCGGAGGGATATTCTTGCTTACATTAACGGCTGTACCGTCATCCGCAGTATAAGTAAACTTCAGTGTGTATCCGTTTAAAGTCACCTTCTGTGGATTATGCTCTCCGGTCTTTATGTATCCGATAGCAGCAGACAAATCATCCTGCTTTCCGGTTGTGTCGCCGTTGTACCATAAAAAAGATGCTACGACAATAACCAGAAGCAAAAGCAGATAGAATGGCGCGCCGCCATATTTTTTGGGAGTTACCTGGCTCATTCATTACCTCCATCAGTTGCCAGAATACATACATCCGGCAAGTTGCGATATTTTCCGTCATAATCAAGACCATAACCGATTATAAATTCATCCGGAATCTTCATTCCGGTATATTCTGCTGTGATATCAGCTTTTCTGCGGTCCGGTTTGTCAAAAGCAGCACAGACACGCAGGCTGGCCGGATTCCGGGTAAGAAGCATTTCTTTCAGGTTCTGCAAGGTCAGCCCCGAATCGACTATATCCTCTACAATAATAACATGGCGGCCTTCGATATCGATATCCATGTCCTTAGTGATTTTAACAATTCCGGAACTCTTCGTTCCGCCGTAATAACTTGAAACAGACATAAAATCGAGTATCATGGGAAGCTTAATCTTACGAACCAGGTCAGACATAAAAATAAAGGATCCCTTAAGAACACCGACCATAACTATTTCTTTGCCCTTATAATCCTCATTAATCTGATCGGCAAGCCGTGTTACCATTATGTCGATCTGATCTCTCGGTATTAACACACCCTTGATGTAGTGAGCCATTTAGTGCTCCTCCTGTTCATTTCTATCCAATATCGTAATTCTGTATAACTCCGTGTCACGCAAAGACGATATGTCTGTTATACGGCCCGGCAAACCGAAATACTTTCGTCCGGATGCCTCATCGGCGAAACCTTCTGCATATGCAATTCCGGGAATCCATAACACCTGGGATCCATGAGCCACAAGAAGCATCCGGTCCCTTACAAAACCAGGTATCTTCCTATCTGTCAGGAATCTGCGTAAAGGCTTCCCGCCAGTTGAGTCTGCACGTGAAAACCAGTCGCCCTGTCTTCTTGTACGGAGCACGGCACCGCCGAGTGCTTTCGCGGGGCAATACCATGTCCGACTATTATAAACTACCTGTTCAGGATTCTCAACGAGGATCACCTCAACATCAAAATAAGTTTTCGAAATCGAAACAACTTGATTCGGGACAATATCATCAAACTCAAGGAGCGGCCCGCCATCAAATTCTTCCCTGCAAAGCAGGATCCGGCCGGTCTTAATATTCCATGAACGGGCATCTTCCCGTACCAGATCCGAAGGTTCATCAAAGAACAGCACACCTTCTTCTATATAAGCAATACGTCCATGCGCCAGCGAAATCCTGTGTCCGCCCGAGCCTTCTGCAGCAAGTGAAAGTATGGAAGCTACATGCGCCGCTGTCAGGTCGGCACCTGATGAAAAGCGTCCTGTGTAAAGAAAACGAATGAGCCTCGATGCAATTGCCCGGTGCTCCCTGCGTATAACTTCACAGGGAATGCCAAAGGTTCCGCTGCCGCCGCAATACGCATATTTTTTGTAAATTTCGAATACTTTTTCGTCAAAATATTCTTTATCCGCTCCCGCAAGCTCGGCAAATGCCAGAAGCGGCAGAACCGGGTCCTTTCGCGAAACGTCAGCAATCAATGGAAGTATTTGATTGCGCCACCGGTTTCGTGTATAAGTGTTGTCAAGATTCGTCTGATCTTCGGCATATACAAGTTTTTTTGATTCGGCATATGACAGGATATCTTCCTTCGATGCAAAAAGAATCGGCCGGATAATATTCGAGCTCCTTGGCTTCATTCCGCAGAGGCCGTCCGGTCCGGTTCCCCTGAAGAGATTCATCAGAATAGTCTCCGCCTGATCCTCCCTGTGATGTGCAACCGCTGTGAAAACATCATCTGTCCCGGGAAAACACTTCCTGGCTGTCTCTTCGAAAAATGCATATCTTACACTTCGTCCGGCCTGTTCAACACTGATTTTTTTATCTTTTGCAAAAGAGGCGATATCTACCCGTTTAACAAATAAAGGAATATTCCTGTCCCGGCAGTACTTCTCCACAACAGCCTCATCATGATCTGCAGCTTCTCCCCGCAAACCGTGGTTGATATGTGCGGCAATAAGGTCCGGGAACGGCCGCCCGGTATCATCTTCCTTGGATTTTTCAGACAATGAAAAAAGGATGTCCAGAAGGCACATGGAATCTGCACCGCCGGAAACCCCTGCAATCACTGCCTTGCACGAAAGAAGCCCGTGTGTGAGACAGAAATTCCGGCAGTCAAGCAAAAGAGACATCAAAATACTCCATCCTGTTCCGGGGGCTCAAGCCCGTCAAATGCATTCGGATCCGCCTCGGGATCGGGAATGTCATTTGCACTGCCATATTGTGAATTTGCCTTGCGCGGCGGATTATCAGTATATGCCTGCTTTTCTGCACGGGGATGACTGCCGGTGTGCGCTGAAGCTTCGGCACCGGAATGCGCAGGAGGGAAAGACGGTTCCTGCGGATCGCCCGGCTGGCCGGGCTGGTCAGGCTCGAAAAAGAGCGTCTTTCTTGCCCACCATTTGACCATGACAGTCTTTGTCTCACCTTGCCTGTTCTTGGCAAGGATAATTTCAGCATCTTCAATCTCTGGCTTTTCAGTCGAATTGTCATAATATTTGTCGCGGTAAATAAACATAACCATATCTGCATCCTGCTCAATAGCACCGGAATCACGAAGATCTGCAAGAAGCGGACGGCGATCCTCCCTGTACTCAGCTCCTCGTGACAGCTGGGAAAGGGCAATGACAGGCACTTCCAGTTCTTTGGCCATTATTTTCAGAGATCTCGAAATTTCCGAAATTTCCTGCTGCCGGTTTCCGCCGCCTCTGTTGCCTGCAGAATTCATAAGCTGGAGATAGTCGACTATAATGAGTCCGAGCTTATTTTCATTCTTAAGCTGCCTGCATTTCGCCATCATCTCTATGGTGTTTATTCCGGACCGGTCATCAATATAAAAGGGTGCCGGTGTCAGAAGGGTCATCGCCTTGCCGATCTGCTCCCAGTCGTTTTCTTTGATGTCGGCACTCTGAAGTGCATATGTACTTACATTGGACCTCGAAGCAAGAATACGGTTGCCGATTTCAGCTTTTGACATTTCAAGGCTGAAAAACGCTACGTGCGTGTTGTAGTTGATGGCCGTATTCGTAGCGATATTGATAACAAATGCGGATTTACCCATAGCCGGTCTGGCTGCAACAATAATCAGCGAACCCGGCCGCAAGCCTCCGATCGCTTTATCAAGAAGAGGGAATCCCGTACGGACTACGCTTCTCTCTTTCTTACCTTTGCTGATATCAACAATTTCCTGCAGCGTTCTTTTGAGAATTTCATAAATTGTCTCAAATCCTCCGCCCGTCGGATTTTCGCGTATATCGGACAAACGTTTGATTGCAATATCAACCAGATTATTGGCTTCCTGTTCGCCTTCGTAGGACAGCTTCGTCACATCGTCAAGCGAATTGATCAGCTTCCTGAGCATGGCCTTCTGCCGGACAATTGCTGCATACTCCGCCGCATTTGACCGGATTACAGGCAAATCGGAAAGCTGGCTGATATAGGCCGTACCTCCGACCTGCTCCAGTTCGCCGCGTTTTCCCATCAAATCGGATACCGTGATTATATCTACGGCAGACCGTGTCGATAAGAGCTCGAGGATAGCCGAAAAAATAAGCTTATGATCCGGTCTGTAGAAATCTTCCGGGTTCAGGATTGCGGATACTACGGTTAAGGCATTCTCGCTATCGAGACACGAGCATAGTACAGCCTGTTCAGCCTGAACATTCTGGGGCGGTAATCTTCCTGCCGGGACATTTGATGAAGCCTTTGCCATCTTTTCCTCCGAAACTAAAACGCCAAGTTAAGAAATAGATTTTACATCAACTGTAATATTAACAGATACATCCGCGTGGAGTTTCAGTGTTACTTCAAACGAACCGACGGCCTTGATGGGAGTTTTGATAAGTATATGCTTCTTATCAATTTTATAACCCTGCTTTTCGAGGATTGCAGCAATGTCCATAGCGGTAACGGCGCCATAGAGCCGTCCGCCTTCTCCCGATTTCATATTCAGGGTAATTCTCTGATCGGAAAGCTTTCTGCCGTTCTCTTTGGCTTCCAGAAGTTCCCTTCTGGCCTTTTCGGCCAATGAGCCCTTTTTAAGCTTAATTGCGTTCAGGTTTACCGGAGTGGCTTCCAGTGCAAGATTCTTCTTGAAAAGCAGATTTCTTGCATATCCGTCATTAACCTCAACAACATCATCCGCTTTACCAAGACCTTTTACTTCAGTGAGCAGTATTACTTTCATATTTGTTTATCGCACAGAAAAACTGCACGCGTTCCTCCTTTTTCGATTGGGGTGAATAGAAAAAAATCAGGCATCCCAAGCAATAGCAAAGGATGCCCAATAATTATAAACGCTACATACGGGAAGCGCAATAAACGCGCATTCGAGATTTAAGCCGTGCGGATAAATCTTTACGACTTAGTCCGTTGCAAAAGGAAGAAGTGCAATGTGTCTTGCACGCTTAATTGCAATGGTGAGCTCTCTCTGGTGCTTAGCGCAGTTGCCTGTCATACGTTTCGGCAAAATTTTACCGCGGTCAGATGTAAATTTACGAAGCTTGGAAACATCCTTATATTCGATAAATTCCACTTTGTCTGCGCAAAATGCACATACCTTACGGCGTGTACGTCTCGGTCTCATTCCACCGCGACCGCCTTCGCGATCACCGCCGAAATCACGACCACCGCCGCCGCCACCAGCTCTTGGACCTCTATTTTCAGCCATTCGTGTATTCTCCTTTCAAAATAATCCGTGCCTGACTTACAGGACTCCGGCGCACATGTGTGCGATAAAAATCATAGGTCAAACGGTAATGTTGTATCATCATCCATGGCCGGATAGAATCCGTTGTCAACAGAAGGCGCCGGCGGGGGATTGGAAGAAACTGAAACGGGACGGGATCCTTCGGACCCGGAGGTCTGAGCCCCTTCACGCTTGGAATCTACAAACTCAATCTCATCCACTACAACCTCAGTAACATAGACTTTCTTTCCGTTCGCATCGTCATAGGTTCTGGACTGGAGATTTCCAACGACAGCAACGCGTGAACCCTTCTGGAAATACTTCCCGAGGAATTCAGCCTGTTGGCGCCATGCTACGCAGGAAATGAAATCTGCCTGACGTTCGCCGCTTGCAGTCTTAAATTTCCGGTCAACGGCAATTGTAAAACCACAAAATGCAATCTGGCTCTGTGTTGTCTTAACTTCGGGGTCCTTGACCAATCTTCCGACAAGAATGACTTTGTTCATACATACACTTCCTTTTCGTGATTACGCATCAACACGGATAACGAGATATCGCAATACGCCTTCGGTAATCTTCAGAATACGCTCAATTTCTTTAGGGAAATTGGCTTCTGATGTGAAGTTGAACTGAAGGTAATAACCATCCTTCTGATCTTTGATCTCATAAGCCATACGTCGGACACCAATCGTCTCCATTGCTTCAATTGTAGCAGCGGATTCGATCTTAGCCTTGATCAGCGCGATTACGGAAGCATAACCTTCCTCACCGAGCGCCGGGCTTAAAACAACGACTAATTCATACTTGTTTGCCATCTAAAATTCACCTCCTCCTGGACTGAACGGCTCTCGATCGATTCGAGAGCGAGGATTATTATCTAACTCGCCGCATCCTTTGCAGCACGAAAAAGGATAGCATAGGATAGCAGACTCGTCAAGTATGCGTCCGTTGCCGCATAAATATTCATGTATTCATGCGTGGATCTTCTTCACAGGTATATTGCCGAATGACCTGTTATCCTGTCCTGCAGTGCTTCATGTTCTTTATTTAGATCCTGCGGACCTGATATGACAATCATAATATGGCCCCGGGTAAATTGCTACATGATATATACGAAATTATAAATATTCCCTCAATTCATCGAAAAACGCAAATATTTCCCTTTTGTCCGCTGCATCATATTGAATCGATTTCTTCCATTCCCAGATCAGCCAATATTGATTTCCACATCGCCTCAACCGCATCATAAAGAAACCGTGCTGTTTTAACATATACTTCAGAATGCTGGCCAAAAGGGTCCGGGACATCGGGCATCCGTGCATCGGTTCCGTTATCCGGCATGGAAATTGATTTTTTTGCAAAATATTCGGAAAATGAGTATATTTTCCTGGAATGAGACGCAAAAAGCTTCCGCAGTATTGCTGCATGTTCGCTGGTTACAGCAAAAACCATATCACTTGCCGCAATAATTTCCTCTGTTGTCTTTCTTGACTTATGCCCTGACAAGTCGGCCCCGAAAAGCGACCGCACCGCCTCGACCGCATGTTCGGCTGCAGGACTTCCGTTATCCGCAAAAATCCCCGCAGAAGAACCATGGACAAGTGCTTTTGTCTTCGGGCTTCCGATTATCGAAAAAGGACCTCTCCGGGATGCCAGTACATTGAATATCGCCTCTGCCATCGGGCTTCTGCATGTATTTCCAGTGCATACAAAAAGAATGCCGTGAGGTATCAGCGCAGCAGTATTATCAAGCGGATCCAGTTCTTTCTTTTCACCTGCGGCCTTCTCAAGACGGTTCATGTAAGCCGTCTCAAGACCGTTTCCGATAAATCCCGCTGCAAGGATCAGGGCGACACCTGCATTGTCGAGCGATCGTATACCATCAAAAAGCCCCCTGGCAGCGCCTTCGATGTCCGCATTCTCCCCGAATATATAGAAAAATACGCGGGCAAGATACCTTGCCGGAAGTTTGTCCTTCAGAAAGTCACTTTCCCCGTTCCCACAGAAAACCCCGATTGTTTCCCTGTCATCCGCCGATAGGGAAATCAGTGCCTTTTCAAGAAAGGCATCTGCACGTTTGTTTTCGCTCGGCATTACAACGGAAACGATTGCGCGGGGCGCATAATGCCGGTATTTCATTCCAGGGGCACGAGGTGTCTCTTCCTCTGTTGCATGATCGCGGGTTTCGACAGTGTCACCGGGTACAGGGATGCCGGCCTTGCGGCACGCATCGACAATCATCTCAATGGTTACCGCTCCCGGCCGTAGTATTACCGGCCATGGTCCGGTTACATCGACAACAGTAGATTCCAGGCCAACTTCACATGGGCCGCCGTCGACAATACAGGGAATTTTTCCTGCGAGATCTTTTTCTACATGTTCGGCACGCGTAGGTGAAGGACTGCCGGATACGTTGGCGGAAGGCGCTGCGACTGCGACACCTGACAGAAGGATAAGCTTCTGTGCGATCGGGTGGGACGGCATCCGGATGCCGACCGTCTTAAGTCCCGCGCTGACCAGATCGGGAATCCTATCGCTCTTTTTCATGACAAGTGTAACCGGACCCGGCATGAAGGCATCCATAAGGCATTCTGCCAACGGAGTCACCTCCAGGACAAGTTCCTGGATATCGGCTTTCCGGGCGACGTGTACAATGAGGGGATTATCGGCAGGACGGCCTTTTGCCGTGAAAATTTTGGCAACAGCATTCACATCCGTTGCGGATGCCCCCAGTCCGTATACTGTTTCGGTCGGGAAAGCGACCAGCTCACCGCAGGCAAGGAGCGATGCGGGGAAAGCCAGGTCCTCGTCCGTTTCGGGGTGTATGATTATAGTTTTACCTTCCGGAACTACAGGGCATAAAGGCAGTTCATTCATTCTTCACCCTCCTGCCCTGGAGCGGCACCAAGCGTATGCTTTTTGTCCGCAATGATAAGGGCACGGATTATTTCACTGATATCACCGTTCAATATTTCCTCAAGCCTGTACAGGGTCAGACCGATCCGGTGATCGGTAACCCGGCCCTGATGGTAATTGTAGGTACGGATGCGCTCGCTTCTGTCTCCGGTACCCACCTGTGATTTACGTTCCTGGGCAATTGCCCCGTCATGAATGCTGTTCTCCCGCTCCATAAGACGGCTCGTCAAAACAGCCATAGCCTTGTCTTTATTCTTGTGCTGGCTGCGTTCATCCTGGCACTGGGCGATAATTCCTGTCGGAATATGTGTAATCCGGATCGCGGATTCCGTACGGTTGACATGCTGCCCGCCGGCTCCCGAAGCGCGGAATCTGTCTATCCGCAAATCGTTCGGATTAATGTCGAGTTCAACCGGATCAACCTCAGGAAGTACGGCCACGGTGACCGTGGAAGTGTGTACTCGTCCGGAAGATTCTGTCACGGGAACTCTCTGCACGCGGTGAACGCCGCTCTCATATTTGAATTGACTGAATGCACCCTGGCCTTCAATCGAGAAAACAATTTCTTTATACCCGCCGATCTCCGTCTCATTACTGTCTATGAATTCAGTGCGCCAGCCCTGGGACTGGGCATAATTACTGTACATCCTGAAAAGAACACCGCAGAAAAGAGCTGCCTCTTCTCCTCCGGCTCCGGCTCTGATTTCCATAATAACGGACCTTTTGTCATTGGGATCCTGCGGGGTAAGCTTCTCCCGGATCGCTTCCTCCAGTACGGAAATCTGTTTTTCCAGAAGGTTCGTTTCCTCCCTGGCCATTTCCCTGGTTTCTTCGTCATCTGCCGCACGGAAAATATCCTGTACTTCCAGGGCTTCTTTTTGTGCATTAACCAGTTCATTGTAAAGGGAAATCACAGGCTCGATCTCAGAAAGCTCACGACTGAGTTTCTGGTATCGCGGCTGGTCTGATATCACAGCCGGATCCGACAGGGAAGATAAAATCTCCTCATATCGATTGTTCATTTCTATCATTCTATCATCAAAGACATTCATGTTTTTATGTTCCTTTTCTCAAATGACTTTCATCCGGTACGGTATCTACACGGAATGATTATAGCATGACCTTTAATCTCTATGAAGATTTAGGAAAAACGTATATGGCATATCTCGTACCTTTTGCTATAATTAACACGGTATGATTGTCCGGGGATTGTTCCCGGATATGAGAGGTACAATATTTACTACTTACTGAAAGGGGATACATACATGCTTAAGACACATGAAGTTGAACAAATGACTTGTATCGCAAAGGGGCCCAATCACGGATCGGCTCCGATTCCCGAAGAGGGAAAATGGGTTCAGTCCAAAGATGTCACTGACATCTCCGGCTTTACACATGGCATTGGCTGGTGCGCACCTCAGCAGGGCGCCTGCAAACTTACACTGAACGTTAAAGAAGGTATCATCCAGGAAGCACTGGTCGAGACCATCGGCTGCACCGGGATGACACACTCTGCTGCAATGGCAGGAGAAATCCTTCCAGGCAAGACAATTCTTGAAGCACTCAACACAGACCTCGTCTGTGATGCGATCAACACGGCAATGCGCGAGCTGTTCCTGCAGATCGTATATGGCCGCACACAGTCCGCTTTCTCCGAGGGCGGCCTTCCGATCGGTTCCTCACTAGAAGATCTCGGCAAAGGCCTTCGTTCCCAGGTAGGCACGATTTTCTCCACACTCGAAAAGGGCCCGCGTTATCTTGAGCTGACAGAAGGTTACATCCTGAAGCTTGCCCTTGATAAAGGTGACGAGATTACCGGATATCAGTTCCTTAAGATCGGGCCTATGCTTGACCAGATCAAAAAGGGTGTTGATGCCAATGAAGCCTATCAGAAGAATATCGGGACATACGGGCGTTTTGCTGATGCACCGAAGTATGTTGACCCGAGAAAAGAATAAGAGCGAGGAAAGGAGATATTATCATGGCACTTTTTGAAAGTTACGAGAGAAAAATTTCCCAGGTTAATGCCGCTCTTGCTGAATATGGCATTTCCTCAATTGAGGAGGCAAAAGCAATCTGCGACGCCAAGGGAATTGACCCATATAAGATCTGCAAAGACACCCAGGCAATTGCGTTCGAGGACGCTGCCTGGTCCTATGTAGTCGGAGCAGCCATCGCCATCAAAAAAGGATCCAAAAAAGCTGCGGAAGCAGCTGAAGCAATCGGTATCGGCCTGCAGGCTTTCTGTATTCCCGGTTCTGTTGCCGACGACCGTAAAGTTGGAATCGGACACGGCAACCTTGCCGCCATGCTTCTTCGCGAAGAAACAAAATGCTTTGCGTTCCTTGCCGGACACGAATCCTTTGCTGCCGCTGAAGGTGCTATCCAGATTGCACAGTCTGCCAACAAGGTTAGAAAAGAACCCCTGCGCTGCATTCTGAACGGTCTTGGCAAAGATGCTGCCTTCATCATTTCCCGTATCAACGGATTCACTTATGTGCAGACCAAGTTTGATTATGCCACCGGTAAGGTAGCCATCGTCAGGGAGGTCCCTTATTCTGACGGCCCCCGTGCCAAAGTCCGCTGCTACGGCTGCGACGATGTACGTGAAGGCGTAGCCATCATGCACATGGAGGGCGTTGACGTATCCATCACAGGCAACTCAACCAACCCGACACGTTTCCAGCACCCGGTTGCCGGTACCTACAAAAAGGAATGCATAGAGCAGGGCAAGAAGTTCTTCTCTGTTGCTTCCGGCGGCGGTACAGGCCGTACGCTTCACCCTGACAACATGGGCGCAGGCCCTGCTTCCTACGGTATGACAGATACCATGGGCCGCATGCACTCCGACGCACAGTTCGCAGGCTCCTCTTCTGTTCCCGCACACGTTGAGATGATGGGCTTCATCGGCATGGGCAACAACCCCATGGTCGGCGCCACCGTCGCAGTCGCTGTTGCAGTGGAAGAAGCAGGCTGATTGTAAATCGATAGAATTTTTCAAAGTAAAAGAAGCTCCGGGATCGCAGGATTCCGGAGCTTCTTTTTGCATCTATAATAGTAATCAACAATATATTATATAAAGCCTATCCGTTCTTCTGCTCTTTTTCAGGACGCTTTTCCGCTCTCTTTTCCGCTTTTCTTTCCGTGACTTTTTCCGGAGGACTTAGCGTATCCAGAATTTTCTGCGTCATCATGATACGCACCCTGGCTTCAAGCGCCATGCGCAGGGCCATTAGCGCCAGTTCCTGACGATAGGCATCCTGTCCTGATTCTTCGGGAATCTGAGAAGCCAGAAGATCGGCAAGCTGCGGTTCCAGGTCTTCCCGGCTCTTTTCGAGGGCGGTCTCCTGTGTGCGCAGGAAAAAATCATAGATCTCACGGTCGTCTTTTTGGATGTGCGTGTATTTCAGAAGAGCTGACAAGTCTGTTATCGACAGGACAGGCTTCAGTGAGCAAAGGATTGACAGAAGCGCAAGATGTCCCTGCGGATACTTCTTGTCCGTTACACGCGGCAGCAGGCCATCCTTGGTGTAGTTGTTTATCATTGGCTGGGTAAGAAGCTTATCCTCCTGTGACCTTCTGTAGAAGGTCAGCTGACGGTCCATAAGCGTAAGGACCTGATCCATATAGAGCCCGATATCCGGGAGACGCTCCCATTCCATAAGTTCCGTGCCCGATAATGATGCCAGCCAGCTTTGAAGATCCTCAACAGATGTCTGCATCGCAGCTAAATCTGATACAGGAGAAGGTGTTTTCTCGTTTTCTTTATTATGATTCTCGCTTTTGGACATTAGATCCACTCCCCTACATACACAAATATAGTTTGATCATATCACAACGTCTTGTTTGTGTCTTTAGATGAATCGACGTGGGTACAGGATTTTTCAAGAGTTCTTCTGGATACCACCATCATATGGCCGCATGTTGCGCAGGACATCGTAATATCAGCCCCGACCCTTCTGATCTCCCATGTTTTTCCTCCGCAGGGATGTGTCTTGCGCAGTGTTACTACATCACCTTTGTCAAATGGATACAGGAAAAATAAGCCCGGCATACATTCACTCCCCTTTATCAGGTCTATTAGAACCGTTCTGAGCAATTGTTACACGCGGCTGGCCGCCATAATCCCGAAAACACATCACATTAGTATACCCGGATTCGCGGCAAAGTGCCGGAACACTCTCTCCCTGATCATATCCATGCTCAAAAACAATCCATCCGCCCAGCGCAAGATATGGATGGCAGCCGCGCAGAATCCGCCGGTAGAAGATTAGTCCGTCATCCCCGCCCCTGAGCGCGATATCCGGTTCATAATCCATCACTTCCGGCATCAGCGTCTCCATTTCGTTTGATGTAATGTACGGCGGATTCGAAAGAATTAACTGTACTTTTATGTCTCCCCATAGATCAGAAACAAAAGATGTATCAGGAAAAATATCGCAGTTGCATAATGTCAGTGTTTCCCGCAATTTGTGTAAGTATATATTCCCTTTAGCATAGTATAGCGCATCATCCGAAATATCCGTCAGTATACCGCGGACACCAATATTTTTGGCTATCAGATCCAGCGCAAGAGAAATACCCAGGCATCCCGATCCTGTGCACAAATCCAGAAAATACAGGACGTCTTCTGACTTCGGGGTAAATTCCAATATCTCGTGTTCTTCGCCGTTACACTGTCCCCAGGGCATATGTGCATAGCCTAAAAGCGCCAGTGCTACTTCAACGACCAATTCGCTGTCCTGCCGCGGAATAAGAACACCCGGACCGACATGCATAATATTCCCCCAGAAATAGGTTGTTCCCAGAATATATGCCAGGGGTTCCCTCTCCAGCCTGCGCAGCAGGATGTCTTCAAGGTGCCTGATATTATCATGCGAAAGAAAGTCCTCCATCGTTTCGGAGGCACGTGAGACGAAATAGGCGCGGTCCTTGCCGGTTACCAGAGACAACCAAAGGTATAGCTCGGATTTGGGAGCTTTTACACCCGCTCTTTCAAGAATGGCGGGGGTGCTCTGTAACCAGTCAGAAAGAATCACCAGTTGTCCTCGCTTTTATTTTCGGGAAGAACAGCCTGCATAGCTGCAATGGCAACTTCGATCATGCTGTCATCCGGTTCACGGGTTGTAAACCGCTGCATCCACATACCCGGCTTGGAAACCGAGCGGCAAATTGCATAATTGTCATGTTTGGCAGTGAAATGAATTATTTCATAGGCGATACCGGCAACTAACGGAACAAGTGCAAGACGAACAAGTGAATTCAGCCACCAGACATTGATTCCGATAAAAATACCGGCAAAGGCGAAAACAAGGATCGATACAATCACGACAACAAACAGGAAAGCCGTCCCGCATCTTGGATGGAAGCGGCCGTATTTGCGGATGTTTTCAACGGTAAGGGGTTCGCCGGCCTCATAACATGCAATGGTCTTATGCTCGGCGCCATGATACATCCAGACGCGTGCGATTTCCTTAATACGCGAAGTCAAGGACAGGTATCCGATGAAAATTGCAATACGCACGATGCCTTCAACAAGATTCAAAATGAGCGTGACACCAACGGAATCCGTCTGACTTGCCGGAATCCAATGGGTAATAAGATCTACTATGAGACGGGGAAGCAGAAAGAAAAGAACAACACCAAAAACAATTCCCAGGACTGCAGAAAACAGAACCATCAGGTTCATGTTTTTCTCCAGGAAAGAATCCAGCCGGCTCACCTTTTCTTTTGTTTTGGCAGGCTGTGCAGCAGATCGCGCCTGTGTTGCAATATTGGCCAGGCGCTCCTCATCCGACATGGATTCTGCATCCTCGGCATCTGTTTCCGAATGCAGCACCGGAAGGATCTCGGCAGCATCCGGAATTGATGTGATTTCCTGTGCAGCAGGAGCCACGGCAGCAGGTTCTTCCGAAATCTCAGCCGACTTCATCATGGCCCCGGTTCCGGTGATCAGCTGCCTGAACAGGCGTATGCCTCCGCGGATGAACGGAACTTTTTCAAAAAAGATCATTTTGCTTCCCTGGGATATTTCTTCCACAAGAATGGAACCATCCGCTTTGCGGACAGCCATTGCGACACGTCTTGGCCCGACCATCATCAGCCCTTCGATAAGGGCCTGACCTCCGATGGATGTTTTCTTCCCCTGCGAAACTACGGATACTTTACTGTGGTCCTTGGACACCGGCATTCCATTTATTGTATTCTCTCCAATGGAGTTGTTACTATTTGGCATTTTGTCTCCCCTTTTATGTTTGCGATTAGTTTCTATTCTATCAGATTTTCCGTAAAAAAGAAAAAGAGAGATGATAATCATCTCTCTTTTGTCCTGGCTGACAAAAATCAGAATTACTTATTCTGATCCATTCTCTTCTTGAACTTGTCTACACGTCCGCCGGCATCAACAAGCTTCTGCTTGCCGGTGTAGAAAGGATGGCACTTCGAACAGATATCAACATGAAGGCTGCTCTTGGTGGATGTGGTCTCGAATGTCTCTCCGCAGGCGCACTTTACAGTGACTTTAGCGGTCTTAGGGTGTATTGCGTCTTTCATAGTGTTCACTCCTCATCAAAAGGTCGGCGCGTATTCTCTGTGCTGTAACACTTTGACACGTATGCCAAACCGGACTTATATGTGCAATGCGTATGTTACTACATTCTCATGATAGTGTCAAAGACTATTTTCCGTTTCCGCTGCTGGTCGAGTTGCCGGCTGGCCTTGTCCCGCGCATCGCGTCAAAAGTAGCCTTGTCGTTGAAAGAAATATTAATGGACTGAATAAATTGGTTATTTGTAGATGTTTTCAAGAGAAGACTGATGATCATCTCCGTGACTGCTGCAGTGTCAAGCTGACCGAAAGCCTTGCGAATCGTCCATACGGCATCAAGCTCAACAGGGGACATCAGGAGTTCTTCATGACGGGTACCCGACTTATTGATGTCGATTGCCGGGAAAATGCGTTTTTCGGAAAGCTTTCTGTCCAGACAGACTTCCATATTGCCTGTTCCCTTGAATTCTTCAAAAATAACTTCGTCCATACGTGAACCCGTATCGACGAGCGACGTCGCAACAATCGTCAGACTGCCGCCGCCTTCTACGTTTCTTGCAGCACCGAAAAAGCGTTTGGGTCCATAAAGCGCACCCGGATCAAGTCCTCCGGAAAGCGTTCTTCCGGTTGGATTGATCGTAAGGTTATACGCACGCGCAAGGCGTGTCATCGAGTCAAGAAGAATAACAACATCCTGGCCAAGCTCAACGAGACGCTCGGCGCGTTCAAGCACAAGCTCTACAATGCGGACGTGGTTCTCCGGAGTCTTATCAAATGTTGAATATACAACTTCACCGTTGATGGAACGCTGCATATCCGTTACTTCTTCCGGACGTTCATCGATCAGAAGAACAATGAGCTTGGAATCCGGGTTGTTGATGGAAATGGCATTGGCAATTTTCTGGAGGAGAATAGTCTTACCGGCTTTGGGCGGAGATACAATCATTCCACGCTGTCCTTTACCGATGGGCGCCACAAGGTCGATGATGCGTGTGGACAACTCGGTTTTCTCTGTCTCCAGGATGTATTTTTCGTCCGGGTAAATCGGAGTGAGACGGTCAAAATGGACACGCCGCAGCATCTTTTCGGGAGGCATGCCATTGACTTCCTTAATATACTGGAGTGACTGGTAACGATCCGAATCGCGTTTGGGGCGGCATGGCCCGGTTACGAAATCTCCGACACGCAGGCCGAATCTGCGGACATACTGGGCAGGTACATAGATATCGTTGAGCCCCTGCAGATAATTCTCTCTTCTAAGGAAACCATATCCTTCCGACATCAGTTCCAGAACACCGGAAAGCATTTCCTGCTGCTGTTCTTTCGGCCGGAGGGTTCTTGCGTGGTGCGCCCCAAACTCAGAGTGCTCACCTGCAGGCACGGATGACACGGCAGTTTCCGTGGATTCATTCTTCTCATCCGATGAATCCTGCTGTGCTGTATCAGAACGCTGTTCTTCCTGAGAACCGTGGGATTCCCTGGAGCCATGAACTTCTCTTGTGCCGTGCGAGTCTCTGGATCCCGCTTCTCTGGAGCCATGCGCTTCTCTGGAGCCGCGCGCGTCTCCGGAACCGCTGCGTATGTCAGCTGGCTGAACTTCCGACTCATCACTGTTATCATCCTTGGAAAATTCTTCGTCCTTAGGCTTTATTATGACGGAATGCCTTTTAGTCCGAATGGTATGGGGCACTGCCGTTACCTGTTCTGCGCTGCCCTTGGGTACAGTATTCACACGGGCGGGGGCATGCTGTTGATTCCACTTTTCCGGGGACTCCTCAGAAGTCTCTTCTGAAGGCTCAATGTATTCACTCTTCCGGGTTACACCAAACGTCTGTAATTCCGTTTCATCCTGAAACCCGATTTCTTTCTGTGCACTGATCTGTTCACGTGCGATTATTTCTTCCTGAGCACTGATCTCTTCTTCGGTGATCATTTCTTCCTGTATTCCGGTATCGGAAGATACATAAGGAATGGCTGCTTTTTCTTCTGATTCTGCAGAAACAATGTCGGATACCGTCTCTTCAGATACCTTTTTCGGGCGTCCGCGCCTTTTCTTTAACACAGGTTCTGCTTCAATCACCACTTCCGGAAAAGTTGGAACGATTTGCAGCACTGCAGGCTCAGGGACGGCAGCAGGAATCACTTCCTTTGCCTTCAGGAAAACCTCCGGTATATTATCAGAATAATTGATTGGAAGTGTATCATGCACCACATCCGCTTCCGATACCGCGGGCAATTCCTTTTCAGTAACCTTAACTGCTTTTTTTACTGTTGCAGTTACTGACTTTCCGGTTGCTTTTACCGGCGCATTAACGGAAGCCTTTGCAGGCACCTTTGCAGGTGCTTTAGCGGCGGTCTTTACCGATGCTTTTGCGGTGTTCTTTACCGGCGCTTTAGCGGTGTTCTTCACCGGTGCTTTAACAGAATCTATTACGGGTGCTTTAACGGAATCTATTACGGGTGCATTAACGGAATCTACTGCGGGTGCTGTGGCTGCGGTCATTACCGGTACTTTAAGGGAAGTCTTTGCGGGTGTTTTGGCGGCAGGCTTTGTCACCTGTCCGGATGGTATCTTTGCTTTTTCCTTTGCAGGTTCCTCAGGGAGCTTCTGCTCATGTATAGAGCTGTTTTCGATTGTTGCGATCAGAAGTTCAGTTGCGCTGAGCAGGGCATCATCCGCAGTCTCATCCATACGTGTCTGAGTCTCCGGCTGTAACGATGACTGTTCAGAGGCTTTCCTGCTTATCCGGTCCTGTTCTGCAAGAAATTCAATCAGCTCCGGCTTTGTCATACGGTTGGCTTTCTCTTCTGAGAGAATGCCAAACAGCGTTGCAATAGCCACAAGATCCTTCTTTTTCTTTTGGGAAAAATTGTCGGTTGGCTCCATTCTTTCACCTCAATATTAAATTTAGGGAACAGGTTCCTATATGAATATACGCAAATAAAACAGCAAACAGCTAGTTTTATGCCTGACATCAACTTTCTAAATAGTAACTGTATTGAATTTGAAAAAATTCAGCGATGTAATTACCAATAATCTCAATTGAAAAGCCGTTACAACCGCTGTGTTTCAGAATAATTTGGGTAAAACACCCTATAGAAAAAATAACCTTTCATGGAGATCAAAATGTCTTTTAAACGTTGCCATTATAGAACGCCAGTCACGTTCACGTCAAGGTAAAACAGATTGTTTTTTCAATTTTTTATGAAATTGCAGGAAAATGGAAATAATTACGTCTCTTTTTTGAGTTTATCATTATTCAGTGGATTTGAGTGACTCGACCATACTGATTTTTTTCAGATAAAAGTGCATGACAATATTCACCACAAGCGAAAATAGAAGCGTTAATGCGAAGGATATCAGGAAACTGACCGGAGCGATGTCACGTCCGAACATAATCATATCAATTTCTGCAGTTTGGACAACAAACGAGTGCAGTAATGTGCCCAGCACAAGACCGAACCCTGCCCCCAGGATCGTGATTATGGCATTTTCCCGGAATACGTACGTCGACACCTCCATATCATAGAATCCGAGGACTTTAATCGTCGCTATCTCCCTGATCCGCTCATTGATATTGATATTTGTCAGATTGTAAAGCACGACCATTGCCAATGCAAAGGCTGACAAAATGAGTACCAGCATAACATAGTTCAAACTTGTAAATATATTGCCAAACTCCGCTTTTACAATTGGTATAAAGATGCTCCCGGCAATATTGGACTGATTCATGAGGGTATCCTTAAAGTCGTTAATAGCTCCGGTTGAAGTATCCGAGAGCTTGGCAAACGCTGCCGTTAAGGGGGCTTGACCTCCGTACAGCTTTTCATATAGTGTCGGCGTCATATAGATATAGTGGTACAAATAATTCTCACAAATTCCGGAAACTGTCACACTTATATTTTTATCGTCAATTCCCTGCAGGGTAATCGTGTCACCGACACCGACGTTTTTCAGGTATGCCAGCTTCTCGGTGAGGATGACCCCTTCATCGGAAAACGACAAGGCTTCTTTGCCAACACGCGTCCGAAGGTCCGCGTAGGAAAAGAAATCCTCTATATTACTGGGGACGATGAGCGTTGCCTGAAGCGTATCCGCTTTTTTTGATGAAACAACCTTTGCGGTCTGTGCGCTGACCGGGGTAATACTTTTTATCTCCCGTGATTCGGAAAGCCAGGAAAATGTCTTGTCGGTCTTCGGATCTGCAACTGTGTTTTCAAATACAATCTGAAGATCATATTTCATGATTTCCCCGTATTGCTTTTCAACAATTCCCGATATGGAATCTTTGAGTCCGAAACCGGTCAAAATAAGAGCGGTACATCCGGCAATACCAATTACCGTCATGAAAAAGCGCTTCTTATAACGAAACAGGTTTCTCGCCGTAATCTTCTCAATAAAACCCATTCGCTTCCATATAAAATGAATTTTTTCCAGGAAAACGCGTTTCCCGATTTTCGGTGCTTTCGGACGCATCAGAGTCGCTGGTGTCGCATGAAGCGATGTAAGAATGGCCAAAAGAGCGGCAAGGGATGTACCGATAACAGCTGTCAGCAAGGTAATCCACGCAAGTTCCATACGAAACGGCGGGTGAATCGGCGGAAGCCGGTTCATAATCAGATATGCTTTGTATATGACCCGGGGAAACAGCTGAAAACCAATCAAAAGCCCCGCTAACCCGCCAAGTACGCTGGCCATTGCGGCGTAGGAAACGTATTTCACAGCTATGGAACGGCGCGAATATCCAAGTGCCTTGAGTGACCCTATCTGTGTGCGTTCTTCATCCACCATACGTGTCATCGTCGTCAGGCTGACCAATGCTGCAACAGCAAAGAAGAAAAACGGGAATACGGATGCTATGGCATCTATCCTTGCCGCATCATCCCTGAACTCGGTGTATCCTGAATTTTTGGTACGGTCGATATAGTACCAGTTATTAGAGACCTCGCCAAGTGCTGCCTGCGCAGCTGTAAGCTGTTCCTGTGTCGGGGAAGTCTTCAGGAATTCGCTTTTTTTAGCTTCAATCACTTCATTTTTTCGAATGGTACCCTGTTCGGAACCTGTCGCTTTGAGATCAGCAAGAACTTCATCAACGCGGCTTGTATATGCATCGCTGTAAGAGGCAAGTTCTTTCGAACCGGCAGCAGTTACATAGACGTCCGTATATATATCACTTGAAAATGCATCGGGCAGGACGAATACGTTGTAATCAGGTTCCTTACTTCCCAGTGAGCTTGCCGCCCATGATAAAGAGATAAGCTGCGATGAATCCACAGTTCCCACGATAGTAAGAGTATGTTCGGAAAGGATCGAAGGAGCCGTATTCTTAGCGTCTGCCGCTGTGCTGTCCTCCAATGTGAAAGACTGCCCGAGTGAGTAATCTTTCTTAATTACAGCCCGCTGGTCAATCACGCACTCACTTGTATTCTGCGGAAGCCGTCCGCTTACAACAGCAAGCTTATTGAGCTGTGCCCAATCTTCGCCGGCGGAAATGGACTGTACGCGGATATTCTGGGTCTCTCCCTGGTTAATCGTCGGAAGAATCGTCTGATAGGACGGCATTACAAGGGAGACTCCTTTTGTTGAAGCGATTTTGTCAACATTTTCCCTGGAAAACCCGAGCTCGGAAATCAGGTGCAGATCCATTAAATCCGTACTGTCATAATACGCATCGGCTGCTTCTTTCATGTCAGGGCCCGTCGCCTTAATTCCTGCAAAAAAGCCGCACCCCAAAGCAACAATCATAAAAATAGATAAAAAACGGCCCATGCTCCCGGTAACCGCACGGAAAAGGTCTTTACGCATCGTCCGTTTCATAGGTCACCACTCAATTCTTTCGACCGGCAATGGATTCTCATTTATGATAATTTGTGCTACAGATCCGTTTTTCATCCTGATAACACGGTCCGCTATAGGAGTAATCGCCATATTGTGCGTAATAATAATTACCGTCATATTGGCTTCCCTGGACATTTCCTGAAGAAGCTTCAGAATTGATTTGCCCGTGTTGTCATCAAGGGCTCCGGTTGGTTCATCACACAGAAGAATCTTGGGGTTCCTCGCAATTGCACGCGCAATCGCAACCCGCTGCTGCTCTCCGCCGGAAAGCTGGGACGGGAAGTTATTCATCCGGTCGGAAAGACCAACCAGTCCGAGCACCTCAACAGGAGACATAGGGTTTTTGCAGATCTCTGTTGCAAGTTCCACATTCTCTTTGGCAGTAAGGTTCTGGATCAAATTGTAGAACTGAAACACAAAGCCGACATCTTCACGCCTGTAGGTTGTAAGCTGCCTGGGATTGAAACGGCTGATCATTTTGCCGTCGAGGAAAACTTCTCCCTGATCACAGGTGTCCATTCCACCGAGAATATTGAGAATTGTGGTTTTTCCTGCACCGCTTGGGCCGGTAATAACTGCCAGTTCCCCTTTTTCCACAGTAAAATTGACATCCGCTGCAGCTGCAATAGTGATTTCACCCATATTGTAGTGTTTGCCGACATTTTTAAGTTCAATATAGCTCATATGTCTGCCTCCCGAAATACTGGGAAACTATGTTATGCGTCACCCAAAGCTGCAAATTTATCCATCATATTCAATGCTTTTCCGGTTCCGATAGCAACACAGCTGATTGCGTCATCGGCTACAAACACATCGATGCCGATCTTTGTAGCAAGCATCCTGTCCAACCCGTACAGAAGAGCACCTCCGCCAGTCATGACAATGCCTCGCTGGCTGATATCCGCCATCAGTTCCGGCGGCGTACGTTCGAGAACGGAGTGAACCGCTTCAAAAATCTGTGCTACCGGCTCTTCAAGTGCTTCGAGCATTTCGGTAGACGAAACCGTAACCGTTGCAGGAAGACCTGTAATCAGGTTTCTTCCGCGGACATCCATCGTCGCTTCTTCTTCTCTCGGATATGCACAGCCGATTTGAATTTTGATCTCTTCAGCTGTTCTTTCACCTATCAGTACATTATGCTTTCTTCTCACATGCTTGACAATAGCCTCATCAAAGCGGTCCCCTGCTACCTTAAGGGAATAATCAACAACAGGCTCGCACAGTGAAATAACGGAAATATCCGTCGTTCCTCCGCCGATATCAACGATCATCGATCCGCATGCCTTGGTGATATCAATGCCGGCGCCAATAGCGGCAGCAATCGGTTCACGGATCAGGAATACGTCTTTAGCTCCTGCATGACGGCAGGCATCCTCAACAGCTTTCTGTTCAACAGGCGTAATAACGGAAGGAACACAAACAACAATAGTCGGCTTAAAATATGTCGCACGAAGCCCATGGCATACACGTCCGATAAAAGCCTTCAACATGACCTCAGTCACTTTAAAGTCCGAAATAACGCCGTCACGAAGCGGACGAATAGCCTCAACAACACCGGGAGTTCTTCCGAGCATCAGACTTGCACTCTCTCCAACCGCCAAAACCTTACCCGTTTTTGTATTAATCGCAACAACCGACGGCTCCTTAAGAACAACGCCTTTGCCTCTAACATATATTAAAACACTACAGGTACCCAGATCGATACCAATGTCCATACCTAATCCCATTTTTATCTCCTTAGATTTAACCATTCAATTTGCAAACAAAGCAGTAACACTAATGATACAATAAAAAGAAGGGCTATTCAATTGTAATGCGTGTCAAATCGTTTATTTACTGGAGATCATAAAGTGAAAAAAGTACTGGCATGTTTCTTTATGGTAATTGATCACATAGGAATGTTCTATGCAGACAGGCTCCCAACCAAGGTCTCTTTTGCGCTGCGCATCCTTGGAAGCCTTGCCCTTCCGCTCTTTGCCTACTCCTTTGCCCTTGGCTTTCTGAAGACCCGGAATGCCGGTAATTATTTCCTGCGGCTCATGAGCTGCGCACTGATAACGCAAGTCATCCTCTTCCTTTTTTTACCGCTCTCCGGTTTGTCGGTTTTTACCGTACCGCTTAATGCCGTCTTTACAATGCTGTGTGCTTTCGGCCTGCTGTACGGCTGTGAAATCCTTTTTTCGATACCACTCGACCGCATCGGCTCCCTTCATCTCATTGAGGCAAATGCCCAGACCCACTCTGATCGATTCGATGTCCGTATCGGGAACGGCATCAGTGCGGCAGACATAAGCCGGGGTGTATATATTCCGCAGCTGCAGCCTCCGGTCCTTTTTGTTATGGCGCTCCTGCTGATTGTAATCCCGGTACTTCTTTCCCTCTTTCTGAATATGGAGTTCGGGATCTTCGGTGTACTGACAGTCCTTCTATTCTATCTAATTGAAAAGCGGGTAGCCAAAAACCAGATCTCCTGGGTTTTCTTCTGTTTTCTGGCTCTCGATCTATTATATATACTCATATATTATGCGATTACCCGAACAATCAGTTTAGAGGGTGCCAGTATTGCCTCCGTCTTTTTGTGTTATCTTCCGACAAAAAACAAACGGCCTTCACAGACCGTTCAATATGCCTTCTACGCCTTTTACCCGGTGCATATTTTGGTCCTGCTGCTGATTAGAATGATCGGGTGAGTTGACCTGTTACTTTCGCTCCCATGTCCTCGGGTGAGTTGACCTGTTACTTTCGCTCCCATGTCCTCGGGTGAGTTGACCTGT
>JBAWXZ010000017.1:0-81333 GCA_037143795.1 Eubacteriales bacterium | reverse complement strand
GAAGGGGCTCGAACCCTCGACCTCCAGCGTGACAGGCTGGCATTCTAACCAACTGAACTACTGCGCCATTATGGTGGGAACAACAGGGCTCGAACCTGTGACCCTCTGCTTGTAAGGCAGATGCTCTCCCAGCTGAGCTATGCTCCCGAACCGTTACTGGAGCGCTCACTTTGGAGCGCAAAAAGAAGTATACTTGAATCACTTTGGCTTGTCAACAGGTAATTGCCAGCTGCCTGTAAAATCAGTTAATCCAAAAAGGCGGCAGGCGTTTTCAGATGTAATATCTGCCATTATTTCAGGTGTCACTCCTTTAAGTTCCGCCATTTTTTCCAGCACATATTTCACGTAGGCCGGCTCATTCCGCCTGCCCCTGAAGGGGACCGGTGTCAGGTAAGGACTGTCCGTCTCAATCAGCAGCCGGTCCATAGGAGCCTTAGTAATAACAAAAGGTGCTCTTTTGCTGTTTTTAAAAGTGATCGGTCCGTCAAAGCCCAGATAGAAGCCATAGGCAAAGAGCTTCTCCGCCACTTCTTCGCTTCCGGAAAAGCAATGGCAAACGCCGGGGACAGGCAGGAGTCTGCCCGCCTTCTTATACTCATCGAATATAAGAAGCGTATCCATGACTGCGTCCCGTTCATGGAGCACGATCGGTACATTCATCTCAAAAGCCAGATCAAGCTGTCGTCGGAACACCAGCTTCTGGAGCTCCCTCGGCGAATAATCATAGAAGTAATCCAACCCAATCTCCCCCAGCGCCACAATACGATTGCGGGCACGGTCCGCGAGCCATGCACGCAGCTGCTGATGTATCGCATCGGTATAATTCGCAGCCTCATGCGGATGGACACCGATCGTACACCAAAGCTGCAATTCCGGGGTATTCTTCTCGGACACGATCCGCTGTGCGTCAATGCAATCCTCAAAGGAAGCGCTCGCAAGAATCATCCGGGTAAGCCCCGCTTCTTTTGCACGAAGCAGAACCTCATCCAGATCATCCTCATAACGTTCGTCGTTCAAATGAACATGCGTGTCGAAAAGTTCCATTATGAGATACCGGCTCCCGGATTCACATGCCCGTCTACTGTAATCAGCCGGTACCCCTCAGGTGTTTCAGCCGAAAGAAGCATGCCATAGGATTCAAGCCCCCGGATCTTTCTTTGTGCCAGATTGGCAATCATAACAACCTGTTTCCCGACAAGATCCGCAGGGTCGTAATATTCGGCGATTCCGGACAGGACCTGCCGGCCGCCCATACCGTCATCAAGCTGGAAACAAAGCAGCTTGTCCGACTTTTTGACTTTTTCACAGGAAACAACTTTGACTACCCTCAGATCGAGTTTAGCAAAATCATCAATCGTTATTTCAGGCTTAACCTGAACCGCGGGCAGAATTACCGACTTCTCCGCAGCGTCCGCCGGTTCATGGGGGGCTGTACTTTCAAGAACAGCATTAAGCTCTTCAATCTCCTTGTCAAGATCAATACGCGGAAACAGAACGTCACCTTTTTGGACAGTGACGCATGGGTTGAGAATGCCCTTCTTATCAGCCATGTTCCAAAGCACGTCCGCATCCCCGGCACCGATCTGTCTCCAGATCTCAGGTGTTGTAAACGGCATGACGGGGCTCAGAAGCGTTGTTGTGATACGGATTGTATCCAGGAGATTATATAGGACCGTTGCAAGTCTTGCCCTTTTATTGCCGTCCCTGGCAAGGATCCAGGGAGCTGTCTCATCGATATATTTGTTTGCTCGCGATATAACTTTAAAAATCTCGGCGAGAGCTACGGAAAAATGAAAATTCTCAAAGTTTTCTTCTACTGTCGGTTTGAGCGCAGCCGCCATGGAGAGAAGCTCTTCATCGACAGCTTCCGTTTCACGGTCTGCCGGCAGAGTTCCGCCGAAATACTTGATGGCCATGGCAACTGTCCTTGAGACAAGGTTGCCCAGGTCGTTCGCAAGATCGCTGTTTATCCGCTGAATCATCATCTCATTTGAGAAAGCACAGTCGGATCCGAAAGGCATTTCACGAAGCAGATCATAACGCAGGGCATCAACACCATACCTGTCGGCTAACACAAACGGGTCGATAACATTGCCGGTGGATTTGCCCATTTTAGCGCCGTTGAAAGTTATCCAGCCATGTCCGTAGATTTTTTTGGGCAGGGGAAGATCGAGCGCCATCAGCATCGCAGGCCATATCATGGAATGGAAACGCACGATTTCTTTGGCCATCATATGGACATCCGCCGGCCAGTATCTTTCAAAATCATCATATTTCTCATTCATATAGCCAAGTGCGGTGATGTAGTTGGAAAGCGCATCAATCCAGACATACACAACGTGTTTGTCATCAAATGACACGGGGACACCCCATTTGAAGCTGGTTCTTGAGACACACAGGTCTTCGAGACCCGGTTTGATGAAATTATTCACCATTTCGTTGACTCTGGCTGCAGGCTCAAGAAAAGATCTGGTCTCATCTGTCAGAAGTGCTTCGAGCCGGTCGGAGAATGCTGACATTTTAAAGAAGTAGGCCTCTTCCTTTGCATCGACGACTTCTCGGCCGCATTCGGGACATTTACCGTCCACAAGCTGGCCTTCTGTCCAGAAAGACTCATCAGGCGTGCAGTATTTGCCTTCATACTCGCCTTTATAAATATATCCCCTGTCATACAGCTCCTTGAAAATCTTCTGAACCGATTCCACATGGTAATCATCGGTAGTACGGATAAACCGGTCATATGTTATTCCGATTCTTTTCCAAAGCCTGATAAAGTTCGCAACAATTTCGTCCACATATTTTTGCGGGGGAATGCCCAGTTCCTGTGCCTTCTTTTCAATCTTCTGACCGTGTTCGTCCGTACCTGTCAGGAACATTACATCAAACCCCTGCATTCGCTTATACCGGGCAAGGCAGTCACAGGCAAGAGTTGTGTAACAGTGCCCGATATGAGGATTGCCTGATGGATAATAAATAGGAGTTGTAATGTAAAACGGCTTTTTTTCGGTCATGAAAAGACCCCCTTTGATAATCTGCATATCTTATGATTATATCCAAAAGGGTTCTCCATTACAAATAAAATCCAATTCAATCAATTACATATTTGCAGTTTCTTCAAATACCGCGACTCAAATTCCGAAGGTGAAACCGGTCTACCAAAAAAGTAACCCTGAAAAACATCCGCACCTAAAGCGCGGACGGTATCCGCATGCCCGAATGACTCAATGCCCTCAATGCATACAGTCCGGGAAATACTGTGCGCTAAAATAATCATTGCAGAAATGAACGAATGATTATAACGGTCCCTTTGAATATTCTCGAGAAACGAACGGTCAATTTTAATTTCATCGACGGGAAGTTCCCTCAGATAATTCATGGAAGAATAACCCGTCCCGAAATCATCAAGCGAAATCCTGACTCCTGCCTTGCGAAGGCGAATCAGGTTCTGCCTGCATGATGACACGCTTCGCATCAGTGATGTTTCCGTAATTTCCAGAATCAGGCTGCAGGGATTCATGCGGTATCGTGAGAGCAGTGAAATCACGCTGAGCGAATAATTCGGCCGCATGAGATCCTCTGCGGTTATGTTAACGTGAATGACAAAATCCGGGCTGATCCCTTCCCGCAGCCATATGCCGCACTGACGTATCGCCTCTTCCAAAACCCATGCACCGACTCCGTCCATATGTCCGGTTGCCTCTAAGGCAGCAATAACACGCTCAGGACAGATAATGTCTTTGCTCGGTGAGATCCAGCGCAAAAGGGCTTCTGCACCAATCAGCACCTCTCCCTTCGCATCAACAAGCGGCTGATAGTAGAGCAGGAAGCTGTCATGTGTATTTCGAACGGATTTTACAAGCTGGGATTCGAAATCAAGTTTTTCTGTCAGTTCCCGCTTATCGGAAGGAACAAAAATCGAATAGTGCCTTCTTTTGTCTTTCTTTATCTTGTTAAGAGTTATACCGGCATTAACAAGAAGTTCATCCGCTGAACAGCCTGATGAAGGAAACAAAGCGGCACTCATTGCATAAGCCACATAGATATTTTCATTAAGTACCCTGATTGGCTTGGTCGTTTCTTCCTGCATGAAGGACATAAAATTATCAACCTGAACGCGTGATGCATGGGGCCACAAAACGCAGAAATGATCAATATTGATATGATAGAGACTTCCGCCGCTGGGCAGCCGTTCTGTAATCATATCCGATATGCCTCTAAGTATTTCGTCGCCTGCGGATCTGCCGAACCTGTCATTATACGTATGAAATTCATTGATATCAATCATAACAACAGCTGCAGAAAGTACATTTCTATCATGAATAATTTTTTCAAGGTCGAATACAAGTTTTTTTCGAACGGGAAGATCCGTGACTTCATGTCTTCCCTCGGATTTTTCGACAATCTCCTTGAATTCATTCATTTCACTGAGATTAACCAGTGTTCCGGCAACCATCCTGGAATGATGTATCGGATCATCAAACGATTTGCCGCGGACTGCAAGCCACTGATATCCTGCGCCGGGTATACAAATCCGGAATTCAAGCGATAATGTATTATTGCTCCCTGAAATAATCTGTTCAACATGTTCAACAAAACGGCAGCGGTCTTCAGGCAGAATCACCCCGGCAATACCCCCTGCGATATCTCCGTAGAATTCCAGCTTTGCATCAGGAAGAATTTTATGAAGATTTTCCGAAAATCTGATCCGGCTTTTATCTATGTCAGCAACAAATACCACGGCAGCCGAAGCGTCAATGATGTTTTGCTGCAGTGTCTGATTAAGTTCAAATATGTTCGATGTCGTGTCAAAAACACAATCAGGCTTCGCAGCTTCAACAGATACAGGAATATAATCATTCCATCCAACTGATGCCGGGCCCCCCGCGGCATCAATTTGTTCAAGATATTTCCTTTCCATCAATACACCGCCCCGGATATAATGAATTTATTGTAACATTTTAATAATGAAAGAATAGACGTTTTTGCGCGAATCGTTCCACTCAATTGCTAACAATTGTGAAATTTCCTTTGTTGAGTAATTTTCCTCAATAAGCTTACTGACGCGGGCTTTACGGTCCTCCGTCGTAAGAACTTTAACATCCTCTTTGCACGGTGGTTCACCGCCTGCAACTACCAGGACAAATTCGCCCCGCGGTGGTGTTTTCCGAAAATAATCACAGGCATCCTTAACCTGCATACGAAGAACTTCTTCATATTTTTTGGTTATCTCCCTGCATATTGCCGTATCGCGTTCACCTAAACCAATTGAGGTCAAATCCTCAAGAGTGCGAAGGATACGGTGCGGCGCCTCATAAAGAATGAATGTCTGCCTGTGAAATACGAGTTCCTGCAGTCTCTCTTTCCTGTCTTTCCCGTCAGATGGCAAAAATCCTTCAAAGATAAACCTTTTGGTATCCAGACCGGAGAGTGCCAGTGCGGAAATTGCAGCAACCGGACCCGGAATAACCTGGATCGGCAGATTTTTTTGTGCACATTCACGAACCAGCTCCTCACCGGGATCTGAAATACACGGCATTCCGGCATCCGAGACAAGTGCCAGATTAAGGCCTGATTCAATCATGGAAATTAGAATCGGACCTTTTTGTGTCCGATTGTGTTCATGATAACTGATCAATTTCTTTTTAATGTCAAATTTTGAAAGGAGAAGACCCGTGCGTCTTGTATCCTCACAGGCTATTGCATCCACTGCAGAAAGCACCTCGAGTGCCCTGGGGGATAGATCAGACAAATTACCAATGGGTGTTCCAACAAGATACAGCATGTTCAGTCTCCTTTATCCATATAAATGGATTGCAGTTCATCGGAATAATTGCGTTCATCCTTGTATAGTACCAGAGGCGGAAGAACTTGAAAGCCTCCGGACTTTCCATGCTTACAGCCGCATAGCAGGAAAAGGGTTGACGGCTTATCTGGACGGACATGAACGAACCGGATCCGGCTCGGTTCCAATTGGTTTTGTGCCATATGATTAAGTACTTCAGGCAGCCGTGAGGTTCTCTGCACAAGGACAATTTTACCTTGCGGGAGCAGCAGCCAGGCAGCCGCATGGAAAAAGTCTTCCAGAGTGCCGTTAACTTCAAACCTTGCCTCCAAAAGATCACGGGAATCCGCTTCCTTCGTAGTCACCGGTCCCCTCCCTGTCGCATGATAGGGCGGATTGAAGAAAACCAGATCGTATGATGCCCTCGTGATTTCCTGCGGTCCTGCTGAAGAGAGATCCCTTATATCACAGCAGAATGGCCGGATTCTGTCCTCCAGATGATTAAGTGTAATATTTTTTTTAAAAACACCGGCTGCTTCGCTCTGAACTTCCATTCCATCAATTGAAATATCTTCTCTTCTGGCTGCCAGTAAAATACTTGCCGCACCGCAATTTGTGCCCAGCTCGGCCGCTTTTTGCATTCTTCTTTTTCTTGATGCCATCCGGGCCGCAAAAAAGCTTAGAAGCACCGTATCTTCCCCATAGCGGAAGCCGTTTTTCTTTTGAATCAGGCAAAAACCTTTTCGCCCGAGTTCTTCCATCGTTTCCGTATCGTCGAGCACGACATTATATGGCTTCATATCAGGTACCCTTTCACGTATTCTATTAAATATTATGTGATGCATACAGACGCAGCAGATATAAATATAAAAGAATGCCCTCTGAGATATCAATCACTCAGAGGGCACGCTCATGCGTTGCTTAACTGAAAAACAGCAATCAGCCTGCAGAAATAGCGTTTACCGGACACGAAGCCTCACATGCGCCGCAGTCAAGACATGCTGCCGCATCAATTACATACTGCGTCTCACCCTGGCTGATAGCACTTACAGGACACTCACCTTCACAGGTACCACAGGAAATACATGAATCAGAAATTACATATGCCATAAAAGACACCTCCTATTCTCTTTTTACTATTTTAACATTCACATAGAATACGTGCAATAATTCAAACTCTTTTTCACATTATTCGTCAAAATCAATGATTTCTTCTTCAGTTACAGCCGGTTCTTCCGTATGGCCGCATTTCCCTTTACCATGTCCCTCACAGGCTCCGCGCGCACAAGGCGGCTGCTGCGGCTTTTTGGGCTTATGGGAAAGCACCTCGGATTCTGTGGCAAAAACCGTAATAAGATCAGCCCCGTCATCCTCTTCCAACCGTACTGTAATTTTCTCGCGAAGCAGGTCAACGGTGACGACCGTACCCTTACCCTGGGGAATCATTACAACATCACCCTGCTTCGGGAGGCGGGCATGTGCGTCTTCATAAGCTTCCTGCTCATATTTGAGGCAGCACATGAGACGGCCGCAGGCACCGGAAATTTTGGTAGGATTCATTGAAAGCCCCTGTTCCTTGGCCATCTTAATGGAAACAGGAACAAAATCATTAAGGAACGAACAACAGCAGAGTTCACGGCCGCACAGGCCCAGACCTCCGATCATTCTTGCCTGGTCACGTACGCCGATCTGCCTTAATTCTATCCTCGTGCGAAATACAGCAGCCAGATCTTTCACAAGTTCCCTGAAATCAACCCGGCCATCCGCCGTAAAGTAGAAAACCAGTTTTTTACCGTCAAAGCTGTACTCAGCCTCAACGAGGTTCATCTTCAGGCCGCGTGATTCAACCTTTTCCTGGCAAAGCGTAAATGCTTCCTTCTCACGGCGCTTCTTTTCTTCATATCTCTGGTTGTCATCATCATCCGCAAAACGGATAATCGGGCGAAGCGGCTCCACAATCTGTTCAATCGGCAGATCCAGTGCTTCCTCTGCAATATGGCCTAAATCAAGGCCCTGGCTGGTTTCGACGATTACAGCATCCCCGAGATGAAGATGGAAATCAGCCGGATCAAAGTGATAAATTTTTCCGGCATCACGAAACCGGACGGATACTACTTTTGGCATTTGTAAACTCCTTTTGGATAGATAAAAGCATCTGACAGACAGTGCTCTCAAAGCTGCAATTCGAAGAAAGGGCCTGTGCTGCGTGCGTTGCGGCATTTGATGCCCTTTCGATATTCAACACAGATAATTTATTTTGGGATAGGATATGAAACATTTTATCCCTTTTATCCTCATTCAGCAAGGAACAGCACCCGGGCAGACGAATCATAAGTGCCATGTCTCTTAATATCAGCTGCATAATCAGCAGGATTTCCGGGACATGGTCCTTATTTGTATCGAAAAAGGAATACGACGTCGTAAGCAGGTCAGCCTTACCTTGAGACGATGTTGAAAAAAGAAGGTCTATTGCATCTTCACGCAGACTCGAAAACCATTGACTCTGTGAAAGCGCCAAAGCCTGTCCGGGGATTCCATTTGAGTAACGTGCATAAAAGAGAGCTTCGTTCTCATCAATGTTTGTTTTCCCGTGCAGGATGGCAAGAATTTCCTTTTCAGAATTCGGCGGCAGTGAAATAACAACGGCCCTTGAAACAATTGTCTTCAGAAGCTTTCCTGTATCCGCAACAGTCAAAATAAACACAACCGACGGCGGCGGCTCTTCAAGTGTCTTAAGAAGGGCATTCTGACCTTCCTCATTAAGACCGTCCCCGTCAATCATATATACTTTTCGAGAAGCAATCTGCGGGTAAATATTCACATCGGCACCGATACGTGATCTTACATCAGCAACCCGGATTGTTTTCTCTCCTGCCCCAAGTGCCAGTTCGCGAAAGTCAGGGTGGGATCCTTCCTCAAAATAACGGCAGCACGGACAGGTACCGCATGCCCCGTCATTTGTCGGACGTGAACACAGGAGTCCCTTGCTGACCTCTCTTGCAAGCATCGACTTACCAATGCCCGGAGGACCTGTCAAAATATAAGCATGCCCCGGTTCGCCGGAAAACAGCGTGCCGAGGCGCTCCTTGGCAAATGCCTGACCAATAATGGACGACAATGCCATATCTTACATCTTCTCGAATTGTTCAACATTCAGAACAAAAACAGTTGCGCCGCCGACCATAACCTCAACCGGGTAAGGAATATAAGCTCCTCCCATGGCGGATGGTGTCACGTTCGTGTTGATAGCCGACTGCCGGCTTGAAGAATATTTGCGTATCAGGCCCATTACATCTTCAATCTGTTCATCTTCTACAACAATCATAAGAGTCGTATTCCCCGAGCGAAGAAACCCGCCGGAAGAATTCAGTTTAGTAACACGATATCCTGATTTGTTGAGCTCCGCCATTAATCGGGGACTGTCCTCATCGTGAACAATTGCAAAAACCAGTTTCATTTGTTAAATACCTCCCAAAATTTGCGATCAATATATTCTGCCAGCACCGCGGCCGGTGACATTGCATCCAGTGTAATAATTCTTGCATGCTTACCGGCCAATTCCAGATAACCTGCACGAACTTTATCCATAAAACCAAGTCCTTCAATTTCCAGTCTGTCATGGGATCCCTCCCGGATATTCATTCGCGCCCACGCAGCTTCCGCCGGCAGGTCCAAAAGATATGTCAAATCCGGTTCAAGTCCTCCCGTGGCAAATCGATTCAGAGAATCGATTGATTCTAAAGACAAACCTCTCGCATATCCCTGATATGCAACAGACGAATCATAGAAACGATCACAAATAACTACTTTTCCTTCACGAAGCGCCGGTCTGATTACTTCGTTGACTATCTGCGCTCTGGCTGCCTCGTAAAGCAGTACCTCCGTCTCGGAAGACATTCCGCAGTTTGCATTATCCAGAAGTATGGACCGGATCTTTTCTCCAATCAAAGTGGCCCCCGGTTCGCGAATAACGATAACCTTCGTCCCCTTCTCCTCAAGAGATTTCCTTAATGCAGTCACCTGAGTGGTTTTACCGCATCCATCTATTCCTTCAAATGTAACAAACAACCCCTTGTCCATTTGCACTGTTAAGTAACTCCTTATTCATTATATCGCAGATTATGCATAATTTGTACAGATCTTCTTTGCATTATAGCGCAACAACGTCATCTTCTCCACCCAAAATTCGTTCCGGGAGAACATCTATCATATCGTCTTTCATTCCGCGGACAGATATTCCGAGGCCGCTGAGCCTCTGTAGGACATCAATATGCTCCTGTGAAATACGATCTCCCGGCCATAAAACAGCAACACCAGGAGGATACGGGGCAATCGTTGAAGCACATATCCTGTCCTTAGCTTCAGACAGATGAATGCTAATTCCATCACCGCCGCCGAAAACAGCCGCCCTGAGCGGTATTCCCATCTTTGGAATAGAGGTAATCAGCTTCCCCCACCGCCTGTCCAAAAGCACCGCCTCCTGCGCCTTAACAGATGCCGCAGGCATATTTTTCACTGCATCAGAGACTGCCTCATAAAGGGCATCAAAATCATTTGCATTCTGCCATGGCGAGATAATCAGAACCAGACGAAGAAGATCTGCAAATTCAATATATATGCCCCGTGTATCAAGGCCTGCCATCAGATCCGGAGCAAAAATCCGTTCCGGATCCGGTATAAGAACAAGATGCAGCGGGTCTCTTTGACCGGTATCCGCACTCATTGAATCCTGTACGCCGAGTACCGGTCCGATTCGCCCGGTAAAATCCTGAATATCCTGGCATCTTTCTGCAAGGGCACAGCAACCGAATTTATCCATCCAGGCAAGCGCATATTCAGAAGATGCAGCAATTACAAAAGATGGACTGGATGTTTCAAAAAGCCGAAGCATTTGCCATACACGTAAAACCGAAACTCTTCCTGAGTCGACAGCGTCCGGTGAAATATGAATCTGTGATGCCATCGTGAGTGCCGGCAAGGTCTTATGAAGGCTCTGCACACACATATCCGCACCGCTGCTCATCGAATCCCGGGGCAAAAGACCTTTTGCAAAAGAAAAATGAGCCCCGTGAGCTTCGTCCACAAGAAGCCGGCAGCCATGTGCATGAGCAGTTTCGGAAAGTGCCGCAAGATCAGCACACTGCCCGTAATAGTCCGGTGAAACCAGAAGGATATCCGTAACCTGCGGATAAAGCCGGATTGCATTTTCAAGTACGTCCTTTGTTAGCTGCGGAAACAAATATCCGGACCGGGTTTTCTCATCCGGATATGGAATAAAGGCGTATCGGCAATCCAGAAGCGCTATTGCATGAAGAGCGGACATATGAACCGTTCTCGGCAGAAGCAGAAAAGTTTCGGGCGTCACAACGGCTGCCAGCATCACCTGCATTCCGGTTGTCGATCCTGTCGTTACAAAAAGTGTCTCTCCGCTTCCATAAATGCGCGAGGATTCATTCATTGCCATTCGCGCAGGACCGGAAGGCTCATGCAGGTCATCGGAGGAAGATAGTTCGGTTGTATCAATGGAGATAATTGTATCTGCATATTCCTTTGGGAAAAAACGCGCCCCCGCATGTCCCGGCATATGAAAGCCGGGATGATTTACGGTGCGCGCAGGCATGTTCCATAGGTGCAGCCTGGAAAAATCGGGAAACGGCAAATCCCGCTCAGAAGCAGACATAAAATCCATTACCTTTCTGTCAGTCCAGCTTAAAGGTATGGATGCCGGCTATTTCGAGCCAGATTTCCTTTTCGATTCTCTCGTTTTCCCTGTGAATATCTTCATGAGTTTCTTCTGTGCGGATATTTCTTGCCCAGGTACGGGGCTCACGCGGACGTTCAGTCCTCGGAGGCTGATTTGCAGTATTTTTGCGGCTGCCAAAAGCCTGGTTATCTTGTTTTTCAGTGCGGGCAACAGGAATCTGTTTCTCGTTGATGTGTTCCGGTTTTTCTGCGCTGCGATTAGTGTTCGCAGGAACATTCCCGGCAGTGGAATTAGAAACTGCAGAAGGTCTTACATCCGTTGCCTGATTAGGCCTTTGCGGACGATTATTGGGCCGTCTTTGCTGATATGGGTCCTGGCGGACTGACGGATTCTGTTGTTGTCTGCCAGTCTGAGTGTTCTGCTGAGCATTCTGCTGTGCGGGAACCCCGGGATTATTTGACGCGGGCCGCTGAGAATGATTTGCCGACTGTTCGCCACCGATCTGCTGTGAAGGACGTCTTCTCCGGTTGTTTCGATTGCCGGACTGATTGTTTCGTCTTCCACCCTGATCAAGATGTCCGCCATTACCGCTATTATCTGAACCTGTGCGGGAAATGGGCTGGTTGACATTATCACTCATGCTGTTCCTCCTATGTGTTTTGGCTTTTGCAGATAAACATATGCTACCATTATATCTGATTTTACAGGTGCTTCAACCAGCAATTATCCGGAATGGTTCCAAAATAGCGGACAGACGGGTCCTGATCCAACTTAAAGGTACCTCCATCAAGTATTTCGTGAAGGGGAATCTGCACAAAAGCCCGCTCACTCATCCTCGGGTGAGGAAGAAAAAGCTCATCCGTCTGCATGACAATCGCATCATAGGTCAAAATATCCACATCAATAGTCCGCGGCCCAAAACGGATAGTCCTCTCACGAAAGAGAATCTGCTCAATTGTCTGCGTGTAAAGGAGAAGGGCTATCGGAGAAAGGTCGGTTTCTATTTTACAGACCAGGTTCAGAAAATCGTCCTGCTGTGCAAACCCGACGGGATCCGTCTCATATACCGAGGATACATTAACCACGGTAATCGACGGGTGTGAAGATAACAGGGATAACGCCTTTTTCAAGTTACCCATACGATTTCCAAGATTACTTCCAATTGATAAAAATGCAGTACTCATAAAAGCCGGCCCCCAGCCTCCGTATTTTCTGTGAGCTCCCGGAAAATACGCACAGAGATCGATTCGAAAACGCCTTCCACCGGAGCTTCGGGTTTAGTCACTATGGCCTCGACGGCTTGTACCAGAGGGAACTTTGCAAAAACGTCCCGTATGATTTCACCTGCAAGATATTCAATCAAATCAAATCTCGCGGTTTCAACAATTTTTTTTACTGTGTCAAAAACCTCTCCGTAATGTACAGTATCGGCTAGTTTGTCAGTATCTGCTGCTCGAATGCCTGAAAAGCAAAGAGTCAGATCCACAAGAAAGGTCTGCCCGTTTTGTTTTTCAAAATCAAAAACACCCGTATATCCATGAAAAGACATGCCCTTGAGGCTAATTTGATCAGGATAATCCGAAAGATTATTCATTTATATGCCTCCATAATTTATATGCCGAATATTGCGTCTTTCATTTTTAATGCTCCTGCGACTTCTGCAACATCATGCACACGAACGACATTTGCTCCAAGGCAGGCACCTACGCAGCATGCAGCAACAGTCCCGATCAGGCGCTGCTCAACAGGCAGGTCCAGCACAGAGCCAATAAAACGTTTTCTCGAAGGTCCGATCAGTACCGGAAAACCGAGGTCCCTGAAAGATGGCAGTGCCCTGATAAGCGCAAGGGACTCCTCCGTGCTTACGCCAAACCCAATGCCGGGGTCAATCATCAATTGATCGTCATTCACACCGGCTTTACGGGCAATACGAACGCTTTCCGTAAGATAGTCAATTGCATCAGACACAATATCCCCGGATCGCTGAACAAGTTCCGCATCAAAAGCGTTAAACATCAAAATAAGTCCGGCACCTGTCCGCGCAGCAACACCTGCGATATCCGGGTCCCGTCTGCAGCCCCATATATCATTAATAACAGACGCGCCTGCATCAACCGCCGCAGCAGCAACCACGGCTTTCCATGTGTCCACGGATATCGGAACCTGAAGTTCCTGCCTCAATGCCCTTATAACCGGAAGTATTCTTTCGAGCTCTTCTTCGGCAGCTACAGGGGTGTGCCCCGGACGTGTAGATTCACCTCCGACATCAATCATGTCGGCACCGGCCTCGACCATCTGTCTTGCGTGTGCAACGGCATCATGGACACTGTAGAACCTGCCGCCGTCCGAAAATGAATCCGGAGTCACGTTCAAAATTCCCATGATGAAGGTCTTGTTGTAAATCGGGACAAGATAGTCCGCCGCCCTGTAAAGGAAGTGCGTATCAGTATTTCCCGGCGGTATACGACACTCCATCCAATTTATCATTTGTATGCCTTCCTTTCAGCCGCTCGATCAGTCATTCAAAAATCAATTGTGAGGACGATTGATCAGGGACAGTGCCTCCGCTCTGGTTTTAGCATCGGACCGGCATCCTCCGCGCATAGCGGAAGTCACTGTTTTTGAACCGGGCTTTCGGATTCCGCGCATTGTCATGCAGAGGTGTTCTGCTTCAATCACAACACACACCGACTGCGGATTAACAGCTTCGAGAACCGTATCGGCAATTTCAGATGTAAGACGTTCCTGCAGCTGCGGTTTTCTTGACAGGGTATCTACAATGCGCGCTACCTTGGACAGTCCCAGGATCCGGCCTTCCCTGGGAATATATACAACATGGGCCTTGCCGAAAAAAGGAAGGAGGTGATGTTCACACATGGAATAAAAAGGAATATCGCCGATCAGTATCATCTCGTCATTTCCGGGTTCATTGAAAACCTTAATGTCTTTTTCAATATCGCGGTGAAGGCCCCAGAAAACCTCAGCATACATCCGTGCTACACGGGCAGGCGTGTCCCGCAGTCCTGCGCGGTCCGGATCTTCGCCGACAGCCAGCAGAATTTCCCTGACGGCGTTCTCAATGCGCGGCATATCCATATTCTCCAAGGATTCTTCCGGGGCTGCAAAATCTTCCTGATTCAATAACTTATCCTCCTAAAGGGTTTACTAAATTTCTTTATTCGAGCCGAGTACCATCTGTCGATACTGCATAGGGGTCATTCCCATATGCTTCCTAAACGCCACATTGAACCGCTGCGGACTTGAAAAACCAACCTGAAGAGCTACACCGCTTACTTTTATGTCTCTTTGTGCCAATAGTTTACATGCATGATTGACGCGAACCTGCATCAGAAAGCCCATTGGGCTGATTCCTATCTCGTCGCGAAAGGCTCTCGTAAAATAGCCCTGGCTTAAAAAAACATAGGAAGCCGCATCAGCGACAGAAATACCACGGTCATGATTCTGCACGAGGTAGTCCCTGGCGATCAGAACAAGCTCCCTTGCCTTGCCGTGCTTGACGCGAAGGCTTTCTTCCCATTCTTCCCTCAGCGCCCGTGAAAGAGTAACCAGAAGCTCCATTGCAAGGAACTGCATCATCAGGTCCTTGGCAAAAGCATCCTGAGTGCTTTCTTTCATGATTCGCTCAACGAGAGCCCCTATATCCTGGCGACTTTTTCCTGAAATAACCAGATATGGCGAACTCGGCGTATCTTCGCCTTCCTTCCCTTTTGCAAAATCAAGAAAGCTCTCGAGGGTTTCTGTTGAAATCCCCATGAGCGCAGCAGGAACGGAAGGCCCTGTTTTACGGTTCTCCAGACTCTGCCGTGCATTTTCGGACGGTGTGCGAAGCGCCTGCTGAGCCTCTTTTATATCCTGTGAAAATCCAAAGTAAAGTACAACCATATCTGCATGCCCGCTCAGTACTTTGATTGCATGGCTGACATTAGGCCGAATGACAAGCGAAGAGCCTTTTTCGAGAAGCACTGTCTTCCCGTTAATCTGAAACTCAGCACGTCCTCCGCGCAGATACATCAGTTCGTGTGAAGAATGTTTGCTGGCTTTTAGAACCAGCGTGCTTTTTTCAAAATTATGTTCAATACCTTCAAAAACAACAGGGATCGACCCTGATGCCTCAAGGATACTTTTCTCTACCGCCGGAAGCAAATCTTCAAACATCCAAGTTCACCTTCCATCTCCACGAATTGATCTGGATATCATTTTAACATTTCCGTGCAGGTATGGACAACTCGTGAAAGTAAAGACATACACACAGTTATTCTCAGGAAAGAAACCTGATATTATCAATATATACGGAGCCCTTCTTCTGCTGATCTAAAATGCTGATTTCAAAATTATCTATCTTCATTGGTACGGAGGCTTTGTAAGGCAGCAGAAGTGTCTGCCACATAAGTCCCGCTTTGATTTCCGCTGTCCCTTCGAATCCATTAATCATAATTTCCTTTGTCTGCTGGTCAGGATTGAAAACATCAATGCTAACCCGTTTAAAAGCAGACAGATCGAGCGGGGCATATATCGATGCGTATCTAAGAATAGGTGCAAAAGAGAACCGTCCGTCCTTGGCAAAATACTCAATCCGCAGTGCACCCGATCCTTCTGTTTTGTTGAGTGTCTCCAGAAAGATCTTTCCTTCTCCGCTGCAGACCTCATACAGCGGGAGCATCGCAAATTCGGAATCTTCGTGCTCAAGTCCGATAAAGGTCAGCTGATCGCAGCTTGTAAAGGTCAGATCAGGTGAATATGTCGATTCGGATCTGTCGAACCGGAACGGAAGGACGGGAAGATCTGCGCGATTCCTGAAAGTTGAACTGTGAGGAATCGGATAATACCCGTATGTTACTCCTTTGGGCTCGGAAACATCATCATGCCAAACCATGACACGAACACCGTGCAGTATTTTGGCATGTGCCGGGCGATACACCTTATCAGCACCGCAGATTTCAAAACCGCGGAGAACAGATTCGTTTTCTGCAAGCTTCAAGCCATCACTTGTATTATCAAATGAAATCATAACTTTATTCCCGACAATTTCCACGCCGATGCACTCGGGTGACGATGTCGGCATTTTGGGCGTAAAATGAAGGCCCAGCGCGATAAAAGATAGACGACGGCCGATATAAAAAGTCATCGCCTTATCAGGCAGAAGCATGTCATGCTGACTGAGGACACCGATTGGCATCGGCAGCTTTCTTCGGATTGCAGAAATGGATTCATTGAAGTTGACCAGTCTGTAAGGCGCTGCAGTTTCCGTATATGACGGATGAACCTGCAAAAGAATCAGGGAGGGAATATGTTGGCGGCTGTGGATTTTCCGGGGTCCGAAAACAGCGGATAAATCCGAAAGCAAAGCTCTCATGAACGTCTCATAATTCGCAGATAAATCGCTGTCCTTCGCATCCGGAGCAAAGAGAATACCGCGTATGCTCATGTTTTTGAGCGGGTAAAGCTTATGATTATAAAGGCCGGTCATGCGTCTGGCTTCGGGAATATCCGGAAGCGGTTCAATTTTTATGTCAGCATGCGGCTTTGGAAGTTCCGACATCAATTTCTTATTTCCTACAATCTGGACAGGAACAGCAGCGTCTTCCTTACTATCCTTCTTCTCATCCGGAGAAACCGCACCCGGGCCGGACAGTATTTCACCGCGGATAACAGGAAGGGGTTCTGCTTTGGGTTCTGAAACATGAAGGGCCCAGTCCGCCTCCTCAAGAAACAAGCGCCTGTCCTTCAGAATCGCAGCCAATTCAGGTTCAGCTTCAAAAGTCTGCCGGGAAATCCAGCTGTAAATCGCGGAGCCCTCAAGTGCAAGATCAACAATCCCTATAGGATAATGCAGCTGATCAGCAAGATGATACGCCAGGGAAAAGCCCACTGCCGATACACCGGCAAGCTCTTTTCCGTCCCGTACAGTGATCCATGAAGATTCCGCCATGGTCTCTGACGGAGAATATGAATATTTGCCGCCTTCTTTAATGCCGGTCCTGGAAGAAACGAAAAAACGGATAAGGTGCAGCGCTGAGTCTTTCAGAGGTGTTCTCGGAGCGCTTGTCCTTGAAATAGGAATACAAAACGGGATCGATCCGAGCATAACCCAAACATCACCGCAGCGCAGGTCCTTAACGGCTGCTGTCTCGCCGGCCGAACTGAAAATAAGTGTATAAGCATCTGTAGAAGGTTTGTATGCCGGCAGTTCAAAGGAAAATCCGCCTGCGTCATCCGACTTTGTTTCCCTGCTCAAAATAATACCGTAATCAGTATCAAGTTTGGATACCTTACGGCCATCCGTCGGATCTTTGACTACTTCGAGCTTTATTGTCGCATGAGGCTGAGCATATCCATACAGCAAGAACGGAACGCCTTGCTGGAAAATCATTCCCGTTGATAGCCAAGCAGGTAGTTGGATTGTTTTCATAATTATCACAAATCCCTTTCTATCTACTCGATTTCTCATATATTATACGCCAGTGAATCTATACGGTAAATTAATAACGGACAAATTTTACTATTAATTGTATTTTTTCCGAAACGAATTGATCATATGTCTGCAAAGCGGACATGAAAATGCAATGTTTTTTTGATCCTTACAAATTTTATGGATATATCATATTGACCGCTAAAATTCATTCTATATAATGGTTTATATTATATAAAGATATTTAACTATTCCCAAGCAAACAAATTAGGACTTTAAGTCCTGATAACAGGAGGAATTTGTATGTTAAGCAGGAATTTAGCCGATCACACAAACGCCGCGACCATCGACAACGCCTCCCGCAAGCTGGGTATTATCTTCAGGCAGGCTCGACACAAGCGAAGTCTGTCTCAGAATTCATTGTCCGAAGCAGCAAACATTAACAATTCGTACTATTGTTCCATCGAGAGGGGTACGGTCAATGTTACGGTCAAGAAGTTTCTCTCCATCTGCTGGGGCCTGGAAATCCTGCCTGAAGAAGTGATGAGGCGTCTTGGATGTTTCCAGGAAGGAAAAGAAGAATACGGCGATTCCTGAAAGTATCAATTTTTTGTATTCCTGCGCTGAATACACTGACAATTGCGAACATTTTTGATAAACTCATATGTATATTTTGACATTCAAATATCCGGGTGAATGCAAAATCCCCTAGGAGGAATCAATGATGAATCACACGGTCCAGGCAAAAAACGGTCAGATTTCCGCACTGTACGAAGACATTCATCAGCCGGGAAAAGGGGAACCCATCCCTTTCTGTTCTCACATACATGTGCAGGGCGCGAAAGGTGACGAAGTCGTTGCCCATTACCATGATGACATCGAAATCATCTATGTCCTTGAAGGAACTTTTCTGGCCTCAGTCAGCGGACACGAATTCAGTATTTCGAACGGCGACCTCCTTTTGGTCAATTCCAAAGAGCCCCATGCTTTCCGGCATTTTCCTTTATGCAGGTATATTTGTCTGCAGTTTGATCCATACGTGCTCTTTTCAACGTCAAGGACATCATTTGAGGCCAAGTATATCATGCCCTTTATTATGTCGAGTTCATCACCGCAGAGGGTCATTACAGCCGGCGAACTTGAAAAGACAAATGTCGGGGCTCTTGTTGAGGATGCCAACCGCGAATACAGCATGCGTGAATATGGTTTTGAGCTCGCCGTGCGGTCAGACATATGCCAGATTTTCCTGTGGTTTCTGCGCAAATGGCATGCACAGGGTGTCAATATGAACATTACATCCAGTATGCGTAATGAAGATATTGCAAGGCTTGAGAGTGTGCTTACTCATATTGACCAGAACTATATGCATACGGTAAGTGCTGAAAAAATGGCATCGCTGTGCAATATGAGCTACAGTTATTTCTCGCGTTTTTTTAAGTCATCCATCGGAAAAACATTTTCGGAATATCTGACATATGTACGCGTTACCGAAGCCGAAAAGCTCCTGGTCAGTTCAAACCTGAATGTCAGCCAGATTGCAATGGAAACCGGCTTTTCAAATGCCAGCTACTTTATTACGCAATTCAAAAAGCACAGGCACATGACACCCAAGAAATTCAAGCAGCGTCTCCTGATCGAAAACGGCTCCGCTGTTTAGCATATTTCGATAACGGTATTATGACAAAATCTGAAAAAAGCCGCCTCCGAAGCATTATGCTTTTGAGGCGACTTTTATAGTAAACCGGAGGTATTTATCAGTCTTCCGTACGTTTTTTCCTCTCGCGCGGTTTATCCGATGCGTCAGGTTTTTTCTTATCACCGTATGTTCTCTTCTTATCACTGAAAGCTTTGGGCTCAGATCGCTTTTTATCACCGTATGTTTTTGATTCAGAACTCTTTTTATTGCTGAACGGTGTTCTTTCAGAGCCGGAAGAACTCGAAGGTCCGGCAGAACCGGCAGATCCCTGGGAGTCATTTTTTAACTCAACATTTACAACAGTTCTTCCAATTCTTTCCTTGTTGGTTTTGCTGACCACCTGGGCAGCCAGTGCAACCGGAACATCTACAAAAGTGTATTCATCGAAAATAGCGATTGCGCCGATTTCCTTGCCTGGGATTTCACCGTTTGACGCAATAAACTGAACGATCTGGTTCGGACGCATATGATCCTTGATTCCAACGTTCAGGAAGAGGCGCTGCATGCCCTGCTCGACATTTTTACCGTGATTCCTTGTATTCGGAGGAGGAGTTCCGCCGTTAAGCTCCCTGTTTCGTCTCATTTTTGCCATTTCTTCGTAGGGGACGACTTCTTCTACCTGTTCACGCTGTGCAAGGGACTCTCCGCACATCTGCTTGAGAAGAGCGGCGGCTACGTCGGCCGTTGTGAAGAATTTTTCATCTTCTCCGGATACGTTGAGACCCTCCGTGTATTCCTCAATGTAGTTGATATAGTATTCCAGGTCCCCTTTGGCGATGATTTCCGCTGTACCGTCCAGAACACCGGTAATTCTGCTCTCCTGAACATTTACCAGGGATGGAATGGCTGCTTTCGCGATCGTCGCATGCACGGCACGCTGGATATTTTTAAGATCGATGATCTCACGTCCGACAACAAAGGTATAAGCCTTTCCTGTTTTACCGGCACGGGCCGTACGACCGACCCTGTGAATATAGTACTCATCGTCGGAAGGCAGGTCATAATTGAAAACAACATCAATGTCGTCAACATCAATACCGCGCGCCGCAACATCCGTTGCTACGAGAAGGTCCAGCTTTCCGGTACGGAACTGCTTCATAACACGGTCGCGGGAAGCCTGTTTTAGATCTCCGTGCAGAGCCTCAACAGAATATCCGCGGGTATTAAGTTTATCTGCGACTTCATCAACACGCCTCTTGGTATTACAGAAAACCAGCGCACGGGTCACATTTCCTGCATCGATAAGACGGGACATGATTTCTATTTTGTTTGATTCCCTGACCTCAACATAGAACTGCTCAACAAGCGGAATGGTTAATTCCTTTGAAGCAATTTTTACATGGATCGGATCCTTCAAATATTTGTTGGTCAGTTCTACGATGGCTCTTGGCATCGTTGCAGAAAACATTACCTTCTGAACACTATCCGGGATCGTCTCGAGAATCGTATCAATGTCTTCCTTGAATCCCATGTTAAGCATTTCGTCGGCTTCATCAAGTACGAGCTTTTCAAGATTCTCCAGACGGAGTGTCTTTCTTCTCATATGATCCATGACACGTCCGGGTGTTCCGACAATGATCTGCGGCTTACGCTTAAGTGCCATGATCTGACGGTCTATCGGCTGTCCGCCGTAGATTGCGACAATGCGTACGCCCTCTTTGTATTTGGCAACATTATGCAGTTCCTCTGCAATCTGTATGGCAAGTTCCCTTGTGGGCGACAAAATGAGTGTCTGAATGTGGTTGGAATTCGGATCTACGGAATCAATGACGGGAATTCCGAAAGCACAGGTCTTGCCTGTTCCGGTCTGGGCCTGTCCAAGAAGGTCCCTGCTCTCCAGAATGTGAGGAATTGTCTCGGCCTGAATCGGTGTAGCCTCTTCAAAGCCCATGTCGGTAAGTGCCCTCAGTATCTCCTCAGAGATCGGAAGAGCGGAAAAAGAAAGATCATCCATATTTTCTCCTGACTAATAGAAGCGGATAAACACCGCTTCAGTTCTGATTCAGTTCATCCATCTGCGCGACAATCAACTCAATGCCCGCCTCACGAACTCTTCGAATCTGATCCGGTGCAATGCCGGAATCCGTTATTAATACATCTACCTGCTCACTTGGAATAAAAGACGAAGTCGAATCATTGCAAAGCTTGCTTGAATCTATCAAGGCAATCCTTCTCCGGCATTTCTCCGCAAAGCGGCGTTTGAGTTCGAGTTCATAGAAATTATTACCAGTAAGTCCCGCAGCAAGTGAAAAACCATTGCCGGAGACAAAATAACTGTCACCACTGATTTTTCTCAGCATTTCCTCGCACAAAAGACCTTCAATAGCACCGGAATGGGAACGCAGCACGCCTCCAACCAAAACCGTTTTAAAATTACTATACCGTTGAATCTCCATGGCAGTATGAATGCCATTGGTCACTATTGTCAAGTTTTCTACATGATTTATATAGGGAAGCATATAGAAAACAGTTGAACTGGCATCCAAAAAGATCGTTTCCCCATCGGAAACAAGCTTTGCGGCTTCTTTACCAATCATCATTTTTTCCGCAACATGCATAACGCTTCTTCTCATATAGTTCTGATTCGGTGAAGTCAACCGGCTCTGATCTGCCAGTGCGGCTCCTCCGTGAAAGCGTACAATTGCACCTTCCCGATCCATCTCACGCAAATCGGATCGAATGGTTGCACCGGTAACACCAAGGCTGTCTTCAAGCGCCAGGGTTGTTACCTGTCCTTCCTTTTCTAAAAGTTCCAGAATTCTTTTTCGTCTTTCAAGATTAATCATACCTGCCTCCAGCAACGGTCCTAGTGAAAATATTCAAATCAATTTGTTACTAATGATTTTTACATCGATACAAATCCTATCAATTAATTTGCAGATTGTCAACAAATGATTTTCGTTTCGAAAATTCGCATCTATCCTACTGCCGCTGATGTCTGCAACTGAAAATGCTTTCAATGAATAGCAAACCAAAGATTTATGGATTTCTATGAATTTTTTGGTTAATTTGTACAAATGACTTTATTTGAAAACATATTTATAATGATCGCAGGTCAAACAAAAGAATTCGAAAGAATGCAAAAGCAAATGAAAATCGTTTTGGAGGAGCACAATGGCAGCTACAACAACAAAAACATCATCTGCAAAAGTCAGCAACCCTACTGAACCAACCCCGGCACCCCTGATTTCAGAAGCAAACACGATTGCCGGACAGATAGACGAACTGGTTGCAAACGGCAAAAAGGCTCTGGATCAATTTCTGACCATGTCTCAGGAAGAAGTTGACAGCATTGTCAAGGCAATGTCCGAAGCAGGACTCGAAGCGCATCTTACTCTTGCCCGAGCTGCAGTTGATGAAACGGGACGCGGTGTTTTCGAGGATAAGGTAACAAAGAATATCTTTGCAACCGAGTATGTGTATCACAGTATAAAAGGTGCAAAAACGGTCGGCGTCGTTGAGCAGAATGAATATGAAGATTATGTTGAAATCGCCGAGCCGGTCGGCGTCGTATGTGCCGTCACTCCGGTGACCAACCCGACATCGACAACTATGTTCAAAATCCTCATTTCAATTAAAACAAGAAATCCTATTATTTTCGCTTTCCATCCTTCTGCACAGAAATGCAGCTCCATGGCAGCTAAAATCATGTACGATGCCGCCATTGCTGCCGGAGCCCCTATGAACTGTATACAGTGGGTCAAGACACCTTCCATCGATGCGACAACGCTCCTCATGAATCACCCCGGAGTTGCTATGGTCCTTGCGACAGGCGGATCAGCAATGGTCCAGTCGGCTTACAGCACAGGAAAGCCTGCTCTCGGCGTCGGTCCGGGCAACGTTCCCTGCTACATTCACAAATCAGCCAATGTTAAGCGGGCCGCAACGGATCTGATGATGTCCAAGACATTTGACAACGGAATGATCTGCGCATCTGAACAATCCGCGATCGTTGATATTGAGATTGCAGACGAATTCGAAACATATATGAAAGAGAATGCCTGTGTATTCCTTTCTGATGAGGACAAGCAAAAGTTGGAAAATGCCGTCATCAAAGCCGGTCCGCATCCTTCCGTTGTTCCATCCATCGTTGGACAGACTGCATACGACATCGCAAAATTCGCCGGAATCGATGTTCCCGGGAACACCAAGATTCTGCTTGCCAAGCTCACCGGAGTTGGCCCTTCCTTTCCGCTTTCCGTTGAGAAACTCAGTCCTATTCTTGCCTATTATGTCGTAAACTCAACCGAAGAAGGCATTTCAACTGCTGAAAGAGTCATTGAATTCGGCGGACTCGGGCACTCTGCAGTAATACATGCAGAGGACAAAGATGTAATAAGTGCATATTCCTCCCGCCTCAAGGCAAGCCGTCTTATTATTAACTCCCCTTCCTCCCATGGCGCTATCGGCGATATATATAATACAAATATGCCTTCACTTACACTTGGCTGCGGATCCTATGGCAAGAACTCCACCTCTTCCAACGTCTCGGCCGTCAATCTTGTTAACAGGAAGAGAGTCGCCCAGAGGAGGAGTAATATGCAGTGGTTCAAAATTCCTGAAAAAATCTTTTTCGAATTTGATTCCACACAGTACCTGGAGAAAATGCCGAACATCACCAAGGCCTTTATCGTTACGGATCCATCGATGGTTAAATTCGGTTATGTTGACAAGGTTCTCTATTATCTGAGAAAGCGCAAGGAATATGTCCACTGTGAAATTTTCTCCGATGTCGAGCCGGATCCTGACATCCAGACCATATACCGCGGTGTAGAAGCGATGAAACGATTCCAGCCGGATGTCATCATTGCTCTCGGCGGAGGATCTTCGATGGATGCAGCCAAAGGAATGTGGATGTTCTATGAGAATCCGGATCTTGATTTTAAATCACTGACCCTGAAGTTTATGGATATCAGAAAAAGAATCATCAAATTCCCCCACATGGGTCGCAAGGCGAAGCTTGTTGCAATTCCAACCACAAGCGGAACCGGCTCTGAAGTTACCTCATTTGCTGTTATCTCAGACAAGGAAGCCAGCGTCAAGTATCCTCTGGCAGATTATGAACTGACACCGGATGTCGCAATCATTGATCCTGACTTCGTGATGTCTGTCCCTAAAAGCATTACGGCAGATACCGGAATGGACGTCCTGACCCACGCTATCGAAGCATACGTTTCTACATTTGCCTCAGATTATACGGACGGCCTGGCACTTCACGCCATCAAACTGGTTTTTGAAAACCTGATTGAATCGTATGAGAACCCCACAAACCGCAAGGCCAGGGAAAAAATGCATAACGCTTCCTGTATTGCAGGCATGGCTTTTTCCAATGCCTTCCTTGGCATCAATCACTCGATGGCACATAAACTCGGCGGAGAATTCCATATCCCGCACGGCCGGGCAAATGCTATCCTGCTGCCTTATGTCATCGAATACAACGCCCGGAAGCCGACCAAATTTGTCTCTTTCCCTAAGTATGAGACATTCATCGCTGACAAGCGTTATGCAGAAATTGCCAGACATGTAGGCCTCAGGTTCGAAACAACCGAGGAAGGTGTTGCCGCTCTTGTGTCCGCCATACGCGACCTGAACGGCAGACTTCACATTCCGACTAAAGTCTCCGAGAACGGAATATCAGAGAAAGATTACTTCAGGGATCTCGAAGGTCTCTCCGTGAAAGCCTTCGAGGACCAGTGCACCGGAACGAACCCGCGTTCTCCCCTTGTCTGTGAGATTAAGGAAATTTTCGAAAAAATCTATTAAGCCATATGTTTATTTTTGAAAATTACTCCTTAAAGGCATTATGTTACAAAAAGAAGACCGCGTCCGGGAGAATTCCTCCGGACGCGGTCTTTCCTTGCCGATAAATCGAATACTATATTGGCGTGACAAAGAGAAAACCCCGGGATCTTCATCCCGGGGTTTTCTCTTTTGGCTGCCGAACAGGGATTCGAACCCCAACAAACTGCTCCAGAGGCAGTCGTGCTACCGTTACACAATTCGGCAATAGCCATGCTGTACGCGTGCTCTGGACACAAACTAAAGCGTAACCAACGGAAAAGATTATACCAAAGTGGAACGGGATGCGCAATAGTCTCAGCCAAGTTATCTTTGGATACTTTAACTTAACAATATGAATAGTTATTATAAAACAATATTGACACTTGGGTTTAATTTGCACATACTGTAGATATTGAAAAGGAGGTTTTTGCTATGCTGAAAAAACTAAGAATCCTTGCAATTTTTTTATCTCTTATTTTTATTCTGTCGGGCTGTTCTTCTGCTTCCACTTCTTCAACAACTAATGCCGCAGCGCAGACAGATAATTATGCCGGGGCTAAGACAGACGAGGGCGGTGCTGAACCTGCTTCAACAACCACAGCAGCTGCTGCTCCGAACGGTGATGCCGTCATTCTTGACCCGGGTAATGTCGCTGACTCCGGCAAAAAAATTATCTACACTGTCAACATGGCCCTTGAGGCGGAAAATGCCAGCAATGCGATTACGGATATCGGAAATAAGGCCGCTGAACTCGGCGGATATGTTTCCAATTCCAGTTACAACCAGTATGAAAATTCAGCCCAGGGATCCATTACAGTGCGAATCCCGCCTGACAAACTCAAAGAATTCACCGAGCATGTCGGAACTATAGGAGACGTTCTTTCTTCGAGTATGGGCTCCCAGGATGTTACAGCCCAGTATGTCGACATACAGTCACGTCTCACCAACGCCCAGGCTCAGGAAGCCCAGCTGTTGGCTATTATGGCACAGGCTGTCAAAATCGAGGATATTCTTAATGTCCGCCAGCAGCTTGACAGTGTCCAGATGCAAATCGAAGAATACAAGGGCCAGCTTCGATTGATGGATAATCAGGTTGGTTACTCCACCGTGACGATCACGATAACGCAGCCTACCCCTCCGCCCGTAACTCCTGAAGCGGATAAAAACAGCGGTCTTCTGGCCCGCTGGAGTTTCGACTATATCTGGCAGAACGTCCAGAAGGGGTTCTCGAACAGCTTGAGCTTCACAGTAAATGCGCTCGGAGTGATATTTATCGCAATCAGTTATATGATTATTCCAATAATTATCATCGGTATAGTGGTTGTCGTTATCATCGTCTGTGTCAAACGCAGCAAAAAGAAAAAGAATCAGCGGAAACAGCCATAATTGCCGTATTTTCAAAAAAAGTAAAAAGGCGACTATTGTTCCGGGAAAATCTACAATATATTGACATAAAAAGAGCGGCTGCACTTCATTTCAAAGTGCAGCCGCTCTTTTACATTTGATAAAACACAACTCTTCAGTTCTGATGATCAGGACCGGTATGTATAACACCGGATGCCGCCGTATCATCCTGGAAGGGGTCTTTAACCATCATTCCGACGCAAATCACCCTATCCGCCGCATCCAAGGAATTTCCGGGGTGCAGCCTTAACAGTGATGCCGCCCTGTCTGATCAGATGAACAGATTCGTATCGGAAAGTTCGGCCGAGCCAAGGAATGTAGCAACTCCGGCAAGTTCGACTCCATCAAGAAGCTCTTCCTCCTTAATTCCCATAAGGTCCATCGACATCTGGCAGGCCAGAACCCTTACACCGGATGCCATCGCAGCCTGGATCAGTTCTTCGAGTGACTGGACATTCTTCTGTTTCATGATGCCTTTGATCATTTTGGCTCCAATACCGCCCATGTTCATGCGGGAAAGGCCCAGTTTACCGGCACCGCGCGGCATCATAAATCCAAACATTTTCTCAATCAGATTCTTCTTAACAGGTACATGGGTGCTTTTTCTCAATATATTGAGTCCCCAGAAAGTAAAGAACAATGTAACTTTCCGGCCCATCGAAGCAGCACCATTGGCAATAATAAATGCAGCCAGTGCCTTATCAAGGTCACCGCTGAAAATAACCATCGTCTTATCATTGCCTGATGCAGGAGCTGAACAGGCTGGATTCGGAACATTCTCAGTTCCTGCAGCAGCCGTTCCCTTTTGAAGGTCCACTGTATAGACACCCTTATCGCGTCTGATCGCAAGAAGTGTATTTCCGGTTCTTTCACACCAGACATTAATATCAGACGCAAAGGCAGGGTCTGTTGCCGTAATATGAAGAACTTCACCGGGCAGCAGATCTTTCATGCCCTGGGCCACCTTCATGATCGGACCCGGGCAGGAAAGCCCGCAGGCATCCACTGTCAGGGTTTTGGCGGGCAGCGGTGCATGGACGGGGACAGGCGGAGCCACCACTACTGTAGCTGCCGATGTCTTTTCCTTGTCATTATTGTCCTGCTTCATCGCTTTTTCCTCCTGACGAACCACATTATATGTACGGTATCCACCGCTCAGATTATAGGCATCCACCCCGTGCTGGGTGAGCATACGGGAAGCAATATATCCTCTTAGGCCAACCCGGCAGAAAACATATACCGGCTGATCTTTAGGAATATCGGAAAGTCTGCCGCGAAGCTCATCGATCGGGATGGAAACGGCTCCGGGAACGGAACCCATCGCAAACTCATCTTTGGTACTGACATCGAGAAAATAGGCGCCGGAAGCAAGGAGTCCATCAACCTGTTCGGGATAGATAACCCTCATATCACCCTTCAGAATATTGGCGGCAGTAAAACCGAGCATATTCACCGGATCTTTAGCCGAGGATACAGGCGGCGCATAGCAGAGTTCAAGGTCTTCGAGGTCATATACAGTGCCGCCGAGCCGGAGTACAGTGGCAAGAACATCAATGCGCTTGTCAACGCCTTCATAACCGACTGCCTGTGCCCCCAAAATTTTGCCGTCTGCGTCAAAGAGCATCTTCATACTCATATTGGTGGCGTTAGGGTAGTAATTTGAGTGACTCGTAGGGTGGACATATGTCTTCTGGTAAGCAATGCCTTCTTTTTGAAGCTGCTTCTCGGAAAAGCCTGTTGAAGCAGCAATCAGGTCGAAAATTTTAACAACACTGCTGCCCTGAACGAAGCGGGCACTCCTGCCGGAAGTTGCATCTGCATGTCCGGTAACAATAATTTCAGCAGCTTCGCGTCCCTGCTTATTGGCAGGTCCGGCCAAAGGAATCAGCACATCTTTTCCGCTGATCATACTCTTCACACAGATCGCATCCCCTACGGCGAAAATATCCGGATCCGTCGTGTGGAACTGATCGTCAACCTGAATACATCCGCCGACGCCTGTTGACAGGCCAGCACCGGTTGCAAGGCTGCTGTCCGGAACTACTCCGGTACAGAGAATGACAAGGTCGGCTGTCAACTGCGAATCATCGGACAGTGTCAGGGTTACCGGCCTGCAGACTTCGGGTCCCTTCACTCTGCATTCGGTCAGTGAAAAGCTCTTTACGCCAACACCCAGACGCAGGTGAATACCGTTTTCGCGGAGATTCTGATGAATCGGGATCGCCATTTCCTTGTCGAGGAAAGTCAGCACCTGATCCATAAATTCCACCAGGGTTACATCAAGTCCGCGTTCCTTGAGGTTCTCAGCCATTTCAACGCCGATAAACCCGCCGCCTACAATAACGGCACGCTTAGGGTCCTTCAGGCGGATATAGTCATCAATCACATAAGTATCGGTAAGTGTGCGCAGCGTGAATATCCCTTCGGATCTCACGCCGGGCAAATCAAAAACTTTCGGATTGGCGCCAGGCGAAAGCAAAAGCTTATCATATGATTCGTCATATGTCCTGTTTACACTGAGGTCGTGCACAGTAACGGTCTTCTTATCCCGGTTGATTGAAACAACTTCACTTTTTACACGGACATCCACCGCAAACCGGTCGCGAAGAAGTTCCGCCTTGGTAACAATCAAACGTTCCCTGTCGGTAATAGTACCGCCCAGATAATAGGGCAGTCCGCAATTGGCGTAGGAAATATACTCGCCTTTTTCAAAAAGGATAATTTCTGCATCTTCAGACAAACGACGTAAACGTGTGGCCGCACTGGCCCCTCCGGCAACTCCGCCGATGATAACGACTTTCATATTAAGTCCTCCTATTGGTATGTAATGGAATCAAATGATCTGTATTGAAACCATTCTTGTATACAATTATACCTAATAGAAAACGAAAATGAAATGATTTAACGAATAAAATATTCATAAATTCAAATATGTTTATATAAAGTTCAATTAATATTAACCTCTGCCTGAAGGCATGTCCGGAAGTTTCGGAAGCGGCTCAATCAGTCGAAGCTCCTCCATCTTATTCCTGACAAGACCGATATCCTGCCAAAGTGCAACCCGCTCCCGGTTATTTCGCAAAATATATGCCGGATGAAAGGTCGGGAGAATAAGATATTTGGATTTTTCGATCCATTTGCCCCGGGCTTTGCTGATTGGCTCGGTGGGGTTGAGAAAATATTTATATGCAGTGGCGCCCAGAAGAACAATTACTTTGGGCTTGGCGAAACGGATTTGTTTGGCAAGAAGCGGCATGCAGCATTTAGCCTCATCCCGGGTCGGAACCCGGTTCTCCGGCGGTCGGCATTTAACGATATTACAGATATGATAATCGTTGGGTGTAAATCCGTAAGCTTCAAGCAGCAGCGTCAGAAGACGGCCGGCCTGACCGACAAATGGCTTACCCTGTTCATCTTCATTCGCTCCGGGACCCTCCCCGACGAACATCAGCGGAGCCTCGATGGCTCCCCGGTAAATAACCACGTTTTTCCGGGTCGAGGATAGTGAACAATTTGTGCACTGCCTGCATTCCTCCAAAAAATCCGGCCATGTATAATCCAAAATTATCACCTGCCTTACTTTGTATTCGATCAAATTATAACAAACATTTTTCGTGGAGGGTAATTTTCAATTCAAATCGTCAGCTATCCGCAGGCGGACAGTAAACGTACTGCCCTCGCCTTCTATACTTTCAACGGTCGCTGTGCCCTCATACAGCTGGGCAATGTGCTTAACGATCGAAAGTCCAAGTCCCGTTCCGCCCATTTCCCGTGAATGACTTTTATCAACGCGATAGAAACGTTCAAATACACGGGCCAGATGCTCGGCAGGAATTCCGTCGCCTGTGTCCCTGACACGTATTGCTACAATCTGGTCAGGCTCGCGGGTTGCCCGGATATATACCCGGCCGCCCGGCTTATTGTATTTAATTGCATTATCAACGAGGTTAATGAGAATCTGTTTTATCCGGTATTGACTGGCAAGAACCGGAAGAACCTCACTGTCCTCTACAACAATCTGTACATGACGCTCAGATGCCTTGTCGTCAAGCAGGGTTGCAACGTCGTCCAGAAGAGCAGAGAGGTCAAATTTTTGAAGTTCCTGATCGTTTTTCATTCCTTCTATTTCGGAAAGTTGAAGGATATCGCTGATCAGCTGATGAAGCCGCTCCGCCTCAATATCAATAATTTCCAGAAAACGGCCCTGTACAGCCGGGTCTTCAATCTTTCCATTGCGAAGAGTATCAACAAAGCCTCGGATTGATGTCAGCGGGGTCTTCAGTTCATGACTGACATTGGCAACAAATTCAGAACGCATCTGCTGCAGTTCAGCGAGACGTTCATTTTTCTCTTCCAACTCATGCACTTCTTTTTCGAGCTGTTCAGCCATACTGTTGAAAGCCACGGAGAGAGCACCGATTTCATCATGGGAACCCGCATGTACGCGCACGGAATAATTGGCAGCCGCCATCGACTTTGCTGCATTCCGCAGTTCAAAAAGCGGTCTTGTCAGGCGTTTGGTGAAAATATAACTTACACCTGCGAGGAGTATCAAGGTACCTGCCATGACAGCAATAAATGCAGTCTGAAGCTGCTTCACCCCTGTTTGATATAATACCAGGGGAATGGATGTGCGGATAACCTGATCCAGACCGGCATAGTATCTTGCCATATACAGCATGTCAACATCCAGAGTCGCGCTGTGTCTCTTAACGGTTGCAGTGCCCTTTGAGGACAGCACCGCCTTGACCTCATTCCTGTTTGCGTGATTCTCCATTGATGCGGCTGCCTGTTGATTGTCATAGAGAACCGTGCCGTCAGCGGCAATAACCGTAATCCGGAGTTGTGTTGACTCATCTGCAAAAACAGCCTGACAGGAGGCGCTTGCTTCCTCATAACTGCGGCCGTCTGCAATATCCCGTACGAACAGTTCGCTTGCCGATTCTAACAGCTGTTCGTTCATCCTGTCCGAATACTGGGACAGAAAATAAATGCAAAAAATGCCCGTTGTCGAAATCGACAAGAGCACAATCAGTACCAGGAATATCTGTAGTTTTTTAAGCATGAATTACCCCTTTTCCATGTCATTTTCCTCACAGAATCGATAACCTCTCCCCCGGACTGTTTCAATAATGACTGGATTGGCATCGTCCTTTTCTATTTTACGGCGAAGCTGGCGGATATGCACATCCACTGTGCGGGTTTCCCCTGAATACTCATATCCCCAGACATAGTTCAGCAGGTCGTCCCTTGAGTAGGCAACGCCCCTGTTCTGCATAAGGAACTTCAGAAGCTCATACTCCCTGTTTGTGATCTCAATTTCTTTGCCGTTTGAGTAAACACGGTGTTTTATGTCGTCGAGGAGTATTCCTGCGGACTCAATTTTACCGGCTTGTGAGGGGGTACGCAAAACCGGTTCACCGGCAATTGGGGCGGCAGTCTGTACCGGCGTTGAATCATCCTGCAAAAACGCATCGGATGCTCCGGATCCCTGAAGCTGAACTGCTGTATTATAGCGCCTGACATGGGCATGAATACGTGCCAGCAATTCCCGTATACCGAAAGGTTTTGTAATATAGTCGTCGGCGCCCGCCTCAAGTCCTTTGACCTTGTCATTTTCCGTTCCGCGGGCCGTCAGCATGACAATAGGTACAAGCGGGTATTTACGTGTCTCTTTTATCTTCCTGCAGATCTCGAAGCCATCCATACCGGGAAGCATTAAATCCAGAATAAAAAGGCAGACGCCATGGATATCAGGAAGTGCCTCGAGCATACTCATGCCATTTTTGAAGCTCTTTACTTCAAAGCCTTCACTGGTAAGGTTATACTCGATCAATTCAGCAATGACAGCATCATCTTCAACAAGAATAATCAAACATTTCTTGATCATACCTAATCTACCCTCCTGCCGCGGATATAGAAAAGAACCCACTCCGCAACATTCTGTGCGTGATCGGAAATACGCTCAAAATACTTGCATACCAGTAGAATTTCGGTCAGGAGCTCAATACTGTCAGGATCCTGCCGCATTCTCTTTGTAAGATATGCTTTTACTTTATCATACAGTGCATCAACTTTATCATCCATATGTAAAACCTGTGCTGCAGTTTCTTCATTTTTTGTCACATATGACTCAAGTGCCGACCGGATCATAAGCTGGGAAAGGTCCGACATACGTATCAAATCTGCAGGAATCATGACGCTGGTATGGAAAGAATCAAGAATCAGTACCTTCTCGGAAATATCACTTGCGTGATCGGCAATTCTCTCAAGATCCGTAATCAGCTTTAGATTTGAGATCGTGTCGCGAAGATCCCTTGCCACAGGCTGCTGTCTGGCAATCAGTTCAACACAGGCCTGATCAATTTGTCTTTCCATAGCATCAATGACATCATCCTGAGCTATGACGCGTTTTGCTTTTTCGATATCCATTTCAACAAGTGCGGTAACCGCATCTTCAATTGCATTTTGTGTGAGCGTGCCCATACGGATAATCTGCTCGTGAATATTTTCAATTTCCTTATCGAATCCTGCTCTTACAACCATAATTACCTCCCGCTGATTAATCATTCATTATTTGTATATTAACCGAAACGGCCTGTTACATAATCTTCTGTTTTTTTGTTTCTCGGATTATCAAATAGCTCAAGTGTCGAACCATATTCGATTATTTCCCCTAAGAGAAAAAATGCGGTTTTATCGGAAATCCGAACGGCTTGCTGCATATTGTGAGTGACGATTATTACTGTGTATTTCTGTTTCAGATCATACATCAGATCCTCAATTTTCAGTGTAGAAATCGGGTCAAGGGCCGAAGTAGGTTCATCCATCAGCAGGATATCCGGTTCCACCGCCAGGGCCCGCGCTATACACAGGCGCTGTTGCTGTCCTCCCGAAATACCCAGGGCCGAACCCTTTAGACGATCCTTCACCTCATTCCACAAAGCTGCACTAGTCAAAGCCTGTTCAACAATGACATCCAGGTCTGCTTTATTTTTGACTCCGTGTACACGGGGTCCATAAGCAATATTATCATATATAGTCATAGGAAAGGGATTCGGTTTTTGAAAAACCATACCGGCACGCTTTCTAAGAAGTGTCACATCACATTCCCTGCTGTATATATCCTGCTCATCGATCAGAATGGTGCCTTCCACACGGCATCCGGCAATCAGATCATTCATGCGGTTCAACGTCTTGATACAGGTCGATTTTCCGCAGCCTGAAGGGCCGATGAAAGCTGTAATCTCATGTTCCTTAATGTCAAGATTCACATCTTTCAGTGCCTGGAAGTCCTCGTAGAAAAGATTCAGATGTTCAATGCTTACTTTTGTTTTACTCATGTTACAACTCCTATACTATTTCTTGAAGCGGCGGGACAAAAATCCTGCCAGGCGATTAAGTGCAAATACCATGATCAGAAGTGCCGAAGCGGTGGCAAACGGAACGGACACAGGATCTTTTCCATTCATAGCCGAGTTATAAAGATGAAGGGCGAGTGTATTTCCCTGCTCGAAAATGTGTCCGAAAAGCGCATCGAAAATATTGCTGCCTTTGGGCATTGCATTCCCGGAAACGCCTACTGTAAACAAAAGGGCTGCCGTCTCACCAACAATACGGCCCATCGCAAGGATGATACCTGTCAGCACCCCGGGCATGGCACACGGAAGGATCATTCCCAATGTAACCCGGAGTTTTCCCGTCCCCAGCGCCATGGCACCTTCCTTATAGGATAAAGGAACTGCCAGAAGTGCCTCTTCCGTCGTGCGGACGATAGTCGGCAAAATACAAATCATCATTGTAAGGCTTCCCGATATAAGCGATAGCTTTAACTGAAAGAGTACGACGAATACAGCATATCCGAACAACCCGAAAAGGATCGACGGAATTCCGGAAAGAACTTCCGTTGCAAACCGAATTGCACTTACCAGTTTTCCCTGCTTCGCATACTGTGTCAGATAAATGGCGCTGCCTATTCCAACAGGGGTGCCAAGAAGCAGACTGATAACAATTACATACAGGGTATTGATGATCATAGGCAGAATTCCCTTACTTCCGCTTTTGGCAGCGGAGTATGTGGTGGTCAGGAAATTCCATGTCATATGCGGAAGACCGTTAATCAGGATGTATCCGATGACTCCAACCAGTACGGCAACCGTTATAGCTGCAGAAATCCAGATTAAGGAACCAAGTACAATATCCTTCTTCTTATTTCGCATCCATCTGCACCCCCCTCTTGGATATAAATGTAAAGGTGATGTTGACAAGCATAATGAATACAAAAAGAACAAGACCGATGGCAAACAGGGCTTGCCTGTGTAATCCAGCCGCCGCATATCCCATTTCAAATGCAATGCCTGCCGTCATTGGACGTACCGAGGAAAAGAGGCCCGGCAGCTGCACAATGTTGCCGGCCACCATAATGACAGCCATCGTCTCACCAATCGCACGCCCGACTCCCAAAATAACACCTGCGAGAATACCGGATCTGGCAGCCGGAATCTGCACGGCAAAGATTGTGGAAATTTTAGTATTTCCCAGAGCCAGTGATGCTTCCGTATAGGCAGGCGGAACACTTTTCAGGGCACTTTCCGCTACACTTATTATCGTAGGAAGTATCATAATCGCAAGAATCAATATGACAGCCAGAAGGCCGGATCCTGTTGTATCATAACCCAGTTTTGTAAATACAGTCCTGATGAATGGAACAAGAAGCTTCATACCCCAAAAACCGTAAATTACGGAAGGAATACCGGCCAGAAGTTCAACAGCAGGCCGGACGATTGATTTAAGCCACCCGGGGGCAATTTCAGCCAAAAATACTGCAGTCATCAGTCCTATCGGAACACCTATTGCGATGGCGCCCAGACAACCGAAAACAGACGCAAGAATCATATATAGGATGCCGAACTTGGGATCAGAAGCGGTCGGCTGCCACTCGGTACCAAAAATGAATTTTCCAAGTCCGATTTCAAAGATGGCCGGAGAACCATATATGAACATATACAAGGTGATTATTATGACAATTCCAATAGAAATACTGGCAGAAATCTTAAACACTGTCTCGGCTGATTTTTCCAGTCCGGATATGGAAAGTGCCAGAATTGCGCTGATCAAAGCAATCACAAAAAATAGAATCCAACCGTAAAGCATACCTCCGCCGGCAGTAGATATACCCGCCTTTGTAGCTTCCTGCGTAACGGAAGCTACAAAAATAATTTCAAGGATCGCAGAAAGCGAGGCTCCGAAAAATGCTAAACTGGAGAACATATACTTTCTTAGCAGCATCAGTACAAGCCCGGAGGCAGTAAGCACAAGGGAAAGAACAAGACATATCCTCATACCGACTGGAATCTGTATCAGCAGTTCGGGGCTGAAACGAATATTGGATGTTATCAGTTGAAGACCTGTAAGGTGGACTGTATATTCATCGAACAGGAAAGATGAAAAGGGTAAACCGATAGATACCAAAGTGAGAATTCCGAAAAGACAGCTTGCCAGGCGTAATCTATTGTGCCTGAACCTGTTTTCTCCCCGGAGAACATTATGACTACTTATTTCCAAGGTGACTTACCTCACAATCATTATTCAATTCTTGCCGGGATTCGGAACGATTCCGTCATCTGCTACAATCTTCATGCCTGCATCACTGAATACATAATCCAGAAAAGCAGTTGCCAGGGGATCCGAAGTACCGTTACTGGTTATCATCAAAAATGGGCGCTGTAGTAAGTAATCACCTGATTTGACAGTTTCTTCTGTAGGCGCAATACCATCGAGCTTCACTGCGACAATCGTATTATCAATAGCTGAAATAGATACATATCCGATTGCATCGGGATTTGCGGACACGGCCTGCTTTACGTTGCCTGTCGAGTTCTGCTCTTCCGCATATACGGCAGCATCTTTGATTTTCATAAGTTCTTCAAAAGCGCCTCTTGTTCCGGATGCGGCCTCGCGTCCGATACACTGGATTTTGGCATCAACACCGCCGACGTCTTTCCAGTTCGTGATCTCCCCTTTGAAAATCTTAGTAATCTGATCGGTTGTGAGACCGGTTACTCCTGAAGCGGAGTTAACAATAACGGCAATTCCGTCATATCCAATGATGTACTTGTCGAAAGCCGCGGGGGTTTCGGTATCCTTCAAATCCCTCGAAAGCATCCCGATCTGCGCTGTCCCGTCATTTACCGCTGTAGGTCCTTCACCGGAACCATTGCCGCCTACAGATACGATTACATCTTTATTGGCAGCCATGAAAGCTTCGGCCAGCGCTGTAGTAACATCAGCCATGGAAGTGGAGCCGGTAAGTGTAAGCGAGCCGCTCAGAGATAAGACTTGCGTTTCCGATTTGCCAGTTGATGATTCTGCCGTTGCAGTCCCATCCGAAGCTGCTGCTGTTGTGTTTGGACTGATGGCCTCAACAGGTACTTCCCCACAAGCCGTAACACTGGCAAGCATTACATATGTAAGAATGACTGCAAGAACTGTCTTTGCTCCTTTTGTCATTATTAACTCCTTCTCTTCGTTTTTACCTAATCTTAACAAGAATCGTTTAGGCAAGGATTAGTGCGAAGTAAAGTCCTGTTATTTCCATGTAAAATTCATGTAAACGAGCAAGAATAGGACAAAAAAAGCCCTCCGCCAAATAATCGCGGAGAGCTATAAATTTTGTGTTATAGAATGCTTACTTAAGAACTACAATAGTAACGCCGTCGTTAGCCCTTGCCCAGTCAGGATCATTACGAAAAGCGGGACATAACTCAATCAGTGAACGGCCGGTCTTTTCAAAGGGGCCAAACTGTTCGCCGGGGCAGAATCCCTTTATTCTTCCTTCACTCTTCATAACGCGCAGGCACTCATGAGTAGCAGACTTTAAAGACCCACCTGTACCGGTTGATCCATATCCGTGAATTACCTTAACCTGATGAATGCCAATACGCCGCATTGTATTAAGCTCAAGCTTGAGCTTCTTCATTGCGCCTTCAACCTTAGGTAAACCATCTTCAATGTTGATAATACTTGCTGCCATATATACCTCTCAAATCACAAGACCATAAACCGTCGAAAAGAAATCCGTACAGTCATACAATTGCGCTATAGGGAAAAACTACTACTGATACCCTCTAAAAACGGATTATTTCCCCGAAAATCGTTTATACAAAGGATCCCTTTTGATACCAAATCGCATCTATAGATTCATTATACCACAATTCACTTTGGGCAGCGCACCCGTTCCGTAATTTGCTATAATACCCTTATGAGAATAGACAGGCTGCTCGCAAACTCCGGATATGGCACGAGATCGCAGATCAAAGATATGGTCCGCGGCGGTCGTGTGCGCTTTAAGGGCGAGATTGTTTCAGATTCCGGATTATCAATCAAAGATGACCAGATTTCCTTCGTGTCCCTGGACAACATGCCGGTCGCATCGTCGCGGTATCTCTATATCGCACTGCATAAGCCATCCGGTTATTTAACAGCCCTTGAGGACAGCAGACTGCCCACAATTGCGGACCTGATACCTCAGGAACTCCTCTATAAAGGGCTGGCGCCTGTCGGACGGCTTGATTTCAATACCACCGGCCTGCTTCTGCTTACCAACAACGGCACGCTCGCCCACCGGCTTACGAGCCCAAAATGGCATGTGGAAAAAACTTATCTGGTCACATACAGCGGCGCCCCGCTCACAGAGGAAATCTGCTGCCTTTTTGCAGAAGGAATGACTCTTAATGAGCCGGATCATAAAAGTGAAAAACTGGCCCCGGCCAAACTCGTGCTGAACAGCAGCAGCACATGCCATCTGACGCTCACGGAAGGAAAGACCCACCAGGTCAAGCGGATGATAGCAGCAGTAGACAGAAGCGTCACAGCTCTTCACAGGGAAAGCACGGCCGGCATTACGCTTGCACAGGGTCCCGAATCCGGACATTACAGAAATCTGACTGACAGTGAAATTGATATTCTTTTTGCCGCAACTGAACTTTCCGGATCCCCCAGGTAACCTGCCGGCACGAACCGTCCGTCGCCTGTATGACGCTGCAGGACATGTAAATCTGTCAATAACGGTTATGATGCAGCTGAAGTTGATTCCGTATCCGAACTGTCAGCTGCCTGATATTCCTGTGCTATTATGTTTTGATCTCTCAGAATAGACTCGATGAAAGCTTCTGCTTTTGTGATATCCTTTGAAGTTGCTCCAATTGAAAATACCAGTGAATCTTTTTGTGACATCCATTCATTCGTATACCCAAGCGCATGGATAAGCCCGGGGTCAGAAATCTGCAGACCATAAACATGCTCGACTTCATCGTCAGGACTGAACAGCACTTGATCCCCCTCTTCTGCCGTCAGTTCCTTGTATTGTTTCATAGTACCTGTAACCGGAGTTATCTGATCCAGAAACACCTGCGGCAGATTCTCCTGAAGATATGCATAAAAGGAGTCAAGGTCGGTAACCGTGGTAAGATAATACGGCATCGTCTTTGCATCAAATATGATAACATCCGGTTCAATTCCCAGAAAGGAAGCTGCGGCTGCAGCACCATATATGGTTGCATTGTTTTCCGCTTCGGACCCGTCGATTACCAGGTCAGCAGAAGTAATATATGGTTTTTTGTAACCAAGTTTATCAACCGAATAATCGGTAAAAAAGGTATTGTCCACAGCAAAATGGCCGATGCTTACAACTTTAATATCATAGTTGCCGCCGGTAATCATCTGATAAACAAGAGATCCGCCAAGGAACACGCAGAGAATAAGCGCAAGGATCTTCCACCAGGAATAGTATAAACTCACCTTCCATTGCCGTATTGATTTACCAAGGAATTTTTTACCCTGATTATCCACAATCTGCTCTGCCTGCCTTTCGGCAGCCCGGCCGGAAGCTACTTCATAAGCCGCGGTAACCAACTTCAGTTTTTCGTCGTTCTTTTCAGCGCGATATCGCTTCGTAAGCTGCCAGAAACGGTTGTCAACGGCATATGCATTGGCCGTTTCGTTAAGTCCGAGAATTTCAAGCGCAGATGACCGATCCATCTTTTCAGATTGATTCGAAAAATCCGTGTTTTCTGCCGGAATAACCGCTGCAGGTTCATCAGAAGCAGCCTGAGCAGGCTGCTCCTGTTTGTCAGTAAGGTTGCTCATATGTATCCCCTTTGAAAACGCCCGTCAGACAATTGGCTTCATTGTAGGGAAAAGCAGAACATCACGAATGGATGCACGGTCCGTAAGGAGCATGATTAAGCGGTCGATACCGATACCCATGCCTCCGGTCGGCGGCATGCCGTATTCAAGCGATACACAGAAATCCTCATCCATAAGATTCGCTTCATCGTCGCCTGCCTCACGCTTTTTAATCTGATCGGCAAACCGCTCACGCTGATCAACCGGATCATTAAGCTCCGAATAAGCGTTAGCATATTCGCGTCCTCCGATGAAGAGTTCAAAGCGCTCGGTAAGCGAGGGATCGCCTGGCTTCTTCTTTGTCAGAGGAGAAATCTCAATTGGGTATTCACAAATAAATGTAGGCTGGATAAGCTTATCTTCGCAGTAAACCTCGAAAAACAAATTAAGAATTTCACCTTTTCTGAAAGATGCATTCGGCTCAAGTCCCTTTTCTTTTGCAGCTTCATGAGCTTTTGCATCCGTGGAAATATCAGCAAAGTCCACTCCGGAGAATTCCTTAACGGCTTCCTTCATTGTCATCCGCGCAAAAGGCGGCTTGAGGCTGATCGGCGTGCCCTGATAGGTAAGCTCTGTCGTGCCGAGGACTTTGACGGCAACTTCACTTAAGAGATTCTCCGCAAGTTCCATCATTCCGTGAAGGTCTGTATATGCCTGATACATCTCAATTGTCGTAAACTCAGGATTGTGCTTGATCGACATACCTTCATTTCTGAAAAGGCGTCCGAGCTCATAAACGCGCTCAAATCCGCCGACAATAAGACGCTTCAAATACAGTTCAGGCGCTATACGCATGAACATATCCATATCGAGCGCATTGTGATGCGTTACAAATGGCCTGGCTGTTGCGCCTCCGGCAATTGCATTAAGTATGGGGGTTTCCACTTCAATAAAGGAAAGCGAATCCATATACTGTCTGATTTCACGGATGACCGCTGATCTTTTCTCAAACGTATCCCTGACTTCAGGATTAATAATCAGATCCACATAACGCTGGCGATATCGCAGATCCGCGTCCTTCAGCCCGTGAAATTTGTTGGGAAGCGGGCGAAGTGCCTTGGCCAGCAGCGTGTATTCTTTTGTACGGATAGAGATTTCGCCCTTGTGCGTACGGAAAACAGCGCCTTTTACTCCGACGATGTCTCCGATATCCAGTTTTTGCCAGAGCGCGTACGCTTCCGGACCGAGTTCATCGATCTTTGTAAATAGCTGGATGTGGCCTTTACGGTCATGCAGATCACAAAAACTGACTTTGCCCATTCCGCGGCGCGAGAGAATACGTCCTGCGACGCTGACTTGCTTCTCTTCCATTTCTTCAAAATTCTCAGTAATATCCGTTGTATGACAGGTAACGTCGTATACGACCTCTTCAAACGGATCGTGTCCGGAAGCTGTAAGCTCCTGAAGCTTTGTCAGGCGATTGCGCATCTGTTCCTGCATATCCTGTTCTGATTCGGCTGGATTCTCAATATTTGAGTCAATTATATCCTGCATATATGTTAAAAAGTCCTTTCTATCCCCTGGGTTTCTGAAAACGACCGTCTTTAGCCCGGTTTACCGATTTTGACGATCTTATATTTCAGTGTGCCCACAGGTGTAGCAACTTCAACAATCTGTCCCTTTTTCTTGCCGAGAATGGTCTGTCCAACTGGAGATTCTGTGGAGATCCGATTCTGGAATATGTCTCCTTCGTTGGCGTTTACAAGGCTGTAGTCTATTTCTTCCCTGGTCTCTTCATCACGAAGTGTTACAAGGGAACCAAGGGAGACCTTTGTCTTGCTGATTTCTTCTTCATCAAGAACACGTGCATTTTTAAGCATGTCTTCCAGTTCCATGATACGCGACTCATTTTTAGCCTGAGCTTCTTTGGCATCGTCATATTCTGAATTTTCTGATAAATCGCCCTGAGCCCTGGCTTCCTTCAGCCGTTCAGAAATCTCAGCAGACTTCACAGTCTTTCTATCGGCCAACTCATCCTGCAGTCTCTTAAGACCTTCTACTGTAAATGCATTCTTTTCAAGTTCAACCATTGTGCGGCTCCTTTTCTACCTTGCGGTACTTCAAATGTATCTGTTTCCTCTATACCCATAAACATAAACGTCCGAATTAGTCATTACCTGGGTCTGTCGTTCTCTTTCTGGATAACATCGTGTGCGCCGCCCTCAATAATTGAGGTGGAAGATACAACGACCAGTCTGGCTTTTTGCTGAAGCTCTTCAATGGAGGAAGAACCACAGGAACACATTGTCGATTTGACTTTTGCCATAGCAGCATCCAGATTATCCTTAAGCTTTCCGGCATACGGTACATAAGAATCAACGCCCTCTTCAAAAGCCAGCTTTCCTCCGGCACCGCCTTCATCATAGCGCTGCCAGTTCCTTGCACGGTTGGAGCCTTCGCCCCAGTACTCCTTTACATAATTGCCGCTGACAAGCATTTTGCGGGTAGGACTTTCGTCAAAACGGGCAAAGTAACGTCCAAGCATTATGAAATCGGCACCCATAGCCAGGGCAAGGGTCATATGATAGTCATGTACTATACCGCCGTCCGAACAGACAGGAATATAGATTCCAGTCTTATTATAATACTCATCTCTTGCTTTAGAGACTGCAAGAATGGCAGATGCCTGTCCGCAGCCAATACCCTTCTGTTCACGTGTAATGCAGATTGAGCCGCCGCCGATTCCGACCTTAACAAAATCCGCGCCTGCCTGTGCCAGATACAGGAATCCTTCCGCATCAACAACGTTGCCGGCACCCACCATAATATCCGAGTTATAGGATTTAATCCAGCGAATAGTATTCATCTGCCATTCGGAAAAGCCATCCGAGGAATCCAGGCAAAGAACATCTGCTCCTGCGGAAACCAGGGCCGGGACGCGTTCCTCATAGTCGCGTGTATTGATTCCGGCTCCGACAACCAGACGCTTGTTCTGATCGAGAAGCTCAAGAGGATTTTCTTTATGCGAGTCATAGTCTTTTCGGAAAACAAGTCCGACCAGATTATTAGTCTCATCGACGATCGGCAGCTGATTGACTTTATGCTCCCATATAATATCGTTTGCTTCCTTGAGTGTCGTGCCTTCCCTTGCAAATATGAGGTGGTCGAAAGGCGTCATGAATTCCGAGACTTTCGTCGCAGGATCCATACGGCTGACTCGATAGTCCCTTGAAGTCACCAATCCGAGCAGCCTGCCGTTGGGAGAACCGTCATGTGTTACAGCAACCGTTTCGTGACCCATTCTCTCTTTAAGGGACAGAACATCCGCAAGAGTTGCGTGAGGCATCAGATTGGAATCAGAAGTAACAATACCTGCTTTGTATTTCTTCGCCTTCCGGACCATATCGCACTGGTCGCTGATCGGCTGGGACTGAAAGATAAATGACAGACCGCCGTATTTAGCAAGTGCTATCGCCATACCGGAATCGGAAACCGATTGCATAATTGCAGAGACCAAGGGAATATTAATCTTGAGCCTCGGCTCTTCTTTCCCTTTGTTATATCGGACAATAGCCGTCGAAAGATCCACTTTTTCCGGCGTGTTACTTGCCGTCGTCAGATTTGGTACAAGAAGGTATTCACTGAACGTGCGGGATTCCTCCGCAAAAATCATCGCCATACATGAAATCCTCCATTTCATCGCCCATGCGTTTCAAATCGTTGACTAGTATGATAGCACAAATCAGCCTGTTCAAGCTACCTGTATACAAGTATTTTATCAGGCTGTTTATATTAAATTCCTGCTTCGCCGCCCGGTAATATACGTATATATAAAAGAGAAAAGACCTGGCCGCCGAAAACAGGCTGCTCCAGGTCTTTTCTTTATTAGTAAGCTGGCTGTTTAATCAGGTCAATTTAACAACAGGTGCCCCCTGGATGATGGAAGCAGTAATCCATACAGCAAACATTACTACGATTACAGACAGCACAACACGCCCCCATACTTTTTTTGCAGTTTTTGCGTTAGCATCAAATGCCCATACCACAAGCATAACCTGCCCGTATATAGGTATAAGAGTAATTAAGATAGTAAAGATCCATTCGCGGACTGACATTTTCTTTGTATCCTGAGCTTTTGGTTGAAACCTCAGGGTCTCCATCATTGCCACAAGAACAGCTATTGTGATGATAGCCTCGGGAATCAGAAAAGATGCATTATATACAAGGGAGTAAACCCAAACTGACTGTCCCTCGGGAGCATATGACGCATAAAAAACAATACCGGAAAGGAAGCTGCACAGCAGTCTCAGGAGAATGGCAAGTAATGTTGAAAGTAAAATCTTCCAATAAGGTATCAGATGCAGTCTTCGCAGGATATTTGTCTCTGCGGTACGCAACGATTTCTTCGCAGCAAAAAATCCGGCGGTTCCCAGTAAAGTAAACGCAAACGTGTAATCCAGGAGAACCTGAGCAGGAGCCAGGATATAGCCTCCTATAAAAGCCTGCAGGATACTGTACAGGAATGCCACGCCCAACCCCCAGGAAGGCCCGAAGCAAAGGGCAAAAAGAATGATGGGCAGCATCGATGCAGGCGTAACGGACCCACCCTGCGGCATTTCAAAAACCTTTAGAAGAGACAGTACCTCTGCCAGTGCCAGACAGATTCCTCCGGCTGCAACGGCCATGATTTTTTCCCGATTTTTCGAAGATTGAAAACGATTTTCAGACATAAAAAAACTCCTCCTTTTATGTCCGACAGATGAACAAGGAGAAGCGTCGCTTCAGCTATGATCCCTCCGCCGGCATTATCCGGTTCAGGTAAATCGGGTCGATACTCCGTTAGTTTGTATCCTCTCAGCCGGTACGTGGACCAGCTCCCCACTATGAACAAAAAAATTATACTCTAAAATCGTCTGCAATTCAACTAGTTATTCTATCTTAATCCCGCATGCTTTTAAAAACTGATCCACTTCGGAAGAATACGTCGAAGGTGCGACATTATATGACATGGTATGCCCTGCATCCTGAATCAGCAGAATTCTTTTGGGAGACTGTATTTTGTCATAAATTTTTTCGCTCATGTAAGTGGGCACGAATGTATCGCTTGTCCCATGAATCAAAAGTACAGGCACTTCAATTCTTCCGGCACGTGCTATCGGAGATATCTGATGTGGTGTGTAGCCGAGCTCTTTTTGCGCAAAACGGCTTATACCGCTGATCAGGATTCCCGGTGCAAAGCGGTACCGGCTTCTTATATTATGGCATAGCTGATTTTCAAGATTGTCATAAGGGCTGTCTGCGATCAATCCGACGACTGAAGGCGGCAGGTGTCCGCTGCCACCTGCAAGCAGGGCCGTCGCTGCACCCATGGACCATCCGTGATACAGGACGGTCAGAGGACCCGCCAGATGTTTCTCCATATATTCAGTCCACATCAGTATATCCTGACTGTCTGCCAGTCCGTAGCCGATATATTTCCCCTGACTCATGCCATGCGCACGCAGATGCGGAATCAGGATATGGCAGTCTGTCTTTTCCATATACATCTGGGCAAAAGCCGCCATTGAGGACGGGGTGTCCCTCCAGCCGTGAATAAGGACCACCATGAATCTGGTTTCTTTTTTAGCTGCCGGACGGTAATAGGCATAAAGTTCAAGACCGTCATAGGATGTAATCTGCAGATCCTGAAAATCAAGGCGATTCGTATAGAACCAGTTTTGTCCGCGGCCGTAAATGGTATCCTGCTTGATTTCCATGGGAGACCTGTCATAGGCCGGCCTCGGAAAAGGGCGGTCAAATATTGTATGAAAAGCACGCCGTGTCAAATAAAGCAGCAAGCCAAAAAAAGCACCTGCCAGAAACAGCAAAATGAGAAACGCAAGCAAAATCCATGAAGCGGGCGACCCGGAATTCGGCAAAGCCTTTCCCCTCCCTTTACTCTTTAGCGCCTGTCATGGCGCAGATTTCGTCATGTTCCCTTGAAATAAAGGAGGAAAGTACCTCACATCCATCTTCCGTTACCAGCACATCATCTTCTATTCTAAACCCTATGCCCATCTGAGGAATATAAATGCCCGGTTCAACCGTAATTACCATGCCTGGTTCCAGCGGGATCTCGTGGACGCTCAAGTCATGTACATCAAGCCCCATATGATGTGATACCCTATGCCAGTAATAGGAAGTAACATCGGCTTGTGCCGGGTTATCCTCCTCGATGACACCCATCTTTTCCAGCTGATCCTTCGCCGTATTTTTGACCTCATTGTTGATATCCGATATAAATGCGCCAGGCCGGATTACCTGAAAAGCTTTTTCCTGGCAGGCGCGCACGGCAGCATACAAAGCTTTCTGCTGTCCGGTAAATTCACCGTCCGCAGGAAAAACCCTTGAAATATCAGCACAATAACCGGCAACGCGTCCTCCGACGTCAATCTGGATAAGCTCCCCGCTGCGCGCCTTCCCGACAGGATTCATATGATGCAGGCAAAGCGCGTTGGGTCCGGCAGCAAAAATCGAAGGAAAGGCAGGGACAAGGCATCCCCTCCTGGCAAGCGCAAATTCAAATGCAGCAGACATAGTAAGCTCTGTGACATCCGGGCGAATGGTCTTTGCCATTTCCCGGATGGCGTCATCTGTCAGCTCTATGGCCTTTTTGATCATATCCACTTCACAGGTCTCTTTTATCATGCGGAATCTGGTCAGAAGTGGCCGGAGTGCTATGACTTCCCTCTCACTGTGCATAGAAAGAATCGTTCTCTCAAAAGACTTGCCCGGACCATAGGTAAGACCCTCTTCGATCGCTACCGGAAGGGAACGGTCCGAAAGATACGGCTGCAGATAATCCTCAAGAGCCGGAAGATACAGCACGTCCGTGATACCGGAAAGACTCTGCACGTCTGCTATCCGAAGACGCTTGCCTGTCCAGCGTTCTTTGATTTCATCCGCCGGCTGTACAAAAAGAAAAGTCCTGACCAGTGCTGCATGCTTCGTGATAACAAGAACCGATTCTTCCTGCTCGATACCGGTAAGATAGTAGAAATTCCGGTTTGCAAAAAATGGATATTCGGAATCTGCAGACATAACAACTGCTTTCCCTGCAAAAACAACCATAAGTGCACGATCAGGCAGACGATCTAATATTTTTTGCCGATTCAATGTGAAAAACGAAGATGGTAAATGGTATTCCCTTACATCCGGTAAGTATGCATTCATCTCGTAGGCTCCCCTGAACGAACATTATATTCATCAAATAGAATAGTATTATTAATATATCCAAGTGTTGCGCCCGACGATCTGCGGATCAGGCCCGGATTCCCAATGACTATCGAATTATCGGGAACATCAAAATTGACATAGGCACCAGGAGCAATTAAAACATTATTGCCGATGCGTATATTCCCGACTATGATTGCATTGGCTCCGATCCATACATAGTTGCCAATGTCGGGGGAACCTTTCTTCGGCCCTCTGAACTGTGTTCCGATAACAACCCCTGTGGAAATATTCACGTTGTGTCCGATTACAGCCTTGGGGTGAATAATTATCCTGCCAAAATGAGCAATATACAGTCCCTTGCCAATACGGGTTTCGTAAGGGATCTGAAAATGATATTTCCTTGTCTTGCTGTTCAGACCGATATTGTAATATTTATAAGCAAGAGTGCACCTGAAATGGTAAAAACCCTTCGGTGAATTCCGCATCTGAAGGTAATAAAACTGGGTACGCCGAAAAGAATTCAGAAACCTGAATTCGGGGCTCGATAGCCATTCCTGAACAAAGGTCAGAAAAACCTTGTCATGACGTCTGTTATTGCCTGTAAATCGGTAAAGATCGCTATAAACGATATCTTTAAGTTCGTCGGTCATTCTTGCCCCTTCGCAAAGTGCATAATTCTATAAGTTATGTGTAATCTTATCGCTTTTCAAACAAATGAGCAACCTATATTCTTTGATTTTGTAATCGTGAACATCATCTTTTGGAAGTAATTAATCATAAAGATATAAATGTTGATGCAATATTACTGCTAACATGAATGTCTTGACGCAATTAGGATGTCCCTCTATAATTAAAAGGCATTTATCTGTATCTTTTTACTGATAACATACTGCCAAACACGGAGAAGTATCGAAGTGGTCATAACGGGGCGCACTCGAAATGCGTTTGTCGGGAAACCGGCGCGAGGGTTCGAATCCCTCCTTCTCCGCCAGATCAAAAAAAAGAAGTACCCCTTTCGGGGGTGCTTCTTTTTTGATGCGGTTGAACAACTGACGGATTCAAACCCCGGGAAAGGCAGATATGTTCAGATTTTGAAAATTGGTGAATTCGTGAGCAATGCCGATACTATTGGCAAAGTATGCCCAATCATTGAAGCTGTAAAGCAGCGATTCAACCGTCATCGCTTTTATGTTCAGCAGACTCATCGGTTGTAGGCCTGTCCTCAGTGGTTGTGTGTGGTTGAAAACCGAAACAGCCTGCGATGAGTGTAATCAAGCCAGTGAGCAGCACGATGGAAATTAATCTTTTCATGATTTTCCACCTCCCGGATATGATGATTTTTATATCATGAAAAATAATATGTTCACAGAGCGTAAGGCTTTCTGCAATCTCCCTATTCTAAGGTTAGATGCTGTATAAGAATGGCTGAAACTACTATGCATTCAATTTGAGGAACAACAGCGAAATCTTTGGATCAAATTGAGTTCCTGCATTCACCCTGATTTCTTCCATCGCAGCTTCCTTTGTCATGGCAGGTCGATATGCCCTGTCATTTGTCATCGCATCAAATGAATCCACTATGGACATTATGCGGGATAAGAGCGGAATATGCTCTCCTCTAAGACCTTGAGGGTATCCTTTGCCGTCCCATCTTTCGTGATGGCAGAGGATATATTTCGCTATCGGAACAAGTTCGGAAGTTGCCTGCGCTATCCTGAAGCCAACCTCCGGATGCCTTTTCATTTCGATCCATTCAACTTCATTGAGTTTTCCTGGTTTGGATAAGATTTCAGCAGATATACTCATTTTACCGATATCATGAAGTGTGGATAATAACGCAAGCTCATTTAACTGATCATCTGTCAGGGACAGCGCTGATCCGATTGATTTCGAAAGTTGAATCAGTCTCTCTGCATGTTCCTCGGTTTCCTGGCTTTTTTCAAACATCATTGCTTTAATAGATCCTATTATTGAGCTGTGGGCACTTCTGCTTTCCAAAAGCTTTTGCTTCGCCATTGATTCTTCCGCATCCAGCATAATGACATCCATCATCTCAGTTGCTTTGTTTTTAGTTGCATGTCCCAGTGAAATGCTCGGATAAATTGAGCCGTCGTTTGACGAATGTTCTTTACATGCATCATATATGCGGGTGCATACCATTTGAGCTGCCTGACTATCCGTTTGGGGAAGTAAAATCATAAACTCATCCCCTCCGATTCTTGCTACAATATCTTCCTCTCTTCCGCAGCCCTTTAAAATAGCAGCAACATTAATAATAGTTTCATCCCCCTTATTGTGTCCGAAGCCATCATTAATTAATTTTAATCCGTTAATATCTCCCATAATTATTGAAATGGGCAGCTGTCTTTGTGTATCAATGCGTTTTCTTTCTGTTTCAAAGAAAATTCTATTATAAAGACCTGTTAAATAATCATGATGGTTAAGATATAGTACCTTTTGGTTTTGCACAGCAAGCTTTTCATTCGTTCTGATTAATTCCGCTGCACGCATGTCTTTTTCTTGATTAAGTAAGACAAGTTCTTTATTAACTGCGATTAGTTCTGCTGCCCGCTCTTCTTTATCCTGCGCTTCCCTGGATTCCCGAATCGCTCTTTCTATCGAAAAGATCAGTCTGCCCAATTTATCTTTCAGGACATAGTCTGTAGCGCCCTGTTTCAGAAGTTCAACGGCACTCTCCTCGCCTATTGTTCCGGAAACACAGATAAAAGGAGTGGCAGGGCAAATAGCCTTAACATGTTTCAAGGCTGCAAAGCCATCAAATCCAGGCATCCTGAAATCGGAAAGAATGAGGTCATATTGGTTACTGGATATTGAAGAAACAAATTCATCTTCCTTCACAACAATATCCATTTGAATTTCATATCCGGAATTTTCGCAAAGATACTCATAAAGCAGTTCGGCATCCATCGGCGAATCTTCCAGGTTAAGTATCTTCAACTGACTTTTTACGTCTGCACTTTGATCCATATTTTCATCCTTTTCCCGAAGGCAATTCGTTAATAATCGCCCAGAATATCCCTATTTCTTTTACTATATTTGCAAAAGCATTAAAGTCGACCGGTTTCACTACATACGCATTTACCCCAAGGTCATATCCCCTGACCAGATCCTTTTCTTCCCGCGAGGAAGTCATCATTATTACAGGAATTTTTCTGAATCTATCATCTTTTTTTACTGTGTCCAGAAATTCCAGGCCATCCATTCTCGGCATTTTTAAATCCAGCAAAATCATTCCGGGATTGCCTTTTTTTCTATTACCAAACTGTCCTTCACACCTTAAATATTCCAGTGCCTCAATACCGTCATTGGTCACAACCACTGGATTTATGATGTTGTTCTCTTTGAGTACTTCCAACGTCAATTCAACATCGAGCATACTGTCCTCAACATAAAGAATCGTTTTCAATTCCATATCCATTCACTATCCTTTCTTTTGCTGAGAGAGAAATATTCACTTGCCCCTTCTCCTGCTTTACCTTCCGCATTGACTGCATCCACGAAGGTTCCCATATTCGTCCCCGCGCGGATTATCCGGAAATTATTCCCACACTCTTCCTAATACCGACTCTATCAGCACTCTTGCAATTCGCGGATCAAATTGAGTCCCGGAACATCTTTTTATTTCTTTTACGGCGTCTTCTTCGGTTAAAGCTTTACCATAAATTCTGTTGGTAGTCATAGCATCATACGAATCTGCAACAGCAACAATCCTTGCCTGTATTGATATTTCTTCGCCTTTCAGGCCCCTGGGATATCCTTTCCCATCCCATCTTTCCTGGTGCTCAAGAACATAATCCGCTGTTTTCGAAAATTCCTTTGTTGAACTCAATATGCGATACCCTATTTCGGGATGTCTTCTTATTTGTTCCCATTCAGCCTTATTTAAACTATTGGGCTCATTGAGTAATTTTTTATCAATTTCGATTTTCCCTATATCATGCAGAAGCCCTGCTAATTTTATTTGTGCGATATCATCTTTGTTAAAATTCATCCTGGTAGAAATTGCTTCACAGATCTCACTGACTCGTATTGAATGCAATTGCTCACGGCTGGATTTTTCATACAATGTATTCAAAATCTGGATTATTGTTTTATTTTTTATGGCGGAGCTTTCAGAGAGCTTGTTTCTATACATTTGATCTTCAGCATTTTTGTATGCATCCAGAATATTTTCTTTTTCATTTTGCTTTATCCCGTATCCAAAAGAAATGGAAATATCCATTGGCCCGACTTTTTCCTTAGCTAATCGGTTCTTGATACGTTCAATGATCTGTTCTGCTTCGACAGAGGCTGTTTGGGGTAATATCATAACAAACTCATCCCCGCCGAGCCTGGCTACAATTTCATCAGCCCTGCACTCCTTTTTGATCATTTCTGCTGATTTCATGAGAAGTTCATCACCTTTGTCGTGTCCAAAAGAATCATTAGTAATCTTTAACCCGTTCACATCACCCATAATTATTGCCAGGGGAAGGTTTCTTGGAGTGTCAAGTCTCATCAGTTCTTCTTCGTAAAACCTGCGATTATAGAGTCCGGTAAGCTGGTCGTGATAACTGAGATAGAGGATTTGCTTTTCTTTCTGTTTTTGATCGGTAATGTCACGCAGACTCTCGATAGCACCGATAATGCTGCCGGCCTGATCATGCAGAGGAGCGGCTTTAATAGAAACCCATGCTCCTTCATTATTGTGCAGGACCGGGCAAAATACTTCTGTCATAAGGGTGTCGCCTTCTCGTGTGAGGTTGGGGTATTGGAAATCAGGTTTTTTATCATCCATAAAGACTAAATCCATCAATTGTGACTGCGGCACCCCATATAATGGGATTGAGTAAGCGTAATCGCCTTTGCCAATCATCTCCGCGACAGGTATACCTGTCATTTTCTCAATAGCTTTGTTCCAAATGATGATGCGTTTGTTATTATCAATAGCGACAGTGGCATCAGGCAGAAATTCGATTACGTCCGTCAGCTGTCTCCGGTTTGACAGCATTGTCATCTCAGCTTGCTTGCGTTCTGAAATATCCGTGCTGCTTCCACGATAACCGCGCAGGTTTCCATCAGATTTCAACATAGGAATACCATTACACGTGAGCCACAGCACATGCCCATCTTTGGCTAATGATTTATATTCATAATTCTGGAACATTTCCTTCCGCCTGAAAACATCAAATACGGCTTGCTTGAACTCTTCCTGTTCTCCTTCGGGACACAAATCATAAAAGTGTTTCCTGCCAATCAGTTCATCTGACCGGTAACCAAGAACAAGCTCGGATATAGGGTCAACATAAGAAAACAGACCCAGCTCATCCACCTCCCATGTAAATGACCGGCTCTGCTCACTTAATTGCCTGTGCCGTTCCTCACTATCCCTCAGCGCCTCCTTTGTCTGCTCGTATTCAGTTATATCCCTTGATATCCCCCAGGTACCGATGATTTTCCCGTTTTCATCATAAAGCGGATATTTGGAAGCGGAGAACCACATAACTTTACCGGGAATTTCTTCATATGATTCAATATGTCCAATCAGCGGGATGCCTGTGCGTATAATTTCCTGCTCTTCGCGAACTGTATTTCTCGAATATTCCTCCGTGAAAAAATCCGAATCACACTTGCCAACCATGTCACGGGGATCAGCAATATGAAACTGACGCGCATGAGCCATGTTGTTCATTACGAATTTAGAATTAATATCTTTGAAATATATTGTATCGAGAGAATTTCTCATAATAGTATTTAACAGCAGTGACTCAGGGAATTGTAAAGGAGTAATGGCCTTTTCAGAAGCATTTACGTCGGGGGGATTCTGCAGTCTTGTATGATTCGCAGACACATCATCCGGCGCTATGATATTCGCTCCGGCATCCTGTTCTTCTCCGGTGGTAGTATCGGCTTCCTGAAATGGTAGTTCTTTATCCCGGGGGAGGAAATTACCGGTCATTGTCATTGCTCCTTTCCATTCCCTTATATGCCTTTCATCCCATCGTATATTGCTTTCATTATATTACATATATTGTGGAATCTTCAAAGCGGTATTAACTCTTTCGGACAATCTGACGGGCGATGGGATGGCGGCTTTGGTGTGCATAAATAAAGCATCAATATGCATCATAATCCCCGGTTGGCTGGCTGCTGCGGTCACTTCCATATTTTACCGCTTTTTAATTAAAAAAGGGACTTCAGTGTGAAGTCCCTTTGTTTTTCGGCTATGGTTTTTGATTATTCCAAAACACTGTTAAATTCTTCAGTCCAGACACGTCAGCTCGGAATCCAGCACTTCCTGAATCGAAGGAATGGATGATGCTGCGCCATGTCGTGTCGTCGCTATCGCAGCGGCTTTCGAGGCACGGTCGAGAGCGACCTGTGCGGTTGACCTGCGCGCTATTTCAGCCAGATAAAACCCGGTGAAAGTATCACCGGCGGCAGTTGTATCGACCGGTTTGACCGAATATGCCATTTGACGGATTTTTCTTGATCCCCGCATCAGTATGGCACCCTGCGCACCGAGGGTCAGCAGAAGTTCAGAATGGGAAAACCGTGTCCGCATCGCTTTCAGGATCTTTGCCGGTGTTTTTTCACCGGTCATCTGCTCACCTTCAACTTCGTTAAAAATAAAACCGTCGACAAGTTCAAGCGGCACTTTTTGAAGCTGCTCGTTAAAAGGCGACGGGTTAAGGTAGATGCGCATTCCGCGTTGATGGGCAACACATACGATGTAATCAAGAAGATTGACCTCATTCTGCAGAAGCAGCAGATCACCGGCATAAAACTGGCTGAGTACGGCTTCGATGCTTGCCTGTGTATTCATCCCGTTTGCATTAGCTGCGATCAGAATGCAGTTCTGTGCGGAAGGATCGACCTGGATGTAAGCAGAACCGCTAAGTCCCTGCAGTTTGCGAACATGACTGCAGTCAACACCATACGATGCCAGCGTATCAAGCAGTAGACGGCAGTCGGACTTTCCGACATTCCCTGCCATAACCACCGGAAATCCGGCCCTTGCTATAGCCGCGGCCTGATTGAGTCCCTTGCCGCCGGGAAAGACCTGCATCCGGTTAATTTTCTCGGTCTCACCCGGGGCAATTATATGGTCGACCGCCATAACATAATCGATATTCAAGGATCCGAAAACCAAAACTTTCATGGTATCATTCCTTTCAATGTATATTCATTCCGCAGCGGGTAAATTTTCTTGTATCCTGCTTATATATCTGACATCATGCTGATTAAGTAAGTATACATTAATCAAACGATATATGATAACGCCATGTATATCCAATCTCCGCTTTGCATACCCCTCACAGCACTTCAGCACCAGCGCCTTTGACGATGATGCTGATGTGTGAGGAGAAAAACTATGAGTTCAGTATCAGCTGTGCCGGTACACGTCCCATCCAAGATAGTTTCCAAGTGCCTCTTCCAGCACTCCGGCGACATTGGCGCGGTTCATGGCAACATGGTGTTCAAATCCGTTCCTGCACATATATCCCATTAGTCCCTGTAAATCCGGGACTGAACATACAGCTACGCCGCCTTCCGTTTCAACGGGATCTTTGAGAAACGCACCTTCTCCGACATAAAGTTTAATTTTGCCGTTCTTATCATCGGTGGTTATTTTGGCATAGGTCATCGGACCTTCCTTGATTTGTGCTTTACAGGCGCCAAAGCAGTGATCAGACCCAAGTGTCGTGCCGAGGACACCGAGATTTCCGATTTCAAAATCATTGTGTCCGAAAAACGACGCCGGAAAGTTCGAGCAATGGAGGCTGACGCATTTATTGCGGTCACTAGTAAAATTGTTATTCCAGTCAAAATAAGCGGACGGGTTTCCTGATGCCAGATACAGTGCATACATTGTTAATGCTCCTGTGATGTCCATTTCGCAGGCGCTGGGCAAGCCCTTCTCCCCCATCATGCTCATCGCAAGGCAGGTCGCTACACCATAATTGTTCTGAATCGAGTCCCAGCACTGGATAGCGCTCGCATCACAGTCATGGTCGGCAATCCATTTTTCAATCGTAAGGATCAGCTTGGCCTGGAGAACAAGTTTATTCTCTTCAATTCCTGGAGCAATTTTCCCGTAAGCCTTAATCTCAGTAATTTTGGCCTCGACCTCCCGGTTGCCTGGCATACTTTGGGCAGCAAAGATTATTTCCGACATATCAACAACCGAGACCGTGATACCGTATTTCTGAAGCAATTTTTCTGAGAACCGAACCGTGTGAAAGGCGTCGGGCCGTGCACCGATCGCTGCAATGCGGGCTGAACGAACACCCCCGACAACACGGCAAACCGACGCGAATGTATCAAGTTCCGTATCGAAGGAAGGACTGTTAATATCGCAGGTATGCTGCCTGGTCAGACTGAATTTGATATCACGCTGATAAAGGTTGTTGCAAAGGGATAGTTTGCCGCAGAATGCATCGCGCCTGTTTTCAAGCTGCATGTGGTCAAGGGTATCATCACATGCCTGAATAAGGATCGGAACATTGAGCCTGGCGAGGTCAATTGCTGTTGCGACACCTACTTCATCACCAAAATTCGGCAGTATTACAAGAATTCCGTCAATGGCATCACGGGTTGCATTAAAAAGTTTTGCACAGGCCTGTGAATCCGAATAGGTCATAACCGCTCCAAGAGGCGTGTCGTCTTCACTGAGAATGACTGCGTCGATGCCTTTTGCCTGAAGTTTCGCAAGAATCTCATCGCGTGCTACTTTGACCAGATGCGCGGGAAAGAAACTGCGGTTGGTTATTATAACGCCGAAAGTGGTTTTTTTCATGAATGTTCCTCCTGTTGTTACTATTTGTCAGACAAGAAATGAGACACCGGACTGAAGAATAATATTGGCATAAGGAGTTGCCTCCCCGGTTCGGATTGCGAATTTGCATGTTTTTGCGGCATTTTTGAGATCTGTATGGGGAATTTTTTTTATGGGAGCTGCTATCAGTAAATGAATCAAGGCTACTGCAGCAGGATTGTTTCCGGCTGCCTCCTCGGCAATGGTTCCGGCTTCGACGACTGTCTCAGCCAAAACTGCACGAAGGACCTGTTCGAACGTCGGTACCCCGAGTACCAGAACCAGATCAATGATCGGTACTCCGTTCGGTACAGGCATGCCTGCATCACCGATCAGGAATGTATCCGTGTGTCCCAGTGCGGCAATTTGCTGCATTAGTTGACTGTTAAGTATGCCGGTACGTTTCATATCTGTGGTACCTCCTATTATTTACTGCTGTTACGCTGCTGCAGTGCCATTTTTTCCTGCATGCTGCGCTGGAACTGATCAATTACAACGGCTGAGACAATAACCGCACCTTTAATGACCATCTGCCAGAATTCGGAAACACCGACCATGATCATTCCGTCGTTGAGCACGCCGATAACGAAAGCGCCGACGATCGTTCCGCCAATATTTCCGACTCCGCCGGCCATTGAAGTTCCGCCGAGGACAGCAGCAGCGATGGCGTTCATCTCCCATGATTCACCGGAGGCAGGATGGGCTGCCATCAGCTGTGATGCTGTAATTAATCCGACAATAGCCGCACATGCGCCGGAAACGGAGTACACAAGCCATTTGACCCGGTTTACTTTGACACCTGACAAACGGGCTGCTTTTTCGTTGCCTCCGATTGAAAGGATATGCCAACCGGTCGGAGTTTTTCTGAGAACCATCGATGCAATGAAAGCAATAACCAGTAAAATCAGTGCAGCGACAGGGATTCCAAGTATTTTTCCGCCGCCAAGAAAGCTGAACCCCTCGTTGTGAAGTTCCGGTTTGCCGATCAGGTTCGGGAAAGTCTTACCGTTGGAACGCAGCATCGCAAGGCCGCGGGCCACATACATCATGCCAAGGGTGGCAATAAACGGGGCGACTTTAAACCGTGTTATAATCAAACCGTTTATCAGTCCGATCAGGGCACCGAAGATTACAACAATAATGATAATTGCCGGGATGTTGAAAAAGAGTTTGACCCCCAGCATCGGCAGTACCAGACCTTCATCAATCAGGCCGCCGGCCAGCATAGCAGATAGTCCTACAATCGAACCGACTGACAAATCGATACCGCCCGTTATGATTACATATGTCATGCCGATGGCAAGAATGCCGTAGAGTGCAACATGCTTCGCAACAAGCAGAAGGCTTCCTGCCGACAGAAAGTTGTCGGAGGCAAAAGAGAAAAAGACGGTTAAACCGAACAGTGCAATAAAGGTTCTTCCTTTCAGGAGAATCATCCCGATGGACCGATTGGGAGACTTGACTTTCAGATCCGCATTTTGTTTGGACATTTCACTGTACCCTCCAACTTATTCAGCTCGGTTATGGCCTTTATATGAGGCCGTCACAAGCGCTTCTTCATTTATATCTTCACCGACGAATTCTCCGGTCATCAGCCCGTTCGACAGGACGAGAACCCTATCTGCAATCGCGATAATTTCTTTGAGTTCAGACGAAATCACAATGATTGATAAACCCTTTTCAGCGTACTCATTAATGATGTCAAAAACTTCAGCCTTGGCTCCGACATCAATGCCGCGGCTTGGTTCATCAAGGAGCAGGATGTGGGGGTTGGTCAGCACACCTTTTCCTATGACAACTTTTTGCTGGTTACCGCCGGAAAGGGACAAAATAGGCAGATTCGGGTCAGCGACTTTGATATGGATGTCCTTAATGGTATTACGGATCGCTTCATTCTCCCTGGCTGTATTGATCAGACCGTTCTTTACATATTTGAGCATGCTTGACAGGGAAATATTTTTGCCGATGCACAAAGTCTGCACAAGACCTTCACGCTGCCTGTCTTCAGGCACTAACGCAAAGCCTTTATCTATCTGGTCAGAGACGGAACCGACCTCCATTTTTTTGGAGTGGAGTTCGAATTCGCAGGAATGTTCAGGGCGCAGCCCCATAATGCATTCGAATATTTCTGTGCGTCCTGAACCGAGCAAGCCGTAAATACCTAGAATTTCACCTCGATGGAGATTGAAATTTACGCTGTTCAGAAGCCAGCCCCCTCCCCGTTTAGGAAGAAACAGATCTTTTGCCTTAAAAACGATGTTCTCATCGGAAAAATCCACGATCCTTGTATTCTTCTTATAGGATTTTTCGCTGCCAACCATGTTCTTGACAAGCCAGGCAACCGAAATATCCTTTACCTGCGCCTCTGCAACCTTGCGTCCGTCGCGAAGAACCGTAACATAGTCTCCAATGCGCATAATTTCTTCGAGCCGGTGTGAAATATAGACAATCGAGATGCCGGATGCCGTCAGGTCATTCATTATTTTAAATAACGACTCAACTTCCGATGCACTCAGGGAAGATGTCGGCTCATCCATGATCAGTATCCGAAGGCCTTCCTGTACAAGGTTGCGGGCTATTTCAACCATCTGCTGCTGACCGACACGAAGATCTCCTATCAGCGTTCCGGGCTCAATCGGATACTGCAGACGCTCGAGCACATCATGTGTAAGACGGATATGTGTTTTGTTATCCAGCGTGATGTTACCCTTTGTGCGCTCGTTTGCCATGAAAATATTCTGAAAGACATTGAGATTCGGAAAGAGGCTCAGTTCCTGGTGGATGATGCCGATACCTTTGGCACGTGCTTCAGCCGTATCCCTGAAACTGACTTCCTCCCCGTCAAGGTATATTTTGCCTGATGTTGGTGTCTCAATACCCGCAACAACCTTCATCAGGGTTGATTTGCCTGCACCGTTTTCGCCGATCAGGACATTGACTTTTCCGGTCCTGACCGAGAAGGATACATCGTCGAGCGCCTTGGTACCGGGATATACTTTGCTAATATTCTCACAGATCAGGACAACGTCCGGTCCGGTGGTTTGCTGTGAAATTTGCTTCATGATGCGGCCTCCTTATTTAACTTCAATTGCGAAAGGCGTTATCACGATCTCTGTACTGCCATTGTCCGTAAAAGCTCCGTAAAACTCGATTGTTTTGCCTGCCAGTGTGCTGGCATCGATTGTCTTAAAAAGATTTGCGCTCAGGTTGACGTGGATAGCAGTCGCAAGGTTGGCATATACAACCTGGTTTTTGAAATCGTCAAATTTGATCATTGGCATACAGTCGCGTATTGCCGTTCCTTTAAAAACAGGTCCGACCTGCATTTTGAATGTCTCACTGCCTGTGTAGCCGTCGAGGGTTAATATGGCATAACCGGCGCGCAGTGAGGTATTCACTTCTTTGACAGCTGCAGTCCCTTTAACCAGAAAATTATATGCATTGCCGGAGTCAGCGCGAACACCATATTTTTCTCCGACTGATTTAAGATCGCCATTGGCCGCCGTCATGACTTCATTTATGTCGATTGCTTTATCTTTGAGAACGGGAACGGCTTCAGTCTGGAAAATGCTGTCAATATAGGCCTGCGGGTCAAAATTTTCACTGTTGACATCAACATTTCCCACGGTTGAGCCCGAGTTGATCGGGACTACCGTGACGTTAATCGCCAGTATAAGAATGACCAGTGCGGCTGCGATAAGAGCGATCACGATGCGTTTTGTCATTATGCCTACCTTCTTTTCTTTGCGTTTGCAGATAAATGGGACAGAATATGCAACAGATATATTTTCGCATTTCGTATTTTGAGGAGAGGCGGGAATGCGTCCTGGTAAACACATTCCCGCCATCCGAATGAAGAACAAAACGAATCAGGAAAAGGAAATATTTTAAAATCCGACAAGATTAAAAGATTACGGAATGTCTATTACTTGGAGAGGCTGAAGTTGTCGAGCTTGGATGCGTTGTCCTTGGTAATCAGAACGCAGTCCATAAGCTGCTTTTCTTCTTTTCCGGTGCTGCCGGTCTTGATATACTGGTCAGCCTGAATAACAGCTTCCTGAGCTATTGTGAAACACGGCTGCAGTGAAGTGGCTACAATCTTACCTGCAAGTATTGCGTCACGGACATCATTGGAACCGTCGAGTCCGACGATAACGATATCTTTGAGGCCGGCTGCTTCGCAGGCAGCCTGAGCGCCCATTGCCATTGTGTCATTGCCGCAGATAACGCCTTTGATGTCGGGGTTTGCCTGGATGATGGATTCCATCTTGGAGTATGCTTCTGTCTGGCTCCAGTTTGCGGACTGTTTGGCAACACAAACCATATCAGGATACTGGCTGATTACGGCATTATAGCCTTCAGAACGGACACCGGCATTTGTATCTGATTCCTTGCCGACAAGTTCTACATAGTTGCCTTTTTCGCCCATTGCCTCAACGAATTTTTCAGCACCGATTGTTGCTCCCTGGGAATTGTTGGCAACAATCTGGGAGATTGCGATACCGGCCTGGTTGATTTCGCGGTCGATGAGGAATGTGGGGATTCCTGCATCGCGGGCTTTCTGTACAGCAGCAACAGTTGCGTCAGCTCCTGCATTGTCGCAGATAATGGCAGCTGCTTTTTTGGAAATAGCTGTATCAAACAGTTCAGCCTGCTTTGTGGCGTCATCGTCATGAACGAGGACAAGGGTTTCGTAACCAAGCTCTTTTGCTTTTGCTTCTGCAGCAACGGCTTCCGTATTAAAGAAAGGGTTGTCATGGGAAGGTGTAATAATGACGATCAGATTGGCAGCGCCATCAGCTTTTACCCATTTATCGGCGGCAGCGGCAGTGGTTGCAGCTGCTGTCGTTGCAGCTGCTGTCGTTGCAGCTGCTGCTGTTGTTGTTGCTGCAGCTGCTGTCGTTGCAGCGGTTGTGGTAGTCGCAGTGCTGGAACAGCCACCGAGAACAACCATAGTAAGGACGAGGGCAAGTGACAGAAATTTCTTCATCTAAAAATCCTCCTTGTTATATTACACCTGCAGTACATGCAGTATGCATCAGGTTCGGGCGCTCCCTAATACCATATCGACGGCTTTTTTCCATCCATCGAGACGTTTGGCGCGCAGTTCAGGGGTAATCGCGGGACTATAGCTAAGTCTTTTGATTCTGGTAAAAACATCTGTTTCAAAGATACCGGCGGCGATCCCGGCAGCGTATGCAGCTCCGACCCCGGACAATTCTTCCGTCTCGGGTACTTGAACGGCCATGTTGAGGATGTCACTCTGGAACTGCATAAGGTAAGTATCGCGGGTAGGTCCTCCGTCCACACGGAGTTCCTGAAGCGCAATCCCTGATTCCTGACTCATCAGGCCAATGATGTCGGCGATCTGGTATGCAATACATTCCTCGGCAGCGCGAACGATCTCCGCCCTGCCGGTATTGCGGCTCATATTACAGATTATCGCTTTGGTACTGCTCTCCCAGTAGGGGGCTCCGAGCCCGGAAAATGCCGGGACAAGATAGGTCTCATCGTTCGGGTTGGCACCGGCTGCAACTTTCGCTGCATCTTTTGTGCAGGCGATTAATCCGAGGTCTTCTACTACCCACTTGAGGACTGCACCGGTGTAGTTGATGTTGCCCTCCAGGACATAATTTACAATTCCATTCATGCCCCAGGCGATCGAAGTGACAACGCCCGTCTTTGTGAAGATCGGCTCTGTTCCAATGTTCATCATTACGGATGATCCGGTTCCATAGGTTGCCTTGATCATTCCGGGTTCGAGGCATCCCTGCCCGAACAATGCACCGTGCGAGTCCCCCATAACTCCCTGGATCGGAATCGGGGCATCAAGGTAACCGCCGAAATCTGTTTCACCGAACAGACTGTTCGAGTCGCAGACCTGCGGCAGCACGGATGTCTGTATGCCAAACAGGCTGCAGACGGTTTCGTCCCACTTCAATTCCCTGAGATTAAAAAGCTGCGTCCTTGATGCATTGGAGAAATCAGTTTTGAAGTTCCTGCCATTGGTCAGGTTATAGATCAGCCAGCTGTCAATATTTCCGCACCGAAGATTTCCCTTTTCCGCGGCTGCCCGGGCAGCCGGAATATTTTCGAGAATCCAGGCAAGCTTGGCAGCGGAGAAATAGGGCGAAAGCTGCAGGCCGGTTGCGGCACGGATCATCTCAGCATGTCCTGCGTCTTCAATTTTTTTGCATATTGCAGCTCCGCGGGCACACTGCCATACGATTGCGTTATACACCGGTTTGCCGGTCTGAGCATCCCAGGCCATAGCAGTCTCGCGCTGGTTGCTGATTCCAACGGTTGCAATGGATGCTTTATCAATTCCGGTCTTCTCCACTACATCCCTGACATCGTTGAGTGTGTTCAGGAGTATTTCTTCCGGATCGTGTTCGACCCATCCCAGATCGTTGATAATCTGTCTGTGCGGGCGATCCACGCGGCCGACCAATTCTCCGGTATCGGCGAACAGCAGTGCTTTGGTACCGGATGTGCTCTGGTCAATGGCAAGTACGTATTTTTCACTCATAACTACAGTTCCGCCCTTCCTTTCCGGCAGTTTGTACAAATACTGATCTGCGGTATTGGTTATCAGACGAGCAATTCCAGGGCAGTTTTAACGAGGTTATCGGCAGTCAGGCCATAGTAGGCAAATACTTCCGGCGATTTCCCGGCAATCACAGGCTCGTCAGGCAGGCACATACTAATGACTCTCACGGGCTGCTTTGCACAGACCAGCTGGCTGACCATTGAGCCAAGGCCGCCGATCGCAACATGCTCTTCAATAACTATTATTGCTTTTGTTTCGTTGGCCGCTTTCAGGACTGCCTGTGTATCGAGCGGTTTGATGCAGTACATATCCAGTACCCGGCAGGCAATGCCCTGGGATTCGAGTGTATTGGCAGCCTGCTGAGCCGGATAGACCATTTCGCCGGAGGCAATAATCGTAATGTCATTTCCCTCATGAACGAGGGTTGCCCTGTCCATGACAAACGGAGTGTTATCTTCACTGTAGATATCCTCGACCGGATTACGGCCAACGCGGATATAAGCGGGTTTATTGTCCTGAAGCAGATGTTCGAACAGCGCTTTTGTCTGATGGCGGTCACTTGGGAAATAGACGCGCATATTCGGAATGGAACCCAGTGCTGCAATGTCGTTTGACGAGTGATGGGTCATTCCCAGTGCGCCGTAGCTGATACCGCCTGAGATTCCTATCAGTTTGACATTTGTATTTGAGTAAGCGACATCTACTTTTGCCTGTTCCATGCTGCGGCTCGACAGGAAGCATGCCGGTGAGGCAACAAAGCACTTTTTGCCGCAGGATGCCAGACCGGCTGCAATTGATACAATGTTCTGTTCAGCTATACCTGTTTCGACAAATTGCCCGGGATGTACTTTTGCATATTCGCTGAGCGAAGCGGAGCCGCGGGAGTCGCTGCAAAGGACAACAATGTCTTTGTCCGTTTTTGCTTTTTCGACAAGTACGTCGTTAATGACCTGACGGTTATGGATTGTATTCATAGCGCTGCACTCCTTTTGTCGGTAAGCTCTTCCGTAGCCTGCTTATATTCATCAGCATTCGGGACCTTGTGATGCCAGGGCACCGAGTTTTCCATGAAAGAGACACCATAACCTTTAATTGTATCTGCAATAATCACAGTCGGTTTGCCTTTAACTGACTTTGCCGTCTCAAACGCTGTGTTGAGTGAGTCGGTGTCATTTCCGACTGCATGGATTACATACCAGCCAAAGGAGGACCAGCGGTCATCCAGGTTCTCATGGTCCATGATTTCTTCGGTCGTACCGGAAATCTGCAGGCCGTTGCGGTCAACGACAGCACACAGATTATCAAGATTGTATTGGGAGGCGGCCATGGCACCTTCCCACACGGAACCTTCGGCCAGTTCACCGTCTCCCATGACAACATAGACACGATAGGATGCCTGATCCATTTTAGCTGCTAAAGCCATGCCAACCGAAACCGAAAGACCATGTCCGAGCGAACCGGAGTTCATCTCTATTCCGGCAACTTTGTTGTTCGGATGGCCAATGTATTTGGACCCGAAAGCTGAAACGGTTTTTAAATCTTCCCTCGGGAAAAATCCGCGATTAGCAAGAACCGAATAAAGTGCCTCGACCGAATGGCCTTTAGAAAGGATAAAGCGGTCACGATCCGGCGCTTTCGGATTCTGCGGGTCTATGTTCATTTGTTTGAAGTACAGGGTGGTCAGAATGTCGGTGACACTGAAGCCTCCTCCGATATGACCTGCCTTGCAGTTGACGATCGTGTCAAGGATGTCCTGTCTGATCTCAAATGTCCTGGCTTTCAAATTTTCCATTGCTTGTCTCCCCATTGGTTAATGAATTTTCTTTCGCTATATTCCTGACGCTTTCGCGTTCAATGAATTCCGTGCAGATCTGCGTCTTAACCTTGATCTTGTTTCCTGTCCTGATTACCTGTACAAGCCGCCTGACCGCTTCAGCACCCATAACCTGTTTGAATACACGTACGGTTGTCAGCGGAGGCGCAGCAATTTCGCAGAACGGCATATCATCAAAACCGATGACGGAAATATCTTCAGGAATCCGGTACCCGCAGTCCTGAAGGGCTTTACAGGCCCCAAGCGCGATATTGTCATTATCGGCGATAAAAGCTGTCGGAAGATCCGTCTGTCCTTCCAGGAACTCTTTCATGTCCTTGTATGAACCGTCCATACTCGGCGTAAGCAGAACTGTATATTTGGATTCGATCTCAAGACCGTTGCCGTGCATTGCACGCCGGTAACCATACTCCCTATATATAAAATTCTTGATTGGCGCATTGCTTTTAAGATATCCGATACTTGTGTGTCCATAATGGATCAGGTACGTCGCTGCGTTGAAAGTTGAGTCGGTATTGTCAATTCCCACCGTATCGAAATCCATATCTTCAAACCATGTATCAATCAGAACAACGGGACTCTCTGAATTACGAAACATATGGGCGTCATCCTCGGTGAATTCAGTTGCCAGTACAAGGTTGCCTGTCGTCCGGTCACTCAGGATCTGCTGCAGCAGGGCTTCAAAGTCAGGATCGGCTTTGTCGAGATGGCTGATGATTGTCGCAAACCCGAGGGACCGGCACTCGTTTTCAACACCAGAGATAAGAGCAGAAAAGAACGGGGTGTCGGTGACTACTTTGCCATGAGTGCGGCAGACAGTCAGCCGGATATTGCTGATATGCGATTCACTGATATACCCTGTTTCGCGGGCGGCCCGCCAGATTGTGTTGGCTGTCTCCTGATTAACGTTTGGCTTCTTATTCAAAGCATTGGAGATCGTTGCAGGTGAGTAGCCGGTCAGTACGCTTAGCTGTTTGATGCTTGGTTTCAATTTGCTTTCACCTCTTCAAAGCAATACTAAAACATTTAATCAAATAATTCAATAGATTTATGCGAAATTTTTAAACTTTTTAGACTTTTTTGCTGTACAAATGTAAAATTGATGCTTATTTCTAGGGCACTATGCTGTTTTGACTGCGATTTTCAGAATCAAATGGCAATCCATCGCTGAAAATTTCAGGTGATTAACGCAAGACACACACTTGCACATCTAAATGTTTTAATTAAATTTTCACAAAAAAAAACCTCGTGTACAGACAAATACACGAGGTTTGGGCTGTTTTCTTATCTGCGTTGAAAAAGCAGAATCATTTGCCGGCAGATTAAATCAGGTTCATATTCCGTACGCTCTTCCGGCTGACCAGCTTTGTCGCAACTTCAATGCGAACGACTTCCGCCGCCTCTCCCTGCATCCGGACAATCAATCGATCCACGGCAAGTCTCCCGAGACTGTGCTTATAGACTTTGACAGTCGTCAGCGGAGGATCGATAATTTCACAATAGGGCAGATCGTCAAATCCAATGACTGAGATATCATCCGGAATAACAAGACCATATTCTTTAATGGCTTTCATCGCGCCAAACGCGATTATGTCATTATCTGCAAAAAAGGCCGTGGGCAGCTCCGGATTATTTTGAAGCCATTCCTTAACTCCGCTGTAAGCACCCTCGATCGACGGCTCGACTGAACAGATACACTCCTTTTGAAGACTCAGCTTTGCATCAGCCAGGGCACTTACTAATCCATGGTGCCGCTGTCCGAAATTGTAGATCGGAACCATGCTGTGCAAATAGCCGATCCGGCTGTGACCCATACGAATCAGTTCGGCAACGGCGTCATATGCACCCTGAAAATTATTAATCAGCACCGTATCATACTGGCTGTCGGACAAACTGCCGTCGAGAACGACAAGCGGGTGTCCGGATTCGAAAAAAGGAATGGAATCTGCAAGTGACAGCTCAGTAGCCAGAAGGATTATTCCATCCTTAGGATTCTCACTTACGATATCCATGACCTGGTCAAGGCTGGGGCGATCACTGATGTGGGAGATCAGTAGCTGGTACCCATTGCGCCTAATCTCAGATTCGATCCCCTCGATTAACGCCAGGAAGAAAGGGGTATCTGCGACGACCCGTCCCATTTTTTTATAAACCACGAGCCTTATATTTCCACAGCCCTGAGGCAGTCGCCGGGCAGTCGAATTGATTTGTTCATATCCAAGCTTCGCAGCCGTCTCAAGTACAAGCGCACGGGTTTTTTGATTAACGCCCGGACGGTTGTTAAGTGACAGAGATATTGTCGCCGGGGAAAGATTCAGCTGTACGGCGAGATCCTTGATCGTCACACCCATAAAATAACCATCCGCCCTGCCTTAATAAAGGCTAAATATAATATGAACATATTATCATATCGCCTGGACCATGTCAGTCAATAAGGTGCGTCCAAATGTCACATTCATTAAAAAACACAGTATTTCCAGTGCAGAATCCTGCAGTTGGGAACACTGTGCTTTTCAGAAATTTTCTTCCATATAAAAAGTACTATTTCAGCAGAAAGGGTTCTCCGATTTGTACAGCATTCCCCTGGGCTGATTGAAACTGATTTCAGCTACATCAAGATACTTAAACACTTCATACAAAGTTTTACCAAAATGACCGAATGCTACAGCTCCGTGATGAGGATAATTACCCTCAACCAGGACATGGCGATAGAATCTTCCCATCTCGTTGATGGCAAAAATACCGATCGATCCAAAGGACTGCGTAGCTACAGGCAGCACTTCACCCTCCGCCACATATGCCTTGAGCTGAGCATCAGCTGTGCTTTGCAGACGGTAGAATGTAATGTTTCCAGGGATGATATCCCCCTCGAGCGTCCCCTGTGTAACTTCTTCCGGCAGTGCCCTTGCCATAATCATCTGATATTTCATGTTGCAGGAAGAGAGTTTTGTAGAAGCGGTGTTACCGCAGTGAAAGCCCATAAATGTATCTGTTATCGTATAGTTGAACTTGTCCTTGATGTCATTCTTATACATATCGGCAGGAACCGTGTTGTTAATATCCAGTAAAGTAACAACATCATCACTTACGCAGACACCGATAAATTCACTAAGTGCGCCATAGATATCAACTTCACACGAGACAGGAATCCCTCTCTGGGCCAGACGGCTGTTTACATAACAAGGCACGAATCCGAACTCCATCTGGAAAGCCGGCCAGCATTTGTTAGCAAATACGACAAACTCCCTGCTGCCTTTATGTTCTTCCATCCAGTCAAGAAGTGTAATTTCGTATTGTGCAAGCTTCGGAAGTATCGTCGGCTTCTTATTGCCGGAACCAAGCTCTTTTTCCATATCCTTCACAACGTCTGCAATTCTTGCATCCCCGGCATGTTTTTTAAATGCGCTGAACAAATCGAGCTCTGAATTCTCTTCAATCTCAACACCCAAATTATAAAGCTGCTTTATAGGAGCATTGCAGGCCAGGAAATCCTGGGGACGAGGACCGAATGAAATGATTTTCAGAGCGCGAAGTCCAATTACGGATTTGGCAATCGGAACAAAAGCCGCCATCATTGCAGCGACTTCAGCCGGGGTTCCGACTGGGTTTTCAGGAATATAAGCTTTGATATTCCGCAGTTTCAAATTGTAACTGGCATTAAGAAGGCCGCAGTAAGCGTCTCCCCTGCCGCCGATCAAGCTGTCGGAACTGTCTTCAGACGCTGCCGCGAACATAACCGGTCCGTCAAATTTCTGCGCGATCAGTGTCTCCGGGGTCTCGGGACCAAAATTGCCGAGGTATATTACCAGGGCATTGCACCCGGCCGCATTAACTTCTGCAAGTGCCTTTAACATATCCATTTCATTTTCGATGATTGTCCCGCACTCATAAAGGGAATCTTTGGCGGCATACGCGGCAACAACTGCCTGGCGCCTCGTGAGTGACAGTGTTTTGGGGAAACAGTCCCTGCTTACAGCAACAATTCCCAGCTTGACCTCTGGTGTGTTTTTCATAATTCTTCCTCCTATTGTGTAATTCAACTTATTATATGCTTCAATGCCAAACATCCGGCCTTCAAACTGAACCGGCTGTCTGCTATGATACCTTAATGAATCAACTCAGTGCTGTGTATCATACAGCCAATATGATAATAACATCCTTTATGATAATTTGCAGATATGAGTTGACATCCGGATGATGCAGATTCCAATCTACATAAAGAAGCAGTATATAAATATTGCGTCCTTATGCGGAAACGGACCTTGTACTGTCCGGGAAGAATGTGCATTATCCCGCGGTGTTGAACCCATGCCGCCCTGACGGGATTGAAAAATCAGCTTTTTGCTTCTATTTCTTATCCTGGGCTTTTACAGCGGATCTCTCGACCGGCAGCACACCGGACATTTCGCCGATAACATTTATCAATTCCGTATTGGAAGGAACAACGATTTTGGCGTTATTCCGAAGCGACGTCTCGGTCGTCTGCAATTTGCGCAGCAGTTGGGCATTACCGATAAAATACTTGTCAGCCGCTTCATTTACAAGCTTAATTGCCTGTGCTTCGCCTTCAGCTTCCAGGATCTTGGCCTGCCGAATACCTTCGGCTTTCTTGATCTCGGCTCTTTTGATACCGTCAGCCGTAGTTTCTGCAGCGGTAGCAAAGTCAATCGCGGCTACTTTCTCATTTTCAGCCTTGACGACCTTGTTCATTGTCTCCTGTACGTCTTTTGGAGGGTCTATTTCTTTAAGCTCCGTACGCACAATATCGATGCCCCATTTGCTTGTCTCATCCTTGAGGGTCTGATACAGGTCGGTATTAATCTTGCCTCTTTCACTGTTGGCAGACTTCAAAGTCATCGTGCCTATGATATTCCTGAGTGTCGTACGGGCCAGGTTCACAATCTGATAACGGTAATCATTGACATTGTAGATCGAGTTCTTGACACTCTCCTCATCAAATTTAACGCGGAAATATACCTGCGCATCGACGGTTGCATTCAAATTATCATTTGTAATAATTACCTGCGGCTCTGCATTGAACATCTGCTCGGTCACATTCACCAGGTAAATTTTCTGTACTTTCGGAAAAACCCAGTGGAAGCCGGGCTGAGCGAATTTGGTGTACTTTCCCAACGTCTCAATCAGTCCGCGGGTTGTAGGGCGGACGATTCGAATCCCTGCCAAAAATATTAGAACGACAATTCCGACTCCAATTAAAACATAAGCCCAAGTGTCCATATTCCTGCTCTCCATTCACCATATTCTATTTTTAATATAGAATCTTCCGGAAAATCACTTCACAAAATATTATATCAACAATCAGAATAAACCGCACATGAAAATTAATGATATGATAAATCCATCCGGTCTGATAAAACAATATCTTTAGTGAGGTGGACAAATGTGCAGCAAACCCTGGGTTTTCATCGATGAGAACGGAACGTTTAGATGGGAACAGCCTGATGCAATTAACGAGCTCTATTTTCCGCTATGCAATGAAGCCGGTCTGATGTCTTGCATCACGCCAGTTCTCCACGGAGACATCAAACAGAATCAGCAAAATTTCCTTCTTCAGCCGGTTTCCATCGAAGACCTGCATAATTCTAAGGCAGCAAGGAATTTCTGGATCTACCAGGAAGGCAAAGATCCCTGGTCAGTATCAGGCAACTCCGCCATTGCCCATTCCAAACGGTTTAACGCATCTTCGACTGTTGAACGTATCGTTGAAGCCGGGCTGCTTTACCATACATTAATCTATAAGGACCCTGAGCGTTTTCTGACATCGGAAGTAACCAGCTTTGTCCCGGCAAACGAAGATAAAGTCGAAATAATGACCGTAACAATTACAAACACCGCCTCTTCCCCCATCGAAATCGAAGCGACCTGTGCGATTCCGATTTTCGGACGTTCAGCCGAAAACATCAGGGACCACAGGCATGTTACTTCACTGGTCAACCGCCCTGAAAAACATCGGGAAGGCGTGACGATGAAGCCTGTTATACTTTTTGACGAGATAGGTCATAAATGGAATAAGGTTCTGTATTATGTGTTGGGAAGCGAAAAGGACGGCACGTATCCAGCGGGCTCAATTGCCTCCATGGAGAACTTTATCGGCGCACAAGGTGATCTGGAATGGCCTCAGGCCGTAGTTGAGAATCTTTCCCCTGAATTTTTCATGGATGAAGTTCTGGAAGGCAGGGAATGTATCGGCGGCCTTCGCTTTGCAGCAAAAACAATTGCACCCGGAGAATCAGCCTGCTATATTGTCCTTATGGGAATAACAACAACAGATGATGACCTCAAAGCTCTTTATCTGAGATACAATACACTTGAAAAAGTACAGAAGGCCCTTCTGGAAAATAAAACTCACTGGCTGGCCAATGCTACGAAGGTAATTTTCAAATCCGGGCTTCCGGGATTTTCCAATTGGATGAAATGGATCGAAGTGCAGCCGGTTTTACGCAAAATATACGGATGCTCATTCCTTCCCTACCATGACTACGGCAAGGGCGGCCGCGGATGGCGGGACCTGTGGCAGGATTGCCTCTCCCTTATCCTGTTGGAACCGGAAGAAGTGAAGAGCCTTCTCATCAACAATTTCGGAGGTGTCAGAATAGACGGCTCCAATGCTACCATTATCGGTTCAAACCCGGGAGAATTTATCGCAGACCGTAATAATATTCCGCGTGTATGGATGGACCATGGTTCATGGCCTTATCTTACAGCCAAGCTCTATATCGACCAGACAGGCGACCTCGATCTTCTTCTTGAAAAACAGACTTACTTCCGGGACGCCCAAACCGGACGTGCTACCAGAAAGGATGAGTCATGGACACCCTTCTGCGGCAGCAAACTAAAAACCGCCGGCGGTGCCGTGTACGAGGGAACCATTATTGAACATATACTTCTGCAGCAGCTCTCCTGCTTCTATAATGTCGGCGGACACAACATCATCCGCCTCGAAGGCGCGGACTGGAACGACACACTTGATATGGCAAGGCAGCGTGGTGAAAGCACAGCTTTTACAGCCTTTTACGGCAGCAATCTGATCAGCATCGCCGGACTTCTCCACTCGCTCAAAACCGCCCGGAAGATTGATACGCTGTCCCTGTGTCCCGAAATCAAAATTCTTCTCGATACGGTAAAAACCCAGGATGCGGCAGGAACTGTCCGCGGAGATTCCCCTTCACTTTCCGTATCGCCCGGTCCCTGCGCTTATGATGACATTTCGTATAAAAATAATCTGCTTACTGAGTACTTTGCTGCCGTGAAAGACAATGTTTCCGATCAAAGGGCTGATCTTCCCATTGATCAGATTATCTCCGATCTTGAACAAAAGGGTCAATGGATTTTCAATCACATAAGGAAGCAGGAATATTTACAGACAACAGACGGCGGCGGGTTTTTCAACGGTTATTACAATAACGACGGACTGTGTGTCGACGGTGAATTCCCCGAAGGTATCCGGATGAACCTTACCGGTCAGGTTTTCACCACAATGTCTGGCCTTGCCACAGATGCCCAGGTACTCGCCGCTTATAAGTCCTGCCGCAAATACCTCAAAGATACCCGGACGGGAGGGTACAAACTCAACACCCCACTCGGTCCGAATACACTGAATTTCGGCAGGGGGTTTGCCTTTGCTTACGGCGAGAAAGAAAACGGAGCCATTTTCAGCCATATGGTGGTCATGTACATGAATGCCCTGTATCAGAGGGGCTTTGTCACAGAAGCATATGAAGTCTTCCAGTCCATGTACGATCTGTGCATGGATACCGCGCACAGCAAAATCTATCCGGGCATTCCCGAATATTTCTCCCTCAGCGGAAAAGGCATGTATCACTACCTGACAGGAGCTGCCAGCTGGCTGTTCCTTACGGTTCTCACCGAAATGTTCGGAGTCAGGGGCTGCCTTGGCGACCTTGTCCTTGCGCCTAAGCTTGTCCCCTGCCAGTTTGACAATGAAGGAATTGCGTCGGCGGCAACTACCTTTGCCGGCAGACACATCCAGGTAGAGTACATCAATCCAAAGCTTTTGGACTATTCTGCATATACAATTAAAAACGTCAGAATCAACGCCGGTGAATGGCCGCTTCCCATGAAAGCCAGTAAATACATTAAGATTTCACGCCGGGAACTTTTGGCACATACGGCAGATCCGCTGATGATTACCGTTATCCTGGGATAATGGTATCAATTTCTGATAACACGGATATGAAGGAGTACATAATGACCTGTAAAATTCAGACGCTGACCAATGCCGCTTTCAATAAGTACGGCACCATACTGCAGTTCACGGAAAAGATGTCCGATGGCTGGGAAATCCTCGTTACAAGCAATAACCCGGGCTGGCGTATTGCCCTTCTGGAATTCAGCCGCAAATCAACACGCAAGCTGGAATATCACCCTGATTCCAAGGAAAGTTTCGAACCGGTGAGCGGCGTCTGCCTGCTGATCACAGCCGGACACGAGACACCCGGTGAGTATGAAGTGTTTTTACTCGACCGGCCTGTATGCCTTGATGCCGGGGTATGGCACCAGGTCATCTCCCTGTCGGAAAAGACTCTGGTTAAAATAACGGAAAACCTCAACGTGGCCTGTGTCTATCATGAACTGGACCATGAGATTGAAGTGATTATTCAAAGGTAACTTCAATCAGCTTCAGTTTCCTGCTGCGAAATTTATATGCGTATTGGCTTGTCAGATAACAGTCAGATGACACGGGGGTGCCGTCAATCTGAATTTGTATAATATGAGCTGCATTCTCTCCGAAAGTATTTTTCCTATGAGGATTGAAGTACCGTACTTCACAGCCGAACAACTGAAAACTGACAAGGCCGGCATCCGTAAACATCCCGCCCGGTATTTTGGGCTGGAAGCAAAATTGTAAATCTCCCCTGTGATAAGTAAATAAAATATTACCTATAAACATACGCTGCCACATGGAAATAACCTCTGCTGTGGAACCGCTGAGTCTGGCAATGTAACCGCGGCCATGTACGGATGGATCCGGATTGACACTCGATGCAATAAAGGAAGAATTCTCCAGGATGCTGCGGCCATATACAGCAGGATCGAAGAACGGTACAAGCAGATGCGGCATTTCTTCGAAAAAAATATCATATAAACCTGCATCAAACAATCCAAGCAGATATTTATACTCCATATGCATAAATATGCTTTCACGCTCAAACCAACCCGGAGTAAAAGACCGGATACGTCCATATTCGATGTTTAACGACTCTATGGAAACGGATGTCCTGTACATCAGCAGCTTTGAATCATACAGCTCGCTTGACCGAATCTTCTGATAAAGATTCCTGGCATGCTCAACAGGCAGATACTTAATCAGTTTTGCAGGTGTCTCAAGAAATACCGGCAGGACTTTTACTTCCAGCCGGTCAACCATTACCGCAGGCAAACCGTAAGGCGTAAACACGGTCTTGCTATTACTGTCGACTACTGGTACAAATCCGACAGCATCATATGTAAAATACGTGGGAATGATTGAAGCATGCCGGGCGGCGCGCGCGAGGCCCTGTTCAAGAAGCTTCTCCATATTTTGAAGCTGCAATGCAATTTGCAGGGCCGGAACAGCCTGATTTGCAGAAGACAGTGCTAGCCGGGTATTTGCACGCCAGTCTTCCCGTAATGAAGAAGACTTATCCCAAAAGGAATATGCTGATATATTGCCTAAAAGCCTTTCCTCAATAAGTTTGTCAAGGGATTCTCCCAGTGCCGCTATTTGTCCCGGTAAATCCAGTTTTTCCGGAGCCCCGTGCAAATAATTCTGAAGGTCTTTAACCAGACCCAGTAATTCTACGGTCTCTGACGTGCTGCTGCCCAGAAGTCCGGGAAGTCCGTTGAACGCATCATTCCAGCCCGGCTTTCCTCCTTCCATCTCAATTCCCATTTGCAGCGGGTCCAGCGTTGCGCATTTGATAACTGCCAGGTGATACAGCTTACCGAAGAGTGTTGTGCATGCTGTTTCACCTTTTTCATTCTTAAGCCAGTGAGTCTCCACCTGGTCCCAATTCTTATCGGGGTCTGCAATACAGGAGCCGAACTGGCGGACTCTGCCGTTTTGGATGCCGTATTTTTGACTGCGGGGCAGTACAAAGGCCGGACTGTCATAAAAACGAATAATCTTTTTTTCAAAAAAAAGACTGTTCTTATTTTCAGGAAATATCTGAAGATAGCTTCTGACCAACTCAGGCATATACGTCCAGTGATCACTCCAATACCCTTCCTTGAATGCAGCCTGCTGCTCCTGAACACAAAGCAGGAGAGTCTCATCCACAAAATCTGCAAGGGGTATATCCAAATTTATGGAATGATCTGTGATAATCCTGCAAATATCACCTGGTGTCGCACCCTTTTTCAGGATGTCGGCCAGACAGCTGATATTAGTCCCTGCTGAAAAAGCATGCAGGCATATCCTGCGGAAATCTTCTTCCGCTTCTTTGGGGAGGCGAAAAAGCGAAGGCCTGAGCTCCAGTGGATTGTATCCGTCAATTTGAAGCAAATTGGCAAAGGTGCGGACATCAAAATCACCGATCTCAGGGTGAAACAGTATTTCACTTCTGCGGTTCTGGCAGACATCCCTGAAATTGCCGTTACCCTGGGAATAAAAACCTGCCTCGGTTTGAAAAAAATTGTAATCCCTCTCCAGGTCTCCGTGTTTGCGTGAATATAAATGCAGCACTTTTCTATTGTCTGCATCGGCAAGCACATACGGCCAGCCGCCCCTGAGAAGATTGTCCAGATAACACTGGCCGATATATGCGTCAAACATTGGTAAAGCCGTATGGGTATCTGCCTCAAATGTCAATCCGCACGTAATCTCCTGGGCCCTTTTCAGCTTTTGACTGATCCATTCTTTGTTTACGAACTGTTCTTTATGCGCCCAGACAAGGCTCTCGTCCGGTGCGTAACCGATCAGCGTATGAAATCCTTTCTTCGCACCTGCCGGAAGTGTAAAGGAAAGCGGTGTGAAGGCGCATGGAATCTTGTTGTCGCAGTACTGGGGCGATTCACTCAAAGTCTTAGATCCCAGCTCGTAAAAAGGGCCGGGTACAGTCAGACCGGTATCCTGTCCGAATACAAGGCAGGGATCGCAGATTGGTGCAAAGACTTCGCCGTCTATGGCTGTACAGTAAAAGTACCCGCCCTTAATCGCGGATACTTCAGCGGAATCCTCCAGACTTGATCTTGTGGCAAAAAATGGAATTCCCTTTTCAAGACCATTTACAGCAGCAAAACTCTTGAACAGATTTGCCATTTCCTTAAACTCACTGTTGGATATTCCATAAGGAATAATACGCGCCATACCATCCAGAACCTCAATCTCCCGGGGATAAGCTGCCAGGTTTTCCACGGTAACTATGCGTACAAGAGATCCCAGATTTTCCTCCGGTAAAAGAAAGTATGTTACAGAGAATCTTAACTGTGAATCATTTCGGAATTCCTCAATCGTGATGCTGTTTGTATTCACATGCATCTTGCCTGTCACCCCTGCCCCCGGTTGAGAAAATGGTTCGAAGCACTGCCCTCCGGCTTTTACAAATGTACGAAAACCCTTACGTGCCGTGTCTTCGAATGCAACAACCGCCGGACTGAATTCCATGATTGCATGGTCCTTATTCTCAACACCAAAGCTTGCGATGCATTGTCCCCGGTTAATATAGAACGCCCAAAGCGGAACACCCTGGATTCCGCAGACACCCGGAAGAAAACTTGCAAAAGGCGGAAGAGCGCTGAAATTGTCAAAGACAAATTTTTGATCCACTAAACGTTTAGGCATTGGCCCACCCCTTACTTCATTTACTGTTTCAGATGATCAAAGATAACGCATTGGTTCTATACCGCAATCACCCGTAAGTCTCATCAATTTTCAACTTAATCATACTGCTCTTTTTACGCCAGCAGCACCGGCTATCCTGGATAGAAGATAAAACATATTTTTTGAGGCTGTCATGATTGCTTAATATCGGAGCTATCCGGTGCATGGCACGGTCCTGAATTTCCTGTGCCCAATCCCTGTAGTCATCCTTCGTCCCGGCCACAGCCTGATTGTAAAGACTCCTGCCGCGTGCAACGTCCGAGTTCAAAAAGCAGACCATCATTTTGTCCCATGTGCTCCACGGATATACCGCATTATTTTTAACAATCATATTCCTTGCATAAGCAATTTCGGTAAATGCACGGTAATACAACACTTTCTCTCTGGCGAAATTTGCAAGTTCCGTCATGTCCGTGTAAAATTTATCATCGTTGCCTGTATATTCAGCACGGTATGGATCATCACCGCCGTAATCAATCGCAAGAGTGTCCCTGTTATTCCAAAGGTAATGCAAGCCGACATACAGATGGACGCCTTTTCCCCAGTCACTTGGCCGGAACTCTATAATGGTAAGAAACCAGCCGTTATCGTCAATCCATGTCCGGGATTGTCCTTTTTGAAAAACCCCTAAAGGAACCAGTACTTCTGCAGCCGCCTTTTTAATGATTTTGTCGTGAATAGTCATAGTCATACATTATTCTCCTCGTACATTTGCCTGGGATGAGGGAAATATTCATATCTTTCTATTTTATCACGAATGGCATACGAATCTACCGGCAGAAGCTGATCATCAGAACCCTCTTTTTATTGAAATTTCAACCTTTTACAGGCCTTTGGGGACTAAATTGTATATTGTTCACACGATTACTTATCTTTCTGCTGTAAAATATGGTATAATTGTTATGAATGATATAATGTTTATTGATAAACAACCTGAACAGCAAGCATTTTGCTGTCAAAATACGGAGGATAAATTTCATGCAGGAAGACACATTAGTAACCACCGAACACGAAGACAATTTTCTGACCGCTGAACAGGAACACGATTTACAGCTGACTGCAGAAGCAGAAAAGCGTGCTGCAGCAAATACAGTACGTCCGCTGAAGGTAGTTCCTTACGTTAGAATATTGAACAGCAACGATCCGTCAGACTGTCCTTTTGATCGTTACATGATGAACAAAAGAATGGCCATGCTTGAATATTCAAGGGACAAAAAAGGCGGCGCTGTCATTGCACTTAAAGTACTTCTCCGATCATGTCCCCAGTGCGACCGTCTCTTTATTGATCAGAACCAGCTGCTTGGACTGAAGAAAGCCGGCCTTGACATCACAGGCTTTGACATTATAGGATCAACGGCGTTTTCCCGCACGAAGGGTTATGAGAAATGGCATCCCGAAGCCCTCAAAAAAGCCGCCGCAGTTGTGGTTGTACCTGTCAAAAAGGCAAAAACCCCCCGTAAAGCGGCCGTTAAAAAAGTTGCTGTTGCTGCAGTAACAGAAGAATAAAAGAAGCGGCGGATTGAGAAATCAGGTCCGCTTACACACATTTATAATTAATGCGAAGCCTGCAGACCGTCCTGATATACCCACCGGTTATCTAGAGGACGATATACTGCAGGCTTCGCTTTTTGTTGTCCGAACCTTATATGCAATTTATATCAAACATTCCACCGCGGCTCTTTCGATAGGCAATCCCTTTGTATAGCGCTGCATGAATATATTGAAACCTTCAACATCCCTCTTGTCAGGATCAATACGGGATCCAAGCTGTCCTGCAAATACTTTTTTACCCAGGAAGCCATCCAGTGTCTCGCCCTGCGCTTTATCGGCCATGAAAGCTGCCAGCAGGGCAATGCCCCAGGCTCCGCCCTCTCCGGCTGTTTCCATAATGGATATTGGCACATTGGTTGCCGCGGCCATTATTTTTTGTCCGACTTCCTTAGTTTTGAAGAACCCGCCATGACCTCTGATTTCATCAACCTGTACACTTTCCTTTTCAAACAGAATATTCAGTCCTGTTCTAAGGGCACCCAGGGATGTGAATAAATTGACACGCATGAAGTTATTCAAATTGAAACTGCTGCCGGGTGAACAGACAAACAAAGGGCGGCCTTCTTCAAATCCTGTGATATGTTCACCGGACAAATATCCATATGACAGTAAGCCGCCGCAGTCAGGGTCGCCCTTAAGTGCCGCGCCGAGAAGGGTATCATAAAGCTTCCCTTTTGAGACATCCATGCCCAGTGCCTTAACTGCCTCGCCGAAAAGGCCGATCCAGGCATCATAATTCGATGTGCAGTTGTTTGAATGGACCATGGCGACCAGATTCCCGTCAGGAGTCGTCACCTGATCAATTTCGGGATAAGCTTTGGACAGGTCTTTTTCGAGCACAACCATGGCAAAAACAGATGTTCCAGCTGATACATTACCGGTTCTGACTGCAATACTGTTCGTTGCAACCATTCCTGTCCCTGCATCGCCTTCAGGCGGGCAAAGCGGTATACCGGATACAAGATTACCGGATATATCAAGAAGTTTAGCGCCTTCCAAAGACAACTCCCCTGCTTTTTCCCCTGCAACCAATACATCCGGCAGAATATTCTTAAGTTTCCATGGGAAATTATACGCACCGATATGCCGGTCAAACTTTGCAATCATTTCTGCATTGAATCCTTTTGTCTTCAGGTCAATGGGGAACATGCCGGATGCCTCTCCTACCCCCATGACCTTCCTGCCAGTCAATTTCCAGTGAAGATAACCGGACAGGGTCGTCAGGTATTCAATATCCGGCACATGTGACTCCCGGCCTAAGATGGATTGATAAAGATGGGCGATACTCCATCTCTGCGGAATAGGATAATTAAACAATTCCGTTAATTCGGCGGATGCCTGTCCTGTATAATTGTTTCTCCATGTACGGAACGGCGTTAGCAATTCAGCATTCTTGTCAAAAACCATATAGCCATGCATCATGGCGCTGATACCGATCGATCTGGATGACTTTATTTCGATCCCATATTTGTCACTTACACTGTTAACCATCGCCTGATAACTGCCCTGCAGGCCTTTCCAGATATCCTCAATACTATACGTCCACATATTGTTGATGTTGCTGTTTTCCCAGTCATAACTACCTGAGGCTATAGGTGTGTACCCTTCACCTATAAGGACTGTTTTAATTCGTGTTGATCCCAATTCAATTCCGATTGAAGTATTTCCACTTTCAATTGATTTCCGGATATCAGAAGATTCACCGCTCATATGTATTCTCCTCGCAAAAAGAATTTCGTATTTTCGCTATAATTGTAACTTAAGATTTATAAATCCTCCAGTCTTTTTAGCGTCAACCGTCGTTCCTGCTCTCGTTTTTTAATCCGAAAAGCAAAGGTTGTATGTATATAAATTAATCAACCCGCATGCCCGGACAAAGTTGTATGAATACATTGCAGGATATGCAGTAAATAATCAGTACGATGGATCAATCTATAAAGATTTCATTTAAGCGGTTTGGTATGGGAAATAACCAGTTCGAACGTATCCGGGTTGAAATCCCAGATTTCCAGGTACAGACTCTTTTTGTTATAAAAATACCCGGTATATGTCTGCGCACTATAATAACCCGCATCAGTTTCGGAAAGCAGCTGCAGGATTTCACGGATTGATTTCTCGAGTAAATATTTATTACCGGCGCTGACCTCAATCCTGGGATAGAAACGAATCCTATGCTCAGCAAAGCTTACTGCAGCTTTATCCGTACTGCGTTCGTCCGTAATTTTTTCAATAAGGGAAAGATTGGGATTGAGATCAGTATAATTGACCGCTGCAATCTGAAGTGCCGGTGCTACTATCTTATCCCACAAGCCTTGATTGTACACATCAATACTCATCGAAAACCAGTCGGCTGTCATTAGATCGGCTTCACAGGTTCCATCAAACCAATCCTCATTCTCCGACGGAAGATCTAGCGTGCTGACAAACACAGCCTCGCTTGTGCCGCCTTTACGAAAGCAGGCCGCAACTTGAGGATCAATGTCACAATGCAAAAATCCTTTCATTTCGACATCACTCCAGAAGGAAGCATCGCTCTCCTCAAGCCAATACCAGAAATCGAGCGTTTTTCCGCAGAGATCATCAAGAACAATTTCAATAAAATACTCGGCATTCCGGTCGAGCCAAAGCCGCCGTTCGTCCCACAGGACATTACTCGGCTCTTCATGCCGGTGGTAATGGGTCTCGTAAAGCAACACGTTATCTGCAGACTTAACAGCAAGATGGAAGCTGGCCGACTTGTCAAGATTTATGCATCCATACGAATTATAGGAAAAAATCAGATGGTGTATCTGGTTTTCGAGTTCCCTGATGTCAGGGGACAGAAAAGCATTCGGCCGGATTGCAATCTGCAAATCACATGTAAAAAGCTGATCTGCATAATCATCAAAGCACTGTCTTTCTTCTTCGTTCATTTTGGGAATAAAAGCATTTGAATGTGTCAACATGGTGCTCATCTCCCTTCATCTTTAAACTAAAAGCATAGCCTTTAGGCCCTAGGATGTAAGAACAAGTAACCCCAGTTAAGTCAAGTGCGGTAAGAAAGGAAAATCAATGAAGAACCGGTAAGAAAAGGATCGGTATATAGGAAAGTGCTCCAAGTCTAATAATATGAATAGACGAGCCAGAAATCAATTGCCATAAACCAGGTACGTGCAGTTTGCAGATACTCAGGCGGACATGAGAGTCTCTATTTACATTTATATTATAACTCTAATATCACAATATGTTGCGAAGAACGGACGAATTTTGTTTTTTAGCTGGGAGGCTCAAAATTAACTCAACCAAATACCAAAGGTAAGATCTCGGACTGAAAAGCTGTGCGTTATTTTCGTCTTTATTCTGCTTAAATTATAACAAATTCCACTGAGCAAAGAGAACCACATCGGCGCTGCCCATTGTAAATGTTGCAGCCGGTGAATAGGTTGTCCCTGAGCCGTTAGCTGCTGTGTTCCATCCGGCAAAGGTGTAGCCGTTATAGGTCATTGTTTCCTCATCCAAAACGGTTACGGTATCACCGATATGGTAGACGGTGCTGTCGGTCTGCTCTCCGGTTCCGCCATTGGCGTCATAAATTACCGAGTAGTCGTTGGCAGTCCACTGG
>JBAWXZ010000016.1:0-95130 GCA_037143795.1 Eubacteriales bacterium | reverse complement strand
TTCTGTTATTCTCTTGACTAATGCTTCAATATCCATGTCGGATGAACCTCCGCTTCTGTTTTAGTTTTGTGTGGGCAGAATCATTTCCACTTCGCTGTGCGGACGGGGAATGACATGCGTCGATACCAGTTCGCCTACGCGCTTGGCTGCTGCCGATCCGGCTTCCACTGCTGCTTTTACTGCACCGACATCGCCGCGGACCATGATCGTCACAAGACCGCTGCCGATCTTCTCTTTGCCGACCAGGGTTACATTCGCTGCCTTTACCATTGCATCTGCTGCTTCAATTGCTGCAATCAGTCCCCTAGTTTCCACCATTCCAAGTGCCTGTTTTTCCATTTGCTTTTCCATTTTTGTTCTCCTTTGTTTTTTGGTTTTTTGTAGTTCTCTTCTGATGTTTGATCGTTTCCGGATCTATTTGTTCCGTTCCGGCAATGAACATCTCCTTATTTGACAAGGAATATACCATTGCCGGGAGTCTATATTCCGGGAAAAACTTTATTAAGCTCTTCCATGATCAAGATATTATCCTGTGTTGCATCTCCCTCCCCGATTCAACATTGGTTTAAGCAGTTCGTATAATTGAATATAGTCCCTGTAAACCGGTTCGTATAAAGTATGCCTGTTAGTATCGGACAGAATCGTCCGTTTGACATGTGTCATCGAAGCGGCAGCTTCCGTAAATCCGGAATAAATGCCTTCACCCACCGCACCAATAAGTGCACATCCCATAACACCGCCGGCATGGGTATTATCATTAATAATGAGATTTTTCCCGGTAACATCAGCAATGATCTGCAGCCAAAGCGGATCCCGCGTCACACCGCCGCATACTGTAATCCGGTCAATAGGAATACCATTATTCTCGAAATTATCAACGATCAGCCTTGCTCCGCAGGCAACGGATTCCAGCAGTGCACGGTAAATGTGTCCACGGGTATGCTGGAGTGTCAGTCCGTAGATGACACCTTTTGCATCCGGATTCTTATAAGGCGTCCTGTTCCCCTGGAAATAATCAAGAACCCTGAGTCCGTTTGCTCCGATTCCGGCTGCATCAGCCTCATCCATCATCACGTCATAGGGATTTGCACCCTGAATATTGCTGATTTGTTTAAACCACTTCACAAGGGAACCGGCTGAGATTTGTCCGCACTCCAAAAGATACTCATCCCCGCTCATTGCGCCTCTGTATGGACCCCATATTCCGTTCATCTCCGGCGCCTTATCGGCAAGAACAAACTGGACAAAGCTTGTTCCCATGATCATCGCCATACGGTTGATATCAACGACACCCATACCATACATGGCCACATGTGCGTCAATGCCCCCCTGATACAAGTTGATTTCCGCCCCCTGCAAACCAATGCTGTCTAAGGCTGCCTGATTAAGCTGACCGATTTTACTGCCGAGCTGCAGTACGTTAAGGGCCAGTTTTTCTCTGTAATCTTCCAGTCCGATCTCTTTCATAAAGGAATCATCAAACCCGGAATCAATATCGTAATTTCCCTTGCAGACAGCATTGCAGGCACTTGCACACAACACTCCGCTGAGGCGGTAATTGATGTAATCAAGCTGTTCGAAAATGATTTGCGCACGATTATAATCTTCCGGTGTATTTTCTTTAATCCAAAGGACTTTCGGCAACAGCCATTCCGGGGATACTTCGCCGCCGCATTTATTTAGAACCGAAGCGTGTGTATTATTGATCCGCTGCGCCTGTTCCCTGGCCCTGATATCCATCCAAAGCATACTGTCGCCGAGAGTATTTCCCATACTGTCCAGCATTACAACAGAGGAAGATGTCGCACAGACAGCCGCAGCATGAATTTTGTTTTTCTCTTCGGATGTAATTCCTGACAATGCAGACTTGCTGGCTGTTATAAAACTATTCCACCAACTTGCCGGACTCTGTGTAACCCATCCGGATTCGGAATACTCCGTCGAATATGGGCATTCAGACTCAGCGTGAATGATACCTGCTTCATCCACAACGCCAACTCTCACACTTTGTGTCCCAAAATCGATTCCCAGAAAAAAGTTATCTGGCATGGAGTCCTCCTAAATAAAATCTGATTAATTACTATTTTGTATTTTGCTTTTCCCTGTTAAGGCTGTCTGTTAAGGCTGTTAAGAATTTCCCTTGCCGTTTTTTCATCTGTAAAGAGTGTGTTTGCATATCCGCCTCGGGCCACCCCGATGATTCCGTTGACTTTCTTTTTACCGATTGCAATACATATGCTGTCTCTTTTTTCTTTTAAAAGTTCCGGCGAAATTCCTAAAACACGGTCGTCATTAATATGATTAGCAGGCATCTCACCCTTAATATTGAAATATCGGGTGCAGACATCAGCGACAAATCCGCTCTTTCTGAGTTCGTCATACTGTTCATTCGTGAAATATCCGGCGTTTATCAGAATGGAATCGGGATCCAGGCTTCCAACACTGAATACTGCAATCTGTGCATTTTTCATCATTTCGAACACTTCCCTGATACGGGAATCTTCCAAAAGGGCTTCCACAATTTTGGAACTGTCGACGAAAGCCGGTACAGGTAAGATATAGCCGATGCCGTTATAGTTATTGGCAAAGGTGCTGACAATTTCTTCCGCATTGGTAGGTATAATATTCCGGGATATGCCTCCATTCAACTGAACGACACTAACGCCCTTTCGATCAATTGGCTCAAGCTGCGATGCGACTTCATTCATCGTATTGCCCCAGGACACACCGATCGTGTCCCCGTCCTTGACGATTGTATTCAGATAGGCCGCTAAGGATGCGACGACATCTCTCAAAATAACCGCCGGGTCATCGATATCAACTGCAGAAACATGTACATGCTTCAGTTTCAGTGCTTCCTGCAGTTCCTGCTCCAGGGACTCCACACCCATCATCGGAAAGTTGAGCTGATAAGTGATATAGCCCATTTTCTCAGCTTTGGCCAGCATTCTTGATACGGTTGACTTGGATACACCCTCTTGAATGGCAATCTCTTCCTGACCCTGATGCAAGAAAAAGTATTTCTTGGCAATTTTCAGCATTAGCCGATTATCGTCACTCATTCGCGTCTCCCTAACTGAAATAAATTTCACAGCCTGAATTTAATTTCATTATAGGAGCGCTACCCCTGTCTGTCAACAATATTTTTATTAATATTCTGCCCGGATCCTAACTAATCAAGGCGGCTGACTTGCCTATTAGTGTGCTCGGTCTGTTCTCCGACAAAGTTCTGCCGGTTCAGCTGAACAAATTTGAATAATTTCCAGCAATCGCACTGTCAGGATGTTTTTATGCAGGAGCAATGCCCTTTATGCCGCGAAAATGCTACAATGAATACTAAACTATTATCGAATAAAGGAGAGACAAAATGGAGAACCTGAGTATCGCCATGCAAAACTATCTTGAGACAATCTTTGATTTGTCGCGAAAAAGCAACGTCAATAATCAGGATCTTCAATCAGCCATTCGTGACGGTGTTCGGGTCAGCGATATAGCTGCACGCCTTGATGTCTCCAAGGCCAGCGTAAACAACGCAATGAACGTCCTTGCCAAGCTTGGCTTTGTCTCCAACGAAAAATACCAGGAAATCTATATGACCGAACTGGGAAAAGAGACCGCCGCGCTTTTAGAAGGCAAACACAAAATATTGAAAACCCTTTTTACAGATATAATCGGTATGCCCGAAAACACCGCAAATGATGATGCCTGTGCCATCGAGCACATAATCAGCCACGAAGCGGTTCAACAGATCCACGAATACCTGATCAGGCAGGGAATCAACGTTATTGAAGAGTGAGCGGGTGAGCGGACCTAATACTTTCGCTCCCCCTGTCCTCGGCTTACGCCTTCGTAAGGTCGCTCAAGTATTAGGTCCGCTCACTGTGAAGGCACCCTGCGGGTGCTAAGGAAATTTATGTGCTCGGGCTTACGCCTGCGTAAGGTCGCTCAAGTATTAGGTCAGCTCACGTGAAGGCACCCTGCGGGTGCTAAGGAAATTTATGTCCTCGGCTTACGCCTGCGTAAGGCAAGCTCGAGTAATAGGCCCACTCACTTTGAAAGCACCCTGCGGGTGCTGCGTATATTTCACTGATTACGCAAAAAAGGCACTTTCCCAATAAAGGGAAAGTGCCTTGCTTTTTTTAAGTATTATCACTTTGAGTAATACTTACTTGTTGACGTATTTGGCCTGGAATTCTTCGTCAGTTGCAGTCAGATACAGTATGCCTTCGACTAATCCGATGATTTCCGGGATTCCCGTCCAACAAAATACCCATGCCGACCTTACCTAAATAGAATTTATGTATGCCCAATCCGCCAAGTACAATAGCCAGTACTCCTGCTGTAACCTTGCTCTTCATAAAATATCCTCCTCAAAATAGTAATGGAATAGTTAAACCCCCGACAAGAATATATACTTTTCTTTTATATAATATTAATATTCTTTTATCACTCGTAGATAACCGTCTTTCCAGGGGCATGAGCGAACGAAAAGCGCATGTGCTTCCCTTGACTTATCATACTGTAAGGCGTATAACTAATCTTGCAAACGCGAACCATTCGCAATTGGAGGATACGCAATATTATGAGGAAATCTACCATGCTTCTCTTCCTGCTGTTTTCTTTTTCACTGCTCGCAGGATGTTCCGGGGGCAGCGGAGGGCAGACCTCACCGGGCCGATTATCCGTGGTCACAAGCTTTTATCCCATGTATGATTTTGCTTCCAAAGTTGCCGGCGACCAGGCGACTGTGACGAATCTGACTCCAGCCGGAGTGGAACCGCATGACTGGGAGCCGTCTGCTTCCGACATGATCACGCTTGAGAAGGCTGATGTATTTATCTATAACGGTGCAGGTATGGAACACTGGGTTGATTCTGTTCTTGCGTCACTTCAGAATAAAAACCTTATTGTTGTGGAGGCCTCCGTTGACGCGCCATTTCTGACGGCCGACGGGAAGGCGAACGCCGCCGCTGCTTCTTTTGATCCGCATGTATGGCTCGATCCGCAGATTGCGAAGGTAGAGATGCACACAATTCTGGATTCACTCAAGAAAGCGTCTCCAGAGCACGCGGATTATTTCCAGGCCAACTATGATAAGTACGCCCTGGAATTCGACAAGCTGGACGGGGAGTTTTCTTCCGCGCTCGGAAGTGTCCCGCAGAAGAATATAGTCGTCGCACATAATGCTTTCGGCTATCTTTGCAATGCATACGGCCTGACACAGGTGCCGATTGAAGGTTTGTCGGCGGATTCCGAACCGGATGCGGCCCGCATGAGTGAGATTATTGATTTTGTCAGCAAGAATAATGTGAAAGTGATTTTTTTCGAAGAGCTGGTGAGCCCGAAGGTTGCGCAGGCAATTGCAAAAGAGACCGGAAGCACAACGGCTGTCCTGAATCCCCTCGAAGGTATCAGTGATAAGGATCAGGCTGCCGGGGAAGATTATTTTTCCGTCATGCGGACAAACCTTAAAACCCTGGTCGCGGCCCTGTCGTAACAGACAATATGAGTATTGGAGGTCATACAGTATTATGCCGGCAGAATGTGCAATTGAAGTCAGGGATCTTTCATTTGGTTATAGTGATGTTCTTCTCATGGACCGTGTTTCCTTCTGTGTTAACAGAGGTGATTTTGCTGCGGTTATCGGCTCGAACGGCACAGGTAAAAGCACGCTGATCAAGCTTCTCCTGGGGCTTCTTACCCCGGCGAACGGCGAGATTTTTCTGATGGGTGAGGCTCTTTCTTCCTTTCACCGTTTTCCCAAAATCGGCTATGTACCGCAGAACAGCGGCAGTTCGGCGGGTACTTTCCCTGCTACCGCTGAAGAAATTGTACTTTCCAGCCTGTATTCCCAGATCGGATTTCTTAAAATTCCTGGCAGGCACCATAAAAAGATCGTCCTGGATGCTTTGGACCGTGTCGGTATGCGGCCGCATGCACACTCCCTGATCAGCGAACTTTCCGGCGGCCAGCAGCAGCGGGTCATGCTGGCAAGGGTTCTTGTCAATGATCCGGAAATCCTGCTTCTGGACGAACCTACTGTCGGCATCGATGTCGGGGCAGTTACCTCCCTGATGGAGATTCTCCACAGGCTCAACATTGACAGGAAGGTTACGATTCTCATGGTCACGCATGATTTGTCCCATGTCGCCCAATACCTGAACCGTGTACTTTGCCTGTCCGACCGCAATTTTGCGGAAGACACGATTCCGCAGGAACTCATCGTGCACGCACAAGCTGCGTCACATGAACTTCCGCACGGACACATCCACTGCGCAGCCTGCGAAGAACCGCACGATACCGAGCAGTGTGCCGTCTGCGCGCATTCACAGGAAGGCGGGAGGAAATCATGACTTCTGATATTCTGCAGTATGGATTTATGCAAAGGGCTTTTCTTGTCGGAATTCTTCTGGCTGTCATTATCCCCTGTATCGGGGTAATTGTCGTTTTCAAGCGCCTATCCCTGATTGGGGACGCACTCTCCCACACCTCCCTGGCAGGTGTCGCCATCGGTCTGATTTTAGGTATTAACCCGATCGTCGGCGCAATGGCGGCCTGTCTTTTTGCGGCTTTCGGCATCGAAGCGATCCGCAAAAAAATCCCGCGTTATTCTGAGCTTTCGATTGCCATTGTTTTATCAGTGGGTGTCGGACTTGCCGGCGTCCTTTCGGGATTCGTCAAAAATGCCGCCACTTTCAACAGTTTTCTTTTCGGAAGCATCGTTGCAATCAGTGATTTCGAGACGGGCCTGGTCGTCGGAATTTCCGTATTGGTCCTTCTGTCCTTTATTATTCTATATAAAGAGCTTTTCTACATTGCCTTTGATGAGCAGGCAGCCGCACTTTCCGGTGTTCCTGTAAGGCTGGTAAATACTATTTTTACCATACTGACCGCCATTACCGTATCGGTTGCATCCCGTACCGTCGGCGCGCTTATTGTGTCTTCCCTGATGGTAGTTCCTGTCGCAACAGCTATGGTTATGGCGAGAAGTTATAAGCAGACAGTTATCTGGTCTGTTGTTTGCGCTGTGACGGCAACGGTAATCGGACTCTTCACATCCTATTATGCGCAGCTCAAACCCGGCGGAACCATTGTTCTTACGGCAGTTGCCCTGTTCCTTTTAGCCCTTCTTGTAAAGTGGCTTCGCCAGGTTCTCCGTGCAGCAAAAATGAAAGGGGCGGCAAATGAATCCACATGATCACGCCCATTCCCGTGAACCCGGCAAACTCAGCGGCTCCGGCACACATGGTGCCCCCGCTGCCTGGCCGCAGGGACTTAAGCGTACAAAGTCGAGGGAAGCCGTCATGGCTGCCCTCGAAAAAGAACCGCTTCCCGTAACAGCCCTGTATCTTTTTGAAAAACTGCAGACAGGCAAAGAGCCAATCTGGCTCTCGACTGTCTATCGTGTACTGGAGTCTTTTGTCGCTAAAAATGCAGTCCTCAAAATTATGCCGACTGACAGTACAATGGCTGTATATCAATGGAACCGGCATGAGCATACACACTATGCCGTGTGTGTTGACTGCCATTCCATGGTGCCTGTCAAAGACTGCCCTTTCGAGTATGTCATCCCCCCGGTTACCGGCGGGGATTTTCATATTGTCGGACATAATCTGGAACTCTACGGGTATTGCGATAAATGCTTCAGAAAAAAAGGCGGTGAACCGCCGCAGCCTCCGGAAGCACCTCCCGCCAGCCATTGACTTTTAGTTATTTTCGTCTTATTCTACAGGTATAGGGGGAATTAATTTTCCCCTGTTTAATCTATGATTTGCAGCGTGCCGGATGGCATTTTATATACGCCAGTCAGGCACTTTTCCAAAAGGAGGCCTTTTTATGGTGTTTTCAGTACTTATTTCAAATATTCACGGACGTGAAATCCTTGATTCCCGCGGAAACCCGACTGTTGAAGTCGATGTTACCCTGTCTGACGGCAGTTTCGGCCGTGCAGCAGTTCCTTCCGGTGCATCCACCGGTGCTTTTGAAGCAGTAGAACTTCGCGACAAAGAACCCGGACGTTATCTCGGACAAGGTGTACGGAACGCCGTTGACAATGTTAACGGGCCGATTGCCAATGCTCTTCTTAGTTTTGATGCCATGGATCAAAAAGCCGTCGATCAAGCATTAATCGACGGTGACGGTACGCCCAACAAAGCAAACTGGGGCGCCAACGCGATTCTCGGCGTATCCCTGGCAGTGGCCAAAGCCGCTGCCGATTCCCTGCAGGTTCCTTTCTACCGCTATGTAGGCGGCATTAATGCCCGCACGCTGCCCGTCCCGATGATGAACATCCTAAACGGCGGAAAGCATGCGGATTCCAGTCTTAACATTCAGGAGTTCATGATTATTCCCGCAGGGGCATCTTCCTTTTCCGACGGCCTGCAAAAGAGCGCAACTGTTTTCCATACCCTGAAGAAGCTTCTCAAAGCTGACGGGTATTCCACTGCTGTAGGCGATGAAGGCGGATTTGCACCCAACTTCAAGAGTGATGAAGAGGCTCTTGCATACATTGTAAAAGCAATAATTGCCGCCGGTTTTACACCAGGCAAGGACTTTTATATTGCCGTTGATGCCGCAGCAACAGAAATGTATGACGAAGCGGCAAAGGCCGGCAGACCAGGTGATTACCTTTTCTGGAAGGCAGGAATCTTCAAAACCGCTGATGAGATGGTTGCATTCTGGGTGGATCTTGCAAACCGTTATCCGATTATTTCCCTCGAAGACGGCATGAGCGAAGAAGACTGGGACGGATGGAAAAAGCTCACCGATGCACTGGGCACCAAAATCCAGCTTGTCGGCGATGATCTCTTTGTAACCAACACGGAGCGCATTAAAAGGGGCATAGAGATGGGTGTTACCAACTCTGTCCTTATCAAGCTTAACCAGATCGGAACTCTGACCGAGACCCTTGAAGCCATTGAAATGACAAAAAACAGGAACTGGACTGCGATTGTCTCCCATCGCTCGGGCGAGACCGAAGATGTGACTCTGGCAGACATTGCAGTGGCTACGAATGCCGGCCAGATCAAGACCGGGGCACCTTCCCGTACCGATCGTGTTGCCAAATACAACCAGCTTCTGAGGATCGAAGAGGAGCTTGGAAGTGCTGCAATTTATCCCGGAAGAAAGGCATTTAAAGTATAGTCAATGTGGCACAATTGTGTTGAGCAATAAGATTTTCACAAAATTGCTTGTTTTTTTTCAACAAGCATGGTACTATAGCTACAGGTCATGGAACGGTATTGATGGCGATTTGAAATTGTACTTCTTCGTAACGATTAGGTAGATTTTTAAAGTCCTAGTTTTAACCCCGTCACCTACCTAATCTATCAGAAGGAGGTACTTATATTATGGCTGATAAAACATTGAATTGTAAGGATTGTGGAGCTGAGTTTGTTTTCACTGAAGGTGAGCAGGCTTTTTACGCAGAAAAAGGATTCACCAATGAGCCGGTTCGTTGCCCTGATTGCCGTCGCTCGAGAAAGCAACAGCGCAATAACGACCGTGGATACGGTGACAACAACAGATGGTAATCATCTGCTGCATTCTTTGATAACACAAAGAGAGTAAGTTGGGATGCTCCGGATTATAATGATCCGGAGCATTTTTTTGTGCTTTTTTCCGGTCCGCCCTTTTCACGCTCAGGACAGTATCGAGGGGTTGCATGTCAGACCTGTTCATATCTTTTTTAGTTTCCCAAATTCTTTTGACCAATTCCTTGCGGTTTGTTGATAATTTCTGTATATTACTTTTAGGATATGCATTGTGTATATCAACATGTATTGTTTCGTAAGGAGGAACTAATATGTCAGATAATTCTGTGAGCAGTGAGACTGTGTCTTTGGGTGACTGGATTGTAACTATGATCCTCAGCGCTATTCCGATTGTTGGATTAATTATGATTCTGGTATGGGCTTTCGGCGGGGGCGCCAAACCATCCAAGAAGAACTATGCACGTGCCCTTATCATTATGGCTATTATCGGAATCGTACTTGGAATTATTTCCAGTATTCTCTTTGCCGGAATCTTTGCTTCAATAGCCAATAATATAAGCAGTTCCTACAGCTATTAATCCGGTCCGTTGCAGGGTTTGATCCCTGAACGTCTTTTACATGTTAAAGATCCGGTTTTCCAGAGAGGAAAGCCGGATCTTTTTGTTTTTCATTTGGAAGTCCGTGTCAGGCATGCCAGATTTGTTTTTCGTTGTCATATGTCCAGTTTGCCGGAATATCTTTGATCATTTCCTGTTTCCAGGTGTCAATTTTTAACAGAAGGCGGTCCAGCAGATCTATCCCTCCGAATGACTTGCGGATCTGGATTTTCTGGGCTGCTGCTGCACAGCCCAGCTGCAGGGACCGGCTTGATGACTGACCGCTCAGAATGCCTGCCAGTACACCGGCAATGCTTGCGTCTCCGGCACCCGATGTGGATTCGATTTTCTGAACGAAATAACTGGGGGCAAACCATCTTTTCCCGGCCCATTCACATGGGTTCCCAGGAGCACCGCCGCCGATGCCGGCCATCTTTCCCTCACTTGCCGTGCGCATGTAAAGACCTTTTTTACCGAGCTTGATTACAACGACGGCACAACCCATTTTCAATATCTGATCCGACAGCTCGTCGAGGTTGTTCATGTCATAAGCATCAATGAAGCTGATGCCTGTGGCGTTGACCCGTTCCGTGATTGAGTCGAACAGCGGGCGGTCCAACATGAAAAGTATCTCTTCAATACTCGGAAAAAACAGATCCGTATAGGGCAGCGTCCGTGTAAGAATCAGGCGCCAGTCCGCCCGGCCTGCCTCCGATTCCGGATCCGGCAATGCCATGTCCAGAGATGTCGTTACGTTTCTTTCCTTTACTCTTTTCATGATGCCGGACAACTCAATTCCATTGTCGCAGTACATACGCCGCATCAGGGGGGGATATCCGAAATGGAATAGGCGCGCCTGTGCGATCAGGTCAAAATCAAGATCCTTCTCGCAGAAAGAGTCGTTGGCTCCCGGATGATGCAGGAAAATACGATCGACACCGGGCGGGGCTATCACATAGGAATATGAGGTACTGGCAGCCGGATCAACAATCAGCTTCAGGCCCTCCTGAAATGGCGCGAGTACATCCATTACACCTTTGCCGAACAGATCATTGCCGATCTTACCCATGAGTTGGGTCGAAAGTCCGAGCTGCTGCAATGCAATCCCTGTGTTGGAAACAGCGCCGCCGCTTGAAAGAACGGATTCCCCAATATGAATGAGTCGTCCGGGAACAAACATTTCCGAGAATTTTTGTTGATGGTCATTGGCAAATGCCGGCACTAAGTCCAGGCATATATGCCCCGCAACGATAACCTGCCCGTTTTTCTGATTCATTGCATTGATCCTCACTTATATTTTTTGCTGATAATTTTAAGCATTGCATCCTGCGCCACGATCATCCCGCGCCAATGGTCCAGCGTGTTGCTCCCCGCTAATTTGCAGTAAGACTGCAGAAATTGATCAAGTCCTGTCTGGCTGATCATCAATTTAAGTTCTGCTGCGCTCGAGTCCCCTTCAGGTGCGAACGAAATAGCTGCAGCAATTCCCATTGCGATGAAGAATGGGTCGATTCCCTGGTTAAGTGTATAGATTAAAGATCCAATCAGACGGTCATCCGCAGACAGCTTCCGCAGCGGGTCACGTCCGACACGCGCCACGGTATCTCCCAGCTGGCGATTGGCAAAACGGTGCAGAAGATCCTGAATGTGCCCGTCAAGCTCGCGAAGAGGCACCCCGTACTCCTTTGAAAGGGCCTCCCCGACCTGATGCATGGCATGTTCTACAAGTGATCTGACTTCGGGAATGGCAATTGCTTCAGCAATCGTTTCGCAGCCGATAAGCCAACCAAGATATGCGGTCAGTGCATGGCCCATATTATGGATATACAGCTTGCGCTGATGGTAGAAATGAAAAGGCGCAAAGGGTTTAAGCGAGGGAATGACCGGGACTGTTCCCTTAAAGCCGGCTGCATCAACAGGAAGCTCATGATACGGCTCCGTCCGGACCAGTGTAGGATTCTGCATGCGCTCCTGCTGCGGGAGGACGGGAACCATCCGGCCGATTGAAGTCTCGACAAATCCGGTCTTCTCTTCGAGAATGGTTTCCAGTGACGGATCCGCCGACAGGATAAGTCCTTTCAGATACGTACCGGCATCCATCTTGTTTTCACAGACAAGGATGTCCAGCGGGCTTGCATTTCCTGACAGACTCCGATACTGCAAAGCTTTTGCGATTGGTCCGGCCACATACTGGAGGATCGGCACACCTACAGCCGTAGCCATAATATCCGCCGCTGAAACCGCTTCATTTACGGCCTGCTGGTCGGAAATAAGCAGCGCGCGTACAGGTCCGATCAACAGATCCTGATTCCCTTCCTCGCTGACAATGTGGATGGGATATTTTCCTGATTCATTCAGCGCATGTACAAGCACCTCAGCTGCATCAATAAAGATAACCTCATAATCTGCCTGGCTGAAAAGCTGTCCAATAAATCCGCGCCCGATGTTTCCGGCTCCAAAAATAACTATTGAAGGTTTGCTGTTACTCATCTGATAATTCCTCCGTCTGTAAAAATATCCGCTTCATCACGGCTTGTCGTAGAAAATTCCGATACGACCGCACCATTTTGACCTGCCTGGAACCAATGCAATGTGTCGGGCTGAATAGTGTATTGCTGTCCGGGGTGTAATATAATTTCTCTTCGGGCAGTATAATGCGCTTCGCGGCCCTTGGGAGGTGCAGCGTGCGGATTAACTGCCGGTGTACCGGAAACATAAAGATATACCAGTCCGAATCGGCAGCGGAAAGTTTCTTCTTTGCCGGCTTCGCTGCCAATGGAAGGATGACGGTGCTCCGGGCAGGTTTGCCTCGGAAGAAGTACCAGTTCTTTAGCGCAGACACGGGCCGTATTTACATACGTAATCAGAATCAGACCTGTCTGATCGAATTCCCCCAGTCCGAAATCGGCAAATTCAATGTGATTTTCCTCTTCGGGAGTCAGGACAATTCCGGCCTTTTTGAAATAGGACAGAACCTGCTGAATATAATGATCTTTTTGTGCTGTGGCAAACATGACTGTTTCCTCCTGGTTCAAGGAATAATTCCTTGTCTTTTCCGAAGCGGCGCTGGTAAGATATAATGAATTACCAAGCCAGAATACCACACAAAAAGCGATTAATAAAGAGTCTTTACAAACTGGTTCGGATAAGATAAAGTCAAATTGACTGCAAGTACTGCAGTAAAGGGGTGCCGATCATGACTGGAATCCAAAAAGAACCGAAGCGAAAAGCAAAAAACCTGCAGTATATCCGTATGGCCAATCGTGCAGAGGTCATACATTTTCTCGCAGTGCAGCATGAGGCAACAAGACTTACGTTGGCCGAACATCTGGGATTAACGAAAATGGCCATCAGCAATATAGTCGGCGAGATGCTTTCGGAAGGCCTTGTGATCGAAAATGCCGCCCGGGAAAGACTGAACAGCCGGAATCTGTCCGGACGCAAATCCACACTTGTCAAATTGGACACGGATAAATATATGGCTGTCGGTGTATACATTTCACGTGACGAACTTCAGTGTGTAACGGCAGATATCAGTGGCCGGATCCATAAGATATGGCGGCAGCCCCTTGATATTACTGACAATGGAAGTTCATCGGAAAACAGCAGAAAATTCATTATTAAATTGTTCCGCCTGATTGACGCGGTCTTCTCTGATAATGATTCGAATCGGAAGTCCGGACAATTTCTGGGCATCGGTGTCTGCAGCATCGGGCCGCTGGATCTGAAGCAGAGTATCCTTCTGGCACCTCCCAATTTTCACGGTATTGAACAGATAGAACTGCTGTCACTGCTCAGCAATCGGTATCATCTGCCGGTCAGGCTGGACAATGATATGAACGCCGCTGCCTGGGGAGAGCATCTTTACGGGGCCGGTCAGAACTGTCAGCATGTAGTTTACCTGGGTCTGACAAACGGGATCGGTGCCGGAATTATTTCTTACGGCCGGATCCTGCAGGGCAGTGAAGGTTTCGGCGGTGAATTGGGCCATATGTCGATCCAGATGGACGGACCCGTATGTTCCTGCGGCCAGAGGGGATGCCTCGAATTATATACCAGTGTCCCGGTGATTTTAAACAAGACCAAATGTCCCGACATCGAGACCCTGATTCAAAAAAGCCGGCAGAATGAAGCCTTCCGGCAAAGCTGGCTGCCCGCTTTCCGGCAGGCAATGGCAACCGGGCTAGTCAATCTGGCCAATATTTTTGATCCGGACATTATACTGATCGGACATGAAGGGGCGGCATTGGCCGAACTGATTTTATCTGATCTTGAAGAAAACACCAATCAGCTTGCTTTTCAACACAGGTCCAAAAAAATCCCGGTTCGCCTTGCTCGGTTCGGGGAAAAAGCACCGCTTATAGGCGCCGCTTCATTGATTTTCCAGGCTGTATTCCGTGGTGAACTCGATGCAGGCAAAAATGACCTGGATCTCATCCAAGACAAATCCAGCAAATAATATTTTAAACTTACCCTGAAATCAGCGGTTTATCGGGAGGTATTTATGAAGACAATCGGACTGGATATCGGCACCACTTCCATTTGCGGCATTATGATCGACAGCGTGAGCGGAGAGCTCATTGAGAGCCGCACTAGAATGAATGACAGCAATATTTCTGACACTGCCCCCTGGGAAAAATGCCAGGATCCATCGATCATTCTTGCGCACTGCAAAAGTATCCTTGATGACTTCATGCAATCAGCCGGTGCAGATTCCGACGATATTGTGAGCATCGGCATTACCGGGCAAATGCACGGAATTGTTTATCTTGATTCCGCAGGCAAGCCTGTCAGCCCGCTTTATACCTGGCAGGACGAGCGCGGCAGCCAGCCATTTTCAGAAAGCAATACCTATGCATCCTACCTTTCCCGTGTCACCGGTTATCCTATGGCAACAGGATATGGCATGACAACACATTTTTATCTGATTCAAAATGATCTGGTATCTGAAAAGGCCACTGTCTTCTGCTCTATTTCGGATTACGTTGCAATGTCTCTGGTCCATGCAGCCTCCCCGGTGGTTCATGCCTCGGATGCAGCGAGCTTCGGGCTTTTTGATGTTGAAAAGAATGCATTTGACGGGACGGCACTTCTGGAGGCCGGTATAGACCCTTCTCTTCTGCCGGTTGTCACAAATAAGACGCAGATTCTCGACAGAACACCGGACGGAATACCCGTATCGGTTGCGATCGGTGATAACCAGGCCAGTTTCCTTGGCAGTGTCTGTGATACAGATGCAATTCTGGTAAATGTCGGCACGGGAAGTCAGGTCTCCGTCAGACTGGCCGGCACCCGCGCAGTGGAAAGCATCCAGATCAGACCTTTTACCGACGGTGATACACTCTGTGTCGGAAGCCCGCTGTGCGGAGGATATTCCTACTCTGTCCTCAAAGAATTTTTCGCACAGTCAGCCTCACTTCTGGGTGCAGATCCTGTAGATCTTTATAAGAAAATGAATACAGCGGCACAGGCACTTTATCCTTGTGCCCTACCGCTTCTTGTAGATACGCGTTTTCGCGGAACGCGGGAAAACCCGCATATAAGGGGCCGCATTGAAAATATCTCACCTGCCAATCTGACACCCGGCCACCTTTGCCTCGGTGTTTTGAAAGGGATCTGCGATGAGCTGTACACACTATATCAGAAAATGCCGGCTGACAAGCCCCGTACCGTATTGATCGGATCCGGGAACGGAATCCGCTGCAATCCCCTCATGCAGCAGATATTCACGGATACTTTTGGAATCAAGCTGCAAATTCCCCGCTACCGGGAGGAGGCTGCCTATGGAGCCGGACTCTTTTCGCTATGCGCCGCTGGTCTTTGTCACACCCTGCAGGAAGCTCAGGCCAAAATCAAATATCAGCAGGACGAAAGGGTCCTTTACTGATCATAGATTACTCACCTAATCTGACATAATGTTCCATTACCAGATTAGCACTCGATAGTGTGTCCGGATATTTTGCCATCCGGGATGCCAGTATTTTGATCTGCCTTGTTCCCCTCGCGATAAATCTGTCATTGACCTTCCTTGTGATCTTATCATTTAGTTCATCCGGATGATATGCAATAACACCCGTAAGGACAACAGCCTCAATATCCAGAATATTTACAGCATTTACAATAATACTGGCCAGATACTCTGCTTCCATCTCAAGAATGGAACACGCCGCCGCATTCCCCGCCAGTGAAAGATCCGCGATCTGTTCCCAGCTGTCGAGCAGCGGATCCTGTTTACAGGCCTCAATCAGAAGATTCGGAATGGATGCATACAGCTGTGCACATCCAAAGTTACCGCAGTCACAGCGGGGACCATTCATATTGATGCTGGTATGGCCAAACTCGTTGCCGAATCCGGTCCCGCCTTTATACAGATCTCCTTCAATGATAAGTCCTGCCCCTACACCGGCATCAATAACAAGCTCCAGAAAGGAATCATACTTACCTTTCATACAAAAAGTTTTCTCGGCAAGCGCCATTGCATTGGCTTTATTTTCCAATAGAATCGTGCCGGGAATACGCCTGGAAAAGAAATCGACAATCGAAACATCGGACCATTTTTCAAAATGAGGGGAATGCAGTATCATACCCCTCTTCACATCGAGCGGTCCGGGGGCAGTAATGCCCATCCCCAGCAGCCGTCCCGGCAGAGGATTTGTACGGAGGATCATTTCTGCTTCCTTTGCGATAAGCTCGAGTGTATCGGGCACTGACATATGGGGATCCAGCGGTTTGCTGATTCTTTTTTGAATTGTCCCGCCGAAATCAACCAGGCCGACTGCATATTGTCCGCGGGAAATAGTAAGTCCGATTGAATGGAAAGCAAGTGGATTAATAACAAGGCTGACGGATTTTCTTCCGACCCGCCCGCCCTGCTCGCAGCCTTCGCGCAAAATGTCGTCCCCGAGAAGTCCGTCGACAATCAGACTGATGGCTGAGCGAGTGAGGCCCGTCATCCTTGATAGTTCAGCACGCGACGTGCTTTGGGTCCGGAGGTGTTCCAGAATACGGCGACGATTGAATGACTTCATTTCGGCCGCATTCAATGTGATGATTCGCATAAAAAGCTCCAATTTTCCCTCTTCTTTTTATTCTTCCACTCTTTTACACCCATTCCAATAATTTGTCAAGTCGATTGACAAATTATTGGCGAACATCTATAATTTATATTGAATGGTTTGATAGGAGAGTGCCGCATGGAATTAAAAGTTATGAGAAAAGGGATTAATTATTCACTGAACGGGACGGGTAACCGACTTGTTTTTTTCTTGCAGGGATGTGATATGCTCTGTCCGTGGTGCTCAAATCCGGAGGGTCTTGCCCCCGGCGGAACGCTGCTGGTACACCAGACTAATTTAACGGATGATGTGTGCCCGCAGGGCCGCATTGTTGAGGGCAAGCTTGACAGAACCGACTGCACCGACTGTTCCGGTCGTGAATGCGTCGATTCCCAGAAGAATGCCGGTCTTTCTTTCTCCTGCACGACTGTCGATGTCAAAGATCTGATAGCCGAGGCACAGGAATCCCGTTCCCTCTTTTTTGACGGGGGCGGAGTCACAATATCAGGCGGAGAACCGACACTTCAATTCGAGGCACTTAAGGAACTTCTTGAGGGTCTTCGTGCCGTCGGCATACATACTGCCATTGAGACAAACGGTTTAAATCCAAGGCTTCCGGAGCTTTTTGAGCTGGTTAACCTGCTTATTATAGACTTCAAACACGACGACGACACGATTCATACCGAGATGACCGGTGTCTCGAACAAGACGATAGAGGCTAATATCAAAGCGGCCCTTGCATGGCACCCCAATGTGCTCATCCGCACACCGCTTATTGCATCCTTTAATGCCGATCCCAAAATCATCCACCGTTTTGTCGCTTTCTTCCAGGAGTGCGGCGCCGGCAACGCGCGTTTTGAATTACTCAAATATCACGAATATGGCCGCCAGAAATGGGACTCATGCGGACTTGAATATACAATGAATAAAGGCTATATTTCAGACTCGCTTTTCAGATCCCTCGAAAACATCTACAAAAAGGCCGGCCTGAATGTAATCCGCTCATAGCCCTGGCGAATCGGATTCCATACCGCTTTCTGCATGTATGGATATCAAAATTACCTTGACAGTTATGCGTCACACTACGATAATATGTAGTGTTGATTCGGGGAATTAGCTCAGTCTGGGAGAGCGCTTGCCTCGCACGTAAGAGGTCGCCGGTTCGATCCCGGTATTCTCCACCAAAAGAAACCCAATGCCCTGTTCACTTAACGCATGCGCTAAGTCGTTCACAGGGCATTGGCTTTCTTTTTGCCTCTTGGTATTTTATTGTGTTCACTTAACGCACGCGCTAAGCCGTTCACAGGACTGATTTTTGTGTGTCTCTGTTAAGAATTTGACTGCTTAGGATATCAGTAAGTGCAGCATTCATATTTTCCATTCCTCTTTTACCTGGAATGGACTGCCTCTTCTTACAGAGAACTTTATTCGGACTTCAGAGTAATGGAAATGCCGTCCTTTGTAAACTGCAGCCCTTCGCTGGTTGTTTCTGCTGCAAACCCCCGGCGGGTCAGCTGGGATGATGTTCTCGGTATGCTGATGGTGGTCACTTTCCCGCCTTTGGCGAGCAGTTCCGGTAACGAGACAGGATTGCCGTCTTTCTTGAGCCCCAGCAGCACATCGATGGATTTACTGCACACATCGGTGATGGCAGCATAATTTCCGCTGTTTATTGCTTCGAGTTTACTTAGCCAGCCTCCCCCGATGGCAAATATCGGCGGATTGACAAAATCGGCAAGATTACTCAGGTCCACTCCGCCGGTCGGAATGAACTGCACCGAGCCAAACGGAGCCGCGAGACTCTTGATCGCCTTAATACCCCCGTACACATTCGCCGGGAAGAATTTTACAACGTTGATTCCTTTTTTCATCGCGTACATGATTTCGGTTGGTGTTACGCAGCCGGGGCAGACACATACGCCTGCTGCAATACAGTAATCCACAATTTCCGGATCCGTTCCGGGCGACACGATGAATTGGGCTCCGTTTTCGATTGCCTGTACACACTGTGCCAAAGTCAGCACGGTTCCCGCACCTACCAGCATTTCCGGGCATCCCTCTGCTACAAGCTTTATGGACTCCATGCCGGCCGCCGTACGCAGGGTAATTTCCATGATATCCACACCGCCGGCAACCATTGCTTTTGCAGCGGCAACCGCCGTAGACGGATTATCCAGAACTACTACGGGAACAAGCCCTGTCGTATGTATTCTTTCCATCACATTATTTGTCATTCTTTTCCTCCTGGCAGAACGGGACATTGGTTCCCCGTTTATATATTTGTCCTGTTTTTTGTATTCCGTGATTGCATCCGTCTTAATTGCGCATATCCCTTGCTATCTTCTCACAGGCGTCAAAGACTTCTCCTGTGATATCGATGTGGAATACTTCGGCGACGACCTGTGTCCAGCCGTGAATAAAATAGGTCCAGCCGTCTTCTATATACAGGTTCTTCTCCTTCGCCTGGGCCTGTGCCTGTTTCATGAATGTCAGGTCCCCGCGATAATTCAGCTCCCAGACAAGGCTGTCTTTCGGGAATTCGCAGCTGTCCAGAAGCGGAGATCCCGGCCTGTCTTTGCCAAGCCCGGTTGCATTGATGATAAGGGAGTTCGGCTTTACGCGGGCCAGAACCCGGTCGTTGTCCGAGGCGTCCGGTGTCAGCACGTATTCTGCTTCCACATCCGGATTAATCTGCTTGACCAATTTTTCGATTTCCTCCAGCCGGGGAAGGGAACGGTTCGCTACGATGACCTTGGAAGGAATATTGGCTCCGTTCGAGGGCTTCAGAAGATAGGAACATATTGCAATGGCGCTTCCGCCTGCTCCCATGATAAATAATTCCCCGCCTTTTTCAGACCAGTAGTTCGCCGGAACAAAGGAGTCCAGTGTCAGGCCGCTGGAAATCGGGTCTTTGGCATACCCTTCCAGTCTTCCGTCCTTTTTGGAAATAGAGGAAAGCTCGCCGAACATCGCTGCATATGGATCCAGATATTCGAACATATCTTTCGCTGCATTAAAAAGATCGAGTTTATGCGTGGTCACCAGGGCACCCGCCGACAGCGGATCGTTCTTGATGAATTCCACTACTTTGCGGTAATCTTCAGCCGGCGCGTGGATAGCCAGGTCGATACCCTTTATGACTGTGTCTGCCAGTCCCAATGCCTCTTTAGCCCATCGGGGATAGACTTGCATTATGGATGACTTACCTGTTGTTACTCCGATAAAGTATAGTGTTCTCTCCGTTGCAGGTTCCGGTAATTTCATGCGCTTTTCCTCCTGTTATTCTGTCTTTCTTTCAAAATAGATTGCATTTTTAGGGTTTTCCACGGTAAATCGGTGAAACAAGTCGTCGCCGATTCCATATTTGTGCAGAAGAAGACGGAAGATATCGAGTATATAATCGAGTCCGATTGCTCCGCCGTAACTCTTCATCCGTTCACTGGTTGTGTCCAGCCCAAGAAGAATTTTATCTTCGTATCCTTTTTCACAGAGCATCAAAATAAATTCTGCCTCTTCTTCATCGCTGTGATATTTGAATCTTCCGATTGTATCGAGCTGCATGTATACGCCGCTTCGGGCTACATTCAGCTGATAGTCGCTGTTGGACGATTGAATCACCCGGTCAAGATGGCTCATAACGATCCTTTGCGGAAGGATTCCCTGGGCGGTCAGAACTTCCAGCTGGCTGTCTGCCCCTTTTCCCATTTCCAGATGCGTTATTACAGGGGACCCTGTCCTTTTTGCCGCTTTTCCGGCTGCTGTAAAAAGTTTCTTATACACAGGAAGGCTTCCTGTGTTCATCCTAATGTCTCTTCCGTCGGATGCTGCTTTTATTATTCCGGCCTTGGCTTCACCTCTGACAGTGGGAGCCTCGATTCCGTTGACTTTATCTGTGAACATTCCGATTGTCAGTTCTTCCACAAACAGCTGCTCCAGCTGTTCCGTGTCCATGTTAAATATGAAATGTTCCCTGTCATAGAAGTCAAGCTTATGGAATCCCGTGGATGCAATAACATGCACACCGGATTCCAGGGATGCCTTTCTCAGCTCCGAAGCCATACGGCCGCAGCCAACGGGCTGTGCGTCAACAACGCCCCGACCCCCTCTGGTAAAATACATCTTCAGTTCCTGTGTTGTTTTGCTGTAATCATCCAAAATCAACGAAGGAACTTTCTCTCCGGAAATTCCGCGCGCCAGGAACAGATGCTCATGGCACTGGCAATAACCGAGTGCTTCGGGATCGATATCTCCTGCAACCGTTCTTACAACTTTCTGTATCATTTTTCCACCTTACTTGTTGACCTGAAACCTGCATTCTTTTCCGGAAAGCACTTCAAGTAAATTTGCAGCGGCCATGTTGGCCATGTTTTCCGTCGCTTCCCTGGTGTGTGCGGCTGTATGAGGGGTCACTACGACATTATCAAGTGTAAACAGCGGGGAATCCGTCGGCGGTTCCTTTTCAAACACGTCTATTCCCAGGCCGCCGAGTCTTCCCGCTTTCAGGGCTTCATATGCAGCAATCTCATCAATGATTCCGCCGCGCGAAGTGTTTACCAGAATAGCCGTCGGCTTCATCTGCGCAATAACCGCTTCATTCATCACATGTTTGGTATCCGGAGTCAGGGGCAGATGAAGGCTGATTACGTCTGATTCTTTAACGACTTCATCGAAGGCAGCGACCCGAATGTTATTGGCGGCTGCATATTCCATATTCATATACGGATCATATGCCATTACGCTCATTCCGAATCCCTGTGCGTACTTAGCTACGTTTTTACCTATGGCACCCAATCCCATGACACCCATGACCTTGCCGCCCAGTTCTATGCCCGTTGAGCGGACCCATTCCCCCTGGCGGGTCTTTCTGTCCAGCATCGGGACATGCCTTGCAAGTGACAGAACCAGGGTCATTGCAAGCTCTGCTACCGCCGCGGCATTGACGCCGGGTGTGTTGGTTACTATGATCCCCCTGGCTTTTGCCGCCTGCAGGTCTACCCGGTCATATCCGACTCCGTAACGCGAAATGGCTTTCAGTTTGCTGCAGGATGCCAGCACTTTCTCCGTTACATAATCCAGTCCCGCCAGATATCCGTCACAGTCCTGCAGCAGCGGTATCAGCTCATCCTCTGTCAGAGGTCTCCCCAGAGGATTGAATGCCAGTTCACAGGAAGCTGCCCGCAGCAGATCAAGCGCATCACTTTTTTTGTCTTTCGTCAGGGATGTCGGGGTTACTAATATTTTCACTGTTTCTATATCCTCCTGTCGGTATTCGTTCGTCCCGAAGCATGCAAGCAGTTTCTGGTAAGACGAAATACGAATTCCGGTTGTATGCTTTCGAATATGTTCATATGACCTGATAAAACAGGACAAGAGGCGCTGAACAAAAGTTCAACGCCTCTTGTCCTCTGCTGTTCGAACTGAATTCCTTGTCCTGCGTTAATCAGTCAACCCAGTTGGGGTTATCAATAATCTCAGGTTTTCCATTTTTCTCAACGATGAGTTTTCTATAACCTTTCGTTTCGATCGTTCCATAGTTATGTCCGGCGTCTCCCCTGAATGCAAAAAATGTAATCAGGGACTCTGTTCCGCAATTGATGCTGCGGTGCGCATAACGCTTCGGAACATAGGCTGCCATTCCGGGAGTCAGAGGAAGTGCCTGCCAATCTCCTTCAGGACTTTCGATCAGCATAAATCCGGTACCGCTTAAGCAGTAATATATTTCGGCAGTTTCGAGAATCGTGTGGAAGTGACCTTTAGTGAAGAAATACTCATCTCCGACTTTACCCGGATATACGATACTCGAACCAAAGGCAACATCACCCGGATTGTCAGGGGTACCCATCTCATAAAACTCATATACCAATGGATTGGATTCTGCAGTGAGCTTTTCTGCAGCATCCTTGTCTGCAAACATGTCCTTCATATCGCCGAGATACCTGCGTGTTGACTGACCTATTACCGACATACCGTCCGTCAATGAAAAATCAATGGAAAACCCTCTGTCCCAATCATAATTTGAACTTGATGTACTCATGAAAAAACCTCCGATTTATTTATTCTTAAAATTCAATAACATTCTTAAGGCCCCGTGCATTGCGGGCATTGTCTACAAATGCAATAAGGTTGGATATATCGCCCCTCGCTGATACAAGTGTATCAACATTAACTATACCGCTCGAGATATAATTCAGCGTCTGGCGGTACTGGCGCAGACTGGCACGTGTTGTACCCGATATGATCAGCTGCTTATAATGTATCAGATTCGTATTGATGGTGACCTGTTCCTTGTCTTTGGGCAAACCGCCGAAGAAACAGATTCGACCGTTGACTGCAGCCAGCTTAAGACTGTTTTGCTGAATCTGCGGTACAGGTGCTGCCGTTACAATAACATTAAACCCTTTTCCATTGGTTGTGGTTTTGGTAAAAGCTTCCAGGTCGACGTCACCATTTATTGTTATAATCTTCGGGTCAATAGCATGAACAAGGTTCAGCCGTTCATCAGAAAGATCATTAATGACGACTTTTGATGCCCCTGCCATTCTCGCCAGTATTGCATGCATGATACCGATGGCACCGGCACCAATTACAAGGACAGTATCCCCCGGTTTTACCTGATTGCGCTCAAACCCGTTATTGACGCAGGAAAACGGCTCATTTAGAGCTCCCGCTGCAAAAGAAACACTGTCATCAATCTGTGAAACATTTCCCTGAAGAATGGCTTCGGCCGGCACTCTGACGAATTCCGCAAATGCACCGTCAACATTTATTCCAAACGCCTTGTTATCGGGACAATGATGCCCTTCACCGCTGACGCAGAAATCACATACTCCGCAGCCGTAATTCGGTGCGACGGCAACCCGCTGTCCAACTTTATATGTGTCGGGAACAGCTGATCCAAGTTTCTCGATTATTCCTGCAAATTCGTGGCCAAGGGTCAGCGGATGCTCCTCGGATACCCCTGCAGCCCCGTTAAAAATCATCCTGACATCTGTGCCGCAAATAGCCGCTGCTTTAACACGGATCAGCATTTCCTGGTCTGAGATTTCCGGGACCGGTACCTCAACAACGCGCAGATCTTCTTTCCCAAATAATTTTCCTGCCAACATTTAAAATTACCTTCTTTCTTTATGTCAAATTGTGCCGAAATCCATTAAAGAGTAACGATTCTTTTTTCAACAATGGAAAGATTACCGGCGGTGACTGCGCTGACGCACATCTTACCGTCAACCCCTGTAACCTTTGGTGTGCTGTTCTCACGAATGCAGTCGACAAAATGTATATCTTCTTTCAGGTATGCATCAACAAAAAGGGTTCTCCAGCTGTTCTGCACCGGCTGGACCACACCGGCATGTGTAACAATCGATATGCGTTTATCCTTCATTTCCCCGAGATAGATACAGCCATGTGTCCCAAGAATTTCAACGCGTGAATCATAACCATAATTTACAGATACTGCGCCATCAATCATACCCTGCATCTGGTTTTTAAACCGGGCGATCATGGACACATTATCATAATAGTCGGGGTATTCCTCGCGCGCTTCCGGGCAGCGATAATTACCGGCGATTGCGTAAACGGATTCATATTCGCTTCCAGTAAACCAGCGAAGCGAGTCGATATCATGACTATTAACTTCTGCCAGAGGACCATTGCTCTTCTTTAAGTCATACGTCCATTTCATTGGTATGCTCGGTCCGCGTGTATTGGATCGAACCATAACCACATCGCCGATATCCCCTCTTTGCACTGCGTCATAAGCAAGCATGAAGCTGTCATCAAAGCGGCGCATAAACCCAATCTGCAAAATGACTTTGGCACTGGCGCAGGCAGCAATCATCCGGTCACATTCCGCTTCATTCATTGCCATTGGTTTTTCGCAAAAAACATGTTTCCCTGCCGCTGCCGCTGCCTCTACCATTTCACAGTGGAGTGACGTGGGCGCTACGATAACTACGGCATCAATGTCAGGCGCCTGCAGCGCATCGTGGTAGTCGAGATAATAACGGTCGATATCAAGTTCTTTGCAGGCATTGAGGCAGGCATCCTGAAAGGGATCTGCAACAGCAGCCAGATAAGCACCAGGGACTGATTTGCGAAAATTTACTGCATGAATAAGTCCGGCACGTCCAGCACCTATCAAGCAAACTCCAAGATTTTTATTCACTGCTAATTCTCCTTTTGATGAATTATGAATCGGTTAACGAGAAAATTGTTATTTGAGGTGATTATAGCACGTACATTGTCATATGAAAAGGGATTAGTTGTAATTAATTGTTGTTTCCTCTCGTTTTGTGAATTTTTTATGCGTTGTTCTGTTTTTTTTTGTTGTATTATTTGTTTCAGCATTCGTTCATTATTGATTTAAGTATTTTCGTATGCTAAAATAAAACAGTATTATTTAACGGATGAATCCGGTTTTCAAAGGCAAAACGAGTTAAAAGGCTATGGCTTTTTGGTGCATGCTGCTTGCGGTACGGAGATCAGGAGTGGGAAGAATGTTCGCAGAAGAAAGAAAACTACTAATCCTGGATCTTATTAAGAAGAAAAAGAAAGTCACTGTACATGAGCTGAGCGAATACCTTTCGTCGTCGTCAGGGACAATTCGCAATGATCTTCAGGCACTTGAGGATGACGGGCTTCTGAAGCGTACGCACGGCGGCGCAATCAGTCCCGATCGAATCAGTTTTGAACATATGCCGGAAGAAAAGGAAGTTCTGCATCTGGCAGAAAAAAAGGCAATTGCAAAATTGGCTTTAACACTTATTGATGATGGTGATACCATTTCGCTGGATACGGGTACTACAACTCTGGAATTAGCCAAACTACTCTCCGGCAAAAAGGACCTGATTGTTGTAACAAATGATCTCAATATAGCCCTGATTTTGGAAAAACAGGAAAATACTACTGTAATCATGATAGGCGGCACAGTGCGCCGAAATTTTCACTGCACTTTTGGTGCTCAGTCCATGTCCGCCCTTGCCGGCATTCGTGTTGATAAAACTTTTATTGCTGCCAATGGCGTATCGGTTGATTCAGGAATCACTACACCTAATATTGAAACCGCAGAGGTAAAAAGAGAACTGATCCGAATCTCCGGAGAAACTATTTTACTGTGTGACAGCTCGAAGATCGGACGAACCAGTTTTATGCGAATCGCAGAACTGCGTGAAATGAATATACTGGTAACCGACAGACATATTTCCGCGGAACAGCAAAAGATGCTCCATGAATCCGGTATTGAAGTTATGCTTGCGGATTAGGACTGCTGTACGCAGCGCAATGTTTTTCTTTATTCCAATTTATAACATTCATAATGCGATAAAATACTGGAAATAACGGATTCATCATGCAAGCCTGTATATTTAATGACCGTGTCACGTATTCCATGTTCCTTAATAGCCTTTTGAATCTGCAAAGAAGCGCGGTCTGAAGGTTCTGAAAACAGGAAGCCCGCCGCAATGCCCTTAAGTATTGCCTCACATTCGATCCCGTTATTTTGTGCTAATAAATAAGCTCCGACAAGCCGGTCATTATGGCTCAATTTGCGTACAGGGTCCTCTGCGATACGTACAATTGTGTCGCGAATCTGCTTGTTGCATATGCGTGTTTCAATATCGGCAGCAACCTCGGCCAGCTCATCGAAGGGAACATTGTACTCGTTGGCCAGTGCATGTGCCACGTCATTCATGGCAGATCTGACATCCCCGATGATTTCAGGTGCCATAAAGGCCTGATCAACATATTCATATCCCAGCATCCAGCCCAGATAGGACACAAGCGCATGTGCCATATTATAGATATACAGTTTTTCACGGATACAAAGTTCAAAATTGCTGACAGGAACAAAATGAGGAATCCTAATATCTGTGATCAGGGCTTTTTCTTCAATGTGTATATCCTCATAAGGTCCTTTCACAAGATGAAGCGGGTCGGTCGGCGGAGGAACGACAACACCGACGCTGCCTCCTGCAAAACCGACTCGGCCTTTGAAAACCGCCGGATCTGCAGCAAGTTTTTTTCGCAGGATACCAGAGATATATTTACTGACTCCGACCATGTTTTCACAGAATATGATGTCAACCGGAGGCTTACCCAGTGTAATGCGTTCCAATAAAAAGGGTGTTATTATCTTCATCAATGAAAACAGATTGTTGACACCGACTGCAGTAAAAATCAAATCTGCCTCGCAGATGGATATTCTGCCCTCCCGGGAATCCATCATGAATATATTGTATCCGGACACCGTGTCGCAGTAATTGACATCGTTATCGATAGATTGAACGGTATAAGAACCGGCATCGCGCAGAAGGCCGACCAGTTCCGTGCTGACATCGAGCATCGTTAAGGAATGCCCCGCACTCAAAACGGATTTTGCGATAATGCCTCTTCCTATTTTGCCAACACCGCACAAAACGACATGCAATTTTTCTGGGATCATGAGACTACTCCTCTTTCCCGGAACTGATTGCACTGCAGTCCTGGATCTGTTTATAAAACGGGTGCAGCTCCACGGTATATTTTTCATACAAAGAGACATAAGGCGAATATTTCTGCGTCATATTATTGTCCGGGTAATACTCTTTCTTAACATTGGCATGCTTTAAGGCAGTTGTTTTCATATCATCAAAAGCACCTATCGCATTACCGGCGATGATTGCAGCCCCCCATAATGCCACATCATCCCTGTCCAGGCTTTGAAAGGTTTTGCCTATTACATCGGAATTAATCTGCGTCCACACATCGGATTTTGCTCCGCCGCCAATGACTTTGACTTTATCCATCCTGTAATCCGGATATACTTCCTCCATACATTTTGCTGTAAGGGCAAAATCATAACTATAACTTTCCAGCAGTGCACGATAAAAATGCTCTTTCTTATGACTCCAGTTAAAGCCCATCCACATGCCTCTCAAGGCACCATCCAGAGGCATACAGCTTCCGCCCAGCAAACCGATAGCCATTAATCCATCGCATCCTGGCTTAATTGCGTTAACTTTGCTGTCGACTTCCTGAAATATGCTGCTCACAGAACGTTTATCATCCTCATAAAATGTCTTCAAGTACCAATCCAGCGTGATTCCTGAGCCTGCAATGAAATTCATCGCGAAAAATTGACCGGGAATTGCAGACGGGACTATATCGACCCTTCGGGTCTTCATCTCCGTTTTGAATTCATCAGTACAGCAGCTTAATGCGCCGTATGAAGATGCTTCCAATATCAGGTCACCGTTATTAACAACCCCTGACCCCAGGCATCCTGCAATTTTATCCCCGGCACCGGAAACCAGCGGGATGCCAGCTTTGAATCCTGTAATATCTGCAATCGCCCGGGATAAAGTTCCGCAAATATGATTTGAATTGACGATATCAGGCAAATGCTCAGCGTCCATTTTTACAGCTTCGCATAATTTGGAAGACCAGATTCCGTTCTTAACATCTGCAAGGCCAGTCCATTGTGTGTAAGATCTGTCGATAGATGCTTTTTCAATGGGAACATCACCCAGTCTGCCGACAACATAGCTGCTGATCATTACAAATTTTGCGATTTTTTTAGACTGATCCGGAAATTCCGTTTTGAACCACTCGTATTTTGGCGCCATCTGCGGTGCATTCGTTCCGCAAATAGTCCAAAAATCTTCTTTCAGATCCGCAATCTGCCTGTCCGCATATGGCATATACCGGTTATCCAGCGAACAGGACCAGGTTGTAATGTCATTCCAATCTTTATCAACTCCCATAAATCCTGACATTTGCCCTGTAAATGCGATCGCAGATACATCATGTACCTGATTTCCCAGCTTTTCGCTGATTGATTTCATGCTTTCCACAACAGCGTTAAATATATTATCGCCTTTTTGTATAAAAATACCCGGCGCGGGGGTTTCGCTATTAACTTTTGAACCTGCGGAAGCGATACAGCGGCTATCCAGCGTATAGACCCCAACTTTAATAAAAGTTGTTCCTAAATCGACAGACATGAGTAGAGTATTTGTTTTCGCCATGTTTCCTCCTATTTGTATCTGCTTCATAATTACAATTTTCGTCATTAAAAATTGCTTTGTAAGTGGTTAGTTATTTAGTTCACCTGTGACATGATATCTATCGCACTTTTTAAGCTGATACCCATTCTGTGAACACCTTCTGCTTTGAAGCGTTCAACCGTTTCCAGATCACGAATGCCGCCGGCCGCTTTAATATAGATATCGCTGCCGACAACCGATTTAATCAGTTTGATTTGTTCAATTGTTGCCGGTCCGAACCAGCCGGTTCCGGTTTTAACATAATCGGCACCGGACTTCAGAACCAGTTCGCAAGCTTTTTTTGCAAAGTACTCATCCAGACAGGAAATCTCAATAATGCATTTTAAAGGCTTTTCCTGTGCTATGTCCTTGATTCTTTTTATCTCATCTAAAACGGCATCATAATTCCGGCTTAATAACCAACCGATATTGATAACCATATCCAACTCGTCAGCGCCGGATGCAATATTGGAATGTGTTTCAAAAAGCTTGACTTCCGTGAGTTCCCCACCTGAAGGAAATCCGATAACGCCCCCTGCATGGGTGGTATCATTTAGCAAGGCATCATGCACATGCTGTAAATAGCACTGCAGTGTAAACACACAGGCAAAATCATATTGTTTTGCATTCTTTATCAGATCATCGATTTCTTTGATTGTGTTGTTGTTTCTGACCAAAGTAACATCTAACATCTGTGCTAATTCAAATTGTGTCATTTTTTCTCCCTGATTCTAGTCAATTCGTGTTCATATACTGCAGGAAATAATAGAATTGGGTCAGATACAATAAAGTATTTGACCCAATCCTATTATTTTGGAGGAGAAAACACTAAGGGACGATTGTAACTTTAATGGATGTCGGATCCTTTTCTGCTGTTTCAAAAGCAGCTGCCCAATCCTTAAGGTTGTATGTATGGGTAACGATTCCATTGGTCTTGATCGATCCGTCAATCATACCTTCGATAACTGCTTTGTAACAGTACGGCCCAAGGTGTGATCCGAGAATATCGATTTCTTTTGTATCTCCGATTATGTTCCAGTCGGCAGAAATTTTGTCAGCAAATATTCCGAACTGAACATATCTTCCCAGATTAGCGATTGAGTCAAGACCCTGAGCGACACTCTTTTCACTTCCGGATGCTTCAATATACACATCACATCCGTATCCATCAGACAGTTTCTTGATTTCAGCAGCGACATCACACTCCATCGGGTTGAAAACATAGTTGGCACCGAATTCAATTGCTTTATCAAGTCTGTTCTGTCTGATATCGAGCCCGATAATTATGGCCGGTGAAAGTTTTTTGGCAATAGTAACCATTGCCAGTCCTATGCATCCAAGGCCGCTGATAACAACAACATCTGTATGTTTGATATTAGCTCTTTCAACGGCGTGCATAGCACATGCATAAGGTTCTATGATGGATCCAAGTTCTACCGGAAAGTTCTTCGGGAGTTTGTGATTAATGCCATTCCTGCCGATTTTGCAGTACTGCGCAAACCCGCCGGGTGCGTCTTTTTTGAAGCCGAGAATGTAATGGCGTCTGCACATCCAGTAATGTCCCTGTTTGCAGTACTTGCACTCATTGCACGGAACCATTTGTTCAGAAATTATGAAATCGCCTACTTCGAAATTATCAACACCCTCACCTAATTCAACAATTTCGCCAAAAAATTCATGTCCGGCAGTGACAGGGGTTTCGATGTAACGGGTCTCGGGAGTTTGTCCCCATACACGTTTTCCGCCATGGAATGTCTTAGTATCGCTGGCGCAGATCCCGCAGCCATGAACCTTCATTAAGATTTCGCCCGCTTCAACCTTAGGAATATCTATTTCTTCTATTCTGTAATCAAAAGGAGCAAATGCCTGTAATGCTGTCATTTTTTTGTTCATTTTACTATGCCTCCACATATATGGTGTTTCACTTTATTCGTCTTTAAAACTCTTTGTCTGCAGGAGAACTGCAAAGATAATAATCGCACCCTTGATAATATCCTGGGGATAAGACGGAATCGCAAGTAAGTTCATGATATTGCCAATAAGGGCAAGTACAAATACACCAACTAATGCCTTGAATGCAGTACCGGAACCGCCGCTTAAGCTTGCACCGCCGATAACGCACGCCGCGATCGCATCAAGTTCCCAGCCCATTCCAGCTACCGGTGCACCAACCTGTGTTCTTGTAGCAGCGATAATACCTGCAAATCCTGAACATAACCCGGAGATTGCATAAACGGATGATTTCATAACCCTGACATTAATACCAGCCAATCTTACAGCTGTTTCGTTGCTGCCAATTGCAAGTATGATACGTCCATAGGATGTATATTTCTGTATAAACCAGAATACTAAAACGATTATCAGTATGAACAAACCGAGCAGCGGTGTAATTTCACCTAATGTTTTTGTTAGCTCGGGAGTTGCACTTATTAGCTTAATTGTAGCAATTTGTTCAATCGAACCTTTCGGGACAATAATTGGGGAGCCGTTCGCAATAACTAACGCCAACCCCCGTGCCATAGTCATCATAGCAAGCGAAGCTACGAATGAAGCCATTTTTGCATAGGATACAAGAAGCCCGGTAACAAGTCCCAATATTGTCGTAAGTGCAAGAGGCAATATAAATGCCAGGTATACCGGTAACCCGAGATTAGTTAAAACATATGCCGAGCCGACACTTCCAAGGGCAACCATCGCACCGACTGACAAGTCAATACCGCCGGTAATGATTACAAATAGCATTCCCATAACCATAAATGTATATGCTGAATTTTGTCTGATAAGATTTCCTATATTTCTCCACGAAAAGAAATCCTTTGATAACAATGAACAGACAACAAACAGACAAATGAACATGACATACGTATTGTTTTCCAGTAAAAACTTCCCGATACTCTTTCTTTCTAATTGTGTTGCGATTTTAGTCTTCTCCATTTTTGCTTACACTCCCATTGCTAAAGATATTAGGTTAATTTCTGATAACTCAGCCTTATCAAGTTCACCCACAATAGTACCATGCCTCATAACATCAACTCTGTCGCACATACCGATCAGCTCCACCATTTCTGATGAAATCATAATGATAGCCACTCCTTTTGCAGCCAGATCATTTATGTTTCTGTAAATTTCCATTTTGGCACCAACATCAACACCTCTGGTCGGTTCATCAAGAATGATAATTTCGCAGCCCGCTGCAAGCCACTTTGCCAGGGAAACTTTTTGCTGATTTCCGCCGCTCAGACTGGAAACAGGATCTTCCGTCGAATTGTATTTCGTATTTAACTGTGCCAATATATCCGTTACCCGCTTTATTTCAGCTTTTCTATCTAAAATATTGAGCTTGTTTTTGGCTATTTTCAAAGAAGTAAGCGTTGTGTTAATTCTTATACTTTGCCCAAGTAAAACACCTTGCTTCTTTCTGTCTTCCGGTAATAAGCCAATCTTGTTTGCAACAGCTTGTCTTGGCGATTTAAACAGAACTTCTTTGCCAAGGTATATAATTTTCCCGCTGTCTATTTTATCCGCACCAAATATTGCACGCATTGTTTCTGTTCTTCCCGAACCTACAAGTCCGGAAAAACCTAATATTTCACCTTTTCTAACATTAAAAGTAACATTTTTCACTATCTTATCCGCGTTAAGATTTTCTACTTGAAGAATAACATCTCCAATATTTGAATTTCTTTGTGGGAATAATGTGGATAGCTCTCTTCCGATCATCTTGCTGACAAGATTATTTTTGTTAGTCTCTGCTACGTTAAAAGTAGAAACATATTCGCCATCTTTCATAACGGTAACTCTATCACAAATCGAAAATACTTCTTCCAGCCTGTGGGTAATATAGATAATGCTTACCCCTTGACTCTTTAATGTCCGGATAATTCCAAAAAGCTTCTCTATTTCCGAAAATGTGAGCACCGCAGTCGGTTCATCAAAGATCAAAATCCTTGCATTTCTTGACAGTGCTTTGCATATTTCGATAATCTGTTGATAAGCAACACTTAAGTCGGCAACTTTTGTTGTAGGCTTAATGCTGGAAAATCCAAGGGAAGTAAGCAGCGTAGTTGCGTTTTTGTTGAGTTTCGCCCAATTAATAAGTGCTCCGCCTTCTGTAAGTCTGTCAATAAAGATATTTTCAGCAACCGTTAAATCGGGTGCCAGCATAAACTCCTGATAAATTATGGAAATACCCTTCTTCATGCTGTCTTTGGGGGAATGTATATCAATCTCTTCTCCGTCTAAGACGATTGTTCCATTGTCTTTTTTAAGAGCACCCGAAAGAATTTTCATCAATGTGGATTTTCCTGCACCATTTTCTCCGACTAAGGCATGCACTTCACCAGGCTCAATTTGTAAATGTGCCGCTCTGAGAGCATGAACACCAGCAAACTTCTTGTCTATGTCTAATAATTCGACACTGTATTTATTAGCCATTTTTGCCCCCTGTATTGTTGTTCTTTTCATTTATCATATTTATTGTCGGTTTCTTTCAACATCGTTCGTTCGTTCGAATAATAAAATTTTCTTTTGCTTTAAGGAAATTTCACACAACCGCCTCACGTGAAACGGCTGTGTGAAATATTCATCCTGATTACGTCTTTCGATTAAAACAATGCGTTAGCATCATAATACTGATCAACATTGTCAATTGTTATTGCTGCGGGAGGTGTTGTCTGAACTTTAGGAACACTATAAGGAGCAACGCCATCGATCAAAATGGATGCTGCAAGGTTAACTGCAAATTCTGCGATCGCAGGAGGAGCATTCAAGCCTGTTGCGACATAAGAAGTATTGGCCTTAATTAACTCATAAGCTTCTTTCTGTCCGTCAGCTGCTGCAGCGATGAGAACTTTATCGAGACCTTGGTTCTTAAGTGCTGTCATAGCGCCTAAGAGCATGTTGTCGTTTTCTCCAAGAACCAGATTGACGTTGCTGTTAGCAACCAAGAGGTCTTCAGCTGCAGGGAGTCCGCCTTCTGAAGTCCAGCCGCCCCATCCTTGACCAAGGATATGGAAGTCAGCATCTTTCTGATATGCAGAACCTTTATCGATCAATTCCTGTTCCATAACAACGGCTGCGGCCCATGCTTCATCAGCTGTCATCTTTGTTCTGGACTGAATGAGACCAGCCATCAGGCCAGTTCTTCTTTCTTTACCAACTGAATTTCCTTTTTCGCCGGAGATCATGATGGAATTGATTGTTTCTCCAACAAGATATTTTGCACCGACATAGTTACCAACTGCCATACCATTTGCTTTGTTATCTGAATAGATAGTAGCAACTCTGTTGCTGCTCTCATCAGGAGCATTATCAACACAAATCAAAGGTATTCCAGCAGCAAATGCAGCTTCAATAGCAGCTACAGAGCCTTTGGGATCCTGGGGGTCCATCAGTATAAAGTCAACTTTCTGTGAAATTAAAGTCTCAATATTTGCTGCTTCCTTAGATACGTCCTGGCCAGCGTCAAGAGTACTTACGACTTCGAAACCTTTTTCCAGGCAATACTTTTTGAGGTTTTCAGCAAGGGCTACAAAGTAGGGATTATTCAAAGTTTTCATTGCTATGCCAACTCTGAATGTCTTTGTACCGGCTTTTGTTGTCTCGGCTGCTGCTTTTGTTGTTGCATCAACGGCTGCTGCTGCTGTTGTAGCGGCGGCTGCTGCTGTTGTTGCTGCTGTTGTTGTTGCTGCCGCACCGCCGCAGCCTACCAATAGGCTACATGAGACTGCTGCTGCCAATACTAAAGCGATGATCTTTTTCATTCATTTACCTCCTGATTTTTTGATTTTCGAATTTTGTGCAATAATGACTGACATTCCCCAAATAATTCTGATTTTTACTGTCTGCCCTACCGTGTAAACCCCCTTCACATTTTCGAACAAATTCAGTGCAAATCTCTTTTCAACGAGATCAGTATACAAAGGATTACTCGCTTGGGCAATGAGATTAGATTTATATTTGGTGTATTATTTTAGGCAAATTCTATAAAATTTATACAATTTGCCGCCCATATTTATGTAATTTGTCAAACAGAGGAATGAAAGAAGCGTTTGCAAGCTTCCCAACGCCCAGCTTTAATGCTATTATCGTATCGATAAAATCAATGTTCAGCGGATAGAATTCCCACGGAAATTTAATATAAGAGATGTAATGCGGGTATCGAAATGAAGCATGAAGTGTTACGAATAGAGAATCTATCTTATGAGAAAAATCACAAATCGTATCTTAAACAGGTTAATTTTCATCTTTATCAGGAAGAATTTCTCGGAATCTGCGGATTGCACAACTCGGGTAAAACTACACTTGCAAATATTATTTCCGGATTGTCACAGGCAACTGAAGGCAGGCTGTACCTGCAGGAAAAGTCAGTTGATCTGTTTAATTCCACTATTTATGGCCGGAATAACCAGCGGCTTGGAATTTTCAAAATAAGTATGACACCTAATTTCGTTCCTGTTTTGTCTATATCAGAGAATCTTTTTGCCTTACGGCCTAAAATAAATTTCATATTCAATGCAAACACAGCTGCAGCAAAGACCGTGGCAATCCTTGAGCAGATTAAAATCAATGTATCCCCGAATACTTTAATTTCTGACCTGTCAGTGTCCCAGACTCATCTGCTGGAAATTGCAAAATGCATTTCAATGGGTGCGAAAATCATCATACTGGATGATATTGCCAAAAATTATACAGTAGCTGAATGTATGCATATGGTTTGGCTGATCAAAAATAACAGGCAAGTCACATTTATTTATATCAGCAGCAAGGATGACCCGATCCTGAGAGAGACAGAACGTATAATTATCATGCGCGGCGGTATGGTTGCCGGTACGATGTACCATGAGGATTACAGTGCTGACCATCTGATGTCAATGTGTGCCGGTTATGGCAGTTCATCCCATTCATTCCGCAAATCCACTGTCAGGGAAGAAGTCGTTTTGGATGCTTCCATACCTTCTAATTACAACAGGCCTATTCAATTTACCGTTCATGCCGGTGAAGTTTTCGGAATTTTTGACTTGGAAGGCGGCAGCCGCTGGGAAATTATTAACAGTTTTCTCTTCGCAAGCGACTCGACATTAATTGTTGCCGGACACAAAGCAAACAATTATAGAGAGGCTGTTAAGTATGGTATGGCGCTTCTCAAAGAGAATTACAGTAAGAATGATCTGCTGCCCTGCTTCGATTTTTATGACAATCTTCTCTTTCAGGCACTCCCCAAAATATCCCGCTGGGGAGTTATCCAGAAAAACCTGTATGATTTTGTATCTGAACAGCTGTCTGTCCATTTCTCAGCTGATGATATCCAGCAGCGCAGTCAATGGGGTTTCACAAAGACTATGCTTTACAGGTGGATTGCCACGAATCCTAAAATAATGATTCTAAATGATTTGACTTCAGGCAACAGTCCTGCAATCAAAGAGGAGTTCGATACAATAATTGATCAAACGGCTCGTAATGGTTCGGGCATCTTACTTATTTCCACTGACTTTTCCGAATGCCAGCGGCTGTGTGATCGAATTTTGATTGTCACAAGAACATCTTCCAGAATTTTTGAAAAAAGCGAGAACAGTATTAATAACTATGTGCAGTTTCTTTATAGTAATCTGTAATATTCAACAATATGAATCCGCGGAAATGATCGTTCATCCGTTAAATTCGTTGATCTCAAATTGCGTTTTGTAGTTTTCATCCTTAACAAGGGGGAGAACAATCTCTACATCTGTTCCCAGTCCTACTGTGCTGTAAAGAGTAATTCCATAATTGTTGCCAAAACACAGTTTGATTCTATCATTTACATTTTTCAGTGCTATTCCGTTTCCCTTTTTGGGCTCTTCCGGCGAGAAAAAATTGATGTCTTTTGCCAGCGCTTCATTAATACGCATCAGATCCGCCGGTTCAATCCCCATGCCATTATCTGTGATATGAATCAGCAATCGCTGATCGGTAATTGCAATGCGGATAACTAATGTTCCCCTTTGCTCAAGGAGTTCCAGTCCGTGGTAGATCGCATTTTCAATAATTGGCTGCAATGTCATTTTGGGCAGTCTGCAGTCCAAAATATCGGAATCGGTATCTATTTTTTTAATGACATCAAATTTATTGGAAAACCTGAATTGTTGAATAATCATATAATTATCAACGTTTTTCAGCTCTTCAGCAAGTGACACGACAACATTCTTGTGACTGATACTGTATCGAAAAAAGACTGACAAAGCTTCTGTCATATCTGCAATTTCGTTGGCTCCGTCTATGAGCGCCTGTCCGCGGATTGAATCCAATGTATTATACAAAAAATGAGGATTGATCTGGCTCTGCAGAGCATTGATTTCAGCCTGTTTTTTGCATATAAGTGCTGCATACTCGCGATCCATTGATTCTTTGACCTTTTCAACTATGATCTGATTAAAGGCACGGGATAAATTATTATCATGTTCTGTAAAGCTTTCCCCATCGACAATACCGCGTTCGAGCCTTCTAATGCTGATATATGCTTTCTTAACATATTGAAAAAGACCGACAGCAATCAGTACCAGAGCTATAACATGATAGAGCATCATAGAAGAGTCATCTATCTGAAACAGCCTCCAGATCAGATAGATTTCAATCCCAATGCAAAACACGATAGGAATTGCCATATACTCACTCGTTTTATATTCTCTGTTTAAAATTGCCTGTTCATTTTTCACTGTCTTTTGCATACCTATTCCTTCTCAAACAAATAATTTCCGATAATCTGAAGGCTTAATACCAACGGTTTTACTGAATAGTTTACTAAAGTATTTAGGATCTTTATATCCTACAAGTGCACCCACCTCAGAAATGCTGATCGAAGAATTCTTGAGAAGTTCCTTAGCTTTTGACAGCCGGAAATCGGCAAGATAATCACTAAAATTAATGTTTGCTTCTTTTTTGAACATCACACTGAAATAGACTGAATTCATATGAACCTGTTCAGCGATATCTTCAAGACTGATATTCTGGCTGTAATGTTCCGCAACATACTGTTTTGCAATACGTATATACCTTGTGTCTTTGGTTGACCGAATTTTGATATATTCCTCAATATGAAAGCAAACTTCTTCCTGGGTTATATCAAGCAGACTCATTAATGTCTTGGCCTGTTCCAGTCTATCAATCAGCTCTTCGAGGGTAATGTTAATCGCTTCGTTCTTATATAGTATCTTGAGTGCATCTATCAGAATTTCGAATATTTTAATCATTTCGCGGTACATATTATCAGGGTTATTATTGTCCTGAAGATAAAGCGTGCGAAGTTGAGAGAAATATTCTTTAATGCCTTCAACATCCGAAATTCCAAACAGGTTCCGCAGATTACGGCTCATTTCTTCTGTCAGTACACTACGGTTTGGAATTTGGATTTTAGAACTGTCAATAATGTGTTCTTTCCCTTTGATAAGGGAATACCTGATTGCTGCAAAACCTTCCTGCACTGATATATCACGAAAATCAGTGCACTTCTTAGATAATCCAAGAGTAAGCATATAGTAATCGGCAAAACGTGTCTGAAGCTCAGAAAACGTCTCTTTAAGCCGTATCATGAAAAGATCGCTGTCTTCATAGTTCAACAAACAAACAATCTCATGCTTGGTTCGAAGAGATTCAACTTCAATACAAACATTTGCAATTTCCTTAACAAAAAAGGCTTCCATCTTTCTTATTCCCTGATCAATCTGAGCCATTTCAAGGGCTTGCTTGATCTCAGGTTTCAGAACAGCAATCTGAAAATATCCAGGTTTAAGATTCATCATATATATTTCATTAATTTCGTGAAGATGCAATGATGTAATGGTTTCCGGATTAACCAGTAAAGCCTCAATAATCTGCTTCCTGACTTTGGAAACACTCATATCAAGTTTGTTTTTAATCAGAATTTTCTCTTCCAGATCGCCTTTCTTTTCAAGAATCTGATCTCTGATTATAATCAGGTTCTCCATCAATTCCTGTTTATTGATAGGCTTAAGCAGATAATTTTCGACACCTTGTTTAATTGCATTATGGGCATACTCAAATTGCTTGTGGCCGCTGATGAGAATAAAAGCAGGTGTAATATCCACGGCGCGTAATTTTTCTATCATTTCCAATCCATCCATACCTGGCATGCGTATATCCGATATAACAATATCAGGATTCTCTTTACTGATCAGATTAAATGCGGCATTACCGTCTGATGCTTCAGCGATAACCTCAAGACCTATGCTCTCCCAGTCAATCAGTCGCCTGATCAGCTGGCAAATTCTTTTCTCATCATCAACGATAATAACCTTTAACACAGATCAACCTCCAAGTACTCCTAAATGCGCCTGCAATTCTTAGATGCAAATCAAAATTATGTTTGTATTATACCACTGGCCATGTCCAAATTTTATCAGGCAAAGTTAAATCATTTATGAACGATACCCTTCATTTTTTATTGTATTTTTCTTGTCAGAAACAATTTTTTTGTATTTGATTTCTGTTTCTAAAACAAATCGGAAACTCTTCCATATAGTTTTTTATATTTTTCATAATTTTCAGAATACAGCTCCTTGTTGTTAAGATTCGGAAAATAAATTTTATCTTCCATGGAAATATATTGATTGCACGCATTCTGTACGTTATCCAGCAACCCGGTTCCGACACCGGCCAGTATACAGGCACCCAGGCAAGCTTGTTCTTTCTCTTTGCAGACCTGAACGCTGCGGCCAAAAATATCTGCCTGGATCTGCAGCCACACCGTACTTGTTGCACCGCCGCCGCATGCAATGATTTTGCTGCTGGAAATATGCAGCGCATCAAATATATCCAGAGACTCCTTAAGATCAAAAACAACGCCTTCCATAACCGCCCGGACAAAATGCCGCCGTTCATGATTTAAATTCATCCCGAAGAAAAGACCTTTTGCATTTGCATCCATCTGAGGAGTGCGGCTGCCTGCAAGGTAAGGTAAATATATCAAACCATCACTTCCTGCGGCTGTCTTTTCTGCCATTGTATCCAACAATCGAAAATCATCCAGATGGAGAATACTGTTTTTAAGCCATTTCAGCGACATACCGCTGCACAGATGCGCGCCGAATATCGTGTATGCATGATCGATCGCATGGCAGAATGTGTGTATCCGCATTTTCGAATCAAATGTATCAACTTTGGAATAGGCCGATAATTCTCCGCCGGTACCGATATTTGAAACGATGAGGCCTTCCTGTACAGCTCCGGTCCCGACACTGTGAGCGGGCTGATCACCTGAACCATAGATGACCGGTATCCCCTCCGGAAGGCCGGTCTCTTCCGAACACCGTCTTGTAACAGTCCCCGCAATCGCAATGGATTCATGACAGGCAGGGAAAATGGAACGCGGTAAATTCATCTTATCAAGAATGTCCCACGCCCAGTCTCTTTTAGCAGCATCAAATCCTGTTGCGGACGAAGCATCTGATACGTCTGTGCCGAATTCCCCTGTTATTTTGAGGCGGATATAGTCCTTGGGCATAAGGATTTTATATATCTTTGAAAATACATCCGGCTCATTTTCCTGAATCCAAAGCAAAGAAGGAAACGCGAACCCGGTAAAAGGCCGATTATGCATGATATTCATGATATCTTCCTGTTTAATGGTTCTGTTTATTTTCTCCAACTGCCTGTTGGAGCGTTGATCAAGCCAGATAATGGCAGGCCTCAAAAAATTACCTGGCCGATCAACAACAACCAATCCGTGCATCTGGCCCGAAAAACCAATTGCTTTTATTGATTCATAAGCTTGTTTCTGCCGCTGCTTCAATTGAAGCAGGATATCTACTGCTGCATGCCACCAGATATCCGGAGATTGTTCAGCACAATTCGCTGCAGGAAAACTGACGTCATACGATTGGGCCGCAAAATCCAGCACACCGCGGTCCGTATCAAAAAGCATTGCCTTGACACTGGAAGTCCCTAAGTCAATTCCCAATATAACTGCCATGAATATCTACCTGCGCCTGCTTATTTGTTATTCTGTATGTTCTTCAATCTCTCCATGACATTGTTCTCACCTCTGCCGAAATAATCGTGCAGACGTTTATATTCTGTGTAGATCCGGTCGTAGATAAGAACATTTTCCGGAATTGGTTTATATGTTTTTTCTCTGACACCGCCCATTTTTTTGGCGGCGTCTTCCAGTTTTGCATATCCGCCGGCGTCTTTACCCGCTGCAACCGCTCCAAAAATAGCCGCGCCGAGTGCAGGAGCTTGTGACGATCTGGCGATTTTCAGCTCCATATTCATTACATCTGCATATATCTGCATCATGAATTCATCTTTAGCAGCAATGCCGCCGCCGCAAACCAGTTCGTACACCGGAACATTATTTTCTTTAAACGCCTCCATAATGACCCGCTGGCCAAAAGCGGTCGCTTCAAGCAGTGTGCGGTATATATCTTCCGGTTTGGTATGAAGATTCATACCCACCATGACTCCCGTGAGATCCGCATCCATCAGAATTGATCGATTGCCGTTCCACCAGTCAAGTGCTAAAAGTCCTGTCTCACCGGGCTTTTTAACCGATGCCTTTTCACGCAGCAGCTGATGAGGGCTGATCTTTCTCTCAAGTGCCTCATTGGCATATTCCGCCGGCATGCACCGCTGGACAAACCAGTCAAAAAGATCGCCGACCGCATTCTGTCCTGCTTCATAGCAGAATAGTCCGGGATAGCCTCCGCCGTCCTCAACAATCCCGGCTACACCGGGAACAGGGCGCTCTTCTTTAGCAAGCATTATATTACACCCGGAGGTTCCAATAATTAAAAGCATTCTTCCCGGCTCGGTAATTCCCAAAGCAGGCAGCGCCACTTGTGCATCAAGGTCGGCAACAGATACCGGAGTCCCAGGCTTAAGACCGGTAATCCCGGCCATTTTTTCTGTGAGTCCGCCAGCCAGACTGCCCAGCGGCAGCAGCGTATCGGCCGGTGTCAGTTTTTCCTCGACATAGTTCTCCAATCTTTTATCCAGTGCCGCGAAAAAAGCCTTATCCGGATAACCATCCTTTTTGCTCCAGATTCCTTTGAATCCTGCCGTGCTCAATTGCCGTCTTTCCAGACCGGTCAGCTGCCAGACGACCCAGTCGCCGCCTTGAATCCACCGGTCCATCGCATCATATACAGCCGGATCGTCATTGAGGATCTGCAGTACTTTTGCTATTTCCCATTCGGAAGATTGTTTGCCGCCATAGCGGGACACAAACGCCTCTGCGCGGCTGTCGGCAACCTGATTTATTCGGTTTGCTTCCTTTTGCGCAGCATGATGTTTCCAAAGTTTCGGCCAGCTGTGGGGATGATTTTTCCACTCCGGTTTTAAACAAAGCGGTTCACCAAACCGATCGACAGGTAATATCGTACAGGAAGTGAAATCAACTCCGATTCCTATAATATCTTCAGCATTTACCTGAGACTTCGAAAGCACGGATGGAATTACTTCGGAAATAGCCTGCCGCCAATCAGCCGGGTGCTGCAGCGCCCAATTCATACCGAGCTTGATATTGCTGTCAGGAAGCAGTGTATCTATAACTTTATGCGGATATTCAAAAACTGTTGATGCTATTTCCCGGCCGTCAGCGACATCAACAAGAAGCGCTCTGCAGGACAACGTTCCATAATCAAGACCTATGCTGTATTTTGGCATCTTCATATCCTCCCATTCGTATTATTCAGCTGATTTTAAAAAGTTCAGTAGCAGAGTTATACTTGCCCTTTGCACCCGGTATTGCCACGTTGCGTTGGGCAATAACATGATCCATATCTTTAAAATAATGTTCCGGAATTGTCTTGTAATTGCCAAGCTGAAGCGCTGTTATGACCGAAACGGCCATACATTCCATCATTTGAAATTGTTCAACTGCTTCAAAAATATCGGTAGTTCCACATAAAACCACCCCATGATTCTCCATAAGGAAGCAGTTGCTGTCGTCAATCACGGCTTCAAATTCTTTGGACAGTTCTTCACTGCCCGGTGTTGCATATTTAACGATCAGCGCAGGACCAACCTCCATAATCGGTTCAGGCAGCACCGGTTTGGCAAGCAAATCCGAGTTCGCAATTGCAAAGCCTGTCATGACGGGAGGATGAGCATGTATGACTACTGTAACGTCCGGGCGCTTCTTCATGATTCGCGTATGAAAAGGGGTCTCGCTTGTCGGAAATTTACCATTTGGCGCAAATATTATATCGCCTTTCAAATTGACAGCACATATATCATCGAACTTCATTATGCGCTTTGATGTTTTAGTTGGTGTTATCCATATAAGATCCTCTTCGACCCGAATGGACAGGTTTCCTCCGGAAGATGTAACATAGCCTAATTCCGCCAGTCTGTGGCATGCCTCAACAATTTGCTCTATCTGAACCTGGTACTTTTTTTGAATTTCATTCATGAGTAATTTCCTCTCATATTATATTTACGTCTGGGAATACCGCTGGAAGCACTGATTAATAAACGTCCAATATAGAACGGTCTTAACGGCCATTTTGTGTTGTAATTATTCGGGTATCGGTATATTCCCATATAACAGAAAGGATTATTGCACGAAAGAATTATAACATGCAAATACTTGCTAAATCATAAGAAATTTCTAAGCTTTTGACGGCAAATCGAAAATTTCCATGCAAATTCCGGGAAAAGTCATCGTTTAATATTATGAATATATGGATAAATCAGAAAATACTAACGCCTTATATATCATATAAATATATAAGGCGATAATTAGAAATCATAAAGGCTGTCTATTTATTCGTGTCAGGTATTGGGCTCGTTATTTGTACCACAGCCTCAAATAGTCGCTTACCATTATTTTCATTTGATTAAAAATAATGCCCTGGCGATATTCTGTTGTGAAGAATTGAATGGACGACTTCTCACCTGTCCGGCAATTGGGACCCAGCAACCCGTCTTCTTTTAGTGTATCAACCACTGCGCTGCCTGCCACTTTGGCAGCATTTTTGACCATATCGGCAAATAAAACGGGTGATGCATCGCGTTCCAGCGCTGTCCAGATATTGACTTTGCAGACCCCGTCATCGATCAGGTGTTCGATCTGGTTCGAGGTAACAGATGATGCACCATGAAGAACTATCCGGATTCCGATTTTTTCTTTGATTTGTCTGGCAAAATCACCATGGTACTGCAGGTCTTTGCCGGTAGCCCGGTGCTCGGTGCCAAGGTTAGCAACAATCAGGTCCACACCGGTTCCTTTAAGGTATTCTTCAGCTTTTTCGGCCGTCGTCAGATCGCTCTTGTCTGTACCCGTTGCATCAACAATTTCATCACAGGCTCCCTCAATGACAATTTTATCACCCTGTTCCAATACGAACTGACGTGTCAGCCGAATATTTTCTGCAAACGATATTTTGGAGGCATCAAACATGATCGAAGAGAATTGGTTCATATCCCAGGACAGTAATTCCTTGTCATCGTCAAACTGTGTATGGTCGAGATGAATCATTACACGGAGGTTTTCATATGGAGATCCTTTGTCGGTTAGTACCTTCAGGTCCGCCATAAAGAGCTTTAGACCAATATCCCATTGACGGGTATGGGTATAGTAGACAGATTGTGTACGGTGATCGTACTGATTGGTGATAGCCACAATAATCGGCAGATCATTTATCCCGATTTCTTCGCCGTATTCCTTGGCAGCAGCAAGAATTGCTTCCGTTGTCGTAAGATTTTCACTGCAGAAGCAGGGCAAAACCCATCTATTGCGTTCTGCTTCCTTATAGATGTCGAGTACTTTATTTCTGTCAGTTACAATTGCCATGATGCACACACTTTCCTATCTATTTTATTTGTCCATTTAATTATGCAATTTTGCCGGTCAAAGTCAATTGGTCTATCAGCAAGACGGCAGATAGAATGAGCATCGATTCGGAATTGCCGCTCACTAACCACTTCCGGGCTGTCAGGCGGACACCTAAAAAGAGTATTCACCTTCCGGTTTGTTCTATCACTCAACGGCGTAAGAGTTTGGAATTCAATACCATTGCAGCACCGATATATCCAGGGCTGATAATGTTTACACGAACACTTTAAGTGCCCATTCAACAGCCAAAGATTTCGTCAGCTGTATAACTCCAGCCTTGGATGCATTATAAGAACATTGTGGCTGCGGTACGTTTACAATATGCCCTGACATGGATGCAGTATTAATAGCAGAAAAATTGCGGTCGGCAAAGCTTCCGGGGATGGAGGTACGGTAATTACTTGCCATCAAGAAGTACGAACTCAACATTCGCTGCTTTGCAGAACGTTTGTAAAGCATCTACATGGTTGCCATAAGTACCATGGATATGGTTGCAGTTAACTTCCTGTATGAATGTATCGATTGTATGGTTCATCTTTACGAATGCATGCGGCCAGTTGTCCTGGCACTTACAGGCATATTCTTCATCCTTCTCCGCACCCATACTAAAAAATTTGCCGGTCATCACTACCATACGGTAATTGGTTATGTCTTTTCTTGTAAGGCGGGCAAGTGTTACTGCTCCAGGTTTTGCAATGTGATAAACAGAAGGACCGCCTGCGGTGTAGTAGTCACCTTCTGGTCTGAATTCAACATTGGCAAGATTCACAGCGGGATCTTTACTGGCACCGGCAAAGTAGGTGGCATGCGCACCTGAATTGCACAAATCCCAGAAATCCTCGTCTTTATAATAATTTCTTATGTCTGCGAACAGCGCCGGCTGACCAGAAATCAGGTTAATGATTTTCATAGTCAGGGCAGCATCCATATCCGCCTCCGTTGCACAGGCTATCGGATCATGAGTTGTTCCGTCAGGAGCATAATAGTCATTAAGAAAAGCCTCGGCAATATCTGATGTAACATAGTGCTCGGTAAGTTCGCGCTGTCCCTTAATTCCGCAAAAATCGTAATCGAATTCATTAATGAGATCGACCATGCCATAATAGAGGCTGACAGCCTTTCTTACAGATTCCTCAGTTAGGCTATAGGAACTATCCGGCTTGGGATCCAGCCATTTGAATCCCTTTGTATTTTTCTTAAGATATAGGACAGCCGTATCAATTAGTTCAGGCTTTTCTTTCTGTATAATTTCAGCCCGGCGAACCAGCTCCATCTGATCAATACTATCCACATCGATACCAAATTTCTTCATCCACATTGCCGGATCGGCTACTGTCGTATCAATATTGATTGAACGGCCGCCGATGCCGACATAAGTCATTCCCTTAAGTCGATTGTAAGCGGAAATTCCTTCGATATAAGATTTTAGTTTTCCGAGTATTTTGGCATCATCGATATCTCCATATAGTTTGAGATACGGGAAATTTGCCTGGTCAAGAGACCCGACACCGGCCAGCATACCTACAAGACCAGGTTTTTCTTCGAAATAATTGGAAAACATAATCACAGGCTGGGGACAAAACTGTGCTGCCATTCTTGCATAGGATGGCCACGCCCATACGCAGTAATTAACAACAACAGCATCTACATCCTCGGCTCTCATCATTTTTCCGTATTCAACTGCGAGCTTGTTGCTATCAATGACTTTACCAGCACTTACAACATCAAAACCCTGCTCTTCAAGTGCTTCTTTGACCTTCTTTTGATAACGGTCATTGATCGGATCAAGTTTGCTTTTTAAAAAATTACGGCCATCTCCTATGGTTAAAAGGCCAACTCTAATCTTCCTTGCCATCTGATAATTCCTCCTATATAACTTTGTAGAACCGGGATATTTTTCCATTTGCGAGCTGAAGAATAATACTGTAAATATTTAACCAAATTGTCACAAGTATCTGCTCTTCATATTCGAAAATCCAAGACTTTTTTCAGGAAATAATTTGTAAGAAGTTTTCCCAACAGGTTTTATTTTGTTTCCTGTTTATCCACAGTCACTTTGATTTGTTAAAAGTTTCCGCGGATGTCAATCCTCCATAAGTTTTATAGCAGTAGTTTCATCAGTGATAAGTACATTGCACAATCCGCCCTTAATCGCTCCTATTACACCCCTCTCCTTTTCACTCCCACAGGCAACGCCTATGCGATAATCTTTCTTCTTCAGGTCGTCGAATTCAATCGCGATGGTTCTGTTATCAAGATCTGCATCACATATTTCCCCTTCAGAGGTTATCAGCCGGGTAAAAATGTCGCCGACCGCACCGTTCATCTCCAGTTGCAGGATTTCGTTTTCACTCAGATATCCAGCTCTTGCCAGGGCACATTCCTTACCAAAATATCCCATTGTAAAAATTGCAATATTTGCACGTCTGGAAAGTTCCATAATCTGAGCAATATTACTATCTTTAATTATCATATCCCTGGTCTCTTTTTTATCGACAATAGCCGGTAATGGGAGGATATACGGAATGCCGCCAAAAGCATCTGCAATTTTCTTTGGGATTTCAGCAGCATATATATTTTTGGAAATCTGGCTGATACCGCCGCTTCCTTGAACTACGGAAATATTCTTTAAATCGGATCTGGGTGCTAAATTCAAACTGAATTTGTAAAGTGTGCTGCCCCAGGAAACTGAGATAATGTCATTGTCTTTAATTATGCTGTTCAAATACTTTGCTGCTTCGACAGCAATTCGGTTAACAGTGTTGGCAATAAGACCATCTGGTACAACAATTACTTTCCGCAGTCCAAAACGCATTCGGACTTCTGATTCAAGACTAGTTTCATATTCATTTGGAGCATGCACCTGGACAGTAACCAGACCCTCCTCCTTCGCCTGTGTTAAAAGTTTGGAAACATACGGTCGTGACAGGTTAAGTTTTTTAGCGATCATTTTCTGATCGTAATTATTTTCATAATATAGTTTCGATATATTTATCATAAGATTTGTTTTTACTAATTTTGACATATCACACCTTATTCGCTCAGAATTTGAATGAGCCTCGTGATTCAATTTTGATCAATGAATTTACATGAAGTTTTGTGTTTGCCTAAAAGAAGAAAGATTCCCCATGGCAAACGGGGAATCTTTCTAAGTTGTCCGTCATACTATCAGAATAATATTTTCAAATTACACTTCTACGAATTCAATATTGAGGACGTCACAAAGCATTTTGAATTTTCTCATTTGATTGCCTGCAAACATAACCTGATGATGAGTCCCGCCATTTCTTAGCCACCCATCCATTGCCGAACGGATTCCGGTATTCGGGGTAAAGAAAGTGTAGTTCATGAGCATACCGGGAATTTCAGCTGTATCGAGGACGGTTCCGACAGAAGCGACCAGCCGGTATTTTTCTCCCTCTATCGCAACAAGGGAAATAATAGTTGCCTCTCCGGGTTCACCGCTGAATACGGGTGTCGGAGGATTGTCTCGGTCTCCGATATCCAGAGGACGGTCAATGAGCTTGATAGGGCGATCCCTACGGGCTACTTTCCAGTTACCCTCTCCCATGTGGCTCAGCATAGCAGCATCTCTTTCATAGTCCAGGGAATACATTTCCGTGAAGTGCGGGTTCTCCGAGATAAGATGACCCATAAGGGTACAAGCCAGAATGTGCACATCCCCTTCGGCTGAATACCCATATCCCTTTGCCAGCATATTGCTTGCGCCGAGAATCGGCAGCTGCCTTATTCTTCCGTCTTCTTTAAATACATTAAAATTAGCCGTAAAGCCGTCATACTTGTATTTCTCGCAAAATTTCTCAAAAGCCAGCTGTAATTTAGCTGCATAGCGGTGATTCTCCTGCGTCAGTGACGGATCTATTTCAAAATTCTGCCTGTCTATTTCGATATAGGCAGAAATCTCTTCTTCCGATACCGTCTCGAAGCACTTAACGACTTCGCCAAGTCCATCATAGTTGACTTCTATTCCGAAAACACGGTAAAAAGCAACTTCATCACCCATGATATCGCCCATTCCCTGCATTTTTTCGATGATAGAAACACGGCTTTTCTTCAAGGCTGCAGCCGTAAATGCGGCTGATGACCAGTCAGCGAAGAAATCGAAAAAGTTATTTGATTTCCAGTCATCCGTAATGATTTCAGGCTTAAGTCCCAGGCGCATCAACATATTCGAGGTATCCTGAATCCCATGTATACCCTGATTGGTTGTGCATTTCTTCCAGTCCCAATCCTGCGTAACCGTAGGAAGCGGCTGAATATTGGCAATCAAAACAGGAAGCCGGTTATTCTTGAATGCCTGAACAACACGCATGCCGGGGCTATAAAGAAGATTGACGACCATGATCCCGTCATACTCACTGTCGTTGAAGTGTTTGATATACTTTTCGATTATACTTCTATCTTTGGCGGCTCCCGGAAAATCAATATCGGCAGCATCCTTGAGCTGCTCAACGACTTCTCTTGCCCATGCCTCCTGTTCAAGTGGAAGTTCAGGCTGATCCGCATCATAAAGACCGTGCATAATTCCCAGAAATCCTATCTTCGGCTTTCTTTTCGTAATCATAATTGTTACTCCTTAGCAAATCAGTTTATGGATAAATTTATTTTCAAAGGTTTTTGTCCAGAGGCAGTCAGGTTTGGTTTTGAAGTTATTGGATTGTATAGCCGCCATCAATTACAAGATTTTCTCCTGTAATCAGATTTGCCGCATCGCTTGCAAGAAAAACTGCCGCACCGGCTACTTCCTCTGGATATCCAAACCGTCCAGCGGGTATTTTCTTTATCATATCTTCACCAACTTGGCCCGCCCATGCCCTTTTACCAAGATCTGTTAATATAACTGTAGGAGATATTGCGTTAATATTAATATTATATTCTCCCCATTCCATGGCCATGACCTTTGTCATAGATATTATCCCAGCCTTACTTGCGCAATATGCTACATGCTTATCCAACGCAACAATTCCTGCCTGCGAAGCAATATTAATAATTTTTCCGCCGCCGCTTTTGATCATCTCTTTACCGACGGATTGAGCAAGCATAAAAGGTGCAGTAAGGTTTATGAGAAGAGTCTTGTTCCAGGCTTCCAGTTCTAAATTTTCAGCATCGTCAAGTATAGCAATCCCGGCACAATTAACTAAAATATCGATTCTACCCATTTTTTGAATACTATCGCTCACAACTGAACGAATAAAATCCTTATCCGATACATCTCCCGCAAAGGTCAATACATTAATATCATAACCAGAAAGTTCCCCAGTCAATTCATGGACTTTAGGCAGTAGATCAAGCGCTATGATCGACACACCTTTTTGTGCATACATTTCAACGATTGCTCTCCCAATACCGCTGGCGGCACCGGTAACAAGTGCAATTTTCCCTTCCAGTGAAAAATTTATATCAAATCCCTTGTATTCCATTTGAGTATTCCTCCTAAAATTCGAGTATAGTAATAATTCGACAAGAGCGGAACAGTCTTTCGGCTGTCCTCTTCTTATCGCTTTTCATTATCCCGCAGGCAAACTTAGCTGTCTTGCCTGTCAGGTTCTCAGGTGCCCGGGGAATGGAGCATCGGGATTGTTCGGGCCAAAATGCTTCAGCATCACAATGGGTTCAAATTCTGACTGGTTGGTAATCACAACACCGTTTCTGGCAGCTGCTTCGCTGACAAAATATTCATCGGAGCTAAGCTGTCCGTATCTGAGCATACACGCCGCCTCAGCGTTATAGCTGCCGAACCGGCCGTGTCCCTGCATTATTATGCAGCCGTAAGCGGCCTTGTCAGTGATTTTCGCGGTCTGGCCGGGGTTGATTATGAGTTCCTTTGCGGAGAAAAACGGCGTGGCATAGGTAATCCATTTTTCGGTATACTGCTCGTTTTCTACGTCTATGATTGGGGGTCTGAAATAATGCTTTCTGTAATGCGGATCAACATTTTTCTCCCACTCAAGCATGCTCATCACAGAGTCCACGTTGTCCTTTTCACAATCGGGGCAATTTTCAACCAGGCTTGCGCGTGAATTGATTTCACCGCTTGTGACGTTTTCGAAGACTGCATTGACATCACTGTTCCACTGGGGTTCGTAGGTCAGATATGATCCGGGTGCATGAACAACCCCTGCCGGCGTATACCAGCCTGTACCAAGTTCTATTCTATGAGCTCTGGAGATTTCCGTTATCCTGTTGTCGCCGGATTCAAACATTTCAAGTCTTTTCTTAACATCTTCTTTGGTTGTGTCGGGATCGAAGCCGAAATAGGTATGCGGGAAACTACCGCCGTAATTGTTGTACTGAAGCGGGAAATAATACGCTTCCGGCTTGCCGAGTCTGCCGACTTTGGCAGCTGCCTGGTTGTCAGGATGCAAATGATGGAAAAGCGGATCTACATAATCGAAAAATTTCGAATACATAGGCCAGGTTCCATACTTACTGTAAAGTTCCTCTCCGATAAGCTGGGCCCCAAGCTCCTCGACTGCATCCTTGAACAGAAACCGCTGATCGGGATCACTGCCGTATGATACATAGCTCATACCCTCGTCCGCTGCTGTCAGTTCTCCGTTGCAGGCAGCCACTACACTGCTGAACCATCGTTCTTTGATTGCGCCTCTTGCGGTGCCGAGTGCAAAGTAATCATCAGGATGCAGGCGAAGCCTTTTGCCCGGTCTGGAGAAAGTTCGGGGGACAAATACAGGTATCATTCTGAATATGCCCTGATTTTTCTCAAATGTTTCTCTAATCATTACAGTTCCTCCAAAATCGGATATCGGGCAGCCGGATCGCGGCAAAATCGAAAGACCTTACACACCTGTATCGCTTTTTTCCTGGTTTGGCTGTCCATTCCATGCTGAAAGTCCGCCGTCTACCGGCAAATTAATACCACACATGTGTTCTGCCTGATCGGAAGCAAGGAACACAATAGCATTAGCGCACCACTCCGGTTCGCATAATCTGCGGTCCGGCATGTTTTTCCTAAAGCTTTCCAACACTTTTTCGCTTGCGCCGGTCAAAAACATCGGAGTTTTAACAGCTGATGGAGAAATAACATTTACACGCACGCCCTGCATTGAATAATCCATGGCAACAGCTCTGGACATAGCCAGGACAGCGCCTTTGGTAGCGCAGTATAGAGACATGTTGTAGTCGCCGCCCATCCCCGATACGGAGGAAACATTGACAATCGCGCCCTTTTTCTTATTCAGCATCTGTGGTCCGAAGGCTTTCATGGTGTGGAATATACCGCGTACGTTGACATCAAACTGAAAATCAAAGTCTTCCTCAGGTGCATCTTCGATCTGTCCTACCCGAAAGACACCTGCACAGTTCGCCAGAACATCAGCTCCGCCTGCTTCCTTTACCATTTCTGCAAGTTTGACAACCTGATCCCATTTACCGACATCAGCGGCTTTGTTAAAAACCATACCGGGGTATTGCCTGTCAAACGCAGCACAGACTTCGCTCAGCTGATCTGCTTTCCAGTCTGTCATAAACACTTTGTCACCAAGCTGTAAAAAAGCTTCAACTGTCGATTTTCCTACACCGCTGGCAGCGCCGGTTATTACTACATTACGCATTCTATCGTCCTCCTACAAAATCTGGGTAATCTCAATATGCTCATTGTCCGGTCCGCGGAAGAAAACCCACTTGGTTCCATTGGGAAACATGTCCGAGCAATATACTTGTTCTTTTGTTTCAAATTCAATCCCCTTAGCTTCAAGGTTTTTTCTGAATTCTTCGATGTTGTCGACCAACATGGCAACGTGATCCGTGACTCCGTCACCTGGATTCTCACCGATCCTGCGCTGTACAAGTTCAAGAGTCAGGTTTCCCTTTTGAACAAAAGCGCAGGTGTAGGTATTGCCGTCTGCATCAAACGTACACTGCCAAATTGCTGCGAGGCCAAGAATTTCATTATAGAACTTCTTTGAACGCTCAACATCGTCCACGAATATACCAATATGTGCCAGTCCGATTACCTCTGCCATGTTACAACCTCACTTTCGGGTGATTCATTATTCCTGTATTTATTTTTCGTATTTGGTTTTTACAAAAGCGACTGACTCTTTCATCTCTTTGATGAGCTGCTCTTCGCCTGCGTTATTTGACAGGTCACGCCACAGGAAAACACTATTCCCGATTGTTCCAAATGCCTTGGTAAATGGTTCGAGCAGAAGTCGCTCACTATAGCCGACACTTTTCAGACCATTGAACACCTTGTCCCAGTCAACCTGACTGCCCTGGCCCGGCAGCTTGCGGTTTGATTCGCCAAGATGTACATGACCCAGATATTTTTTGCCCAATGTCTGAATTGCTTCTTCAATGCTGTCTTCTTCAATATTCATATGATAAGTGTCCATCGTAACCTTGAAATTCGGATGATCAACCCGCTCTGCAATGTATCGTGCTTCCTTTGCTGTATTAACCAGGAAAGCTTCGAACCGATTCACAATTTCCATACTCATGGTAATACCAAGGGAGTCGGCAACCTTGACCATTTCACCGATTGATCCAATGACCCGCTCTGTATAGACCTGCTTAAGCTCAGCTGTCAGTGGTACCTTCGGAGCGGAAGGCCAGCCTTCCGCATAACCTCCGTCAAAGAATTTGGCACCTAGGCGGGAAGCCTGTGTCAGATACGAAGTGATTTTGTTAATCCCCAAATGACGAACAGCCGGGTCGTCACTATAGGTAATTTCTTCGTGTTCTACACCGCCGTTCATCAAAATTTCGATATCAAGATCTTTCGCCAGTGCGACAAAATCATCAATTTTGTTCTGTGACCAGTCCATAGTACGATTGGTATGAAATTCGATGCAGTTAATGTCTGATTTGGCTGCATTCCGCAGCACCTGCATATAGTCAGTATCCCAGTCTTTAGACCAGTAGCTGAAAATCGTTCCGTATTTAGTCATATCAGTCTCCTTATCTGTACTATCCTTGGAGTAAGTGTTTTTGATTTATTGAGATAATGCTGCATTAGCAATCAGCTGGCCATCAGCTGGCGCTTTTGAAATATCTTTTCTGTTGTGGTGTCAAGCAGAACTGCTACTACAATAATTATTCCTTTAAAGAACCATTGCCAGAAAGAGCTTACACCGGCAAGATTGAGCAGGTTGCTAATAACTCCTAGGATCAGTGCGCCGAATATGGCACCAATAACGTTGGCTTTACCGCCGGACAGCGAGGTACCGCCGATGATGACAGCAGCAATTGCGTCCATTTCCATTCCCTGTCCACCGTTAGGCATGGCAATGGCAACACGTCCGGTCAAAACAATACTGGCAATTGAAATCAGGAAACCCATAATTACAAATGCAGTGATTTTTGTCTTACTGATATTTACTCCGGATACTCTGGCTGCTTCCATATTACCGCCAGTAGCAATTACATGCCTTCCATACTTTGTTCTGTTTATTACAATAGCCACAACAATTGTAATTACGATTACAAACAGTACAGTCATTGGCAGAAAACCAAACAGCAAGCCTTGACCGAGGAACTTCATGAAATTATCCGTTATATTAATTGAAATACCGCCGCACAGCAAATAGGCTAAACCCCTGAAAATTTGTGCAGTTCCCAGTGTCAGGATAAATGGTGTCAGGTTAAGCTTAATTGAAAGAAGTCCATTAAACAGACCTGCTAATAAACCTGCTACAAGTGCAACAATAATTGCAACTGGTATTGGTGCAATAAATGATACCTGTGTGTAAACAATGCCACAGAAACTGAGCATATGACCGGTTGAAAGATCAATCATTCCGCAAGTAAGTACGAAGACATAACCCAATGCCATAATGCTGGTAACGGCAGTTTGCCGCAATACTGAAGAAAGATTGGCACCTCTTAGAAATATACCGCCTGATACAATCTGCGCAAGAATCATAATAGCAATAAGTAGTATGATACTTTTATTTTCCAGAACAAGAATCAACAGTTTGTCTTTGTTGCTTATGCGAAGTCTTGAATCTTTTTTTGAAGATTCATTAGTTTTTCCATCCATAATTCCTTACCTCTTAATTCTTTTGATTATTGTTATAGCCAAATGCGTATTGCATTATTGTGGTTTCATCGTATTCACAGCGATCTAATTCAATCATCTTTTTACCATGCGCCATAACTACCAACCGGTCACTGATGGCCATTACTTCAGGCAACTCTGATGAAACCATGATAATTGCTTTACCCTGCTTAGCTAGATTACACATTATCTTGTAAATTTCAGCCTTTGACCCTACATCTATTCCTCTTGTCGGTTCGTCAAAGATCAGCAGTTCAGAATCTGTAAGCAACCATTTACCGATAATAACCTTTTGTTGATTACCGCCGGATAACTGTCCGGCTAGCTGATTTAGATTGGATGCCTTTATCTCAATTGCAGTCCTGACACGCTGACAGTCGGCTTCCTCTTTCCTTCTATCGATGAAGCCGCCTCTATTTGTAATGCGAGGCAAATAAGCCAGCGATAGATTAATCTTGACAGAGTGCATGTGAATAAGACCGCGTCTTAGTCGATCTTCCGTAACCATTGCCATTTTTTGATTTATTGCGTCTTCAGTATTATTTATTTTCATCAGTTTTCCGTGCATGAATATTTCACCGCTGTCAGGCTTTTCTACACCAAAAACACACTCCATTACCTCAGAACGGCCGGCTTTAACAAGACCGCTGAAACCTAGAATTTCTCCTTTGCGTACAGTAAAGCTAATATCATTGAAATAACCTTTGCGAGTTAAATTTTTCACTTCCAGAACAACATCACCGATAGCAGCAATTTCTTTCGGGTACAGGGTTGTCAAATCGCGTCCGACCATTTTGTGAATAATCTCATCACTGGTAATTTCGCCAACCGGTTTGCGGTCGATCAGATGTCCATCGCGCATGATCATAACACTATCACAGATCGTAAATACTTCGTCTAGTTTATGGGTAATAAACGTAATAGAAATATTCTTTTTTGTAAGAGATCTAATAATATCATAAAGCATATTTATTTCTTTATTTGTCAATGATGATGTTGGCTCATCCATTATAATAACTTCGGAATCATAGGAAACTGCCCTTGCAATTTCTATCAGCTGCATTTCTGCGACTGAAAGTGTTTTTATTTTTTTACGTGGATTTACATCAATTTTTAATTCATCAAGCAATTTTTTTGTCGCTTGATCTCTATCTTCGACTTTCAGCCAGCCGAATTTTATAAACTTTTCTTCCTGGCCGAGCCAAATGTTCTCCGACACGGACATTTCGGGAACCAACGTCAGCTCCTGATGAATCATAGATATTCCTGCATTTAGTGCTTCTGCAGGATTCTTGGGATTATAAGGCTTATCCTTGAATATCATCTCGCCATCATCAGGTTTGTGACTTCCCAGCATAATATTCATGAGAGTGGATTTGCCGGCTCCATTTTCGCCGACAACCGCCAACACTTCACCTTTTTTTAGATAAAGATCGACATCTGATAAAGCTCTGACTCCAGGAAACACCTTAGTAATGCCTTTCATTTCGAACAGTATTTCATCCTGATGCAACCTCAATCACCTCCAGATCATTAATGGCCCAGCCGGCTGCAGCATGTTCATTTTACAGCCGGCTGAGCATGTTAATTTTAAATAAATCAATTATTTTTTAAATTTGGAATAATCCCAGAATGTTGGTTTGATCGAACCGTCTTTGAGACCAGCTACGTTATTTGAGTCCATAACATAAATGGAATCTGCATAAGTCATGAAATCAATTTGATCGGATTTGCCGTCTTTAACTTTTTGGCAGAGTTCAATAATTGTGTCTGCAACTTTTTCAAGTCCCAGTGCAGAAGTGGCATCAATCCAACCCTGTTGTACATAATCCTGTACAATCGGCAGTCCGTCATAGCTTAGTACAAGATAATCATCCGGATTCTTGCCTGCTGCCTGCAGAGCCTGAACAACACCGACACTCATTTCATCACTCCAGCACACAATGGTATTAAGCTCATCTGAAGTATACTTCTGAAGCCAGTCTTCCGTAACCTTCATACCGCCTGCTGCAGACCAGTTCGGATCAGCTTCAGCCGATATGACTTCTTTCCAATCACAAGTCAGATAATCGCGGATATTGATTGATCTCTCGCAAACGCCTTTTGAGTCAATGGCAGCGGCACCAACGAGGAAACCGATCTTAGGAACAAAACCAGGATGATCAGCAACATACTTATTAATCCATTCAGCAAGAGGAATTCCTCTTATCAGTTCCGGATCAGCAACATGGCCCAGATATTTATAGCCGGGAACAACGGTCATGCTTGACATAAAGGCGAGCGGTATTTTGGCAGCATCAGCGATCGGAACGATGCTGGCATTAACGGTATCATTAACCGGACGTGTAACAATCAGGTCAGGTTTCTGCTGGCAAAGGCTCTCAACGTCAGCGATATATTTGTTGACATCAAGGTCACCATTGGTAACAATATATTTCCAGCCGAGCGCGTCCATTTTATCTGTCAGGTATCCCATCAAAACTGTCGGAGTTGCATCAAGTCCGCCAAATGCGAGACCAACCGTGAAAGGCTTATCTGACGTTGCGGTTGTCGCTGCAGAGGCATCCGCAGCTTTAGTCGTTGCTGCTGCATCAGCAGTTGTTGTGTCAGCTGCTTTAGTTATAGCTGCTTCTGTTGTCGTGGCGGTCGTACCAGTACACGCTGTCATTGATAGTGTTAATGCAAGTACCAATAAAATTAGTGTTATCTTTTTCATTTTAATCCTCCGAACATATTTACTTGTTCAGCATTTGCTGAACATACTGAACCTTTTACAATGAAGCCCTGATATAGAATTAGTTACGGTCATGTCGGGACTTATTGTCCTCCTTTCTTGTCTGCCCCCCTGGTATCATTAATTCAAATCCTTTGCATGCATTGGTGTTTGCTTTGAACATTAACCGGCCGGCTGTCAGTCTACTGACAAATCATGCAGAAAGATTATTGATCCGATTGTACATATCCGCATAATCAGCATACAATCTGGATCAGATTTGGTTCCGGTTTGACTATTCCAATTTTCTTCACAGGATTTGGTGATTTTCAGTTGCCTAAGTCATCTTTTGATGTGCATCAATTAAATTTACATTAGGTAAATTAACAGACATTTTAAACAAAAGATTCGTCGTTTTTCTGATTAATTGTAGTATATCTACACCGGCAGAATGTGTCAATAGGTAATTTCAATTTAATTTAGTAGTTCTCTTGACTTATCTAATCATTGTGCATATTATGATTATAAATTGAATGTCTTTTAGATATTAAGTTAGATTTTCGAGTACATTTTACTTTTCTATGAGGCATCTTACACTAAGCAATCAAATTGGAGGTAAATTAAATTGAAAAGAGCATCTTTGGTTAGTAAGCGCAATTATGTTATTGAAAATATCGAAGTCCCGCACGCCGGTCAAGGCGAGATCAGGCTAAAATTGTATTATAATGGGATATGCGGATCTGATTTGCATATTTTTTCCAATGAGCACCCATCTTTGTTAAACAAATACCCGATTCTATTGGGACATGAGTTTTCCGGTCTTATCGATGAAATCGGAGAAGGTGTTGAAGGCTTTGAAATCGGCGCCGTTGCGACCATTCAGCCAGTCAGAACCTGCGGCATCTGTAAGTGGTGCACCGATCCCAACGGAACAATTGCACTTTGCCCGCATGAGCGTTTTTATGACGGCGGCACTGCCGAGTATTACGTTGCTGCTGCAGGAAATGTTGTCACGTTCCCAAAGAACAAGGATCTGATGGATGCTGCCATGGCAGAGCCTCTGGCTGTTGCTGTTCATGGGGTAAGGCTTGCTCCCGATTTGAAAGGCAAATCCGTCTTCGTGGCCGGTGCAGGTACAATCGGTTTGCTGACAGCACAAACCGCAAAATTCTATGGTGCATCTGCTGTTTTTGTAACCGATTTAATGGAAAACAGATTGGAAATTGTCAAAAAACTTGGAATGATCCCTATTAATCCAATAAAAGATGACATCAGAAGTATTATCAAGGAAAATATCGGCGAGGAAAAAGTTGAAGTTTCGTTTGAATGCGCCGGCAGTGAAAAAAGTTTGGATAATTGCATCGAGTTCACCGAAACACGTGGCACAGTCATACTGCTGGCTGTGTTTACCAGACGTCCATCCGTAGACATGTTCCGTGCAGAAGACAGAGAACTTCGAATCTTCGGGGCCTATCAGTATAATCCTTCTGACTTCAGCGAAGCAGCAAGACTTATCGATGACGGGGTACTTGACCTGGCGATTATGCGCGGTAAAGAATTTGATCTGGATGATGTTCAGGAAGCAGTCGAATGGACTATTGCAAATCCCGACAAATGCCTGAAAGTTATGTTGAAAATATAATCGGGTCTCCCTCCATAATTCGATTGACGCCATAACAGCTATCCAAAGGTAGCTGTTATGGCGTCTCGTTTCATTATCGTACCCTGCGGTTATATCCGCATCTGGCTGCTTGTAAAAAGAATGCTCTAATATTTTGATATATATCAAATTCCGAATTGCATTTACATAATTCAATCTTTTTATTGTTTATAACAATAAATTATGTTATATTTCAATTATATTTAATCTTGTTTCTTGAACTAAATTCGAGATGTGTAAATCACTTGGAGGCATTGTGTTTATAAAATCAAAAGATATTGCAGAACTTCTCGGTATATCACGCTCAACTGTCTCGCTTGCAATCAATAACAAGCCGGGTGTCAGTACCGAGACTAAAAATAAAGTCATAGCTGTTTTGGAAGATTTTTATTCGAGCGGACGGTTTGTTGCCAATGAAGAGAAAAATATCACCGATATTAAAGGCAGTATTGTTTTGGTGATTCACAAAGCGCAAAAGCAGCTTTTCCTTCCCAACTCCTTTTTTCAAAACGTTATTGATGGCATTCAATCTGTTTCCATGCATAATAACTACATGCTGGAGATCAATTATTTTAATGTAGGAATGAATAATAAAATACTGATTGACTCACTTTCAGATAGCAGAGTGTCCGGTGTTATCGTATATGCAACCGAGCTTCCCTACAGTGAAATTCAGCTTTACAGAGAACTTGGCAAACCAGTTGTTATTCTGGATGCCCGCTTTCCTGTGCAGGACATGGACATGGTAACTTTGGCAAACCATAATGGCGTAGCCTGTGCAGTAGAGTATGCTTACAAACTTGGGCACCGAAGAATTGGCTTTTTAAAGAGCAGGACACGTATTAATAATTTTGATGACAGATATGAAGGATATGTTGAAGGTTTAAAAACGGTCGATCTTGAGTTCAACGAAAAATACGTTTTTACAACAACCTGCTCCATAGAAGGCGCTGCTGCAGATTTTTTAAAAATCCTGGAAACGCCGATAGATGAACTTCCGACAATATTTTTAACTGACTTGGATTACAATGTGGCCGGCGCTCTGCGTGCAATCAAGAAACGAAAGTATAAGGTTCCTGATGATTTTTCCCTGATTGGCTTTGACGATTTGGAACTCACTTCAGAACTAGATCCGCCGCTTACAACAATTCGCATAAAGCACCGGTTTGGTGCTATTGCAATGGAGAGGCTGATTAAAAAAATCGAAAACGACGACGGTCTATACTTAAATATTGAAGTAGCAACCGAACTTGTCATTCGTGACTCAGTCCGGTGTATCAATTAATATTAGAGATATATAAAATACATTCAAAGATAATACCGTCCGAAGAAGCAAAATATCTTCGGACGGTATTATCTTTATTATGCGAGACGGAGAACTATTTTATCAGCCTCTGGAAGTATTTTGAAGTCGCTTGTAGAAAGGAATGAGCTCTCTGGTAAACTGTTCATACTGCGCCATATAGGGCAGATACTTCCTGTGCATTTCCATATCCGGATAGAATGTCTTTGAAATACTGACATGCTTGCGCGCCGTCTCTTTTATATCAGCGAACAAACCGATTGAGTTGCCTGCCAGGATAGCCGCCCCCCACATGGCAACGTCTTTTCGGTTAAGCCGATGGAATGTCTTGCCCATTACATCAGCCAACATCTGTGTCCACAGATCTGATTTTGCACCGCCGCCGATTATTTTAACATTATCAATATTATACGTCGGATGCAGTTTCTCAACACTTCTGAGTGTCAATGTAAAATCATAGCAGTAACTTTCAAGAATGGCCCGATAGAAGTGCTCGATCTTATGACTCCAATCAAAGCCCATCCACATGCCTTTGATCGATCCTTCCAAAGGCATACCGCTGCCGCCAAGTAAACCGATTGACATAAGTCCATCGCAGCCGGGGGCAATGACAGATGCGTTTTTCTCTATAATTTCAAAGGCCCCGGCGACGTCATCGCCCTCATTCATTTTAAACTGGTTGATGAACCAGTCCAACGTCATTCCAGAACCGATTATGAAATTCATAGGAAAGAAATAACCATCGATAGAGGACGGAACGATATCGATACGCCTGGATTCAAGGTCCGGCTTGTATTCATCAACGCATGCGCTTAATGCGCCGTAGGTGGATGCTTCAAAAACAGTATCCCCGACATCGACGGCTGCAGAACCCAGGCAGCCGCAAATTTTATCTCCGGCACCGGATACAAGAGGTATGCCGGACTTCAAGCCGGTAATGTCAGCCATTTTCTGTGATAAGGCACCGCATATATAGTTGGATCCGACAATCTTCGGCAGATATTTTTTGTCAATTCCCACCGCCGAACAAATTTCATCCGACCATACACTATTGCGGACATCGGCCAGGCCGGTCCACTGCGTATAGGATTTATCGATAGTCGCATCTTCAATAGAACAGTCACCAAGTCTGCCGATCACGTAACCGCTTATCATCAGATATTTGGCAATTTTTTGAGACTCTTCAGGGTATTCAGTCTTAAACCACTCGAACTTCGGCGCCATCTGCGGAGCATTAGTACCGCTTATTTCAAGAAACTTCTTGCCGAGCCGTTCAATCTGGCGGTCGGCATAGGGCATGTACCTGCTGTCCATGGAACATGACCAGGTCGTAATATCGTTCCAGTCCTTGTCTACGCCCATGAAGCCGGACATCTGTCCGGTAAAGGATATCGCTCCGACATGTACTGCTTTTTCACTCAATTCAGCAGCAATGGATTTAATTGAGCTGATGACGGAATCAAAAATTTCGTCCCCTCGCTGAATGAAAACACCGGGTTTGGGGCATTCACTTTTTACTCTCGCACTAGCTGCAGCCAGAACATTGCTTTCCTGATCATAGATGGATGCTTTAATATAAGTTGTACCAAGATCAATCGTCATTAATAAGGTGTCTTTGTTACTCATTCTTAACAGCCTCCGCTTTACTATGCAATTTTCCAGTCAACAAGATAAAAATTATGCCATATAGATTGATTCGATTTCTCCGGCATAAAACCTGTGGAAATCACCTTCAGGGTAAAACCTATCGATAACATCCTTGGGAATTCTTTCGGGTACAAAATCAAGATAGTACATTTTCCGGCAGATAATTACCAGATCAGCCTGCTTAAATGCGGGAACGCCTTCATAGTATTCTACGTCGAGTCCTGCTTCGCTTATTTTGTCTCCATCACGACCTGACTTGCTGCCAAGCAGTGCCAGTGCTTTCCGGTAACCTGCCGGAAAGAACGACAGTGAGAATTTTTCCTGCTTTTCGATAAATTCATAGGTATACCGGGTTGGACGTATAAATATAAAAGCGGTATCACGATGCCAGAGATTACCCAATCCACCCCAGCAGGCAGTGAGAGTATTGCAGCCAGACTCCTCATCACCGGCCGTAACAAGCATCCAATCATCGCCAATGCGGGTGAGGGCATTTTCCTTGAATTCTTTGCGGTCTATTTTTCTTAATGTCTGCATAATAATACCTCTCATTGTTATCTTTATTGTTTAACTGTCAGCTTAACTCTTTTCTGATTCCAACAGGATAACGTTCCAGGAAAGTCTGGAAAGTTCTGCTGTCACTTTGCAGCCGCTGCAGACTGCATTGCCCTTTTCGTGAGGAATGACATGGTAAGGGTTTTCCTCAGTATTTGTATCCCTGGCATTTTCACTTTCAAGAACAATATGTTTTTTAACCCTGTATCCGTCAAAACCACGAAGATCGGCTTCCAGCGGCAACGAACTATCCAGAGAACGATTTATGGCAAATATTGTTACCTCGCCATTTTCGCCCATAGTTGCCATTGCATCGAGATAAGGTACATCCGTGAAATCTTTGGAGTCATATTTGGGAGAGTCGACCAGAGTCTTCAAAGCCGTGCCTCGCCCATACAGAGAAAAATGCATGAAGGCGTAATATGCGGGCAGCACCCATGCTCCGCCGTTATTATTCGTCCTGATATGGGAAATGCAGTTTACCAGTTCAGATATGCAGGCAATCCTGACACGATCAGCATTCTTCAATATCGCCAGCAGCATTCCCCCCAAAGCCAGGGCATCTTCCATAGTATACGTATCTTCCAGGAGCGGCGGGCCGACTTGCCAGGGATTATCATACCTATGATCTTTGGCAATCGAATGCCAGGTATTGAACTCATCAAACGAGATATGGATTTTTTTACTGCCGCGCTTTTTGGATTGTATGAAATCGCAAGCTGCTATAGCGGATTTGAAAAAAGCATCCGTAGTTAATGGCTTTGCCAGATAATTGGGGGTATCGTTTTTCGCATTGCCCAGATACTGATGGATAGAAAGGTAATCCACAAATTCATAGGACTCATCAAGTGCGGCTGCATCAAATGACGGATACGTCACCTGATTCGGTGAGGATGATCCTGCAAGTACGGTTTTTATTTCCGGGTCGATCAGTTTCATACCTTTGGATGCTTCACAGGCCAGCTTGCCATAATCATGTCCCGATCTCTGGCCAACCTGCCAGATGCCATCAATTTCATTTGTCAGACACCAGTATTTGTAGCCATGCGGCTTTTTGTAGCCATGCTCGATGCGCATATCCGACCAATATGTGTCACTTTCAAAATTGCAGTATTCCAGGCAGTCCATTGCATCCAGGACGCCGCGGGTTGCCAGATTAACTGTCATCATAACATCAGAACCGTTTAGTTTGGACCAGTCTGCAAATTCGTTGAGGCCGAATTGATTCGGTTCTATGCTTCGCCATGCCGGTTCGACACGTCTTGGTCTTTCCTCTTTTGGCCCGATACCGTCTTCCCAACGATAGGTTGATACAAAATTTCCGCCGGGGAATCTGTTCAGGGTCAGATTCAAAGGACGGGTTAGCTCCAGAACATCTCTTCTGAAGCCATTTTCGTCAGCACGGGGGTGTCCCGGCTGATATAATCCGCCATAAATACATCGTCCGAGCGGCTCAACAAAAGAACTGAACACCTTCTCATCAATATCCGCTATCGTATAATCTTTATCAAGAATAATTTTAGCTTTTTCCATCTGCCCCTCCGCAAAATCACAGTTACCAGCTGCGCTGGCAACCGTCATAATCAAAATAAATACCGCATTCCCCGTCACTTCTGCATGTCCCCACCAGATCAAAGATACCGTCAGCTGAAACTTCAGGCAAAATCGGCGCATCTTCACCGCCCATCACTGTTTTCATCCAGCCGGGATGAACAGCCACGATCCTTATATTCTCAGGACGAAGATAACGCTGAAGAATAACGCTTTGCATATTCAACGCAGCCTTTGACATGCAATAGTCATATCTGTTGATATAATCGTTATTTGTGCTTAGGCTGCCGGCTTCGGAGCTGATGTTTACTATCGTCTTTCCTTCGCTGTTTCTGATCAGGGGCAAAAACTTCTGCACCATGCGAAGCGGACCAAGGGCATTGGTTGAATAGACTTCCAGAGCACCTTCAATATTGAATGTCTCTAATACATTTGCGCTGTTTGCAGGCAAGATGGCAGCGGCGTTGATTAAAATATCAATTTTATCGGTCTTTGCAGCAACCAGGTCCAGCGCATTATCGATCGAGACGGAGTCCCTGACATCAATAAAGGAAAAAAGAACGAGATTATCCAATTCCTTTTCCATTTTTACCGAATTCTCATCAAGTTTGTAGTCAAAAGCAAAAACCTGATAGCCTTCGGAACAGTATTTTTTTATTAAACAGGTACCCAGCCCGCCGTTCGCACCAGTAATTAGAACCGTTTTCATAAATACCTCCAAAACATTAATTATTCATTTCCTAATCAATGTCACAAATTAAGCAGCTGGAATTTTGTGTGCCATTTAGCAGACATTTTAGATAAATTGCTCATAAATAAAGTAATTAGTAGCAGTATTTATCTTAGACAAAATGTGTGATTGAAATTTGTTTTTTGAATATCCAGAAGCACAACATATTTTTCCACTCTGAACTCCAAAAGATCTAATTTCAAACACGGTACATCTTCTATCTGATTATTCAATATCTTATCAAATCACTTATAGCTTTGTCCATAGAAATTTCAATTTAATTTAGTTTTCAACGTGATTTTTTGGCATTTTTAACTTTTTTCTTCTATTTTCAAGCAAAATTTAAATATTTATAGGATTTTTGTCTCGATTTTATGATTTTCAGATTGGTTATCGTTTAATCATAAAAATTAAATTGATCTTTTCCATGTTCAAGGCACAACAATTTAAGTGCCACTATATGATTCCCCTTAGAACAAATACAATGCCCAAGGCGCATATCCGCATTCAATCAAGGTTTCCGATCGGTTAGGCCTGGGCCGTATATAAAGTGACAGATAATTTACAGTCTGATTTGATTCAAAAAAACACACGTCGGTTCTGATGAAACGAAGAGGTTTTGGTATATATTTCTTTTCATGTAAGAGGTCGCTGGTTCGAGCCCGGTGTTCTCAACCAAAAGAAAACCAGTGCCCTGTTCACTTAACACATCCGTTCGTTTATATAACAAATATTTTTTATTTTTTCTCGGACAGTGATATAATAATCCTGTTGGAAAAATCGTTTCCATGCTGTTCGCAACATTGGGGGCAGGTCATTTTTCATTCTGATATTACATTTATATGCAATCTGCCTCCATACAATTTGAAGTGCTGCTTATTATGCAGCTATTCAGGGAGGTATACTATGGGAAGTTTCAGTGAATTCGAACAATATGACGGACTTGGACTAGCTCAGCTGGTCAAAACAAAACAAATCAGACCGGATGAATTGGTCGAAGAAACAATTAGTCGAATCGAGGATAAGAACCCTAAAATCAATGCCGTAATTCATAAAATGTATGACTATGCTCATAAAACCGCTTGTGAAGATCTGCCTGACGGACCTTTTCAGGGGGTTCCATTTTTGCTGAAGGATATTGGGAATCCATTTGCCGGAGAACCGTTTTGTTCCGGCAGTAAATTCCTGAAGGATAATATTCCTGACCATGACAGCGAACTTGTTAAACGGTATAAAGCGGCTGGATTAATTGTTGTCGGTAAAACAAACACGCCAGAGTTCGGCTTGAGACCTGTTACTGAGCCGGAATTATTCGGATCTACCAATAACCCCTGGGATCTAAGCCGTACATCGGGCGGTTCAAGCGGCGGTTCTGCAGCTTCGGTTGCCGCCCGCATTGTACCAATGGCTGATGGCAGTGACGGCGGAGGTTCCCTTCGGCACCCTGCTTCTTGCTGCGGCATCTTTACGATGAAGCCTACACGCGGCCGCACACCAACAGGACCGGATCATGCTGAGCTGTGGCAGGGTATGGCATGCTGCCATGCGCTGACTCGATCGGTCCGTGATAATGCCGCGCTTCTTGATGCAGTGTCGGGGCCTGATCCGGGCGCTCCCTATTATACAGCGCCGCCTTCCCGTCCCTTTTTGTCAGAAGTTTCCACCGCACCGGGCAAATTACATATTGCCTATTCAGCGCAGCCATTTTACCCGTCAAATGTGCACCCTGACTGCGCCAAAGGTCTGGAAGAAACAGCAAGGCTATGCCAAAGTCTGGGACATGATGTTGAAGAAACTTCGTTTACAATTGACGGGGAGGCATTTGCACGGGCATTTTTTGTAATGACATGCAGCGAGACCATGGCAACAATAAAGTCATTGGGCGTTAAAATGAATCGACGTCCTTCCCACGAATATTTCGAGACGACAACATGGGTAATGGCTCTCCTCGCAAAGCAGTTCACAGCAGATGAGTTCTCGAAGGCTATTGATATATTAAAAATGACCAGCCGGCAAACCGCCGCATTTTTTGATAAGTATGACGTGTTATTGACGCCAACCTTGCCGGTACCACCGCCGCCCACTGGTTTTCTTGATTTGAAGGGACTGTTATTAATATCTGCCAAAGCTGTCGCAAGCCTTAATGCAGGTTTCGTTTTGAAGAAATTTACCGATCTCAGAACGCTCTATAACCAGACATTTGCATTTATGCCCTTTACACCAATATTTAATGCAACAGGACAGCCTGCTATGTCCGTGCCGCTTTATTGGAATGATCAAGGACTTCCTATTGGTATGCAGTTTGCAGGAAGATTCGGCGATGAAGCGACATTATTCCGCCTGGCAGGCCAATTGGAAAAAGCGCTGCCGTGGGCCGACCGAATTCCACCTGTATGATGCGAACTCATTTATGTGCGATTAATTAGCGGTCCAACAGTATAAGAACTCCGGCTGCTATGGCGAGGATACTCATAATCACGGCTTTGTAAGGAAAATCAAAGCTGACAAGCGCAAGAAGCCCTGTCAGGATGAGCCAGATAGCCAGCAAAATCATTCCGAGTTTCTGGGTAAGTTTCTTGGAAATTTTCATATTGCCCTCCTTGTATGTGCGGGTTGGTCCGATCATCTCAGCAGCGACATCAAAGACCTGCGTCCGTACTGCGCTATCCAATCATTTTACTCTTTTCACGGCGAATAATCCGGACAATAAAGCAACACCCCCGTCATTGCTGGCGGAGGTGCTGTTTTAGTTTTGAGGGGTACAAATTCTTCTGGTTCAGATCTTATTTCTGGCTGTCTTCACCGGATTTGTTTTCTGACTGGTTCTGGCATTTGCTGTTGCTTGTCTTGTCGGCTTTGCGTGCTGCATTGTCGGCAAAGGCTAAGTCATTCTTGCGTGTTTCTCCGTCCCAGTTGGCATCACATCTCTTACGGGCTGCATTGTCAAGGAAGGCTTCCCAGCATTTACCATTGTTTTCCTTGTTCTTGTCCTTGCTATCTTTGTCATCAACACAATTCTTGACGTCTGTTGACAGGATAACGCCGGTATTGGCATCAACTTTTATTTCCAAACGGGCAGTGTCAGTCTGGATCTTTATCTCATAAAGAATGACTCCGTCTTCATCTTCAAGCTCAACTTTAACGAGCGCAGCTGTGGTTCCTGCAGAAGTCATTGCAGTGGCTGTTGCCGCGTCTTCAGTTATTGCTACGGAAGCGGGGTCTATGGGAGTCTTTGTGTCATCATCAACATCTACGGGAGCTGTTGTAGGAGTTGTGGGATCGATTACTACTATGGGAGCCGTTGTTTCTGCAGTTGTGGGCTCAGTAGGATCAATTACAACAATAGGGCCTGTTGTTTCTGCCGGAACTGTCGTTTCTGCGGGAGCTGTCGTTTCTGCCGGGGCTGTCGTTTCTACAGGCAGAACTGTTGCATCCGTTTCGTCGGCAACAGTAGTTGTTGCAGCTGTAGTGCTCTCTGTTTGTGCTGCGGTTGTTTCTGCGGACGCATCAGGCGCTGCATTTGCTGCAGCATAAATCCCGGTTGATCCTCCAAGAGTAATAATAAAAGCCATGATAATTGTGATTAATTTCGTATTCATTTTTTCTCCTTTTCGCGTCCTCGGTATGTATATACCACTGATCTCTGGGATGTGATTTTGAGATCGGTTACCGTTTTCTCGCTCCTCCTGACTCTCTGATTATAAAATGCGAAAATGAGATTCCTCTGATTTGATTCTGAGAATTGTCTGAGTTATTCGGGAGCAGTCAAAGTATTCCTTTCACGGTTGAAAACTAATGCCTTCGTGAGGCCGCCCAAGGACAGGAATCAGGCCTTTGACGGTATTGAAATTATTTCTTTGGGAAGCGGCAGGAGAATGTCAAACCGTGTGATGCCTTTGGGCTTGCTGCGTACCGAAATGCTGCCTTCATGCATGTTTACTATCCATTTGACAAAGGACAGGCCCAGTCCCGCTCCCCCGAGTGACCGTGACCTGGCTTTATCGACACGGTAAAAGCGATCAAATATATAGGGCAGTTCCTTCTGCGGGATCCCTATACCGTTATCCAATATGCTGATTGATGCATGGTCACGGGTTTTTTCAACCTGAATGACAATACTTCCGTGGCTTCCCGAATACTTGATCGAGTTATCAATAAGCGCCCTTACCATTTGCTTGATGAGGCGCTGATCCGCATAAATTCTTACCGGATCGTTTTTGCCCAGGGCGATCATATGGTCAGGGGCAACAATTTTGGTTTCCATAACAACTTCGGCCATCAGTTCATCCAGATCAAATATCGACTTTTCAATTTTAAAAAGATCATTGTCACTTTTGGCAAGGATCAATAGAGTATCGAGAAGTTTGGTCATGCTCTGTGTTTCCTTTTTGATGGCTGCAATCCCTTCATTAAGGATTTCCCGGTCATCTTTGCCCCAGCGGTCAATCAGATCCACGTATCCCTTTATTACGGCGAGCGGAGTTGCCAGTTCATGCGATGCATCGAGCGCAAAGCGATTCTGTTTCTCATAGGAATGTTCAATCCGCTCAATGAGTTCATTAAAAGTGTTCGCCAGTTTTTTAATCTCATCATCCGGACCGTCGATGATAATACGGTTTTTCAGATTGCTTGCACTGAAATTCTTGGCCTGCATGATGATGTTGTCAATCGGTGTAAGCGCCCTTTTGCTGAGAATAAATCCAATGAAAAATGAAAGGACAAGGGAGATACTGTCAATATAGAGCATAATCCAGAACAGCGCCTTCAAAAAAGCGTTGTCGGATGAAGGGTCCTTGATGATCTGCAGCGTATAATTTTGATTGTTATCCAGGATCAGCCTGCTGTTATATGTCAGATAATCTTTGCCGGCGATATTTTTGGACATCATTTTGCCGAGCGGGGCTGTAAAAATCTGGGAGAAACGGTTCTCTTCATCGGATGAATATATCTGCCCTTTGCCGTCCCTTAAGACTATATCAATATTGTGATTCATCTGGGCGATGTTGTACAGGTTGATGGTGTTGAAATCCGAGGCACGGTGAACACTGTCCTCTATTGCAGCGCTGATTACCTCAAGCTGCTGACTGGACTGCTGATTGATGTAGAAATTGACATAGACCATCGTTGCAGTCGTAACCGAAATAAGGCCGACAAAAAACAAGGCCGCATAAATTGTTGTTATCCGGAAAGAAATATTCCTGAAAAAATGTATCATGCCGTCTGCGGTTCCGTTATCGTGTAGCCGACTCCCCTTACCGTATGAATTAAGTTCGATTGCTGCGGGTAATCGATTTTCTGCCTTAGATACCTTATATATACATCGAGAATATTCGTGTTGTCCACTATATCGTAACCCCATATATGATCTATAATCTGATCCCTTGTCAAGACGATCCCCTTGTTTGACATCAGGTAAACCAACAGGGCGAATTCCGTTTTGGTTAAGTCGATCACTATATCATTTTTCGTAACTTCGCGCGTCTTCGTATTGATGGTCAGATCAGCGCATTGAATCGTCTGCATCTCTTCCTCTTTGCCCTGGCTGCGCCGAAGCCCGGCACGAACCCTTGCCAGGAGTTCTTCCATTTCAAAAGGCTTGGTTATGTAATCGTCGGCACCCAAATCAAGACCGGCCACTTTATCGGTCAGATCCCGGCGGGCAGTAAGCATGATAATCGGCACATCCGATTCTTTCCTGATTTTACGGCACACTTCGAGTCCGCTTATTTCGGGCAGCATCAAATCCAGAAGGATAAGTGAATAGGTATTCTCTTCAAACTTAATGAGCGCATCGCTGCCGTCAACGGCAGAGTCGAAAGTATAGCCCTCATGGGCAAACTCCAATTCCAGTATACGTACAATGGACGTTTCATCCTCAACCAGAAGAATATCTTTTTTAGACATTTTAGGAACTCTCCCCTCAGCGATTGCCTCACTAAGTATACCATACGCTGTCTAAGACATCCGAAATGGCGCGTAATGCACAAGCAGTATTGCGTTTTTCAGCAAGTTCCTGTTTTAGAAAATATCGCATATTACTCTGGAGTGATATAATCGGGTTATCAAGAGCGGAGGTAGATTTATGAATGGATTTTCCGAAAACAGCTTAACTGGTATATCTCCTGAATCAACAAAGGCATTTCATGATCTTGCTCTTATGTGGATGAAGGCGAATATAGATGCCGGTACACTTTCTCCGGAAGAATTATATTTAGAATACAGACGAATATATGAAAAAATCTCTGATACTGATGAAGCAGCGCAGAAAAAATCAGGCATTTCGCCCTGGTAAGCAACGTTCATTTTAATGTTCCACGAAATACTACCGTCCACTTATGCACGTTACCGCCCGGATATGCATCTTGCTGCCGGATGTATTGCGGCGGGCGGATTTCTTTTATATAGTGCAGGTATCCGAAAAAAAGAATAAGGAGTTTCAAATGAAGCTGACATTGGAACAGCATAGTAATGCGGAGACAGAAATTATAATTCGATATTCCGTCATGGATCAAAGACTTCGGCGAGTGGTGGAGGAAATCCGCCAGGGTGAATTCACACTGCCGTGCAAAGCCGGCATCGCTGTCTTTGCCGTGCCGGCGGATACTGCATACTATATGGAATCGGTTGACGGAAAGACATTTGTGTATACGGAAAACAAAGAATATGAAAGCGCCCTTTCCCTCGCCTCGATTGAGACAAAGCTGGAAGCCGCCGGCTTTGTGAGGATCAGTAAGAGCTGTATCTTGAACCTGCATTACCTGAAGTGTGTGACACCCCTTTGGAATGCACGGCTCGAGGCATCGATGAAAAACGGGGAACGCCTTATCATTACACGGCACTATGCCGATGCACTGAAAGAAAAACTAGGCATTTAAAGGAGGACCATATGAAGGAAATCAAGACACGTATCGTCTACGGGTGCATTTTTTACACAATCGGCATGGCTGTATTTTGTATTCTGAGACTGCTTTTTGACAGCGGAAAGACAGTAACCCCCTCGGTTTGCCTGATGATCCTCGGTCTGGTTGCTGTGCTTGAAATTACTGACGGTCTTATCGCACAGATTCCATTCAAGCACAAATTGACATTCTATCTTAGTAACTTCTCCATACTTTACGTTGTATTCATCGGTTATATGCTGCTTTGGGGTTCCTCAGGACTCGACTGGCAGTCCGTTCTGACCAACACCCTGTTCTTTGCTGCCGGTTATATCGTTATCAATAAATCCCTGATGTCGATACAGCTCAGAAATGTAAGGAGAATAAATGAAAAGCTTATATGAAAAATCACTAATAATGTGACTCGCAAAAGCGCCCGTTATACCCTCCTTTTCTTGACATTTCACACTCACTTTGCTAGCATTAACAGGTTAGTAAACAAACATACGAAGTGTGGATATGCACATACAGCAGATCACGTAAGGTGGTACCGCGGATATTTGAATCTGTCCTTTTTATGTGAAAAGGGCAGATTTTTTATTTTATAATATCAACCGGCTGAGAGCGAGGTATTCATGTGAGAAAATTCCTGATGGGTAATGAAGCGATCGCCTGGGGTGCCATACAGGCAGGCGTCAATCTTGTATGCGGTTATCCCGGCACCCCTTCGACAGAAATCCTTGAGACCGCAGCCAAAAATAATGACGGCAGCATCTATGTGGAATGGTCGGTCAACGAAAAAGCAGCGCTTGAAGTTGCTGCCGGCGCTTCCTATGCCGGAGCCAGGACACTGGTCACCATGAAGCAGGTCGGCCTGAACGTCGCGTCCGATCCGCTGATGAGCCTCGCCTATGTCGGTGTCAAAGGCGGCATGGTTATCGTCTCAGCTGATGATCCGGGACCGATCTCTTCCCAGACGGAACAGGATACCCGTCATTTTGCGCAGTTTGCCAAGCTTCCCGTCTTCGACCCGTCTTCGCCGGAAGAAGCGTATGCGATGATGGCGGATGCCTTTGCCCTTTCGGAAAAATACGGCACTCCGGTCCTTCTTCGCCCGACGACGCGTATTTGCCATGGCTGTGCGTCGATGGAAATCGCCGACGGGAAAACACCGCACATACCGGATGGTTTTATTAAAGATCCGAAGTGGACTATTTTTCCGAAACTTTCCTACAAACGTCATCTGGAAATCGAGGAACGCAATCCTGCTCTCGGCAGGGAGCTGTCTGCCTACCGCTTTAATAAAATTTCCGGCAGCGGTGCCAAAGGCATTGCCACCGGCGGAATCAGTTATCAGTATACAATGGACTCCCTTGGCAGCAGCACTGTAAAACTCTTGAAAGTCGCCACTCCCCATCCTTTTCCTGAAAAACTGGCACTGGAGTTTCTGGAAGGCCTTACCGAAGTGATGGTCATTGAAGAACTTGATCCGGTTATTGAGCGCGAACTTATTTTTATCTGCGGCAAGTATCATCTCCCTGTTCAAATCAAAGGCAAGCTCACCGGTGACGTCCAAAGCGCCGGCGAGAACAGCGTCGAATCCGTCAGGAAGATCCTTCACAAATACGTTGGTATCCCTGCTCCCGAAAAGGACGAACCGCTTCCCGATCTTCCGGTCAGGCCGCCGGTCCTTTGCGCCGGATGTCCGCACCGAGCTTCATTTTACGCAGTAAAACAGGCAATGAAAGGCCAAAGGGCCGTCTTTTCGGGCGATATCGGCTGTTATACGCTTGGCAATGCCCAGCCTCTGGATATGGTCGACACCTGCCTTTGCATGGGCGCCGGCATCACGATTGCCCAGGGCCTGCAGCATATTGAGCCCGGCGCAAAGCATTTTGCCTTTATCGGGGACTCGACATTCTTTGCGTCCGGCATCACCGGGTGCATTAATGCGGTATACAACGACACGGATATTACGATCATCATCCTTGATAACGGAACAACAGCGATGACCGGCCATCAGCCGCACCCCGGCACCGGGAAAACGATGATGGGCAGCATCTCGGAAAAGATCAGTATTCCCGCCATCCTCGAAGCGATCGGCATCAGGGACGTACCTGTCCTCAACCCGATGCATCTTGAAGAATCCACAGAGGCTGTCAAAAAAGCGTCACAGCATAAAGGTGTGTCAGCGATCATTTTTAAATACCCCTGTATCGCAGTTGCCCGGCCGCTGCCGGCATACACGGTAAACAGGGACTTATGCACGGGATGTAAAATATGCATCAAAAAGCTGGGGTGTCCTGCAATTTCCTTGAATGATAACAAAGCTTTCATCGAGCCGTCCCTCTGTTACGGATGCTCCATCTGCGCGCAGGTCTGCCCGCAGCAGGCAATTAAAGGGGGTAAACGGTCATGACAATGAACTGTATATTATCCGGCGTCGGCGGGCAGGGAACCATTCTTGCCTCCAAGCTTCTATCCCAGGCCGCCATGAATAAAGGACTCTTTGTCCGCACAGCCGAGACCATCGGCATGGCGCAGCGCGGAGGATGTGTCGTCAGCCACGTCCGTTTCGGAGAAGAAATCCATTCCCCGATGGTGCCCCGGCATTCCGCCGACATCATCATCGGATTTGAGCCGGCGGAAGCTGTCCGCTGCCTTCCCTACCTCAAAAAAGGCGGCGTAGTTGTGGTCAGCCAAAAAGCCGTCATGCCGGTTACAGCGTCCCTTGGCAAAGGTTCCTATGAATCATCCGATATGTTGGATTTCCTTAAAAAGAACGTCAAAACCCTGGTCATAGTCGACGGCGACAAAATCTGTGCGCAGTGCGGCTCAGCCAAAGTCTTAAACGTCGCGCTCCTTGGAGCGGCCTGCGCTACGGGCGCCCTCGGCCTCACACTGGAAGAAATCCAAACAGCTATTTCCGGGAGGGTCGCACCGCAATTCATAGAAATGAACACCAGAGCACTGGCAGCCGGTGCAAAAGCCGCAGCACAATAATCATAAATCCCCTGAGCTGAAAACAACAAGTCCCCCGAAAGGCAGGAAATCCCCATGCAGATGAAGCAGGAACAATTCGATTTGATTAAAGCCCAGCTTATATCCCTGAAAGCGTCCGATGGATTTTACGGCACCAAACTCCGTGGGATCGACGTCGAAGCGCTTAATTCGCAGGAAGATTTCGAGAATTTGCCTTTCACCTGGAAAGGTGATCTGCGGGATGCTTATCCGCTGGGCCTGCAGGCTGTACCCGACGAGGATATCATACGTATCCACTCTTCCTCCGGCACCACCGGCACACCGGTCATTATTCCTTATACCCGTAAAGATGTCGACGACTGGGCGATTATGTTTGCGCGGTGCTATGAGACGGCAGGTCTTACCAATCTTGACCGCGTGCAGATTACTCCCGGTTACGGTCTCTGGACGGCGGGCATCGGTTTCCAGGCCGGTGCAGAACGCCTCGGAGCGATGGTCATACCGATGGGTCCCGGCAATACGGACAAGCAGATTCGCATGATGCAGGATATGAAAAGCACTGTGCTTTGTGCGACCTCTTCCTATGCCCTTCTGCTCACGGAAGAAATCGCCAGGCGCGGTATCCGCGACCAGCTTTTCCTAAAAAAAGGAATTATCGGTTCCGAGCGCTGGGGCGAAAAAATGCGCCGCCGCATTGCTTCCGAACTCGGTGTAATGCTTTACGACATCTATGGTCTGACCGAAATCTACGGTCCCGGCATCGGCATCAGCTGCGACTATGAGACCGGCATGCATTATTGGGATGATTACCTGTATTTTGAGATAATCGATCCGCATTCCGGCAAAGTACTTCCCGACGGGGAAGTCGGCGAACTGGTAATCACAACCCTCAAAAAGGAAGGCGCGCCGCTGATTCGCTACCGCACCCATGATCTGACCCGCATGATTCCCGGTGAATGCCCGTGCGGTTCGAAGTACCCGCGTATCGGCACAATACTCGGACGTACCGACGATATGGTCAAGGTCAAAGGAGTCAATATTTTCCCGAGCCAGATCGATGAACTCCTTAAGGGAATTGACGGAGCATCGAGCGAATACCAGGTGATGATCGACCATTTGAACGGCAAGGACCTCGTAACGCTTTTCGTTGAAACGGAACCCGGAGCCGATGCAGAACAGCTTGCGGTTACTATCGCGCATCTTTTCAAGACAACGATCGGCATATTGGCAGTTGTAAAGCCCGTTGGACTGGGCGATCTTCCAAGAAGCGAGAAAAAATCGACGAGGATTTACGACAACCGGTATTAATCGGATCTTCTTATATGATGGCTGATACAATTATTGAAACGCTCTCACTTTACCGACCGGCAAAGTGGGAGCGTTTTTTCGTTCATCTATGAGTAGGAGAATCTGCACTTTGGTAAGAGTCCCTGCCAATTGACCCATTGTAACCATTTTCCCATTTCTATGCAAAAGCGCCCTACTTATCACACAACTTTCACGAAATCATTTTCTTAATCTTTTCATAATATAAGTAGAACACAGATTTTACATACAAGGAAAGGATTATGAGAATGAAACGATTCCCCCACATCAAGGTAATCCCGGTCGTTATGGCGTCGCTCCTTACTTTCTCTCTTCTGACATCCTGCACAACCCGGGCGGCAAATACATCCTCTGCGGGAACCAGCAGCGCAAGTGTAACTACAGCAACATCTTCCGCCGCACCAACGACCAACATTGCAGTAACCTACGACAGCGAGGATGAAGATGCAGCATGGGACATCTCATCCGCATCCAAAATCGTACTGAACGGCAGTTCGATTACTTTTGACGGAAAGGGCGCATCCGTCGACGGGAGTAAAATAACAATCAACTCTTCCGGCACTTACGTAATAAGCGGCACGCTTTCCGACGGGCAGATTCTCATCGATGCAAAAGGACAAACCGTGCGGCTTGTCCTCAATGGCGCAGAGATATCGAGTTCTTCCGGTTCCCCGATCTATGTGAAGAGTTCCAAAAAGACCGTGATTATTCTGGCCGATAACGCCAAAAATCAGGTAACCGATGCTGCTTCCTATGTACTTGCGTCCGGTTCCGACGAACCGGACGCAGCGATTTTCAGCAAATCGGATCTTACGATCAACGGTACCGGATCATTGACAGTCAATGGCAACTATATGCACGGCATTAACTGTAAGGATTCGCTGAAAATAACCGGCGGTGTGATCTTTGTGAATGCCGTTGGCGACGGAATCCGCGGCAAGGACTGTATCGCAGTTAAGAACACTTCAATTACGGTCAATGCCAAAAGTGACGGCATGCAGTCCAACAATGACGAAGATACCGCAAAAGGATTTGTCAGTGTTGAGAACAGCACGATCAGCATTACATCCGGTAATGACGGAATTCAGGCGCAGACCAGTATCCTGATCACTAGCGGTGATATTACCATTACTGCCGGCGGCGGCAGTGTCAACGGAAAAACCCATACAGATAATAATATGGGTAATTTCGCAGGCGGTAGAAATGACGCAGCAGCAGGCGGAACGGCAGCAGCTGCTCCGGCGGCAACGGCTGCTGCTGCGGATACGGATGACACAGCATCAGACAGCATGAAGGGACTCAAGGCGGAAGCTGACATAACAATCAACGGAGGAACGGTAAAAATTGACTCCGCTGACGATTCGATTCATTCGAACAGCATCGTGCAAATCAACGGGGGAACACTGAACCTCATGACCGGGGATGACGGTATCCATGCCAATAACGTGCTGGAAATAAACGGCGGGGAGACAACAATTGCAAAATCCTATGAAGGTATTGAGAGTGCCCTGATTACCGTAAACGACGGGACAATACATGTAACTTCCAGTGATGATGCCTTCAACGCATCCAGTGGAAGTACATCTTCTACCGGGACAAATCAGATGCAGGGCGGTATGGCGGCCGATGAAAACGCCAATTTGCATATTAACGGCGGGTATATCACAGCAGATGCCTCCGGCGACGGCCTCGATTCCAATGGCTCCATCTATATGACGGGCGGAACAGTGCTCGTAAGCGGACCAACTAACGACGGCAACGGCGCCCTGGATTATGCGGGTTCCTTCCGGATGACCGGCGGATTTCTAGTCGCAGCGGGCAGTTCCGGTATGGCACAGGCACCGGACACAACATCGACCCAGAATGCCGTGTTGATCAATCTTGATACGGCACAGGCAGCCGGTACGCTCTTTCATATTGAAAGTACAGACGGCAAGGAAATCCTCACCTTCTCACCGGCCAAACAATACAATTCCGTAGTGCTTTGTTCACCGGATCTGGTCACCGGTTCCGCTTACAAAGTCAATTACGGGGGAACCTCTACTGGAACGGCTGTCGACGGACTGTATACCGGCGGAACCTATACATCAGGAACGGATTCAACCGGATTCACAGTCGCCGGTGCTGTAACTACCGTCGGCACAGTTTCCGGCGGAATGGGGCAAGGCGGCGGTGGAGGAATACCAGGCGGAAAGACACGCCCTGACATGAGCGGCGTAACCCCGGGTGCCGGCCAGGGATTCGGCGGATCAACACCCGCGCCGGCGGCATAAGCCGAAGACAGGACTTACTTTCAAAATACAGACACAGATTAAAAGAAATGGAGTTAATGTTATGGCTATCACATCATTCAAGCGGTATGAGCTCAAATTCATCATTACACAACAGCAGTTTGATGCCATGCTGCCGGGGCTGCTCGAGTATATGTCTCCCGACGCCTACTGCAGCAACGGCAAAGATTATTGCATCTATAATATCTATTATGATACGCCTGACAACTGCATTATACGCTCTTCACTTTCCGGTCCCTATTACAAAGAAAAACTGCGCTTAAGAAGCTATTCATCCCCCACACCGGCAGACGGCGAAGTGTTTCTGGAAATCAAGAAAAAGACTGGCGGAATCGTACATAAAAGACGTGCGGTCATGACGCTTGCCGACGCATACAGCTTTATTGAAACGGGAAAAAGACCGGCGGCGGCAACCTACATAAATACGCAGGTAATAAACGAGATCGATTTTTTCCTGCAGCAGAACAAGGTGCATCCGGCTGCATACATCGGATACAGGCGAAGAGCCTTTTTCGGAAAAGACAACAAGGATTTCCGCATCACTTTTGATTCCAATATACAGACGCGGCGGGATGATGTCTGCCTCGGGAAAGGCTGCTGCGGTGAGACACTCCTTGATGATGATCAGTATCTGATGGAAGTCAAAATTCCCGGGGCCGTACCCCTTTGGCTCGCCGATCTGCTCTCGGAGCAGCAAGTTTATAAAACAAGTTTTTCAAAATATGGAACGGAATATGCAAGGAGTAAAATATTATGCTAGATTCACTTTTCTACTCGACCACTGAGGACACGGTTACCCTGCCCGCCCTTGTTGCCGCAATCGGAGCAGCGCTCCTTTTAGGCCTGGTGATTAGTCTCGTCTACATGCTGACCCATAGGGCGGAAGGGTATTCCGGAAGCTTTATTGTCACCCTGATCATGCTTCCGACAATAATCTCTGTCATTATTCTATTGATTGGAAGCAATGTTGCAAGAGCCTTCAGCCTCGCCGGCGCCTTCAGCCTGATCCGTTACAGAAGTGCCCCCGGCGATCCGAAAGATATCGCATATGTCTTTTTTGCCCTTGCCGTCGGCCTTGCATGCGGAATGGGTTTCATACCTTATGCAGCTATCTTTACAGCAATCCTGTGCCTGGTTATGGTCGTACTTCACTTCACCAATTTTGCAAAACCGAAAGCTTCGCATATGCAGCTGACGGTAACCGTTCCTGAAAATTTGAATTACCAGGGCCTTTTCGATGATGTACTGGATCGGTACACGGATTCATGGAAACTGAAACGAGTTAAGACAAGCGACTTTGGAACCCTATTTGATGTTGTATATAATATCCACATGAAATCCTCAGCCGATCAGAAGAAGTTCATTGACGAGTTGCGCTGCCGGAACGGAAACCTTACAATATCCTTAACTCTCAAAGAGTATGAGACGGGAACCGCCCTGGCTTAAGGATATAGGGTACGCATATGCTGGATAAGACTATTCCTTTTAAGAATATGATTATGAAATTAGCCTGCGGCCGGAATTCCTTTACGAATATTCCGGAACTTCCCGCAGGCTTTTCCTATCGCAATTATCAGGAAGGCGATGAAAAATATTGGGCTGAGACGGAAACCGCCGTACTGGAATTCAGCAGCACTGAGAAGGCGTCGTTATATTTTCAAAAAGACTTTATGCCTTATGAATCCGAACTTAAAACCCGTATGGTCTTTATCACAAATGAAGACGGAATTCCCGTGGCAAATGCAACTGCCTGGTGGCATGATGAACAAAACAGTCATCAGCCTTGCCTTCACTGGGTTGCCGTCCGGCCGGAATATCAGGGACTTGGACTCGGCAGGGCTGTGGTTGTGAAGGCACTTTCCCTGTTTTCACTGTATGAGCCGCACCAGGATATATACCTGCATACACAAACCTGGAGTCATGTTGCGGTCCGTCTGTACATGAACCTTGGTTTTCAGCTGTGCCGCAAGGATACGCTGGGAAGTGAGCCTAATGATTATGAAAGTGCCCTGGAAGTTTTAAAAGATGTGCTGGACGAAGATACTTTCCGCAGACTTGTCGAAACATCTGTCAGCTGATACATCCGTACCTTTCTGTAATAATATATTTACGCCATTTTAAGCATCATCTTTTCAGTGATAAATCCCGTGTGCCGTCAGGAGGGCTTTCTTCCTTATTTGCTGTATAATAAAATCTGTATTCTTTATTTGTAATATATTAACGTTCAGCTTATTTGCAGAAAGAAATGGGGTTGAAAATTTATGGATCCTCATACCAAAACAGAGATCATTAATATAATTATTGAAGATGTTGATCAGGAGCTTCTTGACGAAGAAATTATGCATCTGGTACTTGATAAGCGAGTATCACAGCCGGGCGAGGCCATTGAAGCGAGTCACCGCACTTTCGGCGAGCACGCGGCCGATTCAATTGCCAAATTTGTCGGGAGCTGGATCTTTATCTGTGGATTCCTTATTGTTCTGAGTCTCTGGATTACGACGAATGTGATTCTGGTAAGCGGCGCATTCGACCCGTTTCCGTTCATCCTTCTTAATCTGGTTTTATCGTGCGTAGCTGCAATTCAAGCTCCGCTCATCATGATGAGCCAGAACCGGCAGGAACACAAAGACCGCCTTCGTGCTGAAAACGATTATAAAGTCAATCTCAAATCCGAGATTATCATGCAGGATCTTCACAACAAAATGGACCAGATTCTCGAAAATCAGGAGAAAATAATGTCCCTGTCAAGTGGTGCTCCAAACACGGACGACAGCGGAAAATCAAGGGACTTGACTTGAATGCACAGGTTAGCCGCAAGGTGCACCCCGGACTCTACGGATCGTTTACTCTGATGTCAACTACACGTCGGTAGCTGTCCGGTATGTAAAGAACTATTCTTTCCCTATCCGCTGCGTAAGGAGATTCGTATGGACAACGTAAAATTCGGGGAAATGATCGCAGTAATGCGAAAAGAGAATGCAATGACCCAGAAAGAACTGGCAGAAAAGCTGCATGTCACAGACAAGGCTGTATCCAAATGGGAGCGAGGCAAAGGTTATCCTGAGATTACCCTGCTGCCTTTGATAGCCGACCTATTAGGTATTACCGCCGGTGAACTTCTTAACGGGGAACGCTATGATGAAGGATCCAAACCGCCCGCCGAAAACGATGCCCTTGTCAGCGATATAATTGAATTTGCAGATAAAGTCTCTAAATTCAATACCTCAGGAACGATGATTACCCTGATCTCCATGATTTTTATTCTTGCAGGCTTCATCTGCCTCTTATGCAATTTTGTCATCAACCGCACGATCAACTGGTCTTTGTATCCCGTCGGCGCCATGCTCCTGGTTTGGTTAACAGTCGCCCCCTGGTTCCTTATAACAAAACACAGGCTGGTGCTCTCCTTTGCTGCATTTACAATAAGTCTTATTCCCTATCTGTTTCTGATTGAGCGGCTCAGTGCCGCCAAAGGATGGGTTGTTCCGTTTGCACTTCCGATTCTCGGAATAACGCTCCCGGGACTCCTTATTGTAGTACTTCTGTTTTCCTATACTAAAATCAACCGTATATCCCTGAGTGCCTTTGCCGTCCTTATTTTTGGCGTATTTGTAAATCTGGGCGTCAATGCTTTTGTCCAGAATTATCTGCACAACCAAAATCAGCCGAATATATCGGTGCCCATCACTGCGGTTTCCTTTGCGGTGCTTTCGATCATCCTTGCGGTTATCGGAGATGTACGCAGAAGGAAGGGGAAATGATATCAAAAAGTGCTCATCCGATTGGCAGAATATGCACCGTCCTGGTTATTATTCAGGCAGCCCGCTGTCTGATCACTTACGGGCTGCTTCTATTTATTGGAAAAACCAATTTTTCGATTGATACAGCATCCATGGTGACGATGGCCATGCTGACCGTCGTGATTCTGGCTGCTGCACGGAAGTTTGATCTTTCATTATCTTTTTTTCCCGTGACGAAGACAAAAATCAGTAAAGTCGTTTATTTGTGCGTGTCTGCGGCAGTGCTGCTCCTGATAGTCTTATCACCGGCTGTTACACAGGATGGTTCGCCGGAAGTCCTGCTTTCGCTTCTTTATTCCGTCATTATTACTCCCGTATTTGAGGAGTTGATCTTCAGGGGATACATATGGGGCAATTTGGTAAAAAGCGGAAAAAGCGAATTGCGGACGTATGTGATCAGTACCGTAATTTTTGCATTATGGCACCTTGGTTATGCGGATGTCATATGGCTCAAACTCTCTTTGCAGGGAATCCAGGCTGATTTTCTTTTTATCATGTTTATGAAAGTCATCGTCGGACTTTGTTTTGGCATAGCAGCAGGGTTTGTCCGATACAAAACGAAAAATACATATGCCGCTATTCTGACACACGCAGTGATGAATCTTTTCGGGCGCTGAGGAAGTGGATTTTGAAATTATATTTTTGCGGAATCAGCCCAAAATACATGCAGCTGCACTTTGAGTAATCCGGCTATGGCTGCAAGTCAATCCCGCACCCGGGTGCGCTGATATTTTGAACGTGCTGGATTGATAATTCCGTAAGGCGGTCAATACCAACCGCCTGGCTGGCTGCATTGGCCTTTGTTACAAGGCTGTTGTATTGTTCACGTGACAGCATCACAACATCCGGGTATTCTAAGCGATTAATGATCAGGACTTCGCAGCCCGTTGTTACTTTCTGACAGTATTCATCGAAATGAGCTTTTATCATGGACTCGGTTGCCTCTATCATCATGTCCTCCTCTTTCCTTTTCGGGAGAATGTTTAATAGCTTAATCGTACTATCGCAGCCTTAGCTCGTCAACGCATAGTTTTTACCGGTTTCTGATGCAGCAATGCGCATTTTTGCAGGCGATAGCCGGAAGACACCGCAGCAATGACGGTAATCAGGCAGGCCGGAACCAGAACCGGAATATCGCCGGCGGCTGGCAGATATTGATGTATTAGCAGGGCCGGAAACGGAAATGCCATGAGGAGTATGGCGGAGAATCTCCCGAGTTTATCAAAAACGAGGGCCGGCTGCCGGGATTTGCCCTGTATTTCGCCGGTCAGGATGGACGATGTTACCCCGAATTCAATAAATTTCAAAGCTGCGACAGCCAAAAGCCACGGAGGAAATACACCGCGAAGAATCAGTGCGACGAAAGACACTGCAACAAAGAACATATCGGCAGTCACATCGAAGATCGCTCCGCGCCGCGTCGTAACATTCCATCTCCTGGCAAGTTTTCCATCCATGATATCGGATGCAAATATGACAAGCAGAATAATCAGGGGACTCCCATCCGGATCAGCGGACTTCAGAACCAGAATCCCGAACAGCACGCTGCAGAGAATCCGAAGGAATGTCAGTGAATTAACGATGGATTTTTTTGTCATCTTATTGTGCCGCAAGGTCCTTTCCAAGCTGCAGGGCGATTTCTGCATTGTTTTTTGCCCCGGCCTTGAATTTTGTCTTTGTAATTTCATCCGCGCCTTTGACGCACGCCTCAAGCACATCAAGTTCAGGTGTGTTATCCGCACTGCCGATTGAATACAGCGCCACTTTTTTGCCTGAATAGTCGTTGATTCTGTTCATGTATTTTGTCAGTACGGAAGAAGGCTGGCCTACATATACGGAGGATCCGAAAGTCACAATGGAATAGGCTGAAATATCCGCTGTCAGCTTGGCTGACGGATAGGCAATTGTTACCTCATAGCCTGCAGCATTGAGACCGGCTGCGAGCTGTTCGGCAATAGTCCTGCCTGTCCCAGAGATCGTCGGCTGGTATACTATGAGGGCTTTGGGAGCGGATGAGTCCGGTCCGGCAAGGACCCTGGAATATTCTCCCTTGTCCCTGCTATTGGACGAGACTATAAAAGCCATAACTGCGACAAAGATTATTAATAGTAAAAATAGAACTCCTATGACAATTCCAAAACCGACAAAAAAATTCTTCATGTTAATTCTCCTTGTTTTCTTTTGATTTACTCTTGTTTTCTTATATTTTGATTATATTATTTTCCTGCTGTCTTCCGAGATAAGCCGATAAAGAAGCTGAAGGTTGGCAAGAGTCTTTGTCTTCATCAACGCACGGTCTTCCGCAGAATTTCTGCGGGTAATCCACATATTGATTTCCCCGTAGAGATAGCACAGCAATATGCTGCACAGCTGACTCAATTTGTCATCGGGCAGTGTTCCTTTGCTTGCCGCAAAAACCAGACGCCCGAAAACCAGCGCAGGCTGCTGCAGGGTGTGGGCAACCTCCGGCGAAGGACTTCCAGCGGCAGGTTCCAGCCAAATCAACCTGTGCCAGCCCGGATGATCAAAGGAAAAATCCATAAGGCGCGATAATGACATATACAGTTTTTCCTCAGGGTCAGATACTCCGCGGTCTTCCCTGCTCATTTCTCCGGTCATCTTTTGCAGCAGAAATCCTACGCACTCCCAGTATATTTCTTCGAGGCTTCCGAAATAATTGTACAGGTTTGTATGTGCACAGCCCAGTTTTTGGGCAATGGCCCTTAGTGTGACACCTTTGATGCCTTCATTTTTATCAATCATCTGCAGTGTCGTTTCGATGATCATTTCGCTGTTGATGTTTTTTACAGGTGGGTTCATCTCTGTCTCCTTATTACCGGTGGTAATTACCGCTGGTAATAAGATAACATGGATACATTTTCCACGCAATACCCTTTTCTATTTTTTACTTGAACTGCGGATATTTTTGGATTATGTTTAATTGGAATGTAACAGGATCCTGCGATTCAAAGAAAGAGGCGGTCATATGGTTATACGGGAACTTTCCGAAATGGATATGAAAGATGCCCTTGAACTCGTATGGACCGTGTTCAGTGAATTCGAAGCGCCGGAATATGAACCGGAAGGAATAGCTGTGTTCCGGGAATTTATCACATTTGACTCTATTTCGGGAATGCTTTCCGCCGGAACGATGCACATATGGGGAAGCTTTGAGGGGGCTGTGCTTACCGGCTTGGCTGCTACGCGGGGACCGGGGCATATTTCCCTGTTTTTTGTACGCAAAGAATATCAGCGCCGCGGTATTGCGCGGTCTTTGTTAGCCATGGTTGAACAATACTGTCGCAATTTGAAGCTGGATAACATTACTGTCAATTCGTCCCCCTATGCTGTCGGAATATATCGCCGGCTCGGGTTTATCGGCACAGGTCCGGAGACAGTTACAAATGGCATACGGTTCACGCCGATGAGGTATGATATCAAATACGGACCGGATGCCGGATGATTGTTTTTCTTTTCTCGGGGGCGGTTTTGCGCGGATCACCCAGGTAGATTTCATGGTGGCGCCGCGTTTCGCCGATATCATCATGCAGGCCGTTTTCACGGATGTAAGCATCAATTTTAGCTACGGATGCCGGTTCATCCTCGTAAGGTCCGGTGTGCATGATCTGGACGCATAGTCCCTCCTGCCAAGTCACAAACCGCGCTTTTGACAGGTCGGGATTCTTTTTTTTGCGCGAAAAAGTCTCCTTCGCAGCTTCAAACACGGCCTCGTCGACGAAGTCGGGCTGACGGATCATTGAGGTCCACAGGTATTTGTCTTTTTTTACAAAATCCATCGAGTTGTTGCTTAGCCACCAGAGCCCTTCGAGCGGCGGTACAACATATTCAAAATATCCTTCGGGTGCCGGGCCGTTTTTCGGGCTCATTTTAATCGCATAGGAAAGCCCGTAAAGAATTTCGATGGCGGATGAGTATTCACCCTCTTCGTCGTTGGGATTGCCTTTGCCGTCGATCATAATATAGCGCATGGGCGGTACATCGATCAGAGTTGGAACGCCGCCGGGAGCGTATAGATCTTTATACTCTTTTTTGAAATCCAGGACACCCATAATTGAATCCTCCCGATGTGTAATAAAAATGGTATCAGCTGTTGTTCAACTAGGAATCAGACTTTCTTCAATGTATTCCGGACCCTCGGCGGTGCGGTCTTTTTGTGTGCACTCTGCCAGTCAACGGTATCGGACAAGGTCTTGTACATGTCACGGGTGGTATATGCAAGCTCCCTGTCTGCGCGCGTATGACTCATCTTCGAGTTGGAGACAAGTGTATAAAGGGAATAACTGGTAAAGAGCGGCGGTTTTTTGCGCATACGGTAATACACTTCTGCGAAGGGAGCCGTCATTTTTGCAAACCAAATCGGAAGTACCGTGCGGATTTTGCGCTGTCCGCTGATTTTGTGAAGCATATCAAGCATCTGTTTGACGGTGATATACCGGTTGGACAGAATATAGCACTGCCCCTTGTGACCTTTTTCGACTGCAGAAAGCACCCCCTCCGCCACATCGCGCACATCAACAAAGTCATATCCGCCGCGGACGCTCGCAGTAAGCTTACCGCTGATGTAGTCCTTAACCATCTGTGACATATGGGCGTTCCCGTAATCCTGCGGACCGACAATGCCGGACGGCTGGACAATGACAGCATCGAGATCGTGATCCCTGACTTGATCAAGCACGTATTGGGTCGCTTCTGCCTTTGTTTTGGCATAGGCACCGACAACATCCTCCGCTGCAAAATGATCGGTCTCAGAGACAGTCTCCCCGCGCTTTCTTTCGGGGATTGCATGTACGGAACTTATATATATAAGCTTGTGAACCTTCTTTTCAACACACATATCAGTCACATTTTTGGTGCCCTGCACATTGACCTGATAGATCAGGGGATTAATCCGGGAGGAGATTGAAACAATGCCCGCTGTATGGATGACCACGATTTCGCACGGCTCAGAAACCCTGAAAAACGGTTCCATCGAACGCTTATCGCATACATTGCCCTCAAATATTTCAACGGGCAGGCCTTCCATAGCCTGTGTATTATCGGCAGGCATAACAAGCCCGCGAACCCGCTTTTTCTGCTCCAGAAGCAGGCGGATGATAGTGTTTCCCAGATGACCGGTTGCTCCGGTAACAAGATAAATCGTATCCATAAAAGACCCGTTTCTCCCCGCCGAATAAGGGCCTTTCGGCCCTATATCCCTCCATTTCGATTATGCACTTACTATAGGAAAAAATGGTTACCTTTTTGGAAATTCTTTTGTTCAAATACCCATGTAAAGGGGGTTTTACCCGTTTCGCTCTTCACGGACAATCATCTTCCGGCTCCCGATGAAAGTTGCGAGGAAATATCCTCCGTAAATCACAAGAATCAGACCCGCTGTTACCAGGATGTTTCGGGCTGCATTGAGACCTCCGAGGCTTCGAATCGCTTCATTGGCTACTGTGAGTCCGACGACTGAGTGAATAATCGCAAGAAACAGCGGGAGCATAAAATAGATAGCTGTCTGACGGAAAATCGCACGGTCAATGAGCCTGTCGTCAGCCCCGATCTTTTTAAGGACAAGATAGCGCTGCCGGTTGTCGGCTATCTCTGACAGCTGCTGAAGGGACAGAACGGCAGCACTGGTCATAAGGAATACAAGTCCGATGTAAATCCCGACGTAGGCGATGATCGCTTTGGTGCCGGCGTAGCTTGCCTCCACGGTATTACGCGTAATTAAGTTATATGGATCTGCGCCGCCGGCATCGTTATAAAAGGCTTCCAGGCGACTGGTTAAATCATCCTGCTTAACGGTACTGTCACCGGAACAGTTGAATTGAAGCACACTCTCCGATGGTGCAAATCCCGCCGTTATCGCACCAGTGCTGTCGACCAGCATGGCATCGGGTACAACCAGCAGGATATTGCCGTCTTCTCCCATGGAAACCACTGCAGCAGACAGAACCTTCGGATAAACAGTATATTCTTTGTCCAAAAGCGATACTTTCCCTGTCTGATTCCATGTTTCCTCAATGGCGCTTCTTACATTATCTGAACCGAGCGAATATGAAATGGCAACCTCGCCGTCTTTTAAGGACAAAGCCGGTTTCCCACGCATAACAAGTAGTGCATTGTAGTCGGAAAGGCGCATGAAAGGCAGGGGGGCCTCTATGTTGTTTATGAAATTATCCGCTCCCAGCCTGCTGTTCAAGTCATTGGTAAAGATAGTACTTCTCAGAATGGACGGATTCGAATAATCGTTGTATTCATAAGGTTTGTCCGAATATTCGGAAAGATTTATGCCCTTGGCCGCCAGGTCATCCGAAATGGACGCAGCCCGGCCGGGCAGGGTATACAGCTGCACATCAAAAGCAATCGCTGTATTGAGACTTCCTTCCATCGCCGCATTCATGCCAAGTCCTGTCGACAGGATACCAATTGTACAGAAAAGCATCAGGCAGACAAAGGAAATGGAAACATGCGCAGAATTGATGCGGCTGTTGATCTGGCGCAGTATAAAGAAATTCAGATCCTTGAAGTAGTATCCCTGGATCCTCTGCAGTAATTTGAGAAAAAATCCGGAGAGGGACGCAAAAAATAAAAATGTCCCGATGGCGCCCAGAATCACCTCGCGCAGAAGGATCCAGTCAAAACGCATAATACCATTCTGCAGAACCTGCTGATAGGCCGCGCCCAGGCAGATTACGGATAAAACAAACAGTACAATTGTAATCGCCGGGTGCTTAACAGCCGGTTTTTCGTTCTTACTCTGTGCAGAGAATAGATCGATCAGTTTGTTTCTCGACACGGCAAAGGTGCTCGCTGCAATTACAACCAGGAAAATCACACCAAAGTAGATCAGCGTCTTTAAGAAAGCTCCGCTTGAAAAAACAAACCGGTATCCGGTCATATCCGCCTGAAAGATTTTGGCTGTAAATATGGAAAGCCATTGTGAGGCAAAAACTCCGGCAAACAGCCCGGCGCCTAAAGAAATCACACCGATGAGCAGCGTCTCAATAACCAGGATTCGTGAGACCCGGTTCTTTTTCATGCCGAGGAGAAGGTAAATGCCAAGTTCCTTTTTGCGGCGGCGAATGAGAAAATGATTCGCACTGACAATCAGGAAGCCCAAAATAATCGAGACAAATACGGAGACAATACCCATGAGCTGTGTCAGGGTCTTTAGAATTTCTTTTTCAGAAGTGGAAATCTTAAGCATGACCGACTGTGCTTCAATTGAATTGAATACATAAAATATGCACACGGCAAAAGAAAGGGTCAAAAAGTACAGGAGGTAATCCCTCAGGCTTTTTTTGACATTACGAAAAGCAAGCTTACAGTACATGGCTTACGTCACCTCCCAGAAGAGAAATGACTTCGATAATTTTGCTGTAGAAATCCCGGCGCACCTGCTGTCCGCGAATCAGTTCATTAAAGAGCTGACCATCCTTGATGAAAAGGATCCTTTTACAGTAGCTGGCGGCAAATGCGTCGTGCGTGACCATCAGAATCGTAGCCGTCAGGTCAATATTCAATTTTTCCATACTTTCCAGAAGCATCCTCGAAGACTTCGAATCAAGGGCACCGGTCGGTTCGTCCGCAAGGACCATGGACGGCTTGCTGACAATGGCGCGGGCTGCTGCTACTCGCTGCCGCTGTCCGCCGGACATCTGGTATGGGTACTTGGCAAGCACGTCCGAAATTCCGAGAGTCTCCGCCACTTCCGCGGTCCTTGCTATGGCCTCCCGGTGATTGACTGCGGAAATCGTCAGGGGAAGAATAATATTCTCCTGTGCGGTAAGCGTATCAAGAAGATTGAAATCCTGAAAGATAAAGCCGAGTTTGGTGCGCCGGAATTCGGACAGCTGGCGGCTTTTGAGTTCGGTAATATCCCTGCCGCCGATTATGATCTGACCGCTGGTCACTTTATCGATTGTGGAAATACAATTCAAAAGAGTCGTCTTCCCGCTTCCCGAGGCTCCCATAATACCTACAAATTCGCCTTCCTGTATGGAAAAGCTTACGCCGTCGAGCGCTTTGGTCAGATTTCCCTTGTTGCCATAATATTTTTCTACCTGTGTAACGGTGAGCATATTACTCATTTTATGTGACCTCCTGTATTCGTCTGACTCTATTAAACCAAATACAAAAGGTGACTGCCTTAGAAGAATCTTACCGAAGGCTTACACTTATGTAAGAATATGCACGCGCCGGACACCTTACATCACGTCGGCTGTCATTGATCCCTTGGGAAAATGTATCGCTGCCGTTGTACCGCAGCCTTCTCCGCCGGATGCGATTTCAAGCGACAGCCCGAGCTTGCCGCACAGCTTTTTGCTGAGAAAAAGTCCCATGCCTGTAGCCCGCTCATGAACGCGTCCCAGCATCCCGGTGTATCCTTTGTCAAATACGCGCGGAAGTTCCTCCGGACGGATCCCCAGGCCGTTGTCGGCAAGAAAAAGCACCGTCTCATTGGGCATGTCTTCCGAATGGAACACAATACGCGAATCGCCGCTGCATCTGTATTTCACCGCATTGGATATGAGTTGGTCGAGAATATAGACCATCCACTTAGTATCACAGAAAACACATCCGTCAATTTCTGATGCTTCAACAGAGACGTTATTATCGATGAGAAGCCTGGCGTTTCTGCGAAGCGACCGAAAACACAAGTCCTGCAGGGATATTTCCTGAATCAGGTAATCTTTCTCAACGGAATTACTCCGCGCATAAAACAGCGCCTGCATGGCATGTTCTTCAATACGGAGCAAATCTTCGAGAAGAAGAGCCTGTGCCTCACCCCCGTGGTTTTCAATTGTCAGCATCGCCGATGCAATCGGTGTCTTGATCTCATGAATCCACAGCTCAATATAGGAGCGATATTCCTCCTGTGCGCGGCGATACCGGTTGATTTCATCAAGATATGCTTTGTTCGTTCCCCTGAGGAGATCATACAGGATCTCACCCTCCATAAAATCAGGCGGACCAATCAATTCGCCGACAAGATTCTTCTTATCAAGCTGATCAAAGGCCGCCAGAAGATTCCGGTAAAACCTGTTCTTTTTCCGGAATTCGTACAGAAGCGGACCTGCTGCCCCCAAAAAGTACAGTATCCCGAATAAAATTGCAGCTGCAGGCGAAAAAATGCCGAATGCGTACATGAAAAGCAACAGAAAAACCAAAACTACCAACTGCGACAAAATGTAAATAAGCCGGTCGCGCAAAAACATCCAAAAATTCACAGGGGCCTCCGTTCGATATCTGCCGGCGTTTTTACTGCAATATCCCTTCCTGCATTGTCTTTGCCGGAACTGTCTTTATCAAAATTCCCACTGAGCAGATATCCCTGTCCCCGGCGTGTCTCGATGACATCCGAGAGACCAATTTCAAGAAGCTTACTTCGAAGGCGGTTGACGTTCACGGTAAGTGTATTATCATCGACGAAAAGATCGCTGTTCCAAAGCTGTGTCATAAGCTCATTACGCGGCACAATTTCGCCGATGTGCTCCTGAAGGGAACAAAGAATACGAAGTTCGTTTTTGGTAAGCTCCGTCTCCGTACCCTTAAATAGAATTGTGCTTCTCGATAGTAATATGTCAAAAGACCCGCAGTGTACACGTTCCCGGTCTGCCGTTTTCTCGCGATAGGCACGCTTCAAAACCGAAGTAATTCGTGCCAGAAGTATCTGCGGATGATACGGCTTGGTAACGAAATCATCCGCCCCGAGATTCATAGCCATCAGCTCGTCCAGCTCCGTATCGCGGCTGGTCACAACAATAACCGGTACGTCCGACACAGCCCTGATCTTCCTGCACAGGAAAAACCCGTCGACACCCGGAAGGTTAATATCAAGAAGAACCAGATGAAACAACGGGAAATCCGTCTCCTCGACAAGCCTGTCAAAACGCTGCGGTACCGTACATGTGAACCCGTTGCCCTCCAAAAAAACGGAGAGCTCCATCCGGATCCTCGGGTCATCCTCAACGATTAAAAGCCGGTAGTCATCAGTCATTTCCAATCTCCTGCGTTCCCAAAAGACTGTCCCGTTTCTTCTTCGGGAGCTTTTCCAAAACCAGACGGTGTGCCATATCAATCATATCCTTAAGCACCGAATCCGGCACTTTCCCCTCCAGATAAAGCGAATTCCAATGCTGTTTATTCATGTAATATCCCGGAACAATATCCTCATATTGACTGCGCAGCATCTCGGCAAAAATCGGATCGCACTTGAGCGTAACAATCTGTCTGCCGGATTTGTCGCCGCCAATCATCGCATACATCTTATCCGCCAGAAAATAGCGGGTCGCCTGCCAGTCCTGCTGGTAATCCTTTGCAGTCCCGGGTAAATTCATAAAGTATTCATCCATCCACAGATATGGCATATGTAACCTCCTTGAACTGCGAAGCAATTGCCGCGGAAATTCTTTTATTATCATAGTATAACATTTCCCGCAGATTGGGTCCCTCCGGGTGCGCGGAACTAGCTGGTCAGCACAATTATTCCCTTCTATCTATTTGCGTAGCGGGGAGGAAGAACACTTGTCTCGGCTCTCTTGTGCTATCGCACTGCGAAAGTCGCTTCAACAAATATTCTTTCTCCCTTTTAAGCACCCTCCGGGTGCGCGGAACTAGTTGGTCAGCACAATTATTACCTTCTATTTATTTGCGTAACAATAAATGCATCCGTTCGAACATGTATCATACCGGCCGATGTCAATGCTTTCCGCACACCGGCAGGCTCCGCGAAGACCTTTCGCCTGCGGAAAGCCTGCTTCTGCTTCAGGAAACAGGGAGATCTGCATGCCGGGCCGGTCAGAACGGCCGGTCTGCTCCATTCTTTTTTCCCTTATGAGCCGGGTGACCAATTCACCGTTGATACAGGCTCCATGTTCAATTCCCAGATATGATAAATCAACCGTCTCCGAACAGGTCTTCAGCTGCATCCCGTATTTCCGGGCAATCGACGCCATAGCCTCTGCCAGCTGCAGGATTTCGGCTTCATCCGGAGGCCTCCCGCTGATCAGATTCATTGCTTTTTGCATGCACCGGTATTCATCCAGAAAACTGATTACACAGGTGTCCGTATATCCGCTTAACTGCTGCGCATACTTCTCAAATCCGGATATATGGTATGGCACGTCATAAACCGGCGAAATCAGAATCGGATCATACCGCCAGATCATGCGATGCGCGCCAAGCCTTGCGGAAAAGCGCAGAAATACGGATATCAGTTCATCTTTATCCGGCAAAAAGCGCTCCACATCCCGGCCGTACGCGGTAAGGGTAAACTGGAAATAATAGGGGTATTGATTCAGGATCGAATCCGGATCCGTCACTGTCGGCTCCATAGGAAGCGGGTTCTTGGTCCAGAACGTAAAAGCATCCACAGACGCAGGTGAAAGCTCAACATGCCGCATGAGCTTGGCATTGCGCGGATTCGGCACATCAACAAACCCCTTATTCAGGCAGTCCATAAACCAATCAAAATGACAGGCAGGAATATCCGTCCTGCGGCTCGCGCTGATAATCATGTAACACCTCGGGGGGAACTATTCTGTTGTATGAGCTCCCCCTGTCCTCGGGCTAACGCCCTGCGTAAGGTCGCTCATACAACAGGATAGTTCCCTTTGTTGGCATCCTGCGGATGCTTAGGAGTAATTCATTTACGGCTTACGCCCTTGTTCCATGATTATCGCACAAAGAAAAGAAAAAGAACAGATGTTCTTTTTTTGGGTGATTAAATATTTTCCAAAACATATTAGTTTTGTTTTTTAGCGTACCGGACTTCGTTAACCTCGTATTTATCGATATATTTTTTACTTCCATCCGGCGTATATCCCCGGTTTTCATAAAAATCCCGTGCGTGCCTGTTTTCTTCCAAAGCCCACAATATGACTTCCGAGTACCCCAATTCACATGCCCGCGCCTCACAGAAAGTAATCATCTGTGTTCCGATACCTTTGTTCTGCATGCAATGATCTACGTATAGTCCCCTCAGCTCGTATGAATCTGTTTTGTCTTTGTCGCGGCTCGGCCCGATCATCGAAAATGCCTTAATGATGCCGTCATCAAATACATAGTTTTCCTGAAATATGCTGCCTGTAAGCGTCTCAAATTGTACGGTTCTTTGAGAAAGCCAATTTTCTTCAAAAAGAACAGCATCCGAGATAATCCCACGATAGGCATTTCTCCATTCATGCACGCATATCTCAGCTGCACGGGCAGCATCTTCCAGTTCCATTTTTCGAATCATAGAATCACCTCGGGGGAACATGTCTGTTGCATTCGCTCCCCCTGTCCTCGGGCTAACGCCCTGCGTAAGGTCGCTCATACAACAGACATGTTCCCTGGTTTGGCACCCTGCGGGTGCATGGAAAATAATAACCTCAGGTATGTAAATCTTTTGAATAATTGTCTTAATCAGGTCGTCAGTACAAGATAAAGGTTCCTTGCACCCGCAGGGTGCCAAACAGTGAGCGGACCTGTTACTCGAGCGACCTTACGCAGGGCGTTAGCCCTAAAAATATATTCCTTGCACCCGCAGGGTGCCAAACAGTGAGCGGACCTGTTACTAGAGCGACCTTACGCAGGGCGTTAGCCCTAAATATATTCCTTGCACCCGCAGGGTGCCAAACAGTGAGCGGACCTGTTACTCGAGCGACCT
>JBAWXZ010000015.1:0-98896 GCA_037143795.1 Eubacteriales bacterium | reverse complement strand
AGGTCCGTCTTTTCTTTCTCTTCTATTCAATTTTCAAGGTCCGATGCGCTGCTCTTTTGCTAAAGAACGCTTAGCTATGATATCATCGGCAGTCTCGTTTGTCAACGGTTTATTTTCGTCTTTATCGAGATTGCCGCAACCCCGAAAGGCTGGATATCGTTGGTTTTTCCGGTCCGCAGTTTTGCTGACCGGAATAGAGTTTATAACACGAATCTACTTGTGTCAACCTCAAATCCAGCATTCTCAATTCTTTTCGGTATGACTTCTTTATATACCGGAAGAACAGATGATGTATATCCGTATTTCAACCAATCATTGAATTGTATTCCAATAATGAAATGCGGCCGCCTTTCCATAAGAAAGACGTACCGCAAGTCAGTAATATATAAGTAATTCAGAAAATGCATCCGTTATTGCAGATGCCCTGCGTGCAACGCAGGTCGGATAAGGTAACGGAGTCTTTCAGAAGTGGCTTCCGCCGCCTCCGGAGTGTCCTCCGCCGCCGCTGAAGCCTCCTCCTCCTCCAGAGAAACCGGAACTGCTTGAAGTTGTAGTGACAGTTACCGTCTTGTGATCGAATATATCCTGATCACCGGTATCCTTTGTTTTGGACAAATCCAGATACGTGTTATAAGCAGTTGTAATTTTGTTGCGCTTTTTGTTTTTCGCAATCAGCACTGCAGCGGCAACAATCGCAAGGGGACCTGCAATGTAAAGAACATACACCATCACAAGGGCTCCGCTGAAGAAATCGTTATCAGATATCTGTTCTATAAGACTTTCCACAGCAGACGAATATTTTGCGTCGGTGAGAAGCGGTGAGACATTGGCTGTCATTTGCAGGCATTCATCATTGGAGACAGCGGCATGGGCTGTAGCATATGTGTAGACATATACATATCTATTCTGCATATCAATTAGTATAAGAACTCCGGAATTATCTTTGAACGACTGGCTGTGGGCAAGTTCGGAATATTTATCTGCGGCAAAACTCGCACTGCCCTCATCGTCGTTGACATATCCGGAACCCTTGTCATCCGTTGTAACAATGATTACATTGATCTGTTTTTTGTCTTTAAGATTCTCTGCCAGTCCGGCAATTTTCTTCTCTTCCGTCTTGGATAAAAGATCGGCCCCGTCTTCGAGGGCATATGTTTTTACCGGCGGCCGCATCATGAATGCATAAAAGAGAACTGCGAGGACAGCGAGAGCAACAACTACGGTCAGGATTCCGGCTGAAAGAACCGAAAATTCGGAAAATGCACTTGTTTTGCGGCGGGCGGGTATATTGGAAGATTCGTTATTCATGCGAGAAACCCTCCCATAATCAGCATTCCTATCAACCGGCAGATACATGCAGCTGCAGGAAGGACGGCCACACCGAGAATAAGAAGCTTCACCCTGCTGACAGGCGGTTCCCCTGCAACTTTCCCGGTTTGCCCGTTCATTGCAAAAGTGTATGTCTTACCAAGGTATTTGTAGTTGAGGATCCAGACCGGCATAAGGGCATAATGAAAGGCCGGATCTGAATAGCGGGTCGAATCGGTGACTTTGGAGACTGAATTGTATGATTTAACAGAGTCTTTAAAAATTTTGTCGACATAATCCTTAAGTCTCTTCTGCAGTCTGCCTGTTAGCTTGTCGGCCGACAAATCGTATTTATCGGCAAAAAATCCGGCCAGATACTTCATGTCGAATGGTTCAAGGTCCACGTAATCATATGGTTCAATAATTTCCATCAGCTTATCGTCAATGCGCGTAGCTCCGTCCAACGGGATATTGTCCCAGTCAAGATGTCTGCTGCGGACGACTTTGTAATAGGATGTCGTTGTGTAGGTGCTGCGCCCGGTGGTGCTTGAAGAAACTTTTTTACCCTCTGCGGTAATATTCATTTCAGCTGCACTGTCAAAAAGCCAGAAAGGCACATACAGCCCCGTCATTTTCTCGACATTTTCCTTCTTCACAAATTGAACCGGTGTAAAACGCCCCGCTTTACACCATTCAAAAAAGCAGTTGATAGCCGTTTCCCTGCCATATTGAAACGGCAGTACAAAATCCGGCGTCCTCTCCTGTACGAGCCGTTCGGCAATAATAGTCGGCGACCCGCAGAATGCGCAAAAAGTCGCTGCAGTATTCTGGTCCGTGATCACGGCCGCCCCACAGCTGTTGCAAATATATTGAACCGATTCATTGTCCCATCGGGGAGCGTTGGCAGCAGCCGGTGCTGCAGCCTCTTCAGGTGCCGTTTGCGTAACCGCCTGGGCAGGTTCCCGAAGCTGCACATCCCGCTCGTCCTCTTTTTGCATTGCTTCATCAGAAAGAATCGGTGTCAGAGCTGCGACATCATCCAGGGAAATCTCCGTGCCGCAGTATTCACAGGTCATCTTTTGCTTATCTGCGTCAAAAACCAGATTTGCGGCGCACCCTGGACATTTAAATGAAACAGCCATAAATATCGCCCTCCTCATTCAACAATAGTTTTCAGATCAAGAATATATCAATAAATATAGTGTTTCAATATAATCATGGCATCAATCACTCATATTTGTTTCCCAAATACCGTTTTTTGCACATCCGGTTCATTTGGTCTAATTAAAATAAATCTGCATAATCAACATTTATTATAGCATATAATTCTTCCGAAAATAATTTACAATCCCAATATGAATATGGGCACAGAAAAAACCAATGCAACGCACTTTCTACTCTAATTATCTGAAAAATACTGCTGATTTTTCGTCCTTCGGGAATAAAAGACTTCCTCGCAGCTCTTACCTACAGCCGTACTGATCAATTGCGCCAGCCTTTCGTTCGGGCAAAAACGCCCTCTCTCCATTTCCGATATCGCCTGATGCGTAATTCCGACTCTTTTTGCCACGTCATCCTGCGTCCAATTGTTCTGTACACGAATTTCACGCAGGTGATTGTGTGAAAATCTTGGATCGATCTGATATGAGCCGTTCTTCTGTACTTGCACAGACAAATCCGGTTCAGTCGTGGATTCCTTAAAAACGCTTTTCAAAATATCCATGAATCCCATTGTTACTTCCTCCAAAATTGAAAAGCTGCATTCGTATAAAGTGCGAAGCAGTATCCTCCGGTGCAGCGAATAATTATTACCTTTATTCAATATATCATATTTCACTGATAATTCAGCGTGTCCGGCAAATAATGACGGCACGGAAAAGCCTGCCTCCGGTTTTCACCGGCGGCAGGCTTTTGTTCATGTTAAAGATTGGACTAGTCGGATTACTTTCTCTGTCTGACTGCAGCCTGTGCTGCGGCAAGGCGTGCGATCGGAACCCTGAACGGTGAGCAGGATACATAGGAGAATCCGAGTGTGTTGCAGAATTCAATGGAGGATGGATCTCCGCCATGCTCGCCGCAGATACCAAGCTTGATATCGGGACGTGTAGCACGGCCGCCTTCGGTCGCAATCTGCATGAGCTTACCGACACCGACAGTGTCAAGACGAGCCGTCGGATCATTCTCGAAGATCTTCTTCTGATAATAGGCATCAAGGATTTTGCCTGCATCATCACGGGAAAGACCATATGTCATCTGCGTCAGGTCATTTGTTCCGAAAGAGAAGAACTCCGCTTCAACCGCAATGGCGTCAGCTGTCAGGGCAGCACGGGGAATCTCAATCATCGTGCCAACTTTATACACAAGCGGTATTCCGGACTCCTTGATCATCTGATCTGCTGTCTTGACAATAATATTCTTAACGAACTTCAGTTCTTTGACTTCACAGACAAGAGGCACCATGATTTCCGGTACTACCTGCGGTCCGCCTTCACGGTTGACGGTAATGGCAGCGGCAATGATGGCCTGTGTCTGCATTTCCGCAATTTCAGGGTACGTAACGGCAAGGCGGCAGCCTCTGTGTCCAAGCATGGGGTTGAGCTCATGAAGGCTCTCGATGAAGTCTTTCAGTTCTTCCGTATCCATTTTGAGAGCTGCTGCCAGATCAGCGATATCATCGGCTGACTGGGGAAGGAACTCGTGCAGCGGGGGATCGAGAAGACGGATCGTAACCGGGAAGCCCTTCATCGCATGGAAAAGTCCTTCGAAGTCGGCCTGCTGGTAAGGCAGTATTTTTGCGAGTGCAATTCTTCTCTGTGCTTCATCTTTTGCAACGATCATCTGGCGGAATGCAAAGATGCGCTCCGTTTCAAAGAACATGTGCTCGGTGCGGCACAGGCCGATGCCCTGTGCGCCAAGATCAAATGCGACTTTGGCATCACGTATTGTATCGGCATTTGCTCTTACCTTCATGGTACGGAATTCATCCGACCACTCCATGATTGTTCTGAAATCGCCGGAGAGTGTTGCTTCCTCTGTTTGAATTTTGCCCGCGTAGACATTACCGGTGGAGCCGTCAAGAGAAATCCAGTCACCCTCATAGAATTTCCTGCCGTCCTTGGTCTGGAAATATTTGTCTTCTTCCTTAATGGTAATTTCAGAGCATCCGGATACACAGCACTTGCCCATTCCTCTGGCAACTACTGCTGCATGGGAAGTCATTCCGCCGCGTCCCGTAAGGATTCCTTTGGAGACATCCATTCCTGCAAGATCTTCAGGTGAGGTCTCAAGGCGTACAAGCATTACGCTTTCGCCAAGATCGCTGGCTGTTTTTGCATCTTCAGCTGTAAAATACACCTGTGCTGTTGCAGCACCGGGAGATGCGGGAAGCCCGTGAGCAATTATTTCGGCGTCTTTAAGCGCCTTTGCCTCGAAAGTCGGATGCAGCAGTGCATCAAGCTGCTTGGGGTCAAGCTTCATGATTGCTTCTTCCTTTGTATTAAGGCCTTCTGCAACCATTTCAACAGCAACACGCATAGCGGCAGCAGCTGTGCGCTTGCCGTTTCTGGTCTGCAGCATAAAGAGCTTTCCGCGTTCAATTGTGAATTCCATATCCTGCATGTCTTTGTAATGGTTTTCGAGTGTGTTCGCAATATTGGCAAACTGCTCGTACATTTCAGGCATGATATCCTTGAGCTGGTCAATAGTCTGCGGTGTACGGATACCTGCAACGACATCCTCACCCTGGGCATTCATAAGGAATTCGCCGTAGAGTTTTTTCTCACCGGTTGCAGGATTTCTGGTAAAAGCAACACCGGTACCGGATGTATCGCCCATGTTGCCATAGACCATTTCCTGTACGCTTACTGCAGTGCCCCAGCTTCCGGGAATGTCGTTCATGCGGCGGTAATATACAGCCCGGTCATTGTTCCAGGAACGGAATACGGCTTTGATTGCTTCAAGCAGCTGTATTTTCGGGTCCTGCGGAAATGGCTCGCCTTTATTTTCCTGGTAAACACGAAGATAACGACTGACAACTTCTTTCATCGCTTCAGCATCAAGCTGCGTATCGAGAGTCACGCCTTTTGATTTTTTAACGGCATCAAATTCTTTTTCGAATTTGCTTTTGTCAATTTCCATGACGACATCACCAAACATTGTGATAAATCTTCTGTAGCTGTCATAGGCGAAGCGTTCGTTATCAGTAAGGCGGGCAAGTCCGATAACCACTTCATCATTCAAGCCGAGATTTAATATAGTGTCCATCATGCCTGGCATAGACGCTCTGGCGCCTGAACGGACAGAGACGAGATAAGGATTTTCTGCATCTCCCAGTTTTTTGCCGACTATGGCTTCTGTCGCTGCCAGGGTGTCAAAGATTTCCTTTTCAACTTCAGGGGCAATCGTCTCGTTATCATCATAATATCGATTGCAGGCCTCGGTCGAAATAGTAAAACCGCGCGGGACAGGAAGTCCCAGGCAGGTCATCTCAGCAAGGTTAGCGCCCTTGCCGCCGAGAAGGTTCTTCATAGTAGCATTACCTTCTTTAAACATGTACACATACTTTGTCATCGTGTATCCTCCGCTTTCTCAAACGTGCCGATTGAACTATTTTCCTATACAGCAGTGGCGTCAGCAAGCTCCTCCTCGAAAGCTTGCCGGCGCCACTGTCATAATGAAAACCTAGAATGTGAATTTGTCCGCAAAGTACTCCCTCAGATGATCGATCGGGAATCGGACATTCCCCGGTTCGAACTCGACTTTCAGCATGGAATCCCGCTCGCGGATCTCCACACAGCCGTCATTATCTGATTCAAAGTCATAAACCACGCAGTACGGAGTGCCTATCTCGTCCTGGCGGCGGTAGCGTTTGCCAATGGATTGCCGGTCATCAAATTCGCAGAAAAAATCCTTGGATAGTGTTGTATATATTGCTTCAGCTTTGTCGGATAATTTCGCCGACAAAGGAAGAATACCGATTTTGATGGGGGCAAGGGCCGGATGAAAACGCATGATGGTGCGCACATCGCCTTCACCCATTTCCTCTTCATCATAGGCCGAACACAGAAACGCAAGTGTCGCACGGTCGGCACCAAGTGAAGGCTCTATCACATATGGGATGAATTTTTCGTTTTTGACAGGATCAAAGTACATCAGGTCTTCTTTTGAATGCGTCATATGCTGCTTCAAGTCATAATCCGTCCGATCAGCCACACCCCAGAGTTCCCCCCAGCCGAACGGGAATAAGAATTCGAAGTCCGTTGTCGCATTGGAATAGAATGCAAGCTCTTCCGGAGTATGGTCCCTGGTTCTGAGCTCATCATCCTTAAGACCAAGGCTCTTCAGCCAGTTGCGGCAATAATCTTTCCAGTACAGGAACCACTCCATGTCTGTACCGGGCTCACAGAAGAACTCAAGCTCCATTTGTTCGAATTCCCTTGTACGGAAAATGAAATTACCCGGAGTAATTTCATTTCGAAACGCTTTGCCAACCTGGCAGATACCGAAAGGCAATTTTCTTCTTGAAGAGCGCTGGACATTTTTGAAGTTAACAAAAATACCCTGTGCAGTCTCGGGACGCAGAAATACTTCGCTCTTGCTGTCTTCTGTGACGCCCATAAAAGTTTTGAACATGAGGTTAAACTTGCGGACATCCGTAAAATTATGGCCGCCGCACTGCGGGCACGGAACATTATTATCGTTGATATATCCGACGAGCTGCTCGTTGCTCCATCCGTCCAGGCCGGCATTTCCGATGTCAATATTGTTTTCTTTATTAAAGTCTTCGATGATCTTGTCTGCACGATTTCTGGCTTTGCACTGCCGGCAGTCAATCAGCGGATCTGAAAATCCACCGACATGCCCCGATGCAACCCACACCTGGGGGTTCATGAGAATCGCACAGTCCACGCCGACGTTATAAGGGTTTTCCTGGACAAATTTCCTCCACCAGGCCGCCTTTACGTTGTTTTTGAGCTGTACGCCAAGAGGGCCGTAATCCCAGGAATTCGCAAGTCCGCCGTAAATATCGGACCCGGGATATACAAAACCGCGCGTTTTAGCAAGCGCAACAATGCGCTCCATCGATTTCTCTGTCGGCATTTTATTCCTCCGTCTCTGAAGACTCGGAAGAATCCTCACCAAGAATATCATCAGCAATTACAATTTCTTCAGCATCTTCAGATAAATCCTCGATCAGATCGATAACTTCATCCGCGAGTTCCTCATCAAGGATGACATCGTCAACAAGTACCTTGTCAACGAGATCCTCATCTGCTGCTGCCCCTTTAGGCAGATCCATGAGGTCAGGAAAAGAATCAAGGGAAGCCTGATTGGCTGCCAGCTCCCTGGCGATGCGGCGTGCTTCTTCGATTTCAGGACGCAGCGGCACAACGGGGGTGAAAATTCCTTCCATGCATACTACTTTGTCCTGGAAAACTTCTTCACAGGCAAGAGTAACAAGGTTCGGTGAATCGGAATCAACCATCGGCTGAGCTCCGTCAACAAGCTGACGGGTACGTTTGGCAACCAGCATGGCAAGAGTGTATCTGCTTTCAACTTTGGGTAAGAGTTGTTCGAGTGTTGGCTGTACGAGCATGTTATGCCTCCTTAAAAATGGTTCCTGCGTTCTTATCCTACTGCACTTTGCCTTCGCAATGTGCGAAATGGGTAAATTATCGGCCTAATATTCTTTCTTCGATACCGATTTGCCTTGAGTACTTGTGTTTTTCGGCTTCAATAATGGCAATGATCCGGTCTGCCGCTTTATCTAAATCGTCATTAATGACTACATAATTGAAAAGATCAACTTTCGGTATTTCAACGCTGGCCTCAAGAAGCCGTCTTTCAATGACCTCGGGGGATTCCGTTGCCCGCTTTTCCAGCCGGCACCTGAGTTCAGTCATGGATGGAGGTAAAAGAAAGATCGTAACTGCATCGGGATAACTCTCCATTAAGGCAAGGCTTCCTGAAACGGTAAGATCAAACAAGACATCCCGGCCCTCATTGATCAGCTTCAGCAGCGGTGTAAGCGGCGTGCCGTAGTAATTGTTCAGGTAAATATCATGTTCAAGGATCTCTCCCTCGGCCATCATTTCCTTGAACTGCCTCTCTGAACGAAAAAAATACGATACACCCTCGGTTTCGTTGTCGCGCATGGGGCGCGTTGTTACGGAAACCGAATGAGCAATATCCGGCAGACGTTCCCTGACCTTATCAATGACCGTACCTTTGCCGACCCCGGATGGTCCCGAGACCGAAACCAGCAGTCCTTTTCTGGTCTGCTCCGCTGCCGTAATCTCTCTACTCAAATGAATGACCCCCGACATCTATATTCTGGTTCGCTGTTTTCTGCAGAAGAGTGTCAATCTCTTCAAGCGGAAGTGCAGATAACACAATATGATCACTGTCCATTACAAGGACTGACTTGCACTTTTTTCCGGAGGATGCATCTATCAGGGCACCTCTGTCGCGGGCATCCTGCACCAATCTTCGAACGGGTGCAGAATCAGGTCCGACGACCGTAATCAATCTTTCCGAAGAAACCAGATTGCCGAATCCAATTCGTATAAAGCTCACAGGCGTCTCTCACCCCCCTCGAGTATATTATGCCAGGTTCTGAATCTGCTCACGAATCTTTTCAAGATCCGTCTTCATATCCAGAACGAGATTCGTAGTCATAATGTCGTTTGCCTTCGAGCCGATCGTATTAATTTCCCGATTGACTTCCTGCAAAATAAAATCCAGCTTCTTTCCAATGCTTCCCTGTGCGGCAAGCGTGTTCTTAAGCTGTGCAAAATGGCTCTCAAGTCTGACCAGTTCTTCATCAATAGAGCACTTGTCTGCAAAAATGGCAACTTCCGCTTCTCTTCTTCCTTCATCAAAAACAATACCGGAAGTATCAGTTAAAAGTTCGTCCATTCTGGCCTGAAGGCGGATACGATACTCAAGCGGCACAAGCGGGGCCCTCAGGACGAGCTGCTCCCTCATAGACGCCAGACCGGCCGTCTTCATATGGATATCTTTCAGAAGCTTCTTCCCTTCAGCCTGGCGCATTTCGGAAATCTCCGTAATCGCAAGCTCCAGTGCAGACATCAGGCTGTCGCGCACAATCTCGGGAGTCCATTCCACCGGCTGTGTAATCATAACATCCGGAAGCCTTGCAATAAAATCCGCTCCTGCCGTGTCCATGCGTCCCGTTGAGGCGGCAATCTCGGATAGTGCCTGTGAATATGCACCTGCCAGGGGCAGATTTGCAGAAACATGCGTGTTGCCGACTCCCTGATCTTCTATTGTGATAAAAACATCTATTTTACCACGAAGCAGGCAGGAAGTAACGAGATCGCGGATTTGCGGTTCCAGGGAGAGAAGTGCGCGCGGCATGCGAACCTGAACATCGCAGTAGCGATTGTTAATGGATTTGATCTCAATCAGATACCTGCGCGAATCAAAAATACAATCTGCCCGACCATAGCCGGTCATGCTCTCTGCCATATAGATGTGGCTCCTCTCTGAGCATCAAAAAAAGAATCCGAAGCGTCGCTTCAACATGCGTGCTTTATTATAGCGCAGGCGCGCAAATCGCGCAACTGCTAATAATGCCATTTCAGCTTAGAGCCGCAATGGTTTAAAGGAAATATAATCCCCTGCTACGAGATGATATGTTACCCCGTTTTTCTCTCCCTCGAAGGCCTTATAGTGTCCTCTGCCATGTAAATGTCCATAAATACATGTTTTTACACCGTATTTTTCCAACAATGTACAAAATCCGGAAGTTTGCATCGGCAAAAGGAGCGGAGGATAATGAATGACAGCAATGATTTCTCCGCCCTTGGCTCCGAGCAGCAGCCTGCCTGCCTGCAGAGATCTCTCCAATCTTCCCAATTCACGCTCATAGATGGTTTGATCTGCCGTCCTGAATTCCGGATCTGACGGCAAAAGCCAGCCGCGCGTGCCGCATATAGCCTGTTTTTCTACAAGAAAGGCATTGTTCTTCATAAAAAGGAGAGTCGAAAGACCGTTTTCTGCCGCTAATTTTTCGACTTTACCCAGAGTGCCCCACCAGTAATCATGATTACCCTTTGACAGGATTTTACTTCCGGGCAGCTGATCAATGAACCGAAGATCGGGCAAAGCCTCCTCCAAAGTCATTCCCCAGGAGATGTCTCCGGGAATAATAACAGTATCGTCATCACCAATCGCTGCGAGCCAGGCTTCACGCAGACGTCCCTGGTGATTCTGCCACTGTGGCCCGAAAATATGCATCGGCTTGTCTGTGCCCTGCGAAAGATGTAAATCTGCAATTGCATAAATGGCCATCCGCTATTCTCCATTCTCTTTATGAAAGTGCCTGAAAACGGCCTGTGCATTGCTTTCCGAGATAGTCCGAACCTCGGAAAGCTCCTGGACGGTGGCTGCAGCTATTTTTCCGACAGATCCGAAATGCTCCAGCAGTGCCTTGCGCCTTGCCGGTCCGATTCCATCGATTGATTCCAGACGGAAAGACAGATGTCTTTTTTTCGAAAGCTTTCTCTGATAGGAAATCGCATACCTGTGCACCTCATTCTGGATTGCTGTCAGAAGCCGCAGCAGTATCATGCTCTGCTCCGAGTCGGCTGCTTCCTGTGCCAGTTCGAGAATCCTCCCATCGGGAAGAGCCAGCCCCCGTGTGCGGTGTTTGCTGTCCTTAACCATACCGGCAACCCTTATTTTATCCTCAAGGTGTTCTTCACGCAAAATATCCTGCGCCAGAAGAACGTGCTGCAATCCCCCGTCCATAAGTATCAGGTCCGGCATACGGGCGAATTTTTCATCACCTGCATGAGAAAACCTTCTGCGCAGCACTTCGCGCATGGCACCGTAATCATCCTGTCCTTCTTTGCGCCTGATTTTGAAAAGCCTGTATCCGGCACGGTCCGGCCGCCCTTGCTGAAAAACCACCATACCTCCGCCCTGGTCATCGGCACCCATATTGGAAATATCATATGCTTCGATTCTTTCCAGGGATGTGGTCAGTCCAACATGCCCGGAAAGACTATCAAGAGCCTTGGTTAGGGCTTTTTCGGAATCACCCACACGAAGAATCCTGCGCATAAGGGCTTCCGATGCGTTGTCCGCCGCCATTTTCAGGAGCTGAACACCGCTGCCGCGCTGCGGAATCCGCAATGCAGTTTTGTGCCCGCAATGCTTATAGAGAAAATCAGACAAGGCTTTATCTTCGGCCGGAAGAACGGAAACCAGGATTTCCGGCGGAATCAATGCCGCATCAGGATAATGCTGTTCAATAAAAGCGGTCAGGATTTCGTCCATTTCTTCCTGATGATCGGTAAGAAAAAAGGTCGGGGACCCGATTATGCGTCCTGCGCGGACCTCAAGCTTCCGGATACAGATTTCTCCGGCATCACGGCTGACACCGATCACATCCAGATCAGTTTCCCTCGGAAGGGATACCTTCTGAGCTTCCATAATTTTTTCAAGGGACTGCAGGCGGTCACGAAAAATTACGGCATTTTCGAAATCCTGCCTTTCCGATGCAGCCAGCATTTTTTCTTCAAGGTCTTTTTGAATACCGTCATACCTGCCTTCAAAAAACCGGCATATGTCTTCCATAACTGCCCGGTAGGCAGATGCCGGAACATCCCCCTTGCATGGAGCGACACAGCGTCCGATATAATAATTCAGACAGGGCCGTTCCTTTCCAATATCTTTGGGAAGTACACGCCGGCAGGTCTTGGTGGGAAAAATGTCACGAAGTGTCACAAGCGCCGCATAAAGGTCGCCTGCCATGAACGGACCGAAATAACGGGCCCCTTTTTCCTTGTCGGATCCGATCCTGAAAACTTTTTGAATCCTTGGATATTCATCCTGCATTGTGATGCAGACATATGGATATCCCTTATCATCCCGCAGCAGAATATTATAATGCGGCTGGTATCTCTTGATAAGGTTGGATTCAAGCAGCAGTGATTCAAGCTCATTGGAAACGACTATGAATTCAAAGTCGGCAATGTGGGAAATCATCGCAAGGACTTTATCATTCCCGGCCGGATTCCTGCAGAAGTAGCTCCGCAGGCGATTCCGCAGATTCTTCGCTTTCCCGACATAAATAACAGAACCCGAGGCGTCCTTCATCAGGTACACACCCGGGCTCGTTGGTACTAAATCTATACGGGCATCAAATACGGCAGCTTCCGGACTCATAGCACGCTTGGGTTCTCCAGATATGCAATAAGTGTATCGATAGCAGCCTGTTGATCTTCTCCATCGGCAGTGATCTCAATCTCAGCTTTGTTCTCTATCCCCAAAGACATAACACCAAGAAGACTCTTGGCATTCGCGCGGCGTCCGCTGCGGCTCAGATAAATGCTGCTCCGAAACGAAGAGGCTTTCTGAATCAAAACGGCAACTGCTTTCATTTGAAGAGCTTCATCACACTGGAAAACAACGGTTCGAGAAACCATGTTACATCCTCCTTGAAATACACTGGCATTAATAACTTTCTATTAAAACAAGTATATGGATTGGGTTTGCCCCTGTCAATAAAAACACAACGTTTCCCTCTATATTTAGGCACTAGTGATTAAAGAGCCCCGGCCGCATCATGTTTTTTTGTGATTTTCACACGTCTTTCCATGAAAACAGCAGGGCGTCCTCTCCGTTATCTGCATAGTATCCCCGCCGCATGCCGGTTTGGATAAAGCCGCACTTCCGGTAAAGGGCGAGAGCATTATTATTGCCTGCCCGAACCTCAAGATGAAGTGTATGAATGCCCGTCTTCCGGCAATAATCCTTCGCAGCGCAAAGAAGCGCAAACCCGACACCTTTGCCCCTGCATTCAGGAATTACAGCAATATTGGTGATCTCACCCTCGTCAAGGACACTCATAACACCGATATATCCAATTATATTTCCTGGCTGCGTAAAATTCCCGGCATTTATGCTGTTTTCAGAATTCGTCTGCCCGGTTGATCCCGCTTTGTCTTCATGCGCCGCAAGGCAAACCGCGTGCTTCCTGTCTGCAATAAAAGAAGCGAGCGATTCCCTGCTCCAGGGAGTCGAAAAGCAGGCGCATTCAATTTCATAAAGTCGGTCAGCATCCTCGGGAAGAGCCTTGATAACGGCAATCTCAGTCATGACTTCCGTCCTTTGTATCCGGCAAGGTCTTATGTGCTTCAGGGAACATCCGCTCCGCAGATGTTTTGGCACGGTATACGGGCATAAGTGCCTGCGGCGGATATTTATCCATAAGGCCGTCTTCTTCACGGATTGTCCCATAGGCAAGGGCTGCGACGGATGCCGGCTGAACCTCCCGGCCAAAAAGGGAAATTGTCCGGGCCTTCCTCAACAGGAAATACCCCTCCTTTGCATAGAGGCCGGAAACATCCCCGCAAAGCAGAATATCCGTACCGGACACACCGCTTACTTCCTCCCAGGTCCTGCAAAGTTCCATGAGTTCATCAATTGTTCTCGCATTTTCTGAAATTACTTCACGGCCTTCATAATATGCGGCTGAAAAAACACGGCGGTTACGCGCATCCGTCATCGCTGCAACGAGTGTCTTCTTGTGCGAAAAGAACGGAAAGGCAAGAGCTGCAAGACTCGAAACACCGACAGCAGGCTTTTGTGCAACCATAGCCATCGCTTTTACAGCGCTTACTCCGATACGAATTCCGGTAAATGATCCGGGTCCCACCGTACAGGCAAATGCATCAAGTTCTTTATACCCGCGTCCGCTGCACTTCATCAGGTCGTGCACCAGCGGCATGAAAGTAAGTGAATGCGTACGTCCAAGCGACAGCAAAGACTGCGCCAGAACCCGTCCGTCCTCATAGAGGCAGGCCGAGCAGGCCGAGTTAGAAGTGTCGCAGGCAAGTATCAGCATGACTACCCTCCATTAATGAATCATAATATTATATCAGCAATCCCTGCGTGCCGGTCTTGTAATCCGCAAATCCCCGGCAAGGTCTTTTTCAAGAAGATCCAGCTCTTTCCTTCGACCTTCCGGGAAAACAATCCCGATAGTCCGTATTTCGTCCGTTCCCTGCATTGATATGCGCAGAATGTCGTCAGGCAGGACATCGGCGACAAGTTTGCCCCATTCGAGGACACTTACACCTTTCTGGTCAAAATATTCATCAAGTCCGGAGTCGAGGAAATCGTCTCCGTTGACCAGACGGTATACGTCAAAATGAAAGAGGGAAAGCTGTCCGTCTTTTTCAGCCGGATGCTCCATGACTATCGTAAACGTCGGACTCGATACATGTGATGTCAGTCCCAACCCACGGGCGATGCCTCTTGTCAGCGCTGTCTTTCCTGCACCGAGGTCTCCATCGAGTGTAAGAATGTCCCCTGAATGCAGATATTTCGCAAGTTCCTGTCCAATGAACTCCGTCGCTTCAGGTGAATGTGAGAAAAGCGTCAGAACCGCTGTCATTTGCCTGTCCTCTCAACTGTTTGGGCATATAGCTTTTCAGGATCATACCGCACGAGGCCGGAGCCTATGAACAGGCGGACTTTGCTCCTGTAGTCGTAAGGATTGCCGGAAAACACTGTAAGATCTGCCTTTTTGCCTGCAGTGAGACTGCCGTACTGATCAGAAATCCCGCAGATTTCTGCGGCTGTGAGAGTGATTGATGCGAGGGCCGCCATTTCAGGAAGTCCGCCTTTAACGGCAAGCCCTGCCGAAAGGAGAAGATATTGCTGCGGTACACAGGGATGGTCGGTCATAATGGCAACAGGAAGTCCTGTCTTATAGAGAACCCCGGCTGTTTTGATGGTAAGGGATGAAAGTTCGGGTTTGGAGCGATCCCCTATAATCGGGCCGACAATTACACCGAGAAGCCTTCCGCCCTTTGCTTCCTTGTTACCGGTTCCCCTGCCGGGCTCACAGCCCCTGGAATATTCTTCAAATAGAATATCGGCGATCATATGTCCTTCCGTGCAGTGTTCAAGCGTATATTTGAGACCGAACTCATTACAGATGCGCACGGCGGTCAGAATATCATCCTGACGGTGCGCATGAATTTTGAGAGGAATAATTCCGGAAAGCACTGAAAAAAGAGATTCCAGCTGGAAGTCAAAATCCGGCCTGTCAGGCGAATCCGGCGCATCCTCATCATGACGTGCGCAGGCGAGGTCATACTCAGTCTTCTTTTGATGGTATTCGTCCCATTTTTCCCTGTATTCAAGTGCTTTATAAAGCGTATCACGCAGCAGTCCGGCCGTACCCATACGTGTCGAAGGTGCCTTATCGTCTTTGCCGTATACCCGCTTGGGGTTCTCACCGAAAGCGATTTTCTGCGCACTCGGTGCCCGGATAACAGCGCTGTCCACTGTACGCTCAAATGTATGAAGGAGTGCAAACTGCCCTCCCATGACATTCCCGCTGCCGGGACCTGCCATGACAATGGATACACCTGCTTCATAGGCTTCGCGGAAGCAGACATCCGCATGGTGGATACCATCTATCGCACGAAGCTGCGGAGTAATCGGATCCGTATCCTCATTACCGTCGCTTCCCTCAAAGTCGAGGCTGTCGTCGAAAAGACCCAGGTGCGAGTGTGCGTCAATAAAGCCGGGAAGAATCCAGGCACCCTGCACATCTATTTTTTTATCGGATGATTCCGCCAGCATTTCCGCGGGAATCATATCCATCAATCCTATTTGTACAATCCGGTCTTCTTCCAAAACAATGTATCCGTCCTCAATAATTCCCTGCTTATCCATTGTCAAAAGACGGGCATTCATAATAATCAGCACAAAAGGCCTCACTTTCCCGAAAACGCAGTCGCGGCGCACCCTGCCATTTGATGACGGATGCGCCGCGTAAGCTGATACAACATGAGTAATCTGATGTCCGCAGCTTTGACTTCAGCCAGTCTTTGTAACAAAGATGACGAAAGCCGGCGCGAGATTCGATTAACGCTTGGAGAACTGAGAAGCTTTTCTTGCTTTCTTGAGACCCGGCTTTTTTCTTTCCTTCATACGTGAATCACGTGTGAGGAAACCAGCCTTCTTAAGAATTGCTCTGTAGCCTTCTTCGTCTGCCTTAAGCAGAGCTCTGGAAATACCGTGGCGGATTGCTCCGGCCTGGCCGGCAATACCGCCGCCGAGAGCCTTGCAGATGATATCGAACTTACCGTCTGTTGCTGTTGCAACAAGCGGCTGGTGAACGATAAGCTTCAAGGTCTCAAGACCAAAATAATCGTCGATATCTCTATCGTTGATCGTAATAATACCTGTACCGGGAATCATACGTACGCATGCAACTGCATTCTTACGACGTCCTGTACCGTAGAAATAAACTTTGGTAGATTTCTTAACCATGTGAATTGGTCCTCCCTCTCTTATACGTTAATTGTCAGCAGCTCGGGCTTCTGTGCAGCTTGCTTGTGATCAGGGCCTGCATATACCGTAAGCTTTCTGAACATCTGACGGCCCATGGCGTTCTTCGGGAGCATTCCCTTGATTGCCAGTTCAAAAACCTTCTCAGGCTTGGTGGCCATCATCTTGCGGGCACTGGTTTCCCTTAAGCCTCCTGCATAGAGAGTGTGGTAACGATACATCTTCTGATCAAGCTTATTGCCGGTCAGAACCAGCTTGGAAGCATTGACAATAATAACAAAATCGCCTGTATCTTCAAAAGGGGTATACGTCGGTTTGTTCTTGCCGCGCAGTATTTTCGCGACTTCGCTGGCGAGACGGCCAAGCGTCATGCCTGCGGCATCAACGACGTACCATTTTCTCTCGATTTCAGCTGGTTTAGCAACATACGTCTTCATATCGGATATTTGTCCTCCTGTTTCTTTTGTAAAACCATGAACACAAAAGCGTCCATGTGAAAGTGCTACACCATCATAATAGGGCGTCAGGGATCTGTCAAGCATGCAATGTGAATTAGCTGAACAAATTTAGCATATCCGCCGATTATCTTCGTTTTTCTCGGTTTTTCACAGTAAAAAAACAAGAATTTTCCCGACTGGCGGTCACAGATGATTTAAAGCTGTAATAATTTCACATATATCGGAAAGGTTTTTGACCGTTACATCGGCCAGCGAAAGATCCTGTCCCTCGGAAGTGGGGTTATCATAGCCGACTGCGTACATGCCGGCTGCCCTGGCGGCACTGACACCGGCGTCGGAATCCTCAATGACAAGGCACTGCGCCGGTTCCACGCCCATTTTTTGTGCGGCAAGAAGAAAAATATCGGGTGCCGGTTTGCAGTTTGCCACCTCGTCACCGCAGGTATATCCTTCCATAGCCTCATGCAGGTCAAGATGATCCATTACGGCTTCTACAAAGGTGCCCCTGGATGAGGATGCGATCGACGCACGGATATGATTCCGTTTTAAAAACACAAGCAGCTTATCGAGTCCGGCTGACGCACCGACGCCTGAATCCGGCAGTTCCTCAATAAGAGCTTTCCATTGCCAGTCGTTTAATTCGTCAACAGTCCGGTCAAGATGAAATCTCTCTTTCAGGCAAGACCACCGGTGGTTGCTTGTACGGCCGATAAATTCATTGACATCTGCTTTGTCTACGACAATTCCCAGAGCCTTGTAGATATCCTCATTGACCTTGTCATGAAAGGGCTCACTGTCCAGAAGCACTCCGTCCATATCAAATAAAACTACTGTAACGGGCATCTTATCCTCCATTAATATTTTCAATCAGTCAGGGCTTCGGGGCTTTTCGGAAAAAATGTCGAAAACGCAAGCGGCTCCCTCGCAAACGGGTCCGCACGAAAGGTCATTTCCTTGCCGGTTCTTGGATGAATGAAAAATATTTCCGATGAAAACAGTGCCAGTTTATACCAGCCCTTATTCTTTGCTGAAGAGAACAGCTTGTTGTATTTACCGTCTCCGAAAATCGGACAGCCTGCATTGGAAAGCTGCACGCGGATCTGATGGTGCCTTCCGGAAAAGAGCGTAAGCCGCAGAAGCGAGATATCCCCGAATCCTTCAACATTCCCTGATTGAAGGACTTCATACCCGAGTGCGGCACGTTTGGAACCTTTTCGTTCTTTCGGAACCACACGGGAACGATTGGTCTTCTCACTCTTCACAAGATAATCGATCAGCTCACCCTTTGGGGACGGCACTGTGCCGCAGACTATTGCCTCATATGTTTTCTGAATTTTCCTGTCGGGAATTTCCGAATCGAACCATTTGTCCGCTGTTTCCGACCGGGAAAAAATCGTGACGCCGCCAACCGGGCGGTCCAATTTATGGATTATTTTAATTGAAGTGTCAGGCAGGGATTTCGTCCGGCCAAAAGAGGCCTGGAGGAATGTCTGCAGATCCATAAAGCCGAGCTTATCAGGCAAAGACGGCATTCCGGCCGGCTTTATTACCACCAGGATATCTTCGTCCTGATACAGGACCTCCGGAACCGGATTTGAAAAGGAAAATTTCATGTTTATCTCCTGTTTACTGATGGATGCCTGCACAGGCATCCGATAATTCATCGTCGTCTTTCCCGTTGCCGCCAGTATCGATGCCCGTCAATGCATTCGGATAAATTCCGGTAAAGCATGCATCGCAGAACCGGTGACCCGGTTCTTCTATCATATCACCCAGACTGTCGGCCTGAAGGTACCCGAGGGAGTCGGCGCCGATAACGCGGCAAATATCATCAATTGAGTGCTGCCGTGCAATCAGCTTGTCTCCCGAAGGGACATCCGTCCCATAGTAGCAAGGGTGCATAAACGGCGGTGCACTGATACGCACATGGACTTCTTTGGCACCGCAGGCCTTGAGCATTCCTACAATTCTTGCAATCGTCGTACCGCGGACAATCGAGTCATCAATCATAACGACCCGCTTCCCGTTTACGGAAGACTTAACCGGATTGAGCTTGATTGTTACTGCTTCCTGGCGCTGTGACTGTTCCGGCTTAATGAAAGTCCGGCCAATGTAGTTATTTTTGACAAACCCCCGGACAAGGGGGATTCCTGATTCCAGACTGAAGCCATTAGCTGCATCGAGCCCGGATTCCGGAACACCTATCACCACATCGGCGTCTACCGGATATTGCCGTGCCAGAAGGCGGCCTGCTTTCAGGCGCGCTTCAAAAACGCTTACACCGTCAATATAGCTGTCCGGACGGGCAAAATATATATATTCAAAGATACATTTACTGCACCTGCCCGAGCAGTGCGTACGTATCGAATGGAGACCGTCTTTATCACATACAACAATTTCACCCGGCTCGACATCACGGACAAACTGTGCGCCTGCTGCGTCAAGTGCACATGTCTCCGAAGCAAAGACATAGGAATCCTGGATTTTTCCGATACAGAGAGGCTTGAAGCCGTATGGATCACGGGCAGCAATAAGTTTTCTTGGACTCATAACAAGAAGTGCATACGCACCTTCAATGATGCCCATGGCCGCCACAACCGCTTCCTCGATCGAATGCGTTTTCACACGCTCCCTTGCGAGTTGATAAGCAATAACTTCTGAATCTATGGTCGTCTGGAAAATGGCGCCTTCGTCTTCGAGTTCCTGACGAAGCTTGACCGTGTTGGTCAGATTGCCGTTATGAGCTATGGAAAGAGTACCTTTGACATATTGGGTAACCAATGGCTGAGCATTTTCAAAGACGCTTCCGCCTGTTGTAGAATACCGCACATGTCCTATTGCTATGGTACCGGAAAGCTTCTGCAATACTTCAGGTTTGAAAACCTCGCCTACAAGGCCCATTGCTTTATGACACCGGATAAATCCATCATCATTTATAGCTATGCCGCAGCTCTCCTGTCCCCGATGCTGCAAGGCGAAAAGTCCATAATAGACAAGGGGTGCAAGTGTCAGATTATTTCTGTCGTAAATGCCGAATACTCCACATTCCTCATGCAGCTTCTCTGGCAAAAAAGATCCCCCGCTTTCTACTATTCAAAAACCGAGAAAAAAAGAATCGACACCATCGATGTGGTGCCGCTTTTTGCTTTAACACGTTACTATTCTAAACATAGGGGGAGCTTGTGTCAATTGTTCAAGTTGTTAAGATTCAAGCATTAATGAGCCGGCTGCGCCGCCGGAATGCAGAAAAACCACGGAGCCGTATGATCCGCATGCTATAATCGGATCATCATAAAACACATTTCCTGCGGATCCACGGAGCTCAGATCCGGCCGCAAAAGGAGACGCACTTGCAGATGGAATCACACCTGACCGCTGATCCGATCCTCTCACTTCTCGGCAATTGCCGGCTTTGCCCCCGCGAATGCGGAGTAAACCGGCTGGCCGGGGCACGCGGCGTGTGCGGCATGGAAGCAGAGATCACTGCGGCAAGGGCCGCCTTGCACTTTTGGGAGGAACCCTGCCTATCCGGATCAAGAGGCTCGGGAACCGTCTTTTTTTCAGGATGCAGCCTCCACTGCAGCTTCTGCCAGAACGAGCCGATCAGCCGCGGACAGGCCGGACAGATCATTTCGGCCGAGCGGCTGTGCGCAATATTTTTTGAGCTTAAAGCGCAGGGGGCACACAACATCAATCTGGTAACACCCACACACTTTATCCCGCAGATCACATTGGCACTTAGAATGGCCAAGGAAAAAGGATTTGATCTTCCGATCGTCTGCAATAGCGGCGGTTATGAAAATGTCGAATCCCTCCGCATCTGGGACGGGCTGATTGATATTTACCTGCCCGATCTCAAATTTTATTCAGCCGCGCTGGCAAAGTCTATGTGCGGCGCACCGGATTATTTTGAAAAAGCAAGCTTAGCTTTACAGGAAATGTTCAGGCAGACCGGCGAACCCAGGTTTGACGGGGACGGACTCATGCAAAAAGGAATGATCGTACGTCACCTCATGCTGCCCGGTCATCTTTTCGATACGCGGCACCTGCTATCCTATTTATGTAATACGTTCGGAAATAAAATATATATCAGCTTAATGAATCAATATACACCTCCGGTCAAATCCGGCGCAGGGGGATCCATCGCTCCCGATCATGCGCTTCGCGAAGATCATTACGAAGCAATGGTCCAATACCTGCAGGAACTTGGCCAGGAGAATGCCTATATACAGGACAGCGGCACCGACTCCGAGAGCTTCATACCGCCGTTTGACCTTACAGGTATATATCCGCCGCCGAATGGATTGTCAGAATGCTGAGCATTTGATTGCTTATCTCAACAGCCTTTTTTGCGCATTTCCACATATTTACTGAACACACACACATTGGGAGGAGAAATATCGGCGGGCAGTGAGTCAATCGAAAAAAACGCCAGATCCCTCACTTCTTCAGGATCCGCGTTTAATTCACCGCTGTAATCCCTGCAGATATATACGATGTCAATACATGAGACTTCATCTCCATTTGGATACACATAATGCAGCGCTTTCCCTGAAAAGATTCCGAATAGTTCAAGCGAACGGGCCGTCAGGCCGGTCTCTTCAAACAGTTCACGTCTCGCTGTCTCTTCAACATCTTCATCAAGTTCAACCGAGCCGCCGGAATAACTCCAGCAGTTGTTGTCCGCTCTTTGCTGAAGAAGGATCTCACCCCTTGTGTTCTCAACAATAACACTGGCACCGCACTGCAGGAGCGGTATATGGCCGACCAGTTTCCTCAGGCTCATTATATAATCGCTCATTTTCATAGCCTCCCGGCAATCAGAATTCCAAAAATAATCTCCAGGGGTGACAAAAAGAAAACCGTTCAAGGGAAATCCCTCAAACGGTTCTGTTGTGGAGCGGAATACGAGATTCGGACTCGTTCAGGCGCTTTTTTGCTCACACACAGAACATACATTCAATAGATATTCAGTCTTCTTTAACCATATGCTAATCACAGAAAAAACAGTTACTTGTACCTTTACCTTGTACCGTTTCCAGAGCCTCGCGCGTTACAATACATATCTATATTTTTTCTCGCCACTCTGGATCCAGTCGACAGATCCGATCATCATGTAGTCGAGCCCCGCCGCAGTGATAGTTCCACCAGGCACAGTGCCAGGCGACGTAGAAGCTTTGCATTGCATTGACAATAGTTGCTATTATTTTACTCATAATAATCGGTTCTTATATTCATTGACTTTACCCTTGATACTATCCTTATATTCTTTATCAAGTTTTGCCATTAAATATAATCTGTATGCGACGTCATAAACCTCTTCGATTTGCAATTCGGTCATTCCAGTTGTTATTGATTTACCCTTTTTCCCTGAATTATTATGTCGAATATCTGCCTCATTAAGAATAAAACAAAAATCATCCATGGATACAGATCTTGTGCCCTTCTTCTCAATATCAATAAAAAGATGGCGTAGGATTGATTTTTTAGCTTCAAGGTCTCCTTTTGTTTTAAAATGATTGTATTTAAGTATTATTTTGCTTGTGTCTAGATTTTCAACGCTTTCTGCTACAGCGATTGCTTCTTCATTATTAGGAATAACTATATACTTTAAGGGCTCCAATTCAACCGGTTTACCATTTATATGTTCAATTATAATATCTAGAATATCAGACATTTTTTTAAACAGAGTAATATCGTCGGTCGTAGAAACGCTTGTGCTATAAAAAGAATTTTCAATTACAAATTCTATAAAGTTAATCATATTATAGTAAAATTCTGTGTTTCCAAATGCTATTTCCAATATCTCTTCGTCGCTAAAGTTCGAATTCGCAAAGTCAAAATTCAGGCGATAGTTTCCATTCTCATTCAATCTATCAACATATTCTTCTAAGTCAGTACAGGTGCCAGAAAACGGCCAACGATGGAAATTTTCATTTGCGAAAAAGTACATCGTACAGCTCTGAGTAAAAATATCGCCATATATAGGAACGGTTTCTCTATCAAAAAACAAATTATCTAACTTCTGCAGTTCGGCTCTTATATTAAATGTTTCGAGAATTATCTCGTGAATACTTCTTCTCATTTGTATTGCCTCCCGATCATTTATTACAATTTAATCATACAACATATTTTTATTAAGTTATACTAAAAAAGCCCTCCACAGGTATGGTACCTGCAGAGGGCTTTGATTGCTATATGATATATGCGTGAATCATACTATTTTCCGTGGCATTCTTTAAATTTCTTACCACTCCCACATCTACAAGGTAGATTTCTTCCTCCTGGATTAAGAATAGCTATATCTGCATGATTTTGCAGATCGACAAAATCTATACAACCATTATTAGGGTGGCGATATGAGAAAACTGTTTTACCCTCTTTTAGTGTTACAGCGAAATCTCCAGAGCCAATAATATCCATTCCAATAAGTAATTCTGCTCCAGAAATTTGACATCCCGTTACCGTTATTCCTTGAAAAACGACTCCATTCGGTAACAGAAGGTCAATAATGTATTGATTTTGTACTTTCATCCCAGCTGCACCCATTACTTGAACTACACCAATAGGTTGAAAGCTGAAATCTGCTACTACTTTATCAGAAATACATGTGTTAGTTGCACCTGTATCCCAAATTGCTTGGTATAAATTTTTTTCCTTATCAAAAGTAATAGGATTAGGCAATGGACTAACTAAAGGATCATTAATATGAACACTTGTCACAAGCACATTAGCTCTTCCTGGGCATGTTGCTGTAAAACACTGCGAACGAATCATTTTATCAGGCATAAATCACCCCGCGAAAGATACTCGAGAATAAAACATTTGCTTCGAGTTTGCACTCGCAGAATCACAAAATTGAACGAGAAAAGTTCCTAGGGCCTCTGTCTCCCTGGTTTTGTTAATTGCTGATAAAGTGTCGTTATATGCACCAAGGACCTCATTGTTTTTAATTACTATATATTTCCCTTGGTATTTATCTATTAGAGATTCTTTGTTTTTCTCAAAATAATTAAATTCTTCTTGTAGGTTTCCCATAGTATTGCCCTCTTGCTGATTCATAAAGCTTTCTATTCATACGCATTCTAACGCATAAGCATGAATTTGCATATGTTTTTGTTTCATTATACTCTAAAATCAAAGAATATTATTATTTCAATAAAGAAATTTTTTATTTATCATATAGCAACAAAAAGCCGTCTCCGGATCACTCCAGAGACGGCTATACTTTTGCAGTTGACTGCAATTATCGAGACGGAACAGACTTAAGATAACTTCTGAATTCATCATTTGCACATGGCTGTCCGGCTTTTCCGATTTCGTAATTCAGCGCTTTCCATGTTTCGGGACCGACCTGCAAGGCAAGGTCAAATTTATACCCGATGCGATTCAGATGCCACTTGAACCACTTTGAGTCATTACCGAAAAACTCCTGAGGGCTCTTGTAGTCCTTGACTGGCTCAGCGTAAGGACAATCAACCGGTTTCGCTGCAGGATCGCGTAGAACATAGGTAAACGGACTGTCATAATAGTCCCGGATATAGATTTCGCGACCGGATGAATCCCCGGGTTTCCCGTCAAGGTCTCCCTGGGCCTGTACCAACTGCGTAGCGCTGATCATGATCGCGGTATGCCCGCCCCGAGTGGAAGTCTTTGGTCGGAGTACAATGTCCCCCGCCTGCAGGCCTGCGCCGGTTCGAAGATTTACGGAGGCCGTCACATCCAGAAAGCCTGCCGCCATGAGCGGGAACAACATGTTTCCGGTGTATGTGGCGGATCCGGTGTTGTACCCGGCAGCCTTCAGGGAATCCATGACTACCGTGGAACAGTCATCTTCCTTGGGCCAGTCCCGACGTTCCTGCGAGTACCCGTATCCGTTGTCCAGGGCGATGGTTTTTGCGTGCTGTATTGCGATAGAAATGTTACCCATTTGGTTTACCCTCCGGCGTGGTTGGCGTAGATGGTATGGATCCGTTGAGTTGGCCGTCATCCAGATAGTCCTTTGCAGTTCGGTATAACTTTTGTATAATTTCCCGGAAAACGGTCTTACTTATGAATAAACGGACGGCTGCCGGCAGAAGTGGCCAGATGGTCTCTACCACCCAATCCTCCTGTTCTTTGCCACTTTTCAGGACGGCATCTTTGGCCAGCGTCTTGGCCTGCAGCATACCCTTGTACGCCATAGCCTTGACCTTCTGCCAGTTGAAAATCGTGTACACAAGCAATGCCAACAAAACAACAATCACGTATCTAAAATCCCATAAATACTTTTCCATATACTTCTCCTCTTAAAGTCGTGGTTCTTCTTCTTCTGGTTCTTCTTCTTCTGATTCGACGTAATGTCCGTTTGGAAAGCGGTGATCTACCTTCCGGTGTTCATCCATCCGCTTATGGGCAGACCTTGTTGAATTGGCTATCCGGTCTACCCTCCGGCAGATGTTCTCTTGTTCTTTTTTTATCCCTTCGATTTGATCTCCTACGCCTTTGCTTAGCTTATTGACCGACTCATCCATTTTGGTCACGGCAGTGGTCAGTTGCTCAAAAGCAATCTTTGAGGCGGTTTCTTTGGTGGCTTCTGTTTTTGCAACTTCAATAGCTACCGCGGCTTCTGCCCTAATCCTGCGTATGTCAGCTTCTGCTTTGGCGGCTGCTGCCACCTTCTCGGTCTCGGCCTTGCTTATGACCGCTGCCCTTTCGGCTGTGCTCTTGGCCCGCAGGTTACTTATCTGGGTGATCACGCCCAATACAATCCCCAAAATGACTATGAGGGCTATTATCCCGCCTAAGACATATACTGCTGATTCTGGTATGGTTCCGTTATTCAATACCTCACCCTCTCTTTCAGTTATTTGGCATAAAAAAAGCGCCTAAGCGCTGCATCATTATTTGGGGCCGTCTCGGATCCTGATCATAAGCGTGACCTCCCATTAGAATCAGATAAAGTAAGAAAGACTAAACTGCAAGGAATATCCACTCACCCAAAAAGTCGTAAAGTCATACATAGCAAGTGATATTGCGGAACCCCCCGGTCCAATACTGCTTGTGCCGCCTTTTCCTGTTCCCGCCGTTTCCTGTGCGCCACCAGTAGATGCTTGCGTTGGAGTAACAGGAATACTCGCAAACACGATACTTGATGCCGTTCCTTTATTTGTGACGGTAACCGTACCGGTCAGATGCACAATTCCTCCTGCAATTTTGAAATAGATAGCCCCGGTTACCGTTGTTGGAACTCCTACCCCCGCTGTGATAACGGGAGTCCATACAAAATAAGCAGGAAAACCAAACGGGTTTTCTGTCCTAGAATAGCTGATTGCTGTGATTGGATATGTTCCAGTATTTTCAATAACAACCGCGCCATTGCCTACAACTGTCAAAAGAGTTGATGTGACAGCAACGATATAAAAATACTTGACCGCTCCGTGCTGTGTGAGCCGCAGCTTGTCGCCTTTTTGATATCGTGACGTTGCTCCGGATGCTACTGTGATTGTTGTTGCACTGGTAAAGGCAAATGTCTCGACGACCGGGATCCACCCTGATGCGAGGTTTGCCACATCCGCCACTATTGCGTCTGTGTTTCCTTTGACCGTTTCTGTAGTGCGTCCGGTACCTGCGAGATTCGCAAGCGATGCCGCAGTAGCATACAGGCTCATGTCATTCCAGATACCCATGTCCACCCAGGCAGCACCGCCCCAGTTATACAGATGATACGGACCTGTGCCAACCATGTAGTAATCGCTGGCTACTCCTGTCGGATGTGCAGCCTGCAGAGCGGCCAGAGTGCCATAAGTGGCCTTTGGGATAAAGCCATGAGATACTTGCTCGATTACTCCATCAACGTAGCAGGCATAAAGCGTGCGTGTGTCAGTGACAAAGGCAAACTCCCCAGCCTTCATCAGAGAGGGATCAAGTTGCGCCGCCGTTCCCCTTCTTCCCCGAAGCCTAAACTTCACCGTGCTAAGAAGTGTCTGTAATGCTGTCATGAGTTCTGCTTGTGAGATTGCCATGTGTGCCTCCTTTTATGACCAAACTACTTTTTGTACTCCGGCTATGTCGACTGAAACCGACCCATTGGCGTTGAATTTGAGCTTAGTATTTGCGGCTGCCCCCAGGGCAAGAAATCCGGAATACTCCGGATAATCCCGAGCCTCTAGTTTTCTTACACCTGCCGCATTTGCCAGTATTACTACGTCGCTTGATAGAAATATTCTGCTGACATTGTTTTTGTCATACAGCGTAATTGCACCATTAGCATCGATGAGTAATCGATACGCGGGCACTGTTGTTGAAATTGACCTCAAGTAAACGAATATTCCCTGCTGTACGCGAGCGTCCAGAGTAACGGTTCCAATCGTCGCCCAGCAGTCGGGATTAGTCGCAGTATTTGACAGTGTTCCTGCGATCAGGGTAAGGACATCAAGCAGCTCCGCCTTGATATAACCGCCCTGCATGATAGTAGTTCCCAGCTTTGCCGCCTCGACTAATCCGAGAGGTGCGAGGGCGTTTATGGCCGCTGCTGCCGCATCTGCAGCAGACTGCGCAGTAATTGCCTTATCCGATATGGTTGTTATCTGGCGGGCTAAAGCCCCTCTATACCTCTTTTCTTTCGCACTCTTTGCCGTGGCTTCCATCGTTGACTTAACACCATGCACGAAATTATGGGAAGAAATCAGAGAGACAATCTCATTTCCTTCCATTGTTATGTGACGAACAGCATCCCCCGCATCTATCGCTGGATTACCAGGATAATCTGTCACAAATCCGGTATATGTGAAGCCGACCATAACTGCATAAATGGACTGAATGACAGCATCCGCACCATTTTGTAACAGTGGGCAGTCTTCAATCACAATCATGTAATTGTCAGTTCCAACTATCAGAGTTCCTTCCGCTGCGTTGTATTGGATTCCGGACACAGTAACGGTATCGCCGGTCTGTTTGAATCCAGGGTATCTGCTGCCTACACCCATTTCTATCACTGTACCCTGATATCCAAATAGATCCGTGAATAGTGCTCCGCCAATGTCGTAAAGACTATCTGTCGCAAGCCCATCGAGAACATACACATCGGTGCCGCTGCCGTTGATATCATTGTTTCTGATTAAGGCAGGATACTGCACTATCTCGAGTTCTCCGGTTCTGCTCATGCGGGCGCGGCCGGCAGCCATCATGGCTATCATACCAACGACATCCCTGCACGTCATGTCCTCTGTGGGACGCACAGTGACCGAATAAGTAGCATTCAGTATTGTTGTGATAGAACTCGCCAACGGAACACCGCAGTAAGTGGAAATGGCTTGCAAGATCTGCAGGTTAGTCGCTGGGAAGGTTCGCGTCACAGCAGAGAAAGGTTCGTCTAAAAGTATCATACGATCCGACGCGCCAAGAGTAAGCTGCCGGTATGGCCGTCCGGGATCATCAACAATAAAGGTACCGAGCTTCACATCCTCTGTTGTAGTATCCGGAAGTACAATTCCGCTATATGGCCACAAGGTTGCATCGGTGAGATCAATATCATCCCAAAAGCCATCGTCATTATTTAAGCTCATATTACAGAGTGCCGCTTCTGTTGTTCCCAGCTCAATCCCATCGGAAAAAGATTTACTGTTAACGGAAAGGGACCCGACAACAATTTTATCGGGTCCCAAATTATAAGTCACTCCGGCCGCTGTTTGAATTATTGCTCTGTTCACCAGTTTTCTCTTTCCCGAGATAATGGCTGCTTGAAAAGCCGTGCTTGTATTTTGCATGTGTTACCTCACTGATTCTGTCAGATCAAATGATACGTTCCACCAAGGTCCGCCAGGCTTGCTCATAGACTTAGGTACCTGTTCGGCTGTCCACGGGCCTGCATAACATGTTTTGGTGCACGCTCCGTCTTTGGGATCCGTATACGCGACAGTGATTTCCTCCTTGTCGATCGCATTCAGTAACAGCACCGACTCAGCTTGCGGGATACCCTTCCAGGTGCACGACGGTTGTCGCCAGGCATACCCGATAACATCCCTCTGCATATTTCCATTTTCAAGCCGAGTGGTATTTTCGCTATCAAGATCTGTACCGCCTACAGAAAAGGTACCCGGCTCAGGCATGTTCACGCCATCAATTTTTAGATAGCTTGTAATCATTACGCATTCCCCCAAACTGGTTTGTTACTTCTCCTGGCGTCACGTTTTTGAAGCTTTGTGACCTGTTCAGAGATAACTCTTCCGTCCATAACATTCTGGACTGTCAGGTATATGTCACCGCCTCCACCGCCACGGGAATTGATCTTATCTGCGAGCTTGTCGATCCATCCGGTATTCCGTTCGAGAGGCATGACCGCTTCTTTACCATTTTCACCGATGATGGCTGCCGTCGCAGAATTTACAACGCCGCCTTGTGCAAACATAGGTAATCTGTGTATGCCCTCTAGGAACCCGCTGGTCAATCCGGAAAAGCCCCGGGCTTCCGTCGCGTTACTGGGTAGTCTGGCCATGTTGCGCAGTACCGTTTCCATCAAGTCTCTGACATTCTCCGCAAATGTTCCGAGTTTAGTTGTGCCGTCATTGCTGAAACGGCCAAGGCTACCGGAGGCATCATTAACACCGCTGTTCGTGTTGTCGTAGAGTGCATTTCTTGCGGCAAGCGAACCCACATAGACATTATCCTTGAGAGAGTTCATGTGCGCTTGTACGGCACTGGGCATTCCCGAATAGCTGCCAAGAGCTGTATTGACTCCCTCTGCCGTCTTTCCGGTAAGGGATGCGTGGGCGTTTGTGGCCCCGGTCTTAACCGTTGCATCGAGGGTAGCAAGATGCGCCTGTATTGTACTGGGCATTCCGCCGAATGCACCTGTTACACCAATTACGCCTGTGCCAATATTGTTATTCATATACCGTGCCGCATCTTTTGTTCCAAGGTCTACCGTGGCTGTCATTACCCCATAAGATGTTTTTGTGCCAGAGGTTAATCCGTAAAGATAATCCTGATATGTTCTGCTCTGGTCTCGGGTACCTGTTTTCACAGTCGTGCCGGTATGCGTCATCGCAGATTGCACAGAGGTTGGCATACCGTCAAAGAAGCCTTCCATTGCACGTGTTCGGCGTTGTGTTTCGGCTTCTGCTGCCTTCATGTTGTCATAATATGCAACGTAATCAATGGGGGCAATTGTTAGAGATATTGGGTCTTGCCCGAACATGTCGCGCATTTGGTTGATCATCACCTCAATAGGGCCACTTGACCAATTTATGAAGTCAATCAATCCGTTCATAATGCCGATGCCCATGTTTGTTCCGATTTCTTTCCAAACCCCCGCGCCATAAGCTGTATCAGTATTAAATGCCTTCATCATGAGTTGCTCGAGTTGATCTCCATATGATCCATCTGTCCAAGTATCATCCTGGATAAAGCCATGTTGGATAGCATCAACAAACCAACCTCCGATAGTCGCGCCAGAGGCATCCCAGTCCTTTTTCATCTTTCCGCTAAAAGCGTCCATGAACAGTTTTGAAACATCAACACCGCCATACCACTCGATTGAAGCAATTGTTGCCTGTACTGTTATGCCTAAAACTACAGCTACTGGCCCCAGTGCGGATAGTGGCACGATTGTTGCGAGGAACAATGCTAAATTATCTATCAGTTGAGGGTGGTCCTCAAAAAAGTTAGCGATGCTCTCGAGCCCTGTTGCGAGTATATCAACGCCTGTTCCCATCACCCAAGCCCCGATTGGTCTGAGCACATTTTCATAAAAATCAGATAATGGACCTTTCAGTTTCTCAATCGCTCCGGATACTTTTTTCGCAAGATCGCTCTGAACAACCGGAACAGATACATAAGAGGTTGCCCCTTCAGCTGTTTTAGTACCAGTTCCTCCGGATCCGAAAGAGGAAGTACTTGTATCGAGCTTCGTTATCTGATCAAATCCTGCCAGAGCATTCCTTGCTTTCTCGGCGCCGGCTGCTGCGCTGTCTCCTGCACCCTCCGCTGCAGCTCCAAAACCGGCATATGCTTTTGTTGCCTGAAGAACTGTATCTTGACCTGAGATTGCTGCGAAGAACATAGCCACACTGTTCCCGAAATCCATAATCTTTTGACTAATGTAGTCAATCATCGGAGCGGCCACATTGATCAGCGGGGTAAGCGCTGCAACAACCGCATTGGATATAGTGCGTCCAGCAGAGGATAGCGTATTTAGAGAGTTCTGTAGATCGTCCGATTTTGTAGCTGCCCCAGTTAAGCCGTCCTGCAGGCCATTGAAAGCCATGGATATCAGCTTCCCGGTAAAGAGTACCAGGAACCGGCGTCCAAGCGCGGTAACTGATCTGGCTGTCTTTGCTGACGATCGTTCGAGATTGCTGATCTTGCGGTTGATTGCATCGAGTGCACCGCCCCCTGATCGCAGACCGGATACCTTTTTCGTTGTCGAGGTGGTATCCGTTCCGAGCTTCTCCATTTTTGCATCTGCAGCCTGAATTTGTGCAGCAAGTAGCCGCGCTTCCGGAGATGCGGAGGGATTCATCCGAAGGGCTTCTATTTTTGCGTTAAGTGAGATAGCTTTTGCACCGGCGTTATCGGTGGAAGCTGCAAGGGCGTCCATCTCACGCTGTACTGCGTCGATTTGTTCCTGATAACGAGCGACACCTTTGGTATTGCCGATATCTCTTGATCCACTCTGCAGGGTCTGTAGCCTTTGCAGTTCAGTATAAAGCTTTGCAGCTTTTGCATCTGCATCAGTAAGCTGCTGTGAAACAGCGGCAAGATCCTTTTCTGCTGTCTTGAGAGATGTTGGCGCCCGGACTCCGGAAGTCAGGTCTTCATACTTCTGCTTGAGCTGATCAAGCTTAACTTTCTGCAGATCAATACCGGAGCTGTCAGCGCTGAACATCATTTTCCCGGACAGTGCCTTTTTGGTACTTGCTGCCGTGCGGTTAACCTGAGCGAGCTTCTTGTTAACCAGATCTACGGCCTTGTGTGTTCCGGATGACTTTGTGGACAGCATCTTATCGATTGTTTTGCTTGCAGTCTTGCTGCCTTTACCGACCGTATCAATCTTCTTTTCAACGACACCCATTTTCTTTTCGAAATCGCGGATCTTGGCCAATATGTTTACTTGCAGTGTCTCTGTTACCATTTTGACTTACTCCTTCCGATCCAAAAATTGAGCGTTGTGAGCTGATGCGTATATCGCCATTCTTGCCTTATCAATTTCCCATTGCTCGGTCTTTTTCCCTTTTTTGACTTTTTTCTTTTTCGGCTCTTCATCCTGATCCGGGAATAGATCAGGGAATTCCTGCTGCAGTGTCGGCATCTTCTTCGGTTCGTTCACTGAGAAAGCAAACCACCGAGCCTGCCTATATGCAAGCGCAATCGCTTCTTTTGATCGCGCTTCTTTATTCTCGTTATCTGCTGTGATTTCGTCCATGATCTCTTTAATAGAGAGAATAGCGAAGCGGTCCGACTTTATGCCAGACCGCAGCGCTACCGGGTAAAGATCTTTAATCAGATCTGTTGCGGAGGAGTACTCTTTTTCTTTCGGGGCGTCCGAGGCGCGGCTTCTTCCTTGCGCTCCTTCATGGCCTCGATCTCCGCTTTCGTAAAAAAACCAGACACCGCGAGAATAGCAGCAGCCAGATTCTGCTTTTCAGATATACCCATGGAGTCAATCTCCACTTCCTTCTCCTCAACAGGATCTACATACTTGTACCCGCAATCTTCCATCTGGTCGATGAGATCGTAGGTATCCTTCATGCTCATGCCGTGATTGAGAGACTGCAAAGACGCCCACAATAGAATGGCAAAGACTTCCGCCTCATCTATCTTGAGCTGCGCCCGTAAAAGCGACATTCCCAGCTTCTTTTCGGCTTCGATCTTGGATTGTGTGTTTGCCTTAAGGCGATACTCGTCACCTTCGACGGTCAAAAGAAAAGAGTTCATAAAGATGTTTCCTCCTTAGATTATGTGGATGTAGCGAACGGAACGACCAGAGATGAAATGAAGAACTTGGCAGAGAATTCGAGAGGGGCAGAACCGCCATCGAACCCTTCGTCTTTCACGCGACAAGTCGCAGAAAAGTTAAAACCGGATCCGTCTGGATACAGGATGCGGAATTTCTTTGTTACTCCGGAACCAATCGTGGTATTGAGTAACAGGAAGTTCGTTCCGGCTCCCTGTCCGGAATAGGCGAATTTGAAGACAGGAGACTCCACCGAGGCCTGACCCTCTCCGGATGTCTTATCACCGGTAACGACAGAGGTATCAACCTCGTCAACGTCACCGATCAACGCCGGGAACGTCTTGACGTCAGGAATCTCAACCCATGTCGGTACTTCAGTAGCAGACGAGTCGTACTGAAGCTTAGTATTTTTGGAAGTAAGTTTTGCCATTGCTATTTCTCCTTTACTTGATTACATTCAGTGTTACCGTGTCGACTGTTCCCTCATAAATAAGGATCGACCGATACGCTGTGATTTCTCCGGTAAGTTTCTCTTCAAGATGTCCGCCTGAACCGGAGCGCGTCAGGACAGGACCAAATACAGCATTGATTGCCAGATCGTAGGTGTTCCGAAGTTCGGGAGTTGCCGCCCATGTCTGGATCTCGATTGCAATCCGTGAATGCGTCTCTCTGCGCGTGGAAGTATTCCCCGCATTTGAGTTCTGCTTACTTTTAAAGCAACCGATACCCTGCGCGGACGTAAGCCCTGCGAAGGTCTGTGGCCAGCCAGGAGACCAGGTAACAGAAGCACTAACATCCTGTATCATTGCATATGTTAAGGCTTCTATATCAAGCACCGCCATCACCTCCCACGAGCTTTTCACCATACTTCTCCAGTATTCCGGGTAATTCTTCCTCAACTGCTTTTGCTGATGGATACATGTAAGGCTGCGCCGGCATTCCTTTCCAGTCCTCGCGGTAGGTGACACCCGTTTCCGGATCTTTCTCCTGGCCGTTTGCTACTGCTCCGGATATACCGCCCTGCCCTGTACCGTATTCAAGAAAGACACCATGATCACTGTTCGTTCTGTAGCCACCGGCAATTGTGCCTTCCTCCGGCTTTTCAGAGAGTCCAACACCTTCGTGTATAGATTCCCGTAGTTCACCGGAATCCTCAGGAGCAAGGGCCCTGGCTTGTGCAGCACCTATCTCGGATAGTTCGTTGACCATGTCAATGGCGATGCTTTCGGCTGCGGCCTCCATGCCTGCTATGCGTTTCTTCAGGCCATTCAGATTGATCTCAATACCCACATCACACCTTCTTTCCATAGAGTGTGACATGACTGTCTGAGGCGATGTTCTCGATGATTCGGTATGTATCGGATCCGTACTTGATGTAATCGCCGATCGGAACAGCGAGAGCGCCGGAGCGTGTTATCTTGCAGTCTTTATTGACTGTGAGGCCCCACTGCTGCGCTTCGAGAGCATCTTTTATGACCTGCAGGTTAACCAGGTATGATCCGGATGAAGTTACTACGGGCGCCGAGGTTTTACCCCCGAGTGCGCCCGTAGTCTCTACTCTGGCATGGTGAGCTATCGTCTTATCCTGGAATGCCTTTGTCTGGGCATCCTTAAAGCTCTGTGGAATAATCATGTGATCACCACCTTACTTTACGGAATCGAACCAGCTGGCCTTCATAGTCTTTCAGGACAGTCACGACCTGCTGCAGGGCCTTGTCAAAGCTGCTGTCTTTATAGCTGACCGACTGGCCACTATCGGAAACAGAAGATACCGTCTGCACCTGCTCCCCCTTTTCAGCTTCTCTGAGTCGGTACACATCATGTGTCATCTCGATCAGAACAGGCTGGAAATCATCCGGCATAACCGTCTGGTTCATACTGTTGAGAGCCTTTGTGCCGGTAAGCTTAATCAGAAGATTCAGTACCGCGTCCTTATCGGTCCCGGAAATTTCAAGAGAAGCTTTCAGGTCAACAAGATCCGCAGGGGTTGGTATGTATGCCATCTACTCCTCCTTATCCGGTTTCTTTTTCCGGCCGCGCTTTGATTTTTCTTTAACAGGCTGTGTCTCTACAGGATCTTCCACCTTTTTTACGAGCGGAACAAAAATGTCCCAGGGCACAAGATCACTTCCTTCCCAAAAGGGAGAGAAGAAAAGCGATTACTCGTCGCCCTTCTCCTCTTCTGCTGTTTCGTCAGGTGCTTCGTCAGCGTCGGTATTATCGGCACTGATGACATACCCGTGATCTTTGAACCACCGAATGCGCCAGGGATCGCTTGTCTCTCCAACTCCATCGCGGAATTGAACGCCGGCAGACTCTCCTGTGTATCCGGACACTTTCGCTGTGATCTTCACGGTCACGGGTTTCTTTGCTTTAGCTTTTGCCATTTAGATAAACTCCCTTCTTAAGCTCCTACAACGACTTCGACTGTTGCCGTGCCTGCTGCCGTGTTGGCATAGGGCGCCGGTAGAGCGCCGAGCGTTGCGGTAAAGGTGTAACTTCCTGCCGCCGCCTTGTTGAAAGTATCCGTATCGACCCAAGCCGCCACAGGAACACTAACAGATCCGGCATTGCAGAGAACATGTGTCGGGAGAGCCGCTTTGACAGCCGCAGCATTCGCGAATAGAGGGACGGCAACCGTTCCTGCGCTCACATTGCCGATCGCTGTAAAAGCAGTGATCTCGATCTTCATTGCGGCCAACTGCGTTTCAATCTCGACTACGACAGCGGCTTTGGTCTTCCCGGCGGGATTGACACCGACATACGCTGACAAGGCATCAAGCTGATCAGCTGTCAGTCTGTCCAAAATCGTCAGTGCATCCTTGCCGGCAACAACCGTGTAACCCTTAGCGGCAAGAGCCGCCCGGAGGCCAGCATCGGCATCCGGGACAACTGCAGCGCCATTGACGAAGTCGATACCAAGGTCACAGGTATGGTCCTCATTAACGGAATAAATACGCGCCATGTGAACCTCCTATCAAGAAATCAAGAGACGACGGAAAGCGCCGGCTGCTCTTGTGGACTTGAGGGCCATACAGGCCACCATCTCAACTTCGCCCTTCTTAACAGCGCCTGCTGTCTTGAAGTCGGGAAGGTAAGTTTTGACCAGGCTGGACCCGTCCGGAGTAACACCGTGAACGCCATCAAGGCCGAAGCGGACAGCGTAGATGCTGGTAATACCGGCAGCGATGGGGATAATGGGATTGGAAGTACCAGGCTTGTCGCCGACTTCAACAAAAGGTATACCTGAGTAAGCTACAGTCTTGCGACCGAACTCATCTGTCGGGGCTGTGAAGCTGTTGGATCTGCGAGCGATAGCCTGCATGACCGCAAACATCTTCTTGTTCATGACGATGGCATCCGGGGATCCGTCGAGAGTAGCGAGCCACAGGTCAAGAGCATCCATGAATGTCTTAAAGTTGGAATCGATATCAGCAGAGCTGTTGAGATCGATGTCTGCAGCTGTGTTGGCCTCTGTGCTGGATCCGGTGACTGCCTTGTCGAGTCCGTCGAATGCCGTAACATCCTGAGCAGAATCGCCATTGATGAATAGATCAGCGAAAAGGGCCTTTGTGGCCTTGATCTTCTGGTCCATCTGGAAGGAAACCTGATTAGTGATGCCCTTCACGTGGTTTGCAATAACACGGTCGATATCGAACGATCCGCCGAAAACCTTGAGGTTCGCAGTGATCTGTGTCGTGACAGCGTGCTGTGCTACATACTCGGCGTTGATGGCACGAGTAGCAGCTGTGGGGAGAGTTGTAACGCGGTTATAGACATAAGCCAGCGAGGATCCGCCGCCCATGGCCACGTCATCATCAAAGATGAGCTTGTCGAGAATCGGGTCTTTACGGAATTCGTCGATAACGAACTGCGTGAGCTTGTCCTGAGTCAGAAGCTTTGCCTGTGCGAGTGTAACTGCCATAATTCATATCCTCCTTAGGGATTTTTGTAGTACGCCGCTATGGCGTCATTCATTGTTTGTGGTGCCGGTTTTCCTGTGTCTCCGGAGCCACCTGCAAATCCGGATCCTTCATCACTCTTGGTCTCGATTTCGAAGAGATACGGCTTTTCTTTGGCAAGAGTGTCGATGTCCAGACCTTCGACTGTGCCATCGTCCTTAATCTTCAGCGCATCGCGTTTGATGTGAGCTTTAACACTGGTCAGATCCCGAGCCTTAGCTTTACTAAGTACCGCATCCAGAGCAGCATCGAGCTTCTGGTCAGCGAGTTGCTTTCCCAGGGCATCTGTGTCGGTTTTGTACTGAGCCTGCAAAGCTGTCAGCTTCGTTTCGAGGTCCGTACCTTTACCAGCTTCGCCCTGCAGCTTTTTGATGTCTGCATCGCGATCGGCAAGCTGTTTGTTAATAGCAGCTACAGTATCGGTCTCTTCCTTAAGCCGTGAGCGAGGGACATAGTCCTTCTGGTCTTCGATGATCTTTGTTGCCTGTTCTTCGGTGAGTCCAAGTGCGATGAGGTCTTCTTTCTTCAACATGTGTGGCTCCTTTCATGTTTTCGCCTTCTCCTTGATAGCGCAGCCAAGCCCTGCGATGTGCGAATCGGATTGTTATCGCTGCCCGAACAGCGGAAATTGTGATGTGTGCCCGGCGGAACCTTTAGGGTTCTATCGGGCATGTAAAAAGCACACCGGCTAAGATGTGCTCTGTTGTATTAGTTGCCGGACTGTTGGCGCCGGCTATCCGTATTGTTTACTGCATCCGCTTCATCTGTGTCCCTCTTTCTCGACTATCTGCGATTCGACTGTTCCTAAGATAGCGAAGCCCCTTGTCATGGCTCCTACATAGGCATATTATATGGATTATTGAAAGTCAATTAATTGTTATCATTGAAAGGAAGTAATGAACATGGATGTTAGCAGTGACAAGTTTTTACAACTTCAGGATGCTCTGAAAGGCCTATTTATTAGTGCAATGCTTTCCACAAAATTTTGTTATGAATCGTTGTTTGAAGAGGGAGGAGATGAACACCCCGAGATCATACTTCCACTTCTAAATGACGCAACATCATCGGTTAATACAATGCGAGCTATATACATCACTTTTTATGACGACATAGCTCACCAGGAATTCGATGAGTTTTTTCAGCATTTTGATGTTTTCAAAGATGAAGTACTTACTAATTTCAGAACAAATCATAGTCATCAATGGTCTAGTATTGAATACACACGTATGATTGAATGGGCCATGGATTTGGCTGGATTACTTGCAATTAAAGATCCTGAATTCTTGAAAGCAAAAGTTGAGTAGCATTATGACGTTCTTACGCAGTGGCCATTCTGCCAGGCTGCGCATTCTTCTTTTAAACAGTCATGCAAATGAAATTCAGTAGTATCCGAGGAATCGTGTTGCCACATGTGCAGCACTTCCGGACAACCACTTGCATCTTCTGTCGCATGCTCAAAGTAGCGTAATGGTTTTTCAACATGCACGGTTATGTAATTGCTGTTGTAAGGACACTTCATGCTGCCTGTTTCCTCCATTCCGGATATGTCATGTTATACGGTACGACTGTAACCTTACCTGTCTTGGTATCCTTTGCCCGTCTTACGAGTCTGGCTTCAATGTCCGGATTAAGGCGGGCATTAATGACTGACCTGCAGAATGGATGCAGCGGAGGGAAGTTGACGCCTATTTTCTTATTTTCATACGTGTATTCCTCCTTTGTACCCGGATCGATATTACCGTCATGCTTCTGGCATGTAGGGGATGTCTTGCTATCCAGAGTGGCCAGAAAGTGATACTTCTTCACACCCATTTCTTTGTGTGCTTCGGCTGTGATCTCATTGTGTATATGGTTCGTCTCTGTCCGGAGCAACCTCTCCGCTGCATACTCGGCGCCGGCGTTCCTGGTATCAACATACCCAGTAAGATCCTGCTGACACCTTCTCCAACTCCGACCTGTCATGACGTTCTGCTGTACGATGTCTTTTGTCCTGGATGCTACCGTCTCAGCATTGGTCCAGATCCGCTTTGAAAAATCCTTGCCGCTCCAATTCTCATCGAGGGCTCGCTGGATAACTTCTTCGGACAGACTATTGAAGGAAAATCCAAGACCTGTGCCTCTCTGATAGTCGTACAGGGTGCGATAGTAAGAAAGATCTGCAGTACTGATCAGGCTGTCCTTTAAGATAGCCGACTCCTGCGGTGCAATCATCTTGATGTGTGTATCTATCGAGGCTTCTACGGCCTGCAGGCGACTGATACGGGCGCGATAGGCAGGAGCGTTCAACTGATTGAGTAGCTGCCGGCGAATCTGAGGATCCTCGACTGTAGCAAGCTGCTTGCGCAGTCCATCGAGGAAGTCCTGTGATTCTCTTACTGTCAGAAGCTCTCTGGCCTGTTCGATCCCAAGCCCAGCATCCTTAACATACTTCGCGAGGATCCGCTCAATGTCGGCATAGATCTGCAGCTTTGCATTCGTGTATAGTTTTGCGACCTGATCAAAGTACTGAGAACTGTTGCGCTCGATCAGAGTAAGTCGTTCGAGCGCTCTTTCATCCCAGTACTCTTGCGGCTTACTCATGGTCTACCTCACTTCTGCTGCGTCGTTATATTCTCCTGAGTGGCAGGATCCGTGTTGCCGGTGTTTGCCTGCCCCCCGAACTCACCAAACTGCGCACGCTGTTCTTCGAGCTTCTGCTTACGCTGTTCGAGCAAGTCCTTATATGCCTGATCAACATCCGTTACAAGCGGATGCGCGGCCAGGAGGATTCTCTCAGGCACCAGATTGTCAGAATTCATAATCATCTGAACGGTCTCGGCATCATTTGTGATCTGCGACTTATTGAAGGACACCCGGATCATCTCCGGATCATACTTCTTGCCGTCGCGCTTATTGATCTCCCCGGTAATGAATGCCAGATGATCCTTAAGTGCGGTTTCTGCCTCGATGATCATGTTGTTAGCCTTAAGGTCCAGCAGTGTGTACTGGAACTTGAGGGACACACCAGAAGGCGCGGTGCCCATCTGGTCATTACTGACATCAACTGCCTGGCCAAAGACATGAATAGCTTTCCAAAGCTCCTTGAGCCAATCAATACGGCCGGCCATCTGCAGATCCAGCTGCTTCATCTCTATGCTGCCGTTTGTGCCACCCACGGATACAGCACGATTGACTTCAAGCTTCTTTACGATAGCTGATGCTGTGTCTCCGCCAAAGCCCTGGATAACCGCATAAAACTCATTGAAGTCCATCAGGTTATTTGTGCCTTTACTGGATACCAGGTCATAGGCATCGATTAGATCCTTGATAGGCTCAAGATCCGTGAGCTTGTCAGCGTTATTTGCCTGTTCGATGAATGGGATCCTGCCCCACGATATAGGTGTTCGGGATTTCTCAATCTGCGTAACACCGTCCGGGCCATTTACCCTGATCACTTCCCAGTAGTGTGGCGCAGGATTGACCGGGTAATCCGGGTCCATGATATAGCTGGTTCCTTGCTGGATCCAGTACGTGACATCCTTGGCCGTCCACCACTGCGCTTTGAAGATGATCTTCTTATCGGTACCGGTGCGTTGTTCAATCGGGAAGTAATAAATACCCTCAAGCAGATCCTGCTCATAGGCAGTGTCGTAAATCGGGATGAAGCTGTCACGACCAATAATCACTTGCCTAAGCTTGCCCTGCGCATCCTTGTATTCATGAAGCCAGGACACACCATGCAGCGAGGTCTTGCGCTGCCACTGCAGAAGTACCTTGCGGAACTTCGCATCAGTGGTATTCGTGAGGGCGGTCTGAAATAAGAACTCTTCATTACCGCCGGTACCTGCTTCGCTTGGCTTTGCATTGTCCACTGCGATCGTCGGCTCTTTACCGGAGATGTATCCGATCTTCTGCTCGACCTGGTTGAAGAGGAAGCGGTGCTGGATACGCACGTTACTGCGGTTCTTATTCTTGAATTCCTCTTCAGCATCATCAGAATTTATGATCGTGACTGTTTGGAAGTCCAGCCCTTTGATATCCTGCTCAAATTTGTAATATCGATCAGCATCAATGGCTCTTACGCGTCCGGGGTCAGTGTCGTGAGCCGTGATCAGCTCCGCGAGGATCTGCGCATTGTTCATGGTCGCGCCTTCACTGATCCTCATGTTGATAAGATCGGTTTCTGTAATCAGCATTCTCACACCACCTTTGTTTCTACCATGACATCCATTAATGCGTAGCGTGAACTATCGACATAATGATTGTCTCTGTCCACCGGCTCAGGCAGCACCCTGCCGTTTCGGTCTTCTTTGTATTTGTACTTCTTAAATTCCATAATCGTTGCGATGCATCGAGGATCAATGTAGATCTTCTGACGCTGCAGCCACTTGATAGAGAACTCAACTGAGCCGGGGCCCTTTACAACCGGAATGGCATTCAGACCAAAGTTATTCAGCTCTTGAATGCTCTTAGGCTCAGCTGAATCACAGGTTAGTGTCTCTTTCCGAATGACCGGCTTTAAGAGTTCCGCCAGAACGTCATTGGTCATGTCCGTACCGCCAAGTTCCTTGAAGATGTAAACTTCTTTCTTTGCCCGGTTATAACCCATGCGCACATAAGCCGCAGGATCCGGATAAAAGCCAAAGTCCAAGCCGTTATAAAAACGGTTCGTTGCTTTAGCGATTTCAGTGAGGTCCTTGGTCTCCCAGTTCGTGAAGATAAGGTTTCCAAGTACGCCCCATTTACCGAGGGTATATACGTCGTAGTAATACTTGTCGGTCTCGTCTTCGAGCTTCGTGATGTCGTCTGCAGTCAGCCAACGATTGTCCTTGTATGTGGTTCGCAAGATCAGCAGCTTGTTGTCAGCATAGTAGTTCTTCGTGTCATCCCACTTACCGGCAAAGAACTCTGTATAAATCCAGTGGTCCTGCAGGATAGGGTTAAATAGCAACACCATGCGCTTGATGATTGTTTCATCACCACCGCGAAGACGCTTTTTCAGGCTCTTGTAGTCGTTGTACTCGGTCTCTGTCGCTTCCTCGATCACGATGTCTGTTATGACACCGACCTGAGGAGTAATTGACTTGACCTTTTCAACATCGTCCAGGCCACAGAAAAGAATCTGACAGCCAGATGCTTTATGCGTGATGACCATATCGGTCTTATTGCGGTTAAATTCGCCTTCCAGGTCCATGCGGCTTATACACTTCCAAACCTCATTGAACGAGGAATTTCGGAGAGTGCGGCCAGTCTTACGAACGATCAGATAGTTTCTCTTCCCAGACATGACATCCCGGACAGTGCGCTGGCCAAGAATAGCGAATGACTTACCTGAAGAGGATCCTCCGAAGAATATCTGTGTGGTCTGCTGTGCTAACAGGTGATCGGCATAAGCATCATTCATCAGGCCGCGCCAGACAGCGTCAGGTATGATAACGGATCCGGCAGCTGAGGCCGTTGCTTTTTCAATAGCCAGTTTATTTTCTTCGAGTGCCAACTTCCTCATATCAAAATCAATTTTGTGCTGATCCATAGGATTCATACCAAAGTAATTTGATAGCCACTCTAAAGACTTCTGCGGATCATGTAGCTCTATCCTGAATCCCTTGTCTGATTTGGAAATTGTCTTGACCAGGTCCCCATCCACCATTTGGGAAGGAGTTGCCGCAAATTGATTATCATAGCCGTCGAATCCCCAGGTCGCATAGTTTGTAATATCGGCAAAGGCGATGCGCATATGTTTTTCGATGATGTCTTCTTTGCCAACCATGATAGTATTCAGCTTTTCAATTTTAAGCTGTTCGATCCTTGCCCTAACCTTAGTGTTTCTCAGTGTCTGGGATCCGTTGGTCATCGCCGTATTGTACGAGCATCCAATATGACTTCTAAGGTATGCCATTGTGGCATTGAGCTGCTTAACAAAGATCTGACAAAACAACTCCTGACCTTCGGTCAGAGGAATCTCAACATTAGTTGAAATCTCCATTCTGTTTTTATGCTTCTTCGGTTCAAAGTATTCCGTCTTTTTTTGTTTGGAACGTTCCGTTTTCTCTTCGCGTTCCAGCGTTCTGTTCTGTTCCCAATTATCCTTGCTTTTCCATCCTCTAACAGTTCCAGCAGGAACATTCAATATCTCTGCTATCTGGGTTAAGGATAAGTGTTCTTCAAGAAACAGGCGTTTCGCCTCTGAACGTTTTTCATTGGCCAAAGCACCCACCTTCCTTTTCTGATTTCCCTTTCGGGATCCCGGTATTGTGCAGCGCCGGGATGCGCACGAAGTTTTTACCGAGGTTCCGGATCCTCGTTGTGGCCGTCTGGTGGAGGGAACCATTTGACGACATAAAGAAACCCCGACTGCGCTTAAACAATCGGGGCTACGATGAATGGAGGTCCATCTGTGGAAATCAACAGCTTAAGAATATCACTCGTTAAGGTGACATGGGGTGCCAACTTTTACGGCAATATCATTTCGGGGATTCTCGATACTCTGAGCATCATGCAGATTGAATATACATGTGATGTCATCAATTGCTTTATTCGTCATCCGGATTACATTACGCTTCGAGTAATGACGTTTACTACATACCTCGCGCATCGTGAGACCGTCATAGAATCGATCTATAACAGTCTCTTGCTGTATCGGATGAAGGTTAAATACGGCGCAGTCCAGGTGCTCTATTTCGGCCTCTTGGGCATTTATGATGAAGTTCCTCATGCTGACATCGTTACGCTGCTCAAATCGCTCCCTGCGGACACTGGACATAGTCAGCACATTTGAGTCTCCATCTGTCTGGACTTTATCCCTCGCGTAATCGGTTGCTGACATGATGCGGGCTTCGATAACATCTGAATCGCTTTCCATCTCTATCGCGATCTCTCTGGCCTTCCGAATGTTACTCCGGATTGTTTTATGATGTATCAGCAGAAACCGGATCCGTTCTCGTGTTACCATGACTCACCCCCATATATCATGCAAAAGATCCGGATCCACGGCCAAATGAATGAGTAAAACAGGTATCCAACACCGGCAAGGATTCCAATGAGCAGCAGGCATTCCAGCAGATATCGGATCCGGCGTCTCACGGTTATATCTTTAGTCATGCTTGGTTACCTCCTCAGTCATATACTGAACAATCGCCACTGCGTCTTTATATATGTCGATGTTCTTACTGTTGTGATGTGTAGGAAGCTGGAGAGATGCGAGAAAGTGGACAATCCGAATTGCTTCCATTTCCGCCATATCAAATCGTGGCTGCACCTCAAACGCTTCCTTACCGCACGGACCCATAACGCAGGGTTCGGATACTTCGCCGTCCGATGTTACTTTACAGATTCCGGTATCACTTAGGTATTTGCATTTGCTCATACCCCGTACCTCGCGTTATACTCTTCCACCCACTCAGCAGGGATCGGCTTCAATGCCTCAGCGAATCGAACAATAGCAGCCGCTACCTCACGGGCTCGATTTTCCTCCCAAACATAGCGAGGGATGATGGGGAGAAGGTTTGCATCGGTCTGTGCGCGGAGGACTGGCGACACGGTCTTAGGTTCAAATACAGCGCGCATATTATGCATAATCCTGGCCGACAGCGTCGATGCATCGAAGAGTGTCCGCGGTGATCCGAATCCCATCACACCGATTACCGGCAATGAATCTGTCATTACCTTTTCCTTTACGGCCTCTTCCATGAATTTCATATTATCGGCTGCATTCTTTTCCTTTGCCTTTTTTGCTTCCTGCATGACCCGGGTCACATCATCAAAATTCTTAACCTCTTGGCCAAGAAGTGTCATTTGCGGCTTCTGCAGCTCCACAGGTTCATCATCTGCAATATCCGCAAAGAACATCTCTCGTTCAAGCTGGGTAACCGGTTCGAAGTGCGTGTACTGCACTGTAGGGTCTTTGGGTTTCGGCTCCTCGATAACAGGATCCGGCTCAGCGGTCACGATTTCAGGCACTTCGATCACGGTTTTTGGTGTTTTGACAACCTTTTTGTCTGCTTCGTGCTTTTTGGCAGGTCTGCCTCTCCTTTTTTTAGGGACCGGCGCAAACGCTTTCGTAATGTACTGTGCCGGCGTTTCTGTAGGTCTTACTGGTCCGGTATTGCCTCTGACATAAAACTTGATCATCTGCTCTGATACTTCTTCGCTAGCAGCCAGTTCCTTGATAGCGGCATCCTTGTCTGTAGCTTTCCGATAATGATCCCTGATTTCTGCGATTGTAAGTTTCATAACACTTTCTCCTTTACTTCTTCTATTCCTGCTCAGTTGCACACTGGCTGCAAAGATCTTGCTCTACCCAATAGCATCCACCCTGGCAAGCATTATCTTCTGTGCATCCACATACCCGGCAGGATCGCTTTTCTTCGACTCCTTCAGCTTTTTGGGGAAAGATATCATGGGTACCATCAGCAAGTGCTATTTCTTCCGACGACATTTCATAGCCCAAGCATTTCAAAAATTTATAAATCAAATCCAGGCATGCATTTTCTTTGTATTGCGGCAGACTACGACCATAATTTTTTTGATAATATCCCGTGTCATTGCTATCACCCAATATTGCCCACGCACTCAAAACGGAGACTCTTAGCGGATTTTCGTCATAAGCATTGAAGTATTTGTTTTGAATTTCTGGAGTATATTGGCTTCCATCAATATTCAAAGCTTCCCGGAAAGATGTTCCTGAAAAAGTGCGATAGTGTACTCCCTGATAGAGAGTTGCTTTGCAAATGAATTCAAGAATATCAGGCAGTTGACTCTTTTTAATGGAAACACTTTTGACAAATTCAAACCTTGTTTCATATGCGAGGGCAGTGAGATCCTTCAACATTGCTTCCGCATCGTGGACTGCTTTTTCAAGATCTATTTCAGCTTGAGATCTGCGAATAGATTTTTCTTTGTAGCCTTCCTTGTACAGTGCGGTGTTGTAACTATTTTTATCAGTCCATGTGAAAAAGTACTTCTTCTTGCCTGAATCCTTCGGAATAAGCTTTCCAGGTTCATAATTGCAAAGATCGATTCTCGACACGTATTCGTATTTATGAGTATTTTTGTCTTCGATCAGAGTTGCAAAGCTTTCAAGCTCTTTTTTAATCATCGGCCGATTTTGTTTTTCCTTTTGCTCGATGATTGCTCCTCTTAGCTTGTACTGGAAATCATTTGTCCCGACTGTTTCAAGGACAGCATTTCTTTTTTTCAGATCCGAAATCTCGCTCAAATGTATGTAATCCATCAAGGTACCGCCACGTTCCTGCGAAGCTTTGAACTTATCCATGTCAAGTTCCATCAGCTTTACGCGGTTCCGGACTGTTGTCTCTGAAAAGCCTGTCTGCTGTGCGATAGTGGTTATTGTATCGCCCAGGTCAAGCATCATCTGAAATCCATTGGCCTGTTCATAGACCGTAAGATCCGCACGCTGCATATTTTCCAAAAGCATCGTTGCAACTTGCTGGCGTTCTGACATTTCAACGATGGAACAGGGCAATTCTTCCAGTCCGGCCAGTCTAGCAGCTGCAAGACGCCTGTGACCGATCACGACGGTATAGGTTCCCTTGCTGTCCCATTTCGGACAAGGGGGCCGGTGGTTCTTATCATGGTCTTCCTTACATCTGGCGATACCAGGAATAAATAATGTGCACGATGGGCAATAACCTGACATTTCAGGCACCACTGTTAGGTTCTGCATCACACCGTTTTCTTTAATGGATGCAGCCAGTTCAGTCAGGTCTCCAAGGTCTTTGCGTGGATTGCGCGAATGCGGATGTAGTTTTTTGATTTCAATATTCTTAATCATTTTTTTATCTCCCTTTCCTGTTGATCCAGTTCCAGTTTCTCAATCCGCACGTAGATTCCCGGAATCTCCGCCCAGAACTTCTCAATGATCTCGCTAGCCACAATCGCATCATCTGTCCAGTACCCACAGGTCGTCATGCAATCCTTCAGCAGCTTGACCAGGTTATCCGTATCCGGCTTCGTGATCTTGTACTCACCGTTGTAATGCTTCCCTGTGATCCCAAAGCACCACTTTGTTACCAGCCTCAATGCTCCCGTGTACTTCTGCTTCGGTATGTGCTGCCCAAGGTGTGCCATCAGCTTCGCTCGTACGGACTTGAGCTCGGCATCCTCATAAACGATAGGTTTACCTTTCCTGACAGCGATCGACTTCTCCTGGTGCGTTTTGGTAGGCACCTGCATTGCCATGAAGAATTCACAAAATGCCTTCGGGTCAATGTATTCAAATTCGACTCCCTGCTTTGCAAGGTCTCCATACGTGTATAGATAGTCATCTGGATCACTCGAATTCTCTTCAGAAAGATCGACACCCTGCTCCTCGGCTATTAGTTCTCTTTGCTCCTCACTCACTCCCATGTTGATACCTCACAATCTATAGCTTTCGCATTTTTGACAAAAATCTCTTTAGTCTCTGGATGAACGGGACACTCCGCAAGGGGGGCGGCTTTTAAGCCCCCTTGTGGTGTACCCATTCGAGACGGTTAGGGGGTGTGACAACAACGTATGTATGTAATACATAGATTTGGCACAGGTGTTTTGACATGTGACAACAACATAACTTTACGTATTTGGCACAGGTAAGCGCCAACCTGTGACAACAACATGAATTAATGTATTTGGCACAGGTACGTGTCATTAATGTCATTGCTGTGACAAGTGACATTTTACGTATTTGGCACAGGTATAATTCGGGTAACATAGCTTTCTTTTCCCTCAACTTTTTCAACGCTTAGTCCTCCGTGATCTTTAATTCGGCGCCATGCCGTCCGCTTTGCAACACCCATTTCATTGGCCAAGTCTTCAACAGTGATCTGTTTACCGTCCAGTTCAAGAGATGCAAATGCTATTTCCGTTTCATTGTGTTGTTCAACTCGCTTGATTGCAGGGTCTTTTCTTTTCTCCATTGCCCGCTGCCAAGGCGGCTTCTCTCCGTCCGGCTCAACATCCTTAAGTGAGCCAACATCATCAACGCGATGCGTCGGATAATCGAACCATAGGTTGAGCGGAGGGAACGTCGGGAACTCTCGGAGAGCACCTTCTACGCGCCAGGCTGATCTACTGGATGCATTTGATATTGCTTCGGAAACAGCAAATTTGAGCTTACCCTGTTGTGCTGTATCGAGTACCTTCTGGCAGTAATCAAGCATTGCTTTACTGCTCAGAACATCGTCCTGAGATACTTCTGAATCCCAATCCCGTACATACGTTTTACAGAAATCAACACATACTTTGCAGATGGCTTTGTTTGTCTCTTGCTTAAGGATTGCATCAGTAAGTTCGAGCTCTATCAGGTCGAGAAGTACATCGGGATCCCGGGCGAATACTCCGGAACCGGATGATCTATCCATGCTCTTCTTACCGCCTTGGGCACCCTTTGAATGATGATGACAATAGATAACCGCTGTGCCCAAGTCAGTGCAGATTCGGTCGAACTGATTGCAGAAGTGAGCCATTTGGTCCGCGCTGTTTTCGTCACCGGTAATGACCTTATAGATAGGATCAATAACGACAGCGATGTAGTTTTTCTTTTGTGCCCGGCGAATGAGTTTGGGAGCAAGTTTGTCCATAGGTACCGACTTGCCTCGCAGATTCCATATGTCGATGTTCGAGACGTTCTTGGGTGCCCATCCGAGCGCGGTGTAAACATCCTTGAATCGATGCAGGCAGCTTGCCCGATCGAGCTCGAGATTCACATACATGATCTTCCCCTGTGCACAGTCCCAGTTGAGCCATCTCTTGCCCTCTGCAATCGCGCAGCATAGTTCGATCAGTGCAAACGACTTACCGGCTTTGGAAGGTCCTGCTATCATCATCTTGTGACCTTGTCGGAGAACGTTGTTAATGAGCGGAGGAGACAGTTCCGGAAGATTGTCCCATATCCCGTCTAAGCTTTCAGGCTCCGGAAGATCGTCGTTGATTCCCTCGATCCATTCGTGCCATTCAGCCCATGACTCTTTTCCGATATTGGTGTCAACAAGAAACTGCTTCTGGCCGTTACGCATGACACCGGGCATCCGGGACAGTCGGGACGGGTTGCGGTTCTGGCTGTCGATCTTAAGACCATTCTTCTGGCAAACGTTGTAAAGGTAATCGACGCGTTTCCTGTACTCTTCATAATTGGCTGCATCGACTCTGACGATCGCGTGAAGGCTCTTCTTTCCGCTATGGACCAAACATGCCACTGGTAACTCAAGTTCACGAATGATGGCATTCTGCTTGTCTATTTCCATGGTGTCTGATTCGACCAGGGCATACCGGAACTCAGTCACGTTATCGTTCTTTGCGCCCTTCCCATCAAGAGGATTGAACCGGATCCACGCTCCTACTTCTGCTTTGTAATCGCCAATGACCTTGCCGATATCACCTTTGCACTTTCCGAGCTGCTGTATAAGTTCGCCAGCCGTTCTGTCCCAGTTACCTTTTGTCGGAAAGTGTTTTGCCTTTTCAGCATCGAACCAACTGTCAGTAACATATCCGACATTCTCGGTAGATTGGAAAAGTACAGTAAGATACTTGGACAACTGCTGTGCCGGATCCCATGCGTCGGGAGAAGCAACTTCCTTACCCTCAATCCAATTCTTATTGATAATGACAAGATCGTCTTTACCAGCCCCGATAACATCATTCCAATCGAGTTCGTGGCCTACTTCCCGCTGCTCTGGTTCCCATCCGTGATCCTTAGCCATCTGAACAATGGTGCCAGCCGTAACAGGGGTTCCGGTGCCGTTGAATGTATCCCATTTCTTGAAGCACTCCGCAGCGTGGTATCTCTTTGTGTCGCGTCTGCTCCACTCATCCCAGTCGGATGCGGTATACCCTTCATGCTTCAAGGCCATCCCTACATTTACCCACTCCTGATACATGAGCATGGAGGGATCTATATACCGAATAAGATCAATGATGTCTGTTTTCTCCATGCCTATTCTCCTTTATACGATTGAGGATTGATGTCCTTTGGGACTCCCCAACCGTTTGCTGCTATGCGATCAATGAGTTTTCGAGCTCCTTCGAACTGCCAGGTACCAACATGCTGAAACCCTCTGCCTTCGAGGAATCGTATCTGTTTTGGAGTGGTAAGCCCTTCCTCACGCCTTTTATCAAGACGATCCAGAATCTTAGCAGCCTTTCCGGCATTGTTGATCTGATCAGGAAGGATCCCGAGCTTTTCAAGGGTCTGGACTTGTTTTGCAGAAGGTGGAGACATTTCCCAGCCGAATGCCGGAACATAGCTTGATAAATCTTCTGCCTGGATACTCATTTCGAACTGCAGAGGATCCACGAGCTTTTTCTTCCGGTGTTTCATTTCCTGCAGGAGTTTGGCCAAAGCCTCTTCACGCTGGGAAACGACGTCTTCGGTTGCTTTTTCTTCGGCAGCTTCGATGTCTACTGGGCATCCTGCAGCTTCGATGATCTCAGTCATTTTCTGGGCAACCTCTTCGTTTTCACAAATCAGATGCGCTGGGTGACAGAGCTCGTGCCGTTCGGTATGCCATAGAAAATCAAGCAGAAGAAGATCTTCTTTCCCCGGATAAAGTCGGGTACCGCGTCCTACCATCTGGCTGTATAGACTGCGGATCTTTGTAGGACGAAGGACCACGATACAATCCACAGATGGACAGTCCCAGCCTTCCGTGAGAAGCATGGAGTTGCAGAGCACGTTGTACTTTCCTGCATCAAAGTCAGCGAGGATCTCAGCACGATCAGTGCTCTCTCCGTTGACTTCGGCTGCCTGAAAACCCTTTTCCTGTAGAATGTCTCTGAATTTTTGGGATGTCTTAATGAGGGGAAGAAATACAACTGACTTTCGATCCACGCAGTATTTAACCATTTCATCTGCGATTTGGTAGAGGTAAGGATCAAGTGCGGTGCCGAGATCTGCAGCTTTAAAGTCTCCGGCCTGTTGTCCCACTCCGGTAAGATCAAGAGTAAGTGGGAGTGTAAGTGCCTTTATGGGGCTAAGATAGCCTTCCTTGATAGCTTTGGGGAGAGTGTACTCATATGCCAATGATTCAAAGTACGTACCAAGGTTCTTCATGTCTCCCCTGTCCGGGGTAGCTGTTACGCCCAATACGTTCGCTTCATTGAAATGTTGTAATACTCTCTGGTAGCTATCTGAGATACAATGATGTGCCTCATCGACAATAATAGTGTTAAAAAAATTAGCTTCGAATTGAGCCAATCGTTTTTCACGCATGAGTGTCTGGACGGATCCAACAACTACTCGAAACCAACTCTCCAGACAAGACTCTTCCGCTTTTTCAGTAGCACACATTAGGCCAGTAGACTGCTGCAGCTTATCTGCTGCCTGATCCAGTAATTCGGCCCGATGTGCCAGGACGAGAACTCTCTCCCCGTCCCTGACACAATCTTCAATAACCTTTGAAAAAACAATTGTCTTGCCTGTACCAGTTGGAAGTACCAATAGCGTTTTCTTGATCCCCTTATCCCACTCGGAAAAGATAGCTTCTTTCGATGCGAGTTGGTAAGGTCTGAGTTCCATATTAGAAACTCCCCGCCACAAACGCCTGTTCTTCTTTCGGGTAGAACTTCTTGATGTCGTTCGACTGCCGATCTTCGCCATCGCCATTATTCCAGTCACGTACTGCAATTTTGCAACGCCCGGTAGAACCAGGAACAGCAGACCAATTCATGGATAATGCTTCGCCCTTTTTCTTCTGCCCGATAGAGCCAAAGAAAGCAGAAAGCATTCCTTCGGTGATGGTGTGCAGGAACAGGTTATGCGTAAGGATAACTCTTCCGCCCTCGGCATCAGTAATCTCAAGAGTGATAACTGCCTTATTACATGGAGGGAGCTTTGCGGATCCGCCATGTCTTCCACGCTCAAAGCCTGTCACGGTAAAGTCATAGTCTCCTGCAGGAAGTAGGATGAAGTCACTTTCCTTTTCGATTGAATCTTCCCAATCCAGTTCTCTTCCAGTATTGTCAGCCATTATAAAAATCCTCCTATTATTTATTTAGTTGCGATTTGCTTGTACGAATGAATAGACTTGCGGCCAGGCTCCAACAAGGACGCCGGCAACAAATTTCGGATCATATTTTGAGATTGGAGTATTGACGGGGTAATAACCCTTTTTCCCGACTACTGCCTGAATCTCGCTAACCGTGACTTTATGGGTAGCCATAAGGTCTTTCAGAGAAGTAGGGACGTCGCTTAATTCGTCCTGCTTATCAAGATCGGATACAAGATCAAGGACTGTTCTTTCAGGAATGGCCGGATCATCAAAAGGAATTTCCTGCATTGTTGAAACAGGAGGCTGAGCAGGGGCAGCAGAAGGTGTTGGCGGTTGAGGTTGTGGTACTGCGGGCGGTACTACTGCAGCAGGTTTGATCTCAGTTAGGACAGAAGCAATAGATGCAAACTCAAATGGAAGCTTCTCCTTAAGATCCTGTCTGTTCTTCGCATCCCAACATGGGTGATGGGTTGTATACATGACACGCTTACCGCCCTGTACTTTGTTCTTACCCTTGAGCGCGCCCTGATCGTCGACATTGATTACGACAGTCTCATAGTTGGCAAAAAGCACCATGTCAGCCCATTCTTTGAGTAATGGGCCGGTCTGCTTTTCGAGTTTCATTTCCCAGCGATCATAAGCACCCATTTCATCCGGCTGCTCGAACTTGCGCATTTTGGCGTGTGCTGTGAAGACAACATTGATTCCAAGACCTATGACATCTTCGAGTAAATTCAGTAGCCGGCCAAACTCTTCAGATAAGTACACATACCCTTTTCCGTAACCGAAATCTTCAATGCCAGTCTTCTGGGCTTTGGCACAGATCGCATCTATGCAGAGTTGTTCTGCCCAGTCTGCTGTGTCGATAACGAGTGTTTTGCAGAGAGTCGGATTCTGCTTTACCTGTTTGACGTGATCCATGAGCATGGCCCAGCTAGTGGGTCTTGGGGCACGCCTAACGTCCATATGCTTGGTACTTCCCTCGGTATCAATGAAGAGCGGAAAAGGGAACTGTGCTGCAAAAGTTGACTTACCAATGCCCTCAGGACCATAAACTACGATTTTCTGTGCTGACTTGATTTTTCCTTCTGTGATTTGCATTAAAATGCACCTTCCTTCCATGCCGGTGTTGACTGTTCGACGGTGTCAGTTTCGGATACGTAACCGTCCTCGATAATTATTGAGCACTCTCCCCCAGTGCTGACTCGTGTAGCAATGGCCTGCAGACCTTCTGCCTCAAGCCACTCTCCGAACTCTTGCATTGTGTCGAGATCCATCTGCTCGAGTTTGTCCAGGAGAACGAAACCGCAATCAGGATTAAGCTTGCGGACAATAGCCGTTGCAACCTTGAGCTGATCGGATCCGGACATGTTATCCCACTGGAAACCGTTATAAATGAGCTCGCCTTCCTCAACGGATAGCCCTGCAAGTGGAAGATCCGCACCTTTTAAAAGATCAATCTTTGACTGACGGATAACATTGAGTTCGGCTGTTAATCCTGAGTACTGGTCGACATACATCTGTGCATCAGATTCAGCCTTGTCCTTATCGAGGTTTGTCCGAACCTTGCGGTTAATCGTCTCGATCTCAGAAAGGTTCTTCTCGAGCTCCTCGGTCGACTCGTCAAACAGATCCAATGCGGATTTTCTCGCAGTGTCAAGATCTGCAAGTGCGGCCATTTGCTTAATAATTAGGTCATTCATCTGACGCTGAATTTGGTCTGCCTGGCTCTGCAGGTATTCAAGATTTTGACGCTTGCGCTGGTTCTCTCCGTTCTTGGCAAGAATGTCCTGCTGTTGTTTGATTAGATCTGACGCAGATACCGGCTCCTTTGGGGCGTCGGAGTAATAGGTCTGCTCCTTTGCGAACTTCTGCTTCTGGTCCGCGATCTGCCCAATTGCAGTCCTTCGATTATAGATTTCCTGTTCCTTTGTCTCGAGCTCGTAGAGCTTATCCCCTACGCCGATAATTCGGAGTAACGTCTGCGCTTTTTCCTTACCGGTGGATCCCATAAACCGAGGCAGATCAAGGGCAAGCTGCTCGATAAAGCTATTGAGTAGAGACTGGCCGCCCTTCTGGCCATTCGGATCCGTGACCTTAAGATCACTGTTCTTACCTTTGCGCTCAACCACGAGACCATTGCTCATGGTAATGGATAAGTTTGGCGGGATCACGGATCCTTCACGCTGCGGCTTAGATGGACGATACTTATCGCCTCCCAGTACCCAGGCTATAGAATCGATAACAGAGGTTTTACCCTGTTTGTTCTTTCCGCCAATGACTGTGAGTCCGGACGCAGTAGGCTCAATCTTGACGGCCTTGATCCGCTTTACGTTTTCAAATTCGAGCTTGTTGATTTTGATGCTCATTTTTCAGATTTTCCTCCTTTATGTTTTTTGATAGAAGCTTGGCTGACTGTTCGTCGTATGTGACAAGTAACCTAATCTTTGCCGTACACTTGAAGCATTGTTCGATCTTCCCGGGTACAGTGTCCGGCCACGTTATTAAGTCGCCGCACTGTGGGCAAAGGGAAAATGCGGGCATATTTGATTTCCTCCATTTATCTGATAAAATATTGGTAGTTGAATTATGGTATTCACAAGGTCTTAGACCGCAGGTGTTAGAGCATCGGCGGTCTTTTCTATTTCCTTCTGACAATCGCACTGTTCATCCGGATCAAGGTTTGCACCGCACTCCGGGCAGGTCTTGTAATAGCACATCCGTTATTTCTCCTTCCTCTGCTTTAAGCAGGATGTTTTGAGACATGCATTGTTAAGTCCATGGATCTTAAAGCAACAAGAGGCTGCGGCATTTTCCGACGCGGTATCGTACACACAAGTGATACACGGACAAGATGGATGATTTTTTACACAGGACGCATAGTGTGACATCGATATTCCCTCTTATCACCAAGGTTTGAAGCTGTTGCTGTGGTCTCTGTCGTTCTGGCTCTTGATCGGCGTACTGATTGAGGCTCCATGGTCTGGAATAATTTTCAGCCTGTTCTCATAGGCTTTGTGGCGCTTGTTCGTCAAAAGGATTGTAATGATCTGGCGGATGATGCTCATGCTGTTTCTCCTTCATCCCGATCAGGGAAGTACCGGCTCATTTGCTCAATCGGTTCATGGATATAAGCCAGAGCCAGTTTTTTATCACGGAATGTAAATTCGGCTTTCCCGTTTAGTCGTTGAGATACGTACGTCCTGCATCTGTTGATTGCGTTTCCCAATTCTTCCTCTGATTCGAACGTCCTACAGAGTTTAGGAAAAAGTTCCATCTTGCGACAATCTCTCATTATTGTTTTCTCCCTTCTGCCCTCTTCAGGGCGTTTTTCTATCAAGCGTAACAACAAGCTCGTCACGTAAGTGAGCAAGCTGATCGAGCCAGGCAATAACTTCCATGATGGCCGGACGCTCTGTATCGGAGATAACTCCATCTTTTGCAGCTTCAACAAGGCTCCGGGCATAATCCTCTGATTTATATAAGAGACTCGTTGTATTAAGGGCAATTCCCTCTGTGCTCATGTTCTCGACTGGCTGCACTCTGCGAGCTTTGCCAAGAGGACAATCAGACGAACAGTAATGTGTGATGAGCTCCGGTGCGTTGTAAAGCTCAGCCATCGAAAGAACCGTGTTACTGTCCGGCGTTGAAACTCCCGTCTCGATTTCCCACAGTGTTCTGCGGCCAATGAACAAGAGATCAAAGGTAGTATCCATACTGGAAAACAAAGAATTGTATGCCGATGCACGTATTCGTGCGTTTCTATATACGTTTGTATGCGTATTCTTGTTTGTGATGCTCACTTTATTTCCTCCATTTTTACGTACAATATGCGTATATCCACATCGGATATTCGCGGACCTTGAAAACTTAATAAGGGGATTAAGCAGATTGGTCTTTGCCCAGAAGGGCAGTCAACGTGGACTCTGTGATCCGGTAAAATCCGTTCGGCAGCTTAATACCGGCGATTTTGCCGGTTCGCAGCCACGATCTGACAGTTGCCTCTTCCACTTTCAAGTGCTCAGCAATTTCTCCCGTTGTGTATAGAACTTCAGACATACTTCTCACCTCCTTTCATTGTGTATTTGCGCATATTTTGGTATGCTTTTGTGTGGGTGTACGTTTATATGTAAACGCACTCACGGTTGAATGTGTGTTCGGTAGTTTTTCTTGGGAGGTGATGTTTTGGCAGGTTTCAAGTGTCCATATTGCAATCAGTACATGAGCGTGAATATAGCTACTCAAGCGTATTTTTCGTTGACATTTGATGGTTTTAGCAACCCACTTCGACCAGTACAAGGTCCAACTGTAATGGTTTATCTTTATAAATGTCCCAATGATTCATGTGGAGAAATTACCGTTATCGCTAAAGGACATGGAAGTCAAGAATTCAAGAAAATAGACACAACAATTTGCCCGCCAGTTCAATGTATAAATTTTCCTATTTACGTTCCTGAACAAATTCGAAATGACTATAAAGAAGCTTCCTCAATAAAAGAATTGAGCCCCAAAGCATCTGCGACTCTTTCGAGAAGGTGTTTACAAGGAATGATTCGAGATTTTTGGAAAGTGAGCGATAAAAAGAATCTTCATCAAGAAATTGAATCTCTACGGGGTAAGATTGATGACGATATTTTGTCGTCTTTGCTAGCATTAAAATCTGTCGGAAACATTGGAGCACATCCTGAGACAGATGTAGATTTGATGGTTGACGTTGAACCAGAGGAAGCGACTCAATTGCTCGAACTAATCGAATTCCTCATCACTGATTGGTATATTGCACGTAAGAAGCGAACCGGACTTCTGGAATCGATTAAATTGATTGGTCAAAAAAAAGAGGATCAGCGAAAACAGCTTTAGTCTTTTTCATAGGTAATATGATGACCGTCCATACTCCATAAACTAGTTTCAAATCTATTCGGATCCTCTTTAGTTCCTTTACCCGTTCGCGTAGTGACTCTGATTAACTGTACTGTTTCCACCTTTACGACAGTACCTAGTCTTGAGAAATCTGATTCTTCCATCCCGCTTCACCTCTTTTCAATTATTTTGATGAAAGGTCGTAATTTTATGAAACTAGACCCCGACTGCATTCGAGACATTCTTTTGGAGATTGAGAACACATGTAGTTACCACAAAATATTCTCATATCCGTGCAACTCCGAATTTCTTGATAAATATGACGAAGATGTCGTTATGTACCACGTAAGGCAATGTCACCTCTCGGGTTTGTTACACAAGACCTCGTTCTATTTAGGTGGCGGATGTTCAGTAATGGATCTAACTCCTGAAGGTCATAAATTTCTAGCGGATATCCGATCAGATACAAATTGGAATAGAACTAAAGATATTGCAAAATCAGTTGGATCTATGTCGCTAAATGCAATAACAGACATATCCGCCAAGGTTATTGCTCAATTGATCAGCAAACAGATGGGGCTCAGCTAATCGTCGCCTCCCTTCTCAGTTCGGTTTGGTTCGGGTCCTGAGTTGTCAAGGTGCGAGTTCGGATAGACAAATAATTAGTAGCGAATAACCGCTACGACCATATGTTATCGTATTCATTCGTATGTGTCAATATGTTTTCGTATTGTTTTGGAGGTATTTTATGACAACCTGCGGAGAGCGCATAAAACTAATGAGAGCCGAAAAGAAAATGACGCAAAAGGATCTTGCAGCGGCAATGGGTATTAGTGTCCCTGCCTTGCAAAACTATGAAAACGACATTCGGATACCATCGCTCGAGAAACAAATTGTTATATCTCAATTCTTTAACGTCTCCCTCGAATATCTGCGCGGTGAGACTGACGACCGCGGTGACGGCTTTGAAATCCATGCGCATAGAGACCCTACCGTTACTGGCATGGATCTGGATCAGGCGCTAGGGTTAGTTACTCAATTAGAAAAGTTGTCAAAGCTCCATGATGATGGTAAGCTGACAGATGAAGAATATTCCATATTGAAGAGTAAAATTATCAGAGGATAAATACATGAAAGTCGCAAAACTGTGCCTTGGACTTATAACTTTTGTATTATGGTTTATTGTTTCATTTTATTCGTGTGCACAAATGATGTCCGATATGGGAAACGGTGTCACAGAGTCAACCGGAGCCGTGGGAATATTATCATCGATATTCGTTCTCATTGCCGGAATCGTTGCCATTGCTGCAAGATCTTCCCGTGGCGGTGCAATTGCAACGACTATTTTATATGCAATTGTTGTCTTAATCGAAGTTACATCAAACTCAGACATGCTGGGTGTTTTTGCATTTATCTTTGGCTGTTTCGGGCTGGTATTTTTCATTTCAATTTTCACACAAAAATACAAGAAGCCTACTCTTTCTCAATAAACAGAAAGATAACAGATGAAGAGTTCATTAAGCTGAAGAAGAGAATAGGGTGACAACAAATGGAAAATAGTAAGGAAGATCAGCTTCTCTTAATCAAAGCCGTTGATATTGTTTTTACAGCGGGAGTGGCCTCTGTTTCAATTCTTCAACGAAGATTAATTGTTGGGTACCCTCAAGCAGCAAAAATGATTGATCAAATGCAGAGTCTTGGAATCGTGGGACCATTTGAGGGAAGTCTACCTAGGAAAATCTTGCTCTCAGAATCCGATTGGACACAAATGAAAAAAAGTTATGATTTTTCTCATATCCCAGATCTACAAAAGCCAACTATTGGGCCTAATGGTAGTGGAGTCTCGGCAAAAGCAAAAAGTGGTCTTTCCGAAGAAACTATAAGGTTTGTACCTGCAAAGTGTCCGAGTTGCGGGGGAAGTATTGACATTGATTTGCACACAAAGTCTACGGTTTGTGAATATTGTGGGACAAAGGTTTTGATGACCGGACACAGATAAAAAGAAAATCGTTCAAAGTACCACAAAAAGGACAGCATCCCCTGAAAATATCAGAGGGTGCTTTTTTGTATTGCTTTACGTATAAATGCGTATATAATCGAACTTACGTTCTGTTTATTGAGGTTCTGAATTGCATGACGCGGGAGGTCATAGATGGGAATAGATGAAAGATTGGAACAAACAATGTCCGATGTCGGGATACTTGTTGTCGACAGAGCCGTAGAAGGCTATAAGGGGCTTCTTGTACGGAAGGATGGCCTTTCTTATGTCTTTGTCGACCCGAAGGCTACACGACGTGCCAGAGCCGCCATCCTGGCAGAAGAATTCGGACACTACAAGACAAGTGTCGGTGATACGGTCAGAGGATCAGATGACATCAGGATCCGAAGAGCTGAAGAACGGGCCATGCGCGCTGCTGTTGATATGCTGGTCTGTCCAGAAGATGTTATCCAGGCAATCAAATCAGGCGTCCGGAACTGGTACGAGCTATCGGAGGAACTAGATCTCCCTGAAAGTTTTCTACAGAAAGCAGTTGAAGTCTGGAAGAAACAATACGGACCTGTGTACTGTACAGACGAAAACGGGGATGTGTTGTGGCTTGAGCCTCTTTCTCTTCATGTCTTTGATTCCGAAATCTAAAACACACAGGAGGATAAATCATATGGCTAATGCAATTTGGAACGAAAAAGAAAAGCGCTGGGAGTTACGAGTCACCAAAGACGGAAAGACTAAAAAATTCACATCAGTAAAGTCAGGACGCCCCGGGAAGCTCGAAGTCAACCGAAAACGGAATAGCTGGGAGAGTAATGAATTTGATCAAGAAAATGCAAGACTGGATAAATGCTGGCAGTTATTTCTTGATATGATCATCGATCGGAGAGGAAAGGATAGCGAGACGTACGTTCAAAATGAAATGTATGGCCGTTTGCACATCCTTCCTCTGCTCGGGAAGCACAAAGCTAAATCCATTACCCTAGACGAATGGCAGCGCGTTATATCGACTGCTAGGCCGCATGGCAAGACGCGAAAGAATGGCACAGTTTATTTCCAAACAAAAGAGCTCTCTAAAAAATCACTCATAAATCTTAAGGGTGCTATTCTTCTCTTCTGTAAATTTGCTAAATTAAGACATATGATTGACGAAATTCCGTCGGATCTGTATATTCCGGCCGGCGCACCGACAATTGGGAAAACAATTCTGCAGCCGGATCAGGTCAAGAGATTCCTGGAGCCAAGCGAGGAATGGTATATCAACTGTTTACGATTTGAGGTCTTCACAGGACTGCGACCGGGCGAAGTTCTCGGGCTCAAGAAGGAAGATTATAAAGACGGTGTGATTACAATCCACCGTGCCCTAAATAATCGTAACAGAGAAACAACCGGGAAAAATAAAAACGCAAGAAGAACCATGGTGCTACAGCAGTTGGCTATATCAGAGATTGAGGAGCAGCTCACAAAGTCCAAACATCTTGAATCAGAATGGATTTTTTGCAATCGCTTCGGTGGTCCTGGTACCCAGCACGGGGCATACATGGGATGGCGTCGGATAGCAGCCGAAAGAAATCTGTCCGGATCTCCGTATAGTTTCCGGCATACGTTTATCTCGCTGTCCAGAGGGAAGCTATCAAAACAAGGTATTCAGGACTATGTAGGACACGCGGCCAGTATGGATACTTTTAGGATCTATGGACACGAAGTAGATGGCGAAATGAAAGAGACAGCCAAGATTCTCGACATCACATTTAAGCGGTACTTGGAGCAGAAAACACAATAGTTTTTCAAATCTTGTACCGTCCGTTGTACCTCTAAAAAAAAGAAAGCCCCCGGAGCCTACTGGCTCTAGGAGCTTTATGGAGCGGAATACGAGATTCGGACTCGCGACTTTCACCTTGGCAAGGTGACACTCTACCACTGAGTTAATTCCGCACGCACGATGTATTATATCGACCGGAGTGCTTATTGTCAACGGGGAATTTGGAATATTGCGCATGCGCTCATGAGTTGCCGTAGTGGGAATGTCCTCAAACGGATAATTCATTTTCTTCCGCCAGGATAACACGCCGGTCGTTTAAAAAATCCGTGAATTCGTTGATCATCTCGTGCCCGTGCTTTTCATCGATAATATAGGGTACCCAGAATTGGCTTTTACTGAAATTGGACCATGTCAGGAAATAGGCGATTTCACCCGCAAGCGGGTCCCCGGTTATTGCGTCGAGGCATTCACGGAACCAGTCCGGCCTTGGATTGCCGACGGGACTAAGGCCTTCATATTCTTTGCCGTCGGAAGCGGTGTCGAGCATGCGAAGTCCGGCTTCCGTAACAGCCGCCACTTTATGCCGGTCCCGGGCAATTGCACATGCCTGCCTGCAGGTTGCAGTCAATGTATCCATCCATTTGTCCGGAGCCAGCGGACGGTCATGGTACATGTCGAATCCGATAATATCGATAAAATCATCGCCGGGGTAGCGGGACAGATATTCCTCTTCATCCGCGAACGGACCATTGGGTGAATATGCATAGAGAAAGTTATGGATTCCTTTTTCTTTCTGAAGGTAAAGAATTGTGTATCGGAACAGTTCCTTATACTCATACGCTGTACAATAATCCGCACCCCACCAGAACCAGCTCCCGTTGTTTTCATGAAACGGCCGGAAAATCACAGGTATCAGCTCGCCGCTGTCAGATGTGACGGCACGGGCATATTCTGCAACGATGTCAAGATAGCGCAGGAAACAGGCATTGTATCTGCCGCCCGGCATGATCTCCCTGACAACTTCCGGCTCGGTCCGGTTCGGTGAATATCCGGTAAATTTCTCATCGCAAAGGGCAAAATTCGGCGCGTGCATGGACAGGGTTACAATCACTTTTTCTCGATGAAGCTGTTTGGTTACGGCAACGGCCTGACTAAATGTTCCTTCATAGCCGGTAAATGAGAGGGTGTCGATTCCGACCACCGCAGGATGTATCCCGGATATTCTCTTGACGTCTGAATCCGTGCCGTCGAAACGGCGGATGGAAATGCCGATGTGACCCGCATTCTGCTGTCCGAACATCATGCCCTTTCTTTTTGACATATCATAAAGAAGCCGCATGAGCTGCTTTGTGCTTTCCGCAGCATCGGGATCCGCCGTTGCAAGCGAGTATTTAACGCAGGCGCAGGTATCCGGATCGGAAAGCGGTTGTTTGATTACCGGATAAACCGTCCGCACAGTGCCCCTGACCGCCTGGGTTTCACAATTGCTCATATGCATCCTTTCCGCCGGACAGGTTTTCCGCCGGGTCCGGGTTACAAAATATTCAGGATACTATATATGAATTATTTCTTCGCGCTGAAATCGCGGAAAGGATCCTGTATGTCTGAAATATCCCCGCCAAGCCGCTTAATCGCTGATATAGTCTCATAGAAGAACTGCCTGTCTATTTCCCTGACATGACGGTCGAGATAGCTCTTAAGGAGCGGCACGGCACGTCCGTCGCCGTAATCTCCCAGGCAGATGGCAGCAATGACCTTATGTTCCATATTCCGGAAAGCCTTTTTCAGGCATTGAAAAATCTCTTCATCCGGTTCCGCGCGGCCGATCTCAGTCAGATAAATCACCAGATATTCAAAGGGTCCTTTAAGTCCGGCACCGGCTCCGCCCTCTATTCTTGCTGAAAGCTCCGGCACTATTTTTTCCGCAAAAGGTACGACAAATGCTTTGATGCCGTCGGCAACATATTCATCCGGTTCGGAAAGTGCACAGAAACGATTCAGCACCGGTTCGATTGCCGGTTCATATGTCCACTGACCTAGCACGCGCAGGGCCGCCAGGCTGACCGCCAGTTTTTTCCGGAAAGCATCATCATCCTCGCCCTCCGCAGGCGCCCAATCGTGAGCCAGGGCCATTTCCACGAGCCTGTCGGAAGAAGCCTCTCCAAAAGCACCGACCCGCAGCATGAGAAGATCCGGCAGATCTCCGTCGAGCATTTCTGCGGCAATAGTAAAAACCGTCATCACATCTTCGATTTTGAGAAGCGAATCAAAAAACACCTCGGGCGTCCCTTCAGATAATCCTTCCAGTTCTGTTACAAACCAGGGCTGCAGGCTGTTGACCACACTGTTCTGGAGATAGTCCTGAAACTCGGAAGAAGCAAGCGTCGTTTCATTTGACACGCCCTCCAGCAATTCATCATACACTTCACCCAAAACGCGGTTGTATTCGCCAAAAAGCAAAACGGCCTGTTGTCTGATCTGATTATCCATTTAATTTACCCCCTGCATGGTAAGTGTGTTAAGTAAGCTATTTCAACAATGAACCTGTGTATTCTTAATAAAAAGAGACCCGAGGTCCTCGAAAGAACTTCGGGTCCCCACTAGTGGAGGCGCCACCCAGAATTGAACTGGGGATAAAGGTTTTGCAGACCTCTGCCTTACCGCTTGGCTATGGCGCCGCAGTAAGAATCAACGGTCAAAATGATACCATTAAAGTTAACGCTGCGTCAACAGAAATTTTAACAATTGCTCAAAAGTCGCGTCCGGAGGCCGCTGTTATCCATTTTCTTTCTTATTGTCGGTGGTCTCCGGTTTTTCTTCCGGAGGATTGCTGCCTGCTGTCACAACTTCTTCAAGGGGCTTAATCGCAAGCATGGAATCGAGAAGATCAATATTCATGCCGGTAATCTGACGGAATTTGACCTTTGCACGATCCATTGTCTCCTGCATCTGACGAATTTCATTGGGGCGCTTCACCTTGAGTGTTGTTGTCTTAATGAGGTCCCGGAAGCTATATACATAATTGCGGATGCCCTTGAATCCAGGTATCTGCAGGTTGATCTCCTTGACGACCCCGTCAAGGCGCTGAACAAGCTCATCCTCGGAAATTCCTTCCTTACTGAGAATCTGTGGGTCCAGGACGAATTTCGCACTGATTGTTACATCTCCGTCCTTTTCACTGTCACCGAATACCATCGACTCCTTAATGAATGGATAACGCATGATAAGCTGCTCGATTTCTTCAGGGAAGACTTTCTTCCCGCTTTTAAGGACGATCATGGATTTAAGACGCCCTGTTATAAGAATACATCCTGTTTTTGAATCAATTCGTCCGACATCTCCCGTCCGGAACCAGCCGTCTTCATCGATAGCCGCTGCCGTAGCCTCAGGATCTTCGTAATAACCGGCCATAACAACAGGGCCCTTGATCAGAATTTCACCTTCATTGCCGTCCACATCATTATCAATCGCAATCGTGATATCCCCAAGCGGCAATCCCACTGTTCCCGGTACAAATACTTTGTAATTACAGCCGGCGACTACAGGAGCTGTCTCCGTAAGGCCGTATCCCTGCAGAATATGCACACCGATATCGTCGAAAAACGAGATGATCTTCGGGTCAATGGGCGCGGCACCGCATATGCCGAGTTTGAATGAGCCGCCGAAAGCCTTGTGGATCTGTTTGAAAACAACGCGGCGCAGGTCAATCTTCACCATGCGTAGCACACGGGTGATACGGATCATTTTTTTAACAAGTGCAAGCTTATTCTGCTTGGTCAGATTATCCATCACCTTTTTGTAAAAACTCTCAAAAAGCGTGGGCACCCCGATAATCATATTGATTTCATATTCTTCCATGTTTTTCTGAATATAGCGAAGTCCGTCGCATATACATACGCAGCCGCCCATATAGAGTGCATAGAACAGGCCGCATGTATTCTCAAATGTGTGGTGAAGCGGCAGAATTGAAAGCATACGGGTGCCGACCTTGAATTTCTCCACTTTGGCCAATGCAATAATATCTGCCGTAATATTGCGGTTGCGCAGAAGAACACCCTTTGACTGACTGGTCGTACCTGAGGTAAAAAGCAGGGAAGCTATCTGTTCCGGATCAATTGTACGTTCATTATAGGAGGTATCCCCGCTTTGCAGATTTTTACGCCCGACACTCAGAAGTTCGTCAAATGCATAATATTTCGCATTCTCAAAATATTCACCCGGCTCTTTCTCTGATGTCCTGGGCGGCTTCATACAGATAAATGTCGATATCTCCGGCAAATCCGCATGCGCTTTTTTCATGGTATCCAAAAACGAACCGTCAAAAATTACCGCCGACACATGACCTCTTGCGAGAAGTGACAAAAGCTCTTCCGGAGGGAGGAGCCGGTCCAGCGGCACGGAAATCCCGATACCGTTCACAATCGCAAGATGTGCAACACACCAACGGTAACTGTTCTCACCGACAACTGCAATATTTTTATCTGCCAGGCCAAGGGAGAGCAGCGCCGTACCGCAGGCATCGACATCCGCGCCAACTTCCCTGTATGTTCTTTTAATGATCTCCCCTTTGGGATCTTCACGAAATCGAAATGCCGGCAGATTACCATAAAGACTCACACTTTGCTGGAACATCTCTTTCAGGTCAGAAAACGGACGAACCGAAAAGAATGGCTTACTCTCTAAAACCTGCATATGTGCGGCCTCCTTTGTTCACTCAAAAGCTCAAGCGAGCGTAAATAATATTTTTACGCTTACATTATATGTCAGAACAGCCCTTCTTTTCCACACAAATCAGCATTCACTGCTCCCGTCTATTCCCCCGCTTTGTAGCCACTGCTGTTTACTCATCACCAAATAGTTTCTGCGGCAGATTCTCCATGAGTTCCGGAAGATTTTCGTATTTTTGGAGCGTTCGGAGAACCGTGCGGTCAGGACCTGTAAAAATGATCGGGATATCTGTCTCTCCAAGTCCCGGGTGTACCGGGAACGCTATTTTTTCTTCAGTAACAGAAAATTCTGCGGCAATACCGGGCTTGTTTCCACGCGCATCGAGACGGACCCATCGTCCGATCGATGCAAAATATACAGCGTTCAATCCGTGCAGGATCAGCTCGCTCTGCTGCGTACCGTCCAGCCGCAGATACTGATAACACAGACCGGCCGGAATTCCATTGGCGCGAAGAAGCGCTGCCAGCAAGTGTGACTTGGCATAGCAAAGCCCGTGCTTGTTTTCGAGCACATCGGAAGCCTTCCAGGTAATAAGGGTATTTTGCATATCCCATGAGTGGGATATGCGGTCCCTGACATATTCATATATGGTTCGCGCAAGCTGCATTTCAGGGTCCGGCAGGGCATTTCCGGGGTCTTCCTCGAGTTCCCGCATCATTTTGTCCATCAGGAACTGTGCTGCGAATTGAATCTTTGGGTTTTTTAGGTCAATGGCCTCTGAGGCCTGGAGATATTTATCAAAAGAATTGTGCTTCATCAGAAGGTCCATGCCATACTCCCTGTCTTAGTTAATGTGATTGAGCTGATGATTTTGAAATTGTGCTTTTCGCAAAAGCCACTGCATCTTCTATTTCTTTCTTATCGGGATGACCCAGGCCAAAACAAAGAAAGCTTCCCTGGCACATGAATTCATCCGCAATTTTGACGCCGTTTTCCGTAAGCTGTTTTCTTACATCTTCCTGATACATCTTTTTCGATACACAGGATGTTATGAGCGCCACCTTCTTAACTTTACCGGGATTAAGCATGTTAACAAAATACATCATTTCCGGCAGACTTTTCTTGCCGTAAATACCCCCTACAAGGAATAAAAGGTCCAAGTTCTCATAATCCGGATGCTGTGCGGCATTTTTTGCTTCAATTTTCAGCGCTGCTGCTATACTTTCGGCGATCATTTTTGAGTGGTTCGTCTTTGTTGCATATACCAATCCTATTTCCATAATTACCTCCTGCAATATGTTCTCCGCGCCGGAAGGGCCAATATAACCGCGAAAACCCTGTCGATTAACATTATATCGGTTTTGATGAAAAAAGAGCAGTTCAATCCCATGTGTTTTCTAAACAAGTGCAGACAGTCACCCGGTTAACTTGTTTTTTTCGCGGGAATCAGCAAAACGGAAGCATCCGACTGACGAGCCACATTATGACTTACACTTCCTAAAAACAAGTCTGATACATAACCTCGCCCCTGGCTTCCCATAACGGTCAGCTGAACCTGACGGTCCCGTACGGCGTTTATAATCTCCCTTGACGGGTTTCCATAAGCCAGTACAATATCAACATCAACTTTCCCCAGACTTTGAAGGGTTTCCTTCATAGCGGCGAGTCTTGATTCATCGATTTCGTTGAACTCTGTAAGACTGCTTAAAAGGTGCGGGTCAATGTGGGCCTGATCCTGGACATGCATCAAAGTAATTTTTCCGGTGCCGGCGGATGCCAGTTCCTTGACAACCTGGAACGCGCGGTCCGCAGTTTCAGAAAAATCAGTTGGAAACAATATGTGCTGGTTATACCGGCATCTGGCGGCCTGATAATATGACAATCCTTCAACTTTATTTTCTTCCAGCCGCACTAAAAAAATGGGCAGGCGGCAGCGATGTATGATATCAAAGGCGATGCCGCCCAGTAATGCCTCGCTGACCATGGAACGGGACTGGGCTCCGACAACAGCCAGAGAGTAATTTTCCTCCGCTGCGATCCGGTTGATTTCAATTGTAGCCATACCGGGAACGATACGGGTTTCCACTTTAAACCCCTGCTTTTCCAGCATCTCCCCTTGTTCCTGCAAATTCTTCTGCAGTATGGAATAGGTATACGACAGCGCGATAGAACCAACCTGCGGCAAACTCAGGCACTGCAGAAGAAGGCATTCCTCTGTTCCGTATGCCTTAAGGCCGCTCAAATTCCTGACTACCGCAAAAGCTGCTGATGAGAGATCCGTAGCAATTATAACTCTGCTATACATATGTACCCCTTCTTTCTTTACCGGCATCTGCAATCAGGGAAAAATATCAAATATCTCAATTACATTTTACGCCCTTTATAGAAGGTGGAAAACCCCATTTTATGTAAACCGGTGCAGGACAGCAAAACACCTTTCCGGTTTTTATGCCAAAAAGGTGTTGGAATTGCTCACAGAACTGTTTCAACCCGATGTTAACGCTATTTGCCGGAAGAAAAAGCACGAATGATAATCTTGATTATTTCTGCTGCTATATGAAAGTAGGCACCGAAATCCTCCGCCTCCTGCTTAATAGCATCTACCGTATCATTGACTCCCGTACTTACATTGATGATGGCGGCACTTGCGATTTCGACACCGTCCTTCGTAGCATTGGCAACAAACTCAGCGTCCTTTAAAATCGCAGGACCTGATACTTTGAGCTGGTCCGTCGTGACCTTTACATTACCGCTGATTTGTTCTGCATTCTCCATAATTCCCGGCAATGTCCGGATTGTTTTATTGATTGAATCCTGATTGGACTCGACCATTGACCGGAAAACACCGATCACTTTGTTCGTTTTCCAAAGAATTGCGATCAAAAACACACCGATCACGGCCAACAAAGCACAACCCAGAAACAGGAGCAGATCCTGAAGCGTAAATTGAATTACCATTATGGATTCCTCACTTGTCAGAATTTTTCAGGTCTTCTGCAATTTTGTCGGCTGTTGTATCTATATCATGAGCGACCTCGTGACCGCCATCCTTAATGTCCTTCTTAACTGCGTCTTTTTTGATATGGGCATCTTTGAGGACACCTTTTATTTCGTGGGCTGCATGGGATGCAGATTTCTTCACGATCTCAGCCTTCTTATGTGCAATTTCCTTAGTACTTTCAACTACATCTTCTGCCTTATCGATAATATCTTTTCTGGTTTCTTTGCCTGCCTTGGGAGCCAGAAGAACTCCGGCTGCGACGCCGACGGTTGCAGCAATGCCGATGCCTGCTGCAAGCTTCTTTGCATTCTGTGCTTTTTGTTTTTTCTTCTTATCCTTGCCAGCCATTTCCAATAAATCTTTAATACTCATAATAACAACCTTCTTTCGTTTTCAGACACATACCTTGTGTCCGGCAAATCCGATGGGACTGTTTCTTTATCGTTTCTTAGGCCGCTGCAATGGTTTCCTTTCCGATTTGTCAGAAATAGCAGTGTATAACCGAAAAAATCAGTAAAGCATATTCGCAGGATGCAGTCTGTTCCCAACCTGGCAATGCTTAATTCGCAGCCCTCTTCACTGCCGAGTGCTACATAAATATTATATCACTTAATCGACATAATGAATAAAATTTTAATAAAATATATTGTATTGATTGACGCATAAATGCCGGCCAGGAATCAATCCTGCCCGGCATTTATCAGGTCTTTTTATCCCGCTGTTCAGCAGGAGGTTTAACACCAATTTTAACAGAAGTTTTAAACAGCTACTTCGAACTGACTGTTATAGAGCTGCGAGTAGAACGTGCCTTTTCTGAGCAGCTCTTCATGTGTTCCCTGCTCAACAATGTTGCCGTCATTCATTACAAGAATCAAATCGGCATTTCTGATAGTGGAGAGTCTGTGTGCAATAACAAAGCTGGTGCGGCCCTTCATCAGAATGTCCATTGCTTTCTGAATCAAGACTTCCGTGCGCGTATCAACGCTGCTGGTTGCTTCATCGAGGATGAGAATTTCAGGATCCGCAAGAATTGCCCTGGCAATGGTAAGGAGCTGTTTCTGGCCCTGTGATACATTGCTTGCCTCTTCATTGAGAATCATATTGTAGCCATCCGGCAATGTATGGACAAAGTGATCCACCTGCGCGGATTTGGCTGCCTGCTGTACCTCCTCATCGGTTGCATTCAGTTTTCCGTAACGGATATTGTCTGCAACCGTGCCGTTATACAGCCACGTATCCTGCAGTACCATACCGAAAAGCGACCGCAGTTCGTCGCGCTTGAAACAACGGATGTCATGGCCGTCGACCAGGATAACGCCGCTGTTAATATCATAGAAACGCATGAGAAGCTTAACGATGGTCGTTTTTCCGGCTCCGGTCGGTCCTACGATGGCAATTTTCTGTCCGGGTTTGATCTGGGCACTGAAGTTTTTAATAATCATCTTGTCCGGATTATATCCGAATGTCACATCATCAAACTCCACATGGCCGGCTGCCTGCACATACAGTTCTGACTCCGGAATACTTTTGTCCCTTAAGACACACAGGGCGTTATCCTGTTCGGATACTTCATCTTCTTCCTCAAGGAAAGAAAACACTCGCTCGGATGCTGCCATCGTCTGCTGCAGTACATTGGAAATGTTCGCAATCTGCGTGATCGGCTGTGTGAATGAACGGACATACTGTATAAAAGACTGGATTCCGCCGATTGATACTGATCCGTTCGCGGCAAAGTATCCGCCCAGGATGCAGATTGCCACATAGCCGATGTTGCCGATGAACATGGTAATCGGCATGATCAGGCCCGAAAGAAAGGTTGACTTCCAGGCAGCCTGATAGAGTTTATCAGTGAATTTACTGAAGATCTTTGCAGAATCTTCCTCACCGTTGAATGACTTGACCAGGACATGGCTGCCATACATCTCTTCAACATGTCCGTTGACGTGTCCGAGATAGTCCTGCTGCTGCACGAAATATTTCTGGGATTTCTTGACAATCAGCATCACAAAAATCAGGGAAGCAGGTATGATGCACAGGGCAACAAGCGTGAGCTGCCAGCTGATACTGATCATCATAATAAGAATACCGACAAGCATCGTCACGGACGTAATGATTTGCGTAATGCTCTGGCTCAGGCTCTGGCTTATCGTATCAACATCGTTTGTAATACGGGAAAGCACTTCTCCGATTGTAGTGGTATCGTAATACTTGAATGGAAGACGATGAATCTTGTCTTCAATGTCACGGCGAAGCTTGTAGGTTACTTTCATTGCCACGCCGCTCATGATGTATCCCTGGATGTACGAGAACACTGCGCTGATGACATATAGCCCGACAAGCGTCAGCATGATCTGACCGATTTTGGTAAAATCGATTCCGCCGCCTTTTCCGGTAATCTTGTTCATAATCCCTTCAAACAGAACATCGGTAGCCTGGCCCAGAATTTTGGGGCCTACAACGGAGAATACGGTTGAAATTATGGCAACAATGAAAACGATAATAATGGTGATCTTATATTTACCAAGGTAACTTAAGAGTTTTTTCATCGTTCCTTTGAAATCCTTGGCTTTTTCACCGGGCATTAATGCTCCGGGACCGCCCATCGGACGCGGTCCGCCCATTGGACGATTTGGTTTTTTGAATTTATTCTCGCTCATTCCAATTCCTCCTTTGACAGCTGTGAGGAAGCAATTTCATAATACTCGGGGCAGCTTGCCAGAAGTTCCCTGTGTGTGCCCTTCCCGACAATTCTTCCATTGTCGAGAACTATGATTTGTTCCGCATTCATAATGGTGCTGACACGCTGTGCAACAATGAGAAGCGTACTGTCACCGGTGTTTGCTTTCAGTGCTTTTCGAAGGGCAATATCCGTCTGGAAGTCCAGTGCGGAAAAGCTGTCATCAAAAATATAGATCTGTGCTCTTTTTACAAGGGCACGGGCAATGGACAGCCTCTGTTTCTGACCGCCGGAAACGTTGTCTCCGCCCTGGGAAATTTCCGATTCAAAACGATCTGTCTTCTCATCGATAAACTCCATCGCCTGTGCGACCTGCGAAGCCGTCAGAATTTCTTCATCAGTTGCATCCTTTTTACCGTAACGCAAATTCGAAGCAATCGTTCCCGAGAGTAAAACTCCTTTTTGCGGGACATACCCTATGTGAGACCGCAGTTCCTTCTGGGAAACTTCCCGCACATCAACATCATTAATCAGGATCTGGCCTTTGGTCACATCGTAAAAACGAAGGATCAGATTCACAAGTGTTGATTTACCTGAACCTGTGGATCCGATAAAGGCAGTGGTTTCCCCGGGCCTGGCAGTAAAGGTAATATCACTTAAGACATCCTCATCCGCGCCGTGGTAACGGAAATTAACATCCTTGAACTCCACGTATCCTTTTTTGGAAGTCTCGAGGCTCTTCGGATTCGGAGGATCGATAATGGTTGTATAGGTTTCGAGAACCTCCGCGATACGGTTTGCAGAAACTGCGGCACGCGGTACAAAGATGAACATCATGGCAATCATCAGGAAACTCATAATAATCTGCATGGCATACTGCATGAAGGCCATCATATCGCCGACCTGCATGGTGGATTCGGAAATCTGATGGGCACCGACCCATACGACCAGCAGCATGACAGCATTCATTATCAGCATCATGGCAGGCATCATAAATGACATCGTACGGTTGATAAACAGATTAACTTTTGTAAGATCCTTATTTGCTTTGTCAAAACGGTCCTTTTCAAAATCGCGGGTGCCAAAGGCACGGATAACCATCAGGCCGCTTAAGTTTTCCCTGGCGACAAGGTTCAAATTATCAATCAGTTTCTGTACTAACTTGAACCGGGGCAGAGTCACGGCAAGAACAATCAGGATCATGCCGATCAGTACGATACAGGCTACCGCAATGATCCAGCTCATGGACGCGGATTTATTCACAGCCATGATGACTCCGCCTACAGCCATGATCGGGGCGTACAGGAGCATTCTGACTCCGATTGTAAGAAGTGTCTGGATTTGCGTGACATCATTGGTGGACCGGGTGATCAGGGAAGCCGTTGAGAATTTATCGAATTCATTATTTGAAAAGCTCTCAATTCTGTTGAAAATATCTACCCTCAGTGTACGTGCAACACCTGCCGCGATACGAGAGGAGAACAGGCTGACAAAGATGGAAGCAAGTCCTCCGAGCAATGCTATGAGTAGCATCGCTCCGCCGATCTTCAAAATATAGGAAGTCTGGATATCCGTCAGGTTAATGCCGAGTTCCTTATAGAAACTTCCGGTGAATGCAGCAGCGCTCTGTTTGAGAATTGCCTGATCATTCACAACAGCCTTGTCATGCGCAGTCTGGACAACGGACTCGGGCATCATGTCCAGCTTCGGCTGCATAGCGTACAATTTAGCAAAATCCAGGTTTTTGACATTGACGGTGCCGCTCCCGGCTGCCGCAGTCTGACCCTGCTGCTTGGCATATTCCTGCATTACATTTATAAATGTCCAGGTGGCATTGCCGAATGTGATATCGAGCTGGCCGGAAATGCTTGCGGAAACCGAATTACGCACGTAAATCTGCGTATCTTTAGCATTCGGATATAGGCTCACATACGTCTTGCCCTGTGCATTCTTATCGGTTCCGGATACAAGTGTGTAGTTGTCCTGCACAAGTTTCTTCTCGTCTGCCAGCATAAATGTCTGCATAAGCTTCATGCCGGCCTGACTGATCGCCTTGGGGGCTGCCTCTTCCACGCCATTTTGCTGGATGCCGACATTAACAATTTTCGACATATAATTCGGCAGGTTAAGGTCACTCATTGCCTGACCGAATAGAAGCAGCAGAACTAAAACTAAAATAATCGAATATGGTTTCAGGTATTTAGCCAATTTTTTCAAAACTCAATCATCCTCTCCATTATTTAATGTTGAATGGTTCTACCTGTTTTATTCTCTGTGATGTCAGCTGCGGTGTTTTCCCAGGCGTCTCCGTGAGTACAGTCGCCTACTAACATTTGCAGTCGGACACCCCGTGATTTTCCTCGAGTGTCTTCATTATTTCATTTGACAGCCTGATGTATTCCTTTATGTTTGCTTCTCCGACTTTCAGTACAAGTTCCTCCATTATTGCGTCTGTACCTATCTTGACATGTTCAAGAATTTTCCCGCCCGCAGGTGTGAGGGACACAAGTGTAACACGACGGTCTTCGACAGTGGTATTACGTTTGACCAGTCCCTTTTCCTCCAAAGAACGCAGCTGCTGTGAGACGGCCGGCAGGGAAACGTGCGAATGTTCCTTGATCTTCATTACACGCACGCCGGCATCTGCATCGTCATCCTGTGAAAGACGGAAAATGTGCATAAGGGTAGCATATTCTGCAAAAGGAACTCCTGAGTTGGCTGATGTAATCATCATCATTTTTCTCGAAACAAACATAGTCTTGAAGAGTTGCTCTTTAAGCAGATTATCCAAAGTATTTCACCTCCATTAACAATTAACTATCTTAACACTTAAGGTGGTTAACCTTTTGCGTATTTATTACTTTACTGCATCTTCGCCGCGAATGCAACTAGTTTGGCAAATTTATTTTTCGAATTTGAAATAACGGCCAAACCCTGCATAAAGGACTTTCTTGCATGTCCATACTGCAGGGTTTGGTCGTTTTAAGGAGGCTTTCTTAAAAGAGGCTGATTAATCTTCTGTCTTGCATAAATTATGCGCTGCCAGGGCTTTTTCAGCCCTGCATCAGAAGTTCCATAACGTACATTTCAAGTTTTTCATAATTACGATCTGCTACGCACTTATCACGGAAGGCATTATCAAATTTCTCGACCTTCTTTTCAAGCATTTCTACGATCCTCATGCTGTTCTGTATATGGCGGTAACAGTCTTCACTTTTCTGTGTCCGCATAGCCTTGACATCAAGACCTACCATCTCGCCTTTGCTGCCATACCCGTTATCCATGAGTACCTTGACCTGATTAAATGCATTACGAAGATTTTCTACGCCAAATGCCTTGTCCTGATCGTACTTCATGCCGTTCTGATCATTCAAATGGACACTCCAGAGTTTGCCGAAGGTCATCCCAAACGCCATTTCATATGCCGGGTCAAGTCCGGCGAGAATAGCGTGGGCGCTCTCCAGCACGGCTCCGACACGTTTGGGATCCCTTGATGCCGCAGATACAGCCATCACGTGTCCGAGTGTGCCGCAGTAGCTCCTGTCGATGGGCTCGTTGGGCTTGGGCTCGATAAGAATCCGGATCTCAGGATCATAATCCAGCATACTGTCGACAGAGGCGATCAGCTTTTTTATCTTATCAACAGGTTGTTTGCTCTCAGCGCAGAGCGTTCCTTCACGTGCCAGCCACAGGACGATGTTCCTGGACCCCAAAGCTTTTGCGATATCAATGGAACGATAGGAACGCCACATTGCAAAGTCGTAGTCTTCCTTACTGTTTGTTGTGTAGCCGCCGTCGATCGTATGCGGATCCATCCACATACGGGGTGCTACAAACTCAGCAGACAGGCTATATTTATCCAAAACGGATTTAACATCCCTGGCATATTCGATAATCTGCTTCTCCGTCATGTTGTTCATGTCCGGAACTGCGTCGTCATCGTGGAACTGTACGCCGCTTAAGCCAATCTCTGCAAACTTTCTGACCTTCTCTTCAAATGCAATGGGTTCTCTGACTTCGGGACCGAATGCATCAGCACCCTCGCTGACATTCCAGGGACCACAGGTAAATTTGAATCTGCTCATATTTTCTCTCCTTGTTTCCTATCAGCCTATATGACGTAGAAAAATGATAAGATGTTTCTATCAACAAAACGTATCTTAGCACGGATAATTCTATTAGTAAATACTTTTTACGAACTGTGAGATGAAAATAATGATTTACAAAAATTCGGAATCCCCGCGAAGGGCAAAAAATCTGAAATACCTGCGTATCAGCAACCGCGCAGAAATAATCCGCTGCTTGTCCATACAGGGGCCGATCAGCCGGATTGAACTTGCCAGTCAGCTTGGTTTGACCAAAATGGCTATCAGTTCCATTGTTTCGGAAATGATAGAAGAAGGTCTGGTTCTGGAGCAGGGCACACGTGCTTCAGGCGACAAATCCTTCGCGATCCTTCCCGGAAAAATTCCGGAGGAGTCCGCCCTTTCCGAAAATCTTCCGGAGGAGTCCGTCCTTTCAGAAAAACCTTCGGAGGAGTCCTCCAATTCACCCTCTGCCGGAGCCGGCCGAAGGCCGAGCATGCTTGCCATTCACGCTGAGCAGATCAATGCGCTGGGACTGTATCTCTCCCGTGATGCAATAGAAGGGGTTCAGTGTGATGTTACCGGGCAAATAATCCGGACGTGGAACCACCCTCTGGAAGAATTTACAAATGCAGACAATTATCTGACACAGATGGATGAAATACTTGATGCGATGCTGCTCGAAACCGCCGGCGTCCATGTTGTCGGCATTGGTATAAGCAGCATTGGTCCGCTTGATATGTCAGCCGGAAGGCTTCTCTCCCCTGCAAATTTCCATGGTATACACAATTTATCATTAACCAATTTCGTCCAACGGAAATGCAGCTTCCCGGTAATACTTGATAATGATATGAATGCTGCCGTCCAGGCAGAACAGCTTTATGGAACAGCCAAAAAATACCGTCACGTTGTCTATCTCGGAATCGGCAATGGTATCGGCGCAGGCGTCATATCATATGGCAGGATTTTCCAGGGCAGCAGCGGTGTCGGCGGGGAACTCGGCCACATGAGTGTAAACCTGGATGGTCCGCACTGTTTATGCGGCAATCGGGGATGCCTTGAACTTTACGCGAGTATCCCGGTACTCCTTCGACAATCTGGATCCCTGAATATCAGGGAAATGGTAAACAGGGCGGTAAGCGACCCTTCATCTGCCAATGTCTGGCTGCCCCGGATGATGCAGGCACTTACCACCGCTCTCGTCAATATTGCCAATATTTTCGATCCGGAAATAATACTTCTCGGGCATCAATGCATCTATCTGGCTCCAATTCTTTTGCCGGAACTGGAAAACGAGGTAAACAGGCATATTATTCAGCGCGAGATCCGGCATATTCCCATCCGTATTGCAGCTTTCGGCGAGAAGACGCCCCTGGTTGGTGCTGCCGCACTTATTTTCCAGGCAGTATTCCGCGGAGAAATACCGGTATGCTGAATCCAGCCATTCCTGCTTCAGGTTATTTATTGGCATATCATAAGTATCCGGATTCAAATACGTGAAAAAAAGGAACCGAAATGTTATAATTATTTGAGGATTCATGATGCGCCTGAAACAGCAGTAAAGTAATTTGATCACAATTGCTTTAAGGTTGGTGATCCCAATGAGCAAACATTTCAAAAACAAAACACCTGTTCAGAATTCCAGACCGATGCATTACCGCGGTCCTTCGACACTGGCCCATCTGCCTCCGGCAGGTATGGATTTCACTATGCCCCGCATGCATCCACCGATGCCTCCGCCGGCAGTAATTAAGCATTCTATTCCAAACCCCAAAGAGGCCGGAGCGGTTCCTCCGATTGATCTGGAATCACCTCTGACCCGTGAAAAGCACCTGAAGGATTCTGAATATTTACCGGAAGCAGAAAAAATACTGCATGTGCAGCATGATCACCGGCCATCCCTGTAACTGCATTTAAAGCGAATCATCCGGCACAATGCGGAGCCCAAATCAAAGCAGTTCAAAACTGCTGCTTGACAACGGGGACCTCTGCTGATAGAATCGAATAGCGTTGCAGGAATATCTGCAAATACTGATGTTATGGCGGCATAGCTCAGTTGGCCAGAGCGTCCGGTTCATACCCGGCAGGTCGTAGGTTCGAATCCGACTGCCGCTACCATCCGGCCCGTTGGTCAAGCGGTTAAGACATTGCCCTTTCACGGCGAAGCCAGGAGTTCGATTCTCCTACGGGTCACCAAACGGATATGATAAGCCATCGCTCACGCGGTGGCTTTTTCATTTGTTTTTTATTTTACGTGCAGTCATTATCGCCCGTCTTGACTAGATTTTTGTTTATGGTATAGTTATTTAGCGACACACGAAACAGCATTCATACTGATGCTGTACATGTATGTCAGAACCGGGAGCTTAGCTCAGCTGGGAGAGCACATGCTTCACACGCATGGGGTCGCAGGTCCGAGTCCTGTAGTTCCCACCACAAAAAGATCTTAGATGCGAAAGCGTCTAAGATCTTTTTTATGTTGACGGATATCAGCCGGAGATGTAGAACCACTTGCCGTTCTTCAGGCTCGGAAGATTTGACTCCCCTTTTTTGACCTGATCGTCGGAAGCTTTTACGTGATATGCGATCTTCCATCCTCCTGCATCGCTCCAAACCATCTCAATCAGATAATACGACACAACGGATGCATCATCAAACCTGTAAAGAAGGAACACAGGGTTCTCATTATCAAGCACCTCCACCGGGGGTAAGGACGGAATGTCCGAGAAATGTTTGGGTATAATCCAGCTGCTTATCTGAAACCGGACGGCTTTTTTGACTGTCCCGTCAGTTGTGGCAAGCGTGTCCTTCAAATTGCCTGTATCAGCATCTGCCGTGCGCATCGGTGCCGTTTTCGCAATATATGCATCATATGTAATCTGACCGGTCACATATTCCGCATGCAGGTCGATATAACGCTCAGCTGCAAGTTCATATCGTGTATCGACAGTGACCTTGTATGCAGCAAACAGAAAGCCGCTGATAAATATCGTCAGGGCTGCAATTACAATAACAACGCCCCATTTGATTCGGCGCTTCGCGCCAAGCTGTTTGACCGACATGCGCTTTATATTAAACCCGATCAGCGGCACGACCAGAAGAATCAACATAGCCAGATAGATCAATTTTGCCGTCTGCATGTCTGCCTCCTATAGTACCTTACTTAAAAATTCGCGTGTTCTGGTTTTCTGCGGGTTCTGGAAAATCTGTTCGGGCGTTCCCTCTTCGTAGATAATTCCTTCATCCATATAGAAAACACGGTCAGCAACTTCCCTGGCAAATCCCATCTCGTGCGTGACTACAACCATGGTCATGCCTTCCCCGGCAAGCTGTTTCATAACCTCGAGGACTTCACCGACCATTTCAGGATCAAGCGCTGAAGTGGGCTCATCAAAAAGCATAATCTCGGGGCTCATCGCCAGTGCCCTTGCAATCGCCACACGCTGCTTCTGTCCGCCGGAAAGGCGGCTTGGATACTGATCTGCCTTTTCGGACAGATTAACACGGGCAAGCAGCTCCTCCGCACGTGTCCTTGCATCCTGGTCCGTCATTTTGAGAACCTTGCGGGGAGCAAGCATTATATTTTCAATCACTGTCATGTTCGGGAAAAGATTAAACTGCTGGAAAACCATACCGGTCTTCTGACGCAGCTTGTCGATCTCTTTTTTGTGTTCGATAATCGAGACGCCATCGAGAAAAACTTCACCCTTCGTCGGCTCTTCCAGAAGATTGAGACAGCGGAGAAATGTGCTCTTACCCGAGCCGGACGGACCGATTACACAGACAACTTCCCCTTTGGCAATCGTCGCATTGACCCCTTTAAGAACTTCAAGATCACCAAAATATTTATGGAGCTCCATTACTTTAATCACTTCGCTGCATCCTCCTTTCAAGACTGCTGATGCCGGCAGCCAGGCTTGTCGTCATCATAAGGTAAATATAGGCGACACAGAGTGCAGATACCATATAATTGTAAGTGACGCTCGCGATTTGTATTCCGCCCTTGTTCAAATCCGCAATGCCGATATAACCTGCAACCGCCGTTTCTTTGACAAGGACAATAAATTCGTTCCCGAGGGCCGGAAGTACGTTTTTAATAGCCTGGGGAACAATAATATGTGTCATGGTTTGCGCATAAGAAAGGCCAAGGGAACGTCCTGCTTCCATTTGTCCGCGGTCAACCGCTGTGATTCCGGCACGGATAATTTCTGCGACATAAGCACCGCTGTTAATACCGAAAGCGATGGAGGCGACGACTAGATCCGGCAGACCGGATTGTGACAGTATGACAAAATAGATTACTGTCAGCTGCACAACAGCGGGAGTTCCCCGGATAACCGTAACATAACCATCGCCTAAAGAAGCAAGTATGCCTTTTCCCCGGAGCCTGAAGATAGCAACAACAAGACCCAGGACTATACCGATAATAGTCGCCGCAAGGGTAATTTCGAGGGAAGTAATAAACCCTTTTATAAGAAACATAAAACGGTCTTCTTTAATCAGGGCAAGAAATATTCCGTCGGAAAATGATTTAATGATGTCATAAAAATAGCTCATATCATGTTTCCTTTGCACTAGTCATTAAAATTGAAACGAACGCAGTAAAAAGGGAAGTCAGCTTAAGCAAGCCGGCTTCCCTATTATCTCACAAAATGCTGTTCAATTACTTCACGTATTTGCTGATAATCGCATCAAAAGAACCGTCAGCCTTGAGTTTGGCAAGTGCATCATTAATCTTTGTAAGAAGAACTGTATTTCCTTTGGCTACAGCAAGTGCATACTCTTCGTCTGCAAACTGTCCTTCTATCAGGGTAATTGTATCAAGATTCTGGTCTCCGTATGCTTTTGCAGGGTTATTGTCAATAATGACAGCATCGACCTGCTTGTTCTTTAAAGCTTCAACAGCGAGCATTCCGCTTGCAAATCCCTTGATATTATCCGTCGATGTCAATTCCTCAGCGCTGAACTGACCTGTTGTTCCCGACTGTACGCCGATTATTTTGTCTTTAAGATCATCGACGGTTGCTATCTTGGAATCCTTGAGAACAATGATGGTCTGTGCAGCTGTGTAATACGGCGTTGAGAAATCCATCGTCTCTTCACGGTCAGGCTTAACGGTAAAGCCGGCGGCGATTACATCAATCTGTCCGTTTGCCAGCGCTGTCGGAAGGGAGTCAAATTCCATATCGGAAATCTCAAGCTTAAGGCCGAGTTCTTTTGCAATCGCAGCCATCAGGTCGGCATCAACACCGACAACAGCACTGCCCTCCAGATATTCAAAGGGCGGGAAAGCAGCATTGGTACCCATAACCAGCTTAGTCGGATCTTTTGTTCCTGTACCTGTATCTGCCGGGGCAGTCGTAGCATCTGCAGGGGCTGCAGTTGTTGCAGCAGTCGTTGCTGCTGCGGCTGTTGTTGTCGCGGCAGCCGTTGTTTCTTTTTCAAAATCAGTTTTCGCTGAGCTTGCGCAGCCGGCTGAGCCGATCGTAAGTGTCAGCGCAATTACTGCAGCCATGGTTTTCATAAATTTATTCATAATATCCTCCGTCAATGTTTCGCGGCCTTGCCGCATCTCTTTTTTACCATTTAGATATACATACATTACTGACTTACTTTGATTTTGTCAATCGGAAGTTTATACAAAAGCACGCAAAACTATACAAATGTTTCACTTATTAATGCATCAATGAAGTCAGGACATCATGCTGTGAGTGCGGTCTCGCTAAGCGGAAGCGGAATTATTATATAAAACAACAATCATGCAGGTCAATGAATAATTAATTTCCCCTGACGAAGTATCCTCAGGGTTCACGGGAATTACCCACTCCCCGGCGCGGAGCGCCTGCACAGAGCAGCGGAATGCATTTGTACGCGACATTCGCCGGGCGCCAGCCCAGGAGAGCGGAAAATGCATTCCGCTGCTATTGTCACTTATTGTCGAAAACTCATATGCACAATTGTATTTTTCTTTGGCAGAATGGGATTAACCAAAAAGGAGGATATCAGATGCTTCAATCGATCCGGAATAATCCCATGGTTTATCCGCCGCCTGTCAGGGTACCGCCGGCAGCGCCCGCTTTCGACCTGATGCTGAGCTGTGACAACAGCTCATACGCACCTGTGGTTTTTATCAACAAAGCGCTGCCGGGCATTTTTGCCTGCATCGCAAGGGAGCTCCAGAATTACCAGAGTGAGTTATCGCTTATGCGCATGGTCTCAGGAAGAATCCAACCACAGCGGGATGGTCCCCTGGCCGGTTGGTACCGCAGTATTTTTGAAAACATTTACCTTGATGTATCTCCTGATAAATGGATTACGGAAGGCAATGCCCGGCAAGTGGCTGATTTTTCACTTCCTGTTGCAGCCTCCCTGTCGATACCGTATTCATGCTATCAGTATATGACGCTGACGTTGCCGCCTTTGTGGAAAAACGACCCGAACGCCCGTCCGGATACACCACGCATGCAATCCCGATACCAGCTGCCGCTGCTTCATGCATCCGCCGGATTGTTTTGCCATTTCCGGTATGCTGGTGACGCCGGCACATGGTATGCGTCACTTGATGCTCCCGGACGCAAAAAAAGGATCATCAGAAGACTTACATCCCCGGATGATCCTGATTGAGTCCTGCAAAATGCGGGAGTCAGAAGTCTTACTTAAGTTCTACTTCTGCACCGGCAGCTTTCAGTTTTGCAAATGCAGCGTCTGCATCTTCTTTGGAAACGTTCTCTTTAACAGCCTTAGGTGCGCTGTCAACAACGTCCTTAGCTTCTTTGAGTCCAAGTCCTGTAAGCTCACGAACAACCTTGATAACAGCAATTTTAGCTGCACCGGCGCTCTTGAGGATAACTGTGAATTCTGTCTGCTCTTCTGCTTCAACAGCAGCTGCGCCGCCGGCAGGTGCTGCTACTGCAACAGCAGAAGCGGAAACACCAAACTCAGTTTCGAGAGCCTTAACCAGCTCAGAGAGTTCCATAACGGTAAGGGCCTTGACTTCTTCGATAAACTTTACGATTTTCTCACTAGCCATGATAATTTACCTCCATTGTACTGCCGATAATACGGCGTATTTCCTGATTCTAACCGGGATGACTGCCGTATTACTCAGCAGCTGTTTCTGGTGCTGCTGCAACAACTGCAAGAGCGGGTTGAGATTCGGCTTCGATCTTTTCGGCGATTGCATTAAGCGCAATTGCGAGCTTGGCGATCGGAGAAATAAGTCCATAGGCAATCTGCGCATAGAGTACTTCCTTCGACGGGATTGAAGCCAAAGCATTGACATCTGCAGCAGAAATGGCCTGGCCTTCGACGACGCCTCCCTTGAGGGAAAGTTTGTCGAACTTGTCTGCGTACTGCTTCATGAACTTTGCGGGAGCAATCATGTCTTCCTTGGAATATGCGATTGCCGTGGGTCCTTTGAAAACATCAGCAAGACCCTCCACACCGAGCTCTTTGAAGATTAGCGCAGAAGTTGTGTTCTTGATTACCTGGTAAGCTATGTTGTTCTTGCGAAAATCTGCGCGCATAGCCGTATCCTGAAGAACGGTAAGTCCGCGTGCATCTGCAAAAACAAAAGACTTGGCATCTTTGAAATCTGCTACGAGAGCAGCAACAACTTGTTTCTTAGCATCTAAAATCTTTTGACTTGGCATAAATTATGACACCTCCTTGTTCAAGTATATTAAAATACCCCTTGTGCAAAGAACACAAGGGGTAGTTAATGCAAGTATATTCCTGTTAAGGACAACTTGTTCAACTATTACCTCGGCAGGACGACTCATTCGTTTACAGTCTTACGACTTCCTGCTGTCTTTAGCACGTTGGTTATTCTATAGGTTGTGCATCCTAACCCCGGACATTCAACCTGCGTATCCGTCTGGACTTGGGCTGCGGTCTTTCAAACAAATGAATGGATTAAAGCTTAGCCGCGTTGAGGCGGATGCCGGGGCCCATCGTTGCTGAAAGAGATACATTTTTGAGGTACTGACCCTTGGATGCCGAAGGTTTGGACTTGATGATGGCGTCCATGATCATCTTGAAGTTTTCTTCAAGTTTCTGCTGACCGAAAGATACTTTACCGATCGGGCAGTGAATGATATTGGTCTTATCGAGACGATACTCGATCTTACCGGCTTTGATGTCATTGATTGCTTTGGTAACATCCATGGATACGGTTCCTGATTTCGGGTTGGGCATTAAGCCTTTTGGTCCGAGGATCTTACCAAGACGTCCTACAACACCCATCATATCAGGGGTTGCAACAACAACGTCAAAGTCAAACCAGTTTTCCTTGGTGATCTTCTCAACGAGATCTTCTGCACCGACAAACTCAGCGCCTGCGGCGATAGCTTCTGCGGCCTTAGGTCCCTTTGCGAATACAAGGACGCGCTTTGTGCGGCCTGTACCATGGGGAAGAACGACGGCTCCACGAACCTGCTGATCAGCGTGACGTGAGTCAACACCGAGTCTGACGTGAAGTTCCACCATTTCATCAAATTTCGCCTTACCTGTTTCCTGCACGAGACGAATGGCATCTGCAGGATCGTAGGAGACGGATCTGTCTATGAGCTTAGAAAGCTCTTGATATCTCTTGCCTCTCTTCATTTCTCTACACTCCTTCAGACTTCGTCATCGGTAACCACGATACCCATGCTGCGTGCGGTTCCTGCTACCATGCGAGCGCATGATTCAATATCGGATGCGTTGGTATCGACAATCTTGATCTGTGCGATCTTTCTGCACTCGGAGAAAGGAATCTTAGCTACCTTCTCTTTGTTGGGCTTGCCTGAACCACTTTCGATATTACATGCCTTCTTCAGCAAAACCGGTACCGGAGGAGTCTTCGTGATGAAAGAATAGGTTCTGTCGGCAAAAATAGTAATAACAACAGGAATGATCATGCCGACGTCTTTTGATGTTCTTTCATTGAATTCCTTGACAAACTGCGCGATGTTAACACCGTGCTGTCCAAGGGCTGGTCCTACCGGCGGTGCTGGCGTTGCTTTGCCTGCGGGTATCTGCAATTTTACATACCCAGTGACTTTCTTTGCCATATGCGGCCACCTCCCAAATTAACTGTGACAGTATCTTATCCCTACTGTCCTATTTCTCACGCTGCATGATGCAGCGGGATAAGCTTGTGAATACATTCGCTTGGACTCAGGTGCGAATAACCTGCGCGAAATCCAGCTCGATCGGTGTCTCACGGCCGAACATGGAAATTCTGACACGTACTGAATGCTTTTCTAAGTTCATCGCCTCGACAATGCCGATGCAATCGGCAAAGGGACCGGCTATCAACTTAACGGAATCGCCGATTGAATAATCAACAGTCGGCTCCCAATTGGATTCCAGACCCATCAGCATGAGCTCTTCGTCAGAAAGAGGAATCGGGTGGTTGGAGTTGGGTCCGACAAATCCCGTGACGCCTCTGGTGTTGCGGACAATGTACCAGATTTCTTCTGTATACACCATCTTAACCAGAACATAACCGGGATAAATCTTCTTCATGGCAACTTTTTTCTTGCCGTCCTTGACCTCGATCTGCTCCTCCATCGGTACAGACACTTCCTGGATCATTTCTTGTAAACCGCGATTTTCGATCACAGTTTCCAGAGTTGTCTTCACCTTATTCTCGTAACCGGAATAAGTATGGATTACATACCATTTCGCTTCATTGGAGTGAACTTCTTGAGTCATTCTTACGCGCTCCTCTTGTTAACATGCCGGAACATCAAGCTGCTGTGGTTGCGGCAGTAGTCGCATCCGTTGAAACTACAGCGGTTGTTGTTGTCGCGGTTGCCGCGGTTGTCTCACTAACCTGATTGTAGAAGCCAACACTCTTCAAAATTGCACTTGTTCCCTGTCCGACGAGCGACAAAAATATTGCCGAAGCCAGAATAACAGCAAGCACAACGACTGCAACCTGCAGAAGCTTTGTTCTTGTCGGCCAGATAACACGCTTCATTTCCTGGCGAACCTCAACGAATCGACGAACGATACGCTGAATGGCACGCTTGAAGACATTCTCTTTTTTCTTCTCAGCAATCTTCTTTTCTGCAATCTTCTTCTCTGCCATCGGTTTTTACCCTCTCACTGTGTTTTAGAATACAACCAGCAAAAAGACTTATTTAGTCTCTTTGTGGTTTGTATGCTTCTGGCAAAACCTGCAATACTTTTTCAGTTCCAGTCTGTCCGGGTCGTTTTTCTTATTCTTGTATGTCTGGTAATTGCGTTGCTTGCACTCTTCACAAGCCAAAGTCAGCTTGTCTCGTGCACCTGCTTTGCTAGCCATGTTGAACACCTCCATCATCGACATCCCATAGATGTCAGTTTGCGCATAAAAAAAGACCTTAACGGCGATAGCAAACGAAATTTTACCACAGGCATCCTGCTCTGTCAAACAAAAAGAGCGTTTTTCTTGTAAATAAGTCGTTTGCCGTCATGTTTTCAAAAATCGCTTCACATTCCCAAAGAAAACGAGTTTGTCAGCGACGATTCTTGAGTTCGTTATATACATCATCCGGAGTTATTCCTTTTTCAGCCATAAGCACCAAAAGGTGATATTGAAGATCAGCAAGCTCATAGATGATGTCCTGTTTCTTGTCGGACGTTGCGGCGATAACCACTTCAAAAGCTTCTTCACCGACCTTTTTGCAGATTTTGTCCGAGCCTTTGGAAAAAAGATAATTGGTGTAAGATCCTTCAACAGGATTCTCACGTCTTCCCAAAATGAGTTCATACAGATCCTGTATGATATTTTCCCCATTTTCTGACATATAGCGTCCCCCTTTCTGATGTCCGCTGCCCTGGGCTGCGATATTCACATGTCTTCCACGTCTGTGAAAAAGCAGCTGTGTGCTCCGGTATGACAGGCCGCTCCGTCCTGGTCCACAAAGAATAACAGAGTATCCATGTCGCAGTCAATTCTTGCGGAGCGAACATGCTGAAAATGGCCTGATGTTTCGCCCTTTTTCCAGAGTTTACCGCGGCTTCTTGAGTGGTAATGCATAATCCCGGTAGTAAGGGTAAGTTCGAATGCTTCGAAATCCATATAGGCGAGCATAAGGACATCCCTGGTACTGTCTTCGACGACGATTGCCGGAACCAGGCCGAGGGCATCCTTTTTCATTCGCTGCCAGCGGAAAAGCGCCGGACTGATTTTGCGGACAGGCACACCTTTTGCAGAAAGAAATTCCTTCAAATCCATAATGCTGATTTCGCCGAAGTGAAAAAGGCTGGCTGCCAGAACCGCATCAGCGCCCCCCTCAGTGATCCCGTCATAAAAGTCCTGAAGCGAGCCCGCCCCGCCCGATGCAATCACGGGAATCGGCACTGCGTCGGCAATGAGGCGTGTTATGACGTTGTCGTATCCTGATTTTGTACCGTCCTTATCCATACTGGTAAGAAGGATCTCTCCTGCGCCGAGGGATTCGACCTTTCGGGCCCATGCAACGGCATCGAGTCCGGTCGGCCTGGTGCCTCCTGATACAAAGACTTCGTACCCGCTCGGGAAGGCAGGATTCTCCTCTCCGGAAGGGCGTTTTTTTACATCAATCGCAATAACGATGCACTGGGATCCGAATCGTTCGGATGCCTCCGTGACGAGCCCGGGATTTGCCACAGCAGCAGAATTCAAAGAAATCTTATCCGCACCCGCCGACAGGATTTCGCGGATATCTTCTACCGTACGGATGCCGCCGCCCACAGTAAACGGTATGAATACCTGTTCCGCTACGCTGCGTACCATATCAATGACGGTATTTCTCGCTTCGAGTGTTGCGGTGATGTCCAGAAAAACGAGTTCGTCGGCACCGGACAGATTGTATCCCTTGGCAATTTCAACCGGATCGCCTGCATCTCGCAGGGCGAGGAAGTTGACGCCTTTTACAACGCGCCCGTTCTTTACGTCAAGACAGGGAATTATACGTTTTGCAAGCATACCGAAAGCCTCACTTTCCCTTCGTAAATGGCTTTGCCGACTATTACACCGGAGCAGCCTGAAGTTTGAATCAGCGTGATATCCTCTTCCGATCCGATTCCTCCTGAGGCGATGACCGACAGCCCGGTTGCATCAACAAGTTCCCTGGTCGATTCCGTCGCCGGGCCGGACAGCATGCCGTCGCGGGCAATATCCGTGTAAATAACAGTCCGGGCACCGATTTCCTTCATCATTTTTGCAAAATCAATAACATTGATGCCTGACCCGGAAGTCCAGCCGTCTACAGCAATTTCACCGTTTTTGGCATCAAGCCCTATAGCAATTTTGTCACCATAAAGTGCAAGTGCTTTTTCGGTAAAGACCCTGTCCTTTATAGCAGAGGTCCCGATTACGCATCGTGCGACGCCTATTTCTTCAAGCAGGTAGCGCAGGGTATCGAGGTTCCTTATCCCGCCTCCGGTCTGCACTTTGAGCCCGGTGCGTTTTACGACAGAGGCAATAATCGACTGGTTGACGGGAATGCCGGTTTTGGCTGCGTTCAAGTCGACCATGTGAATCCACTTTGCACCGGCAGCAGCAAAACCCTCTGCGATGTTAAGCGGATCATCGGAATAGACGGTTACCTGATCGTATTTGCCCTGTGAAAGCCGGACACACTGTCCGTCGAGCAAATCAATTGCGGGATATATTATCATCGTGTCCTCCTAGCCCAGCGGTTAAGGATGGCAAGACCCGCCTCTCCGCTTTTTTCAGGGTGAAATTGTGTCGCAAGTATATTGCCGCGGGCTGCTGCCGAAGCATACTCTATACCGTACTGCGTCGTCGCAGCTACGTCCTCCGGACGGTCCGGAACGCAGTAATATGAGTGAACGAAATATACATAATCGTTTTTTCGAAGGGCGGGGTCGGATACCGTTACAAGGTTGTTCCAGCCAATCTGCGGTACTTTCAGTCCGTATTCCGGCGAAAAACGAAGCACTCGGCCGGGCAGGAGCCCGAGGCCTTTCACGCTGCCGCCGCCTTCTTCGGAAGAGTCAAACAGCATCTGCATACCAAGGCAGATCCCAAGAAACGGACGTCCCGTATCGACATAATCTAAAACAAGCCTGTCCATACCTTTTTCACGCAGCGCCTGCATGGCATGCGCCATCGCGCCTACGCCGGGGAGAACCAGCCCTGATGCGGCCATGGCCTGTGAAGGCGAATCAGTAATGACCGACTCGTATCCGAGGAAAGTCAGGGCTTTTTGGACCGATCCCAGGTTTCCCATTCCATAGTCAATGATTGCAATCATTCAAGTTCCTTTCCGGTCAGGAGACGGTATGCCTCACGATATTTGGCTGCTGTCTTCTCGATAACGTCCTCCGGAAGGTGCGGGGCCGGATAGGTCTTGTTCCAGTCCAGGGTCTCAAGCCATTCGCGAAGGTATTGCTTATCAAAACTTTTTTGTGCGCGGCCCGGCTTATAATCTGCCAGATCCCAGAAACGGGAAGAATCCGGAGTGAACATCTCGTCCGCTATTACAAGTTTGCCGTCAATTTTACCGAATTCGAATTTGGTATCGGCAAGAATCAAGCCCCTGGTAAGTGCATATGCGGATACTCTTTCATAAAGGGCAAGCGTCGCATCGGACAGCTGCTTCGCATCGGCCTCACCGATCAGTTCAACCAGCTGCTCATATGTGATATTGATGTCGTGGCCTTCATCGGCCTTTGTTGAGGGAGTGAACATCGGGGAGGGAAGCTTGTCCCCCTGCAGCATGCCTTCCGGCATTTTGATTCCTCCGACCGTTCCGGATGCGTTATATTCTTTGAGGGCAGACCCTTCTAGATAACCGCGTACTATGCACTCGGCCGGCAGCATATCGACTTTTTTGACCCACATCGAACGGCCTTTAAGCTGATCGGCGTATGCGGACAGTCCCATCGGATATTCTGCGGGTTCAGTCGAAATTACATGATTGGGAATTATATCTTTGGTAAAATCGAACCAGAAGGCTGAGATGCTGTTCAGGACTTTGCCCTTATCCGGAATCAATTCATCAAAAACGACATCAAAAGCAGAGATCCGGTCCGTAACAACCATCAGAAGGGAATCACCGAGGTCATAGACGTTTCTGACCTTGCCGCGGACAAATAATGGTAAAGAAATGTAATCTGTATCTTTCTGCATGCTCATGTTGTTGGCCCCCTGTATATTCTTTATTTAATAATGTAAATAGAAGATCCCATATGTTCATCTATATGCCGATGTCAGGACAGCACCCCTTTTGTGGACGGGATCTGATCGGAAAAATCAGGGTCAATGGCTGCAGCCATGCGAAGCGATCTCGCAAAAGCCTTGAACATTGCCTCGATCTTGTGGTGATCATTGGTGCCGTATTCGCAGCGCAGGTGAAGTGTAATGCCTGCATTGAAAGCAACTGCGCGGAAAAATTCCTCGACAAGCGCCGTATCAAAATCTCCGACCCTGTCATTACTATATTCTGCGGCAAGCACCAGGTACGGGCGCCCTGACAAGTCAAGTGCGCAGGAAGCGAGTGTCTCATCCATAGGAATAACTGCATTGCCGTAACGGTTAATACCGCGCTTCTCACCGAGGGCTGTAAAAAGGGTCTTCCCGATCACGATTCCGATATCTTCAACAGTGTGGTGACCGTCAACACGCAGGTCTCCCTGTGCGGCGACTGTGAGATCAAGACCGCTGTGGCGCGCAAGAAGATCGAGCATATGATCCATGAAACCAATGCCGGTATCAATCTCGCTGGTTCCGAGTCCATCAATATCCAGATGCACTCGGACAGTAGTTTCGTTGGTCGTGCGGGACAGCTGTGCGTTTCTCATAACAGAACTTCCTCCCTTTTTCATATGGCGGCCTCATTTTCAGCTAATTAAGATCCGCAATTATTTTTATTACAGCATTTACGAGCGCTTCCATTTCTTTGTCCGTTCCGATTGTAATACGCAGGTAATCACAGATTCTTGCCTTATCAAAATACCTTACCAGTATACCTTCCGAGCGCAGTTTTTTGTAGAGTTCACCTGCCGGTATTCCCGCCGGTTTTACAAAAAGGAAGTTGGCCTGAGAATCAAGAACTTCAAATCCGAGGTTTTTGAGGTGAACTGCCGTATATTCCCTGGTTGCGATAATGCGGCGGGTATTCTCCTCGTACCAGGCCCTGTCCCTGACAGCAAGGGTTGCCAGCTCAAGGGCCAGCGTATCCACCGGATAGGAATTGAACGAATCCCGTACCCGCTGAAGACCTTCAATTATCTCTTCCGACGCAATCGCATATCCGACGCGAAGTCCCGCGAGTGAATGGGATTTGGACAGGGTACCGACAACAAGAAGATTCGGGTGGTCCGCAAGCAGGCCAATACAGCAGTCATCCCCGAATGCAGCATACGCCTGATCAATCAGTACCAGCCGGCCGGGCTGGCTCTCAAGAATTTTCCTTATGTCCGATGCAGAAATTGTAAGTGTTGTCGGCGCATTCGGATTGGAAATCGCGACGCCTCCCGAAGGTCTGCAGAACGCATCTACCGGTATGGTAAAGTCTTCATTCAACGGGATCTTTTCAACCGGGATTCCATATAGGTTCGCATAAACCGGATAGAAACTATATGTGATGTCCGGAAAAAAGATCGGACTTGCACCTTCCTTTGTCTCGAAAAACGCCTGGAAACTGAAAGCAAGGACTTCATCGGATCCGTTTCCGCAGAATACCTGCGAGGGACGGACGCCGTAAAATTCAGCAATCGCTTCACGCAGCGACCGGCTGGTAAGCTCCGGGTATAATCTGAGTACGGACGGATCAAACTCCTTGATGTGCCTGGCAATCGCGGGCGACGGCGGATATGGATTCTCATTGGTATTGAGCTTAATGACCTTCTGCCCCGGCAGCGGCTGCTCACCCGCGACATAGGGCGTCAGTGATGAAGTTCTTTGATTCCAGAATCGACTCATGTATTTGTCTCCTTAAATAAAATGTGTCCGAAGTCTGCCGTTATTCTTCGAAGCGTACACGCACGGCGGCCGCATGACCGTCCAGTCCCTCTGCATCCGCAAAAAGCGCCACATCCTGATAACATCCCCTGAGGGAAGATTCATTGTAACGAAGGATACTCATTTTTTTGACGAAATCCCCCGTATTCAGCGGCGAAAAAAATCGCGCGGTGCCTGATGTCGGAAGTGTATGATTGGGACCGGCAAAATAGTCCCCCAACGGTTCCGGAGTATAGTTCCCCAGGAATATCGCCCCTGCATTATAAATCCGAGGGACATATTTCTCCGGATCCCTGATGCAAAGCTCAAGATGTTCCGGTGCGAGTTCATTGGCAAAGGCAATCGCCGTATCAAGGTCCGGAACATAAACAACCGCACAGTAATCGCGGATGGATTTCTCAAGGATTTCCTTTCTTTTGAGGCACTCGGAACGCCGGTCGATCGCTTCGGCAACCGCGTCGGCCATTTCCTCGCTTGTTGTCAGAAGAATCGCAGAAGCTATTTTGTCGTGCTCCGCCTGGGAAAGCATGTCGGCTGCAGCAAACTCGGGATTTGCGGTTGCATCGGCAATTATCAGTATCTCACTCGGACCTGCAAACATATCAATATCAACCTGCCCGAAGACCAGGCGTTTGGCCGTGTTCACGTATATATTCCCCGGTCCGCACACTTTGTCGACACGCGGGATTGAAGGGGTGCCATAGGCCATAGCTGCGATAGCCTGTGCGCCGCCGACTTTATAGATCTCGTCAGTACCTGCAATATGCGCAGCAGCAAGGATCACCGGGGCTATGGTGCCGTCGGCGCGCGGCGGCGTACAAAGCACTACACGGGGCACTCCGGCTGCCTTGGCAGGGATGACATTCATAAGTACCGTGGATGGGAGCGGGGCTGTGCCTCCGGGAACATAAATGCCCGCGATCGCAAGCGGTCTCACAACCATTCCGATTTGCGCACCGTCTGCTACATCCATTGTGAAGCCGGTCTCCCGCTGCTTCTCATGAAAAGATCGGATATTCTCTGCCGCCTGCGCAAGCACTGATAAAAGTTCCTGGTCAATTTTTTCAACAGCCTGGCTGATTTCTTCGGCCGATACACGGATAGAGTCAGCCGGAAGATCCGCCTTGTCGAACATAAGCGTATATTTCCTGACAGCTTCATCTTTATTTTCGCGTACATCAGCAAGTATGGCGCTGACCGTATCAAGGATCGGTCCTATCTCCATTTTGCCGCGGAGTCCCAAATCTTCACATATTTGGGCAAGGTCTTCTTTTTGTGCGTTTATTCTTCTGCACTTCATTTGGCTGTCCCTTCCTCTTTTTGCTTTGCCAGCTGGCATCGAATCGCATCAAGCATCGGCATAATGCTTTGTGCTTTCATCTTCATCGAGACACGGTTTACAATAACACGGGCAGAAATATCTGCAATAACTTCAAGGACATCCAGACCGTTTTCCCTGAGCGTGCGCCCCGACTCAACGATATCGACAATCACCTCGGCCAGTCCGATGAGCGGTGCAAGCTCCACAGAGCCGTTAAGCTTGATGATTTCGACGCTCTCCCGCTTTGTTCCCTCAAAATAGGATCTTGTAATATTGGGATACTTCGAAGCGACCCGCTTGTTGGGAATCTGGTCAAGCTTACCCTTAAGGGAAGCCGGTCCGCAGACACACATCTGACACGCTCCGAATCCCAGGTCGATGACTTCATAGAGCTGACGGCCTTCCTCAAGAAGCGTATCCTTACCGACCACGCCAATATCGGCCGCACCGTATTCCACATAAGTGGGAACGTCCGCCGGTTTGGCCATTATAAAGCGAAGGCCTGCTTTCTCATCTTCGAGAATCAGACGCCGCGACTTCTCCCGGGCAGCCCGGCAGTCGTATCCCGCCGCCTCCAGAAGATCAAGCGCCTGTTCCGCCAGACGGCCTTTTGACAAAGCAATCGTTATCATATCCGTCATATCCCTTCCTCTTCACAATCACATTGACCATCATTGAGGAAAACCATCTGCTCGATCCCGCGATTCTCCGCAAAACAGCTCAGGTCTTCTTCATTCATTCCTTCACAGTCAACGAGTGCGATAAGCCCGTCGGCACGAAGGTCTTTTGCCATCTCAAGCGCCAGTCTGCGCATTCCGGGTTCACCGCTGTATCCGATGATCGTATCAACATGTATCTGCTGCAGCTCTTTGTCCTGTCTTCGAAGTGCTGTCATGCAGAGATTGAGGCTCAGCGAAAACCCGACAGCAGCCAGATCCCTGCCAAACACAGACACCACGTTGTCATAGCGTCCTCCCGAAATAATCGGAAATCCGATTTCATATGTGAATCCTTTGAAGATCATTCCCGTATAGTAGTCAAGGCTGCGAAGCATGCCCAGATCAACTGACACATATTTCATATATCCGTAGTCATTCAAAATATCCAGTATTTCCCGCACATTCTGCAGGGCAGCCCTGGCACGGGGGCTTTCGACCCGTTTGTCAAAAGCGTCGAGTGTATCATATGTCCCGAACAGAGAAGGAATCAGGAGCAGCGTCTCCTTTTCGGAGGAGGACAGCCCGTAACGGTCAGCTGACTTTTCAAGCGCCACTGTATCCTTCTGATCGATATGCCTTGAAATTTCTTCTGCATCCTCAGCCGGGATCTCCCATGCTTCCATCAGTCCCCGGAAAAATTCCGCCTGTCCGATCGAAATCTGCAGGTCGGTTATCCCGGTCTCAAGTGCCGATGCGATTGCAAGTGCGATAACCTCAGCATCCGCCTGTGTGGATGAAACACCCAGAAGCTCGACACCGGCCTGGCAGAATTCCCTCTGGCGGCCGCCGCCTGATTCACGAAACCGGTACATATTTTCGATGTAGGAGAGCCGAAGCGGCGGAGGCGTATCTTTGAAAAGAGTGGCAGCCAGGCGCGCTACCGGCACAGTGCCGTCATAACGCAGCGAAAGGATCCTTCCCTCCTGGTCACCGAGCTTATAAAGATTTTCCTGTGCTACAAAATTACCGCTTGCATACACATCATAAAACTCAATGCCGGGCGTCTCAATCTCCCGGTATCCGCTCAGTTCGAACAGCGTCCGGAGCTTGCGCTCCAGATCCCGCTTCGTTCGGCAGTCCTCCGGAAGCATATCACTCACACCTTCCGGTGTATGAAAACGATAATTACCCATTTGAAACCTCCTGCGAATATACTTTACCGCTTTAACTAAGTAAAGTGGTAAAGTCACATGCATTATACGTGATGCTTCCGCGGTTTGTCAATAATAGCCTCAGGTGCCCTGAAACGCATTTGCTGTCTTCTTGATTTTACGATTTTCAAAAATTAATACAATACTGAACAGTACCTCAACTATAACCATACAGACAGCCAGAATATACGGCGCGAACAGACATCCGACAGCAAGCGCCATTACAGGAATAAATATTGACAGGATAAAGTAACTTTTCGACAGATACAGCCAGGAGTACGGCATCAGGTGGGCACCGAAAATCATTGCAATCACCATAAGCATTTTATCCGGAACAGTCGGATACACCCACATGGCAATCAACAGATAGAGTATTTGATTGACTGAAAACAATAGCCCCAGATTGTTGATAGGATTGCTTTTACTCTGGAAATCGACCTTAATGAACCGTGAAATCAGGTAAGCCAGCGGCACAAGCGGCGCGGTAAAGCAGAAAGTCAGGAAATTTTTCGTCTCAATAGGCAGCTTTGTCAGATGAATGGTAAGCACCGCACACCAGATCACAATAGATGCCAATATGAAATGAAGTCCCTTTTTCTGCCTGACTGCGCAATCAATTCTTAATTCTTCCAAATTCATAATTATCCCCTCTTCTTATGTGAATTTATCTATATTATACATGTTGATTCACAAATAATATAACAAAACGAGTATACTGTTTCCAGAGTGCCAACAGGAATTATTTTCCGTTTTTCCAATCCCCCAGGCACAGGCAGAAAAGTTTTACACCGAATACACCGGATTCATGGGGCGAAGCATTACTGATATTTTGAACCCGGAAACTATAAGTCAGACTGAACTGGAAGATTTATCAACTCAGATGCTGATGGATTCAACCTTTTTTCAGCCGAATATGACTCTTGCCCCTGCAAATACAGGAACCACTGCCGCGGCCGGTTCACACGCGGAAAATGTGATTGCAGAGCCGCCCTTTTTGTCAGCAGCCGCCCCTGACGCTCCCCTTGTGTCCGTAAGAAATGTGCTTTTTACAGTATGGCTTGCCGTTGCCTTTCTTATCGGCACCTTTAAATTACTTGCCTACTTCTCGTTCAAACGCAGAATTCTTAAAAACAGCACGCCCGGTAATGACCGCTGGGACATCTTCATCCCTGCCGATTCCCATTTGAAAATACAAATACGGGAGGCACACCTTCCCGCTCCGGTCGTTTTCGGAATTTTCCGCCCGGCGATAATCATTCCGGCAGATTCCAGGGACATCAGCGCGGTCCGGTATTCCCTCATCCATGAATTTTTGCATATTCAACACAAGGATTTACTCATTAAGACACTGGCAGAAGTATCCGCAGTCGTTCAGTGGTTCAACCCTTTTGCATGGCTGATACGAAACATGGTCAACTCCAGTTGTGAGGATGCCTGCGATGAGGTAGTAGCTGAACGGCTTTCCAAAGGCGAACGTGAAAATTATACCGACGCCATACCCGATTTTATGGATTATTCCATGGCATCGGAACCCAGCCTGCCCCCGCCTCTGATGTCCTTTTCAGGCAATGCCGGAAACGTTAAAAAAAGAATTAATAGAACTATGAAATACAGAAAACCAAATAAATGGATCCGGATATTTTCCATATGTATAATCATCCTTATTGCCGCTGCAGGAACCATGACCGCTTCATCGCTATTTTATTACGGGAACAAAATGCCTGCTGCGGAAGCTGTTTCTTCGATCACAGATACATCCGTTCCTCAATATGCCGGTGAACCGGCGCCCCGCCCGGCGCGGATACCAAGGTCAAAATTGACACTTATGCTCAGCTTGCCGACAGTTTTGATACCGGCACAGCGACCTACCTGTATTACTTAAGGGATATGACGGAAACCGGTCTTTGGACACTCTGCGGTATAGAAGATAAAGACGGTGCTGAACCGTTTGTAATTTCCGAAAATGTCGCAGAGGTTCGCATATGCGACTTCGGCGTAATCTATTTTACATATGACTCGTATAAAGACCAGCAGGAAATGCATGAAAAGAACCTCTATTACAGCACGGACGGGCAGAATTTTGCCTTTGTGATGCCTCTGGAATACGACTACAACTATCAATAATGTAAAATCGGAAAAATCACTGCATATTGTCAGGTTGTTTTGGAGAAGTGCTGATAGTCCTTCGAAGAACTCCAGTCTCCGCCCCATGTAAAACCGTGCCCGATAAACAACTGATAACACAGATCGTCATGGTCCAGGTAATGCGGGTTCCCCAGCGACCTGTCAGCATACTGTGCGCCGGAGGGCGGATCAATGATATCCTTACCGTCCAGTACATAAATCCACGGATTATAAAGCGGGTTAACATCTATTGCAAGGCCGAGTGCGTGATTGGAAAGCTTTGATGTTCCGACAACCATGCGGTAATTGAACGCAGATGTATTGTTTTCCGCCATCGATAAGTTGTCATCGGCTCCATAATCGTCGACAAGAACCATTTTGCCGATTTGATATTTGGCGTCATAGAGTCCGCGGAAAATCTCAATCATATCCTGCGCTATCTTCTTACTTACAACCAGTTCCCCTATATGCACGCTTTCATCAAATCCATAATAGAGAACACGCACATAACGAAGGTCCGACAGCGGAACAGTACAATCCGCCTTATATGAATTATTCTCCATTCTTGCAAAAACTGCATCAGAAATCTCTTCATAGTAGAAGCAGCCGTTCACAACGTCAGCATTACTCAAAAATTCATCAACTATTGTACCGGCAGGCAGAGCGGCAATGCTTTCCGGCGTAATCGGAGCAGCTTCGGTAACAAAAATAGACTCATTGCCTGCTGCAGCCGTAGTCGGTGTTTGTGTTGAATCCAGCATAGCCGTGACCGGAGGAGCTGTAACCGTCCGCTCGACGGCAGCTCCGGTTGACTCATCCTGGAACGGCATTTCAGTCGCATCTGCAGCTTCGAGGCTAGTCTTAAAGCTCGTTTTGATTATGGAACTCGATTTACTCCATACACATCCCGGCAAAGTCAAGAAAGACGCAGCGACCAAGGCTGCCAGGAAAATTTTAAATTTAAACACGATCTCCCCCCTATGACTCCATTCCATTTTGCTGACACTATAATTCCACAAACAGCATCAGCCGGAAACAATACCAAATAATATAATCCTACATCCTGATTGTCACTGCACGACAACCGCAGTCCCGGAAGCTGTTACCATAAGCATATTATTGGCCTGTCCGAGAACCTCATAATCCACGTCAATTCCGACAACTGCATTGGCGCCTGCCTGTGATGCACGCTGAACCATCTCAGCAATAGCATTCTGACGGGCTTGAATCAGCTCGCCTTCGTAAGATCCCGAGCGGCCTCCGAAGAAATTCGTGATTCCCGCAGCTAAATCTTTCACAAAATCCACGCCTGAAATCACTTCCCCGAAAACAATGCCTCTATACTCAACAATGCTTTTTCCTTCAATAGTCGGTGTTGTCGTAACAATCATAATCTGCCTCCTGCACGCCCTAAATGAAAATGTGCCTGCTTCCCGCATATTGTATATAATACTCTCCCTATTTTACTTCATTTTTGTGTATTTTTCGAAGAAAAAATAATTGATATACTCAAAGGATAAAAATCACAGATACCGATTGTGAGAACACCGCAACCGCAATTACTTTCCGGGCAGTTTGAAGCCATCGCTCCGGGAGGGTTTTGAAAAAATACGTAAGAGAGTTTTACGCTGTAAAGAAATACTGCAGCAGGTTTTTTCAATTATCTGCTTGAAGCAAAACATCAAATAACCATATTTATATATAACTGTTATAATCCAAATAGAATACGAAGAAAACCAGCATGCTTTTTTATTATGAGGTGGCGGTTTATGCTATCAAAAAACGGTTTTTTTGTATATTTATGCATCTCTGCATTTACGTTTTCGCTGAGCTATATTTGAGTTTCAAGTTTTAAAGAACAACCGTCAAAATACAGATCGCTTAATGGCAGGTATATGGAAATGATTTTCGATCTTCTTCAGCCTCCGCTACTAGCGGAAACAATAACCGCACATGGAACACAATATAAAAAACGATATAGGCATCAAAGGAGCGACTATGAAATTGAGTAAATATGGTTTGCTATTAACCATATTGCCTTTGTTATTCTTTGCTTTTTCTTGCAGCAGTTCTGCAGCAACGCAGACCGATTCAAGTTCGCTGACTGCAATAGATCAGCCATGGCTGGAGAACAAGCCTGTCTCCGTGTCCATAATGAGCGATACTATTCCGACAATTGTCGTATCAGATTCCACTGCAGTAGAACACATTTTATCTTTGGTCGGCAATCTGTCATACTACGAAACAAGTTCAGAAGACCTCCAGGGCGGATATCCAACATTAATCCTTGAGTATCCCGGACGATGGATTCTCTATGAAGTGCAGGGCAATGAGTACGTTACAATGATTGCCGACGGGTCAACAAAAGAATATCGCATACCGAAAAAAGACGGTCAACCGCTATACGACTATTTGTACAAGTATCTTAGGGACAGTAATGCAGCTCCTACATAATTATTTGCGTCCGTAGGATCGTAGTTCCATGATCCACGTCCTTGCGGATGAATACACAAATTTCCCCAAGAAACGAAACAACAACCTTCATCCGCTTATAAAATAATGCGGTCTCTTTTGAGTAGATTCCGCAGGATTGCAAAGCAATCCGAGGACTTTAGTAATATTCCTTAG
>JBAWXZ010000014.1:0-102058 GCA_037143795.1 Eubacteriales bacterium | reverse complement strand
TGCGCTGATTTTCAAGGTTCATGATTCACTGACTTAGCTCTCATTCATCCGGTTCTTCTCTTGACTTCATATAGTTAGTCTCCTGATAGGTAGATTGTTTGATTTACTTCTTTATTATGCCATGTAATTGTTGACAACAGTATGGCAACAATCTATAACAGTAATAAGAAATTCCGAAAGGCGGCTATCTGATGAAAGTTGACAGGCTTGTCAGCATTATTATGATACTCCTTGATAAAGAGCGTATAGGCGCGCAGGAGTTAGCCGATATGTTCGAAGTCTCACCCCGCACAATCTACCGCGACATAGACACGATCAACATGTCGGGTATTCCTGTTTGTTCTGCACCGGGTGTTGGCGGCGGGTTTGAAATCATGCAGAAATACAAGATTGACAGGAAGGTTTTCTCGACGGCCGACCTTTCCGCTATCCTGATGGGGCTTTCCAATCTTTCTACCGTGATACGAGGCGATGAACTGGTAAACGCCCTTGCAAAAGTCAAGAGCTTTATCCCCGCCGACAGAGCGAAAGACATTGAACTTAAGGCAAATCAAATATATATAGATTTAAGTCCGTGGATAGGCAACAGAAATATTCAGGCATATTTGGAAATCATCAAAACAGGTTTACTTGAAAGCAAACTGCTTTCTTTTGAATATGCAGACCGCTATGGCTGCAAAACCGCACGAACAGCTGAGCCGTACCAGCTTGTACTCAAAAATAGCCATTGGTATTTGCAAGGGTATTGCCATATGAGAAATGATTTTCGCCTATTCAAGCTGTCCCGCATGTCATACCTGCAAATACAAAAGGAGTCCTTTACGCCGCGGGATTATCAGAAACCGCAGTTGGATTTTGCTGATACGTTGGCTGCTATGCAAAAAGACATCACAATTCGTATCCACAAATCCGTCATGGACAGGGTACTGGATTATTGCACGGTTGAAAACTTCTCACCGGATGGCGATGAGCATTACATCGTTCGTTTCCCTTTCATAGAGAACGAATACTACTACAATATTCTTATCAGTTTCGGGGATAAATGCGAGTGTCTGGAGCCTGAACATGTCCGCACGGAAATGAAGCGCAGAATACTTGAAATAGCTAAGATATACGAGAGGTAGAGCATGGAGAAAGGCGAGAAAGACAAACGAGTTGCCGAATTTGTAGGGCTATTGATTTGTTTTTTTAATCGCATGTAAATTATCATCTTTCTTTTCGCAATCCGCATCAAAATTTACTCCCAGCAATTTATCTATTCTTTTTCCAAAGAACTTTGTCATCAGCTTAACTTCATTTCCAACAAGTACCGCCGCTATAATGGTTCCTATTCCGACACTTCCAAGTTCTTTAATGACAACAAGACACGTAATGCCTGAAACAACTACCATAGTAATATCTGAACATAGTTTTACATTGGGAAATTTGAATTTTGTCATTTTGCAAATTGCTAACATTGCACCTTCTGGTGCCAACGGCACAAAACCCGCAGCAACATACACAAAAACTCCTAATGCAACAATAAACGTACTGATTAGCATCAAAACAAATTTCATAATCATTCCTGAAGGTTCAGGCAAATAAACCATCAAACCACAGCAAAATGATAAAAATAATCCAAACAGTATTCCAATTGGCAGCTGTAACAGGTTTATCATCTTAAACTGCTTACGTAATATAATTATTTGAAGGATTACCATGAAAATAGAAAATACAATTGTTGCTGCACCCAAATCCATTCCTGTTACACACGTAATAGTGTATGGAATAGAACTAATTGGGGATACACCCAAATCAGACTTCACAGAAAATGCTACCCCTAGTGTCATTATTATAAGTCCCCCTAAATAAAACAGCATCCTTACACCCATATTTTCTTTACTTGTCATTTTCCATTCCTCCCAAATTCGCCAACATTTTATTTGTTATCACTAACCAGCAATCCAATTCTTCTTTACTGATTTTTGAAGTCAGTTTTTCCTCAAGCATTTCCATGTCATGACAAACATCCTCTTTGTATTCATCTGCCTTCTCTGTAAGAATAATTTCTTTAAACCTGGCGTCTTCCTTGCTGGGCACTCGTTTTATCACTCGCATTTTCTCTAACGATTTGATAAGCTCTGTTGCTGTTGAAGCCCTTAAACCAAAGGACTTCTCTATCTCCTTTTGATATATCGTCCTATCCTTGTTGTTAATAAGATAATGAATAACCTTACCTTGTGCGCCGCTATACGCCTTATTTGTTGCAAGACTATCAACTAGTCTTCTCTGTCCGTTCGCCAGTTGACTTATGTATTTATATACTTGCATTGGTCTGCCTCCTATATTAGTTAGTTTCCTAACTATATTATCACAACTCTACTCTATTACAAGAAAAAGTCTATAAGTGTTGTGGCACACTAAAGTTGTAACTCCTTGTCCCAGTATATTCATTAAAGTAGCCTTCACTCTCAAAATATAGTTCATTCCAAACATAAAATACAGCGCCGCAACTTCGATCGCAACGCTGTATTTTTTTATTGCATATTATCTATTATTTCTTATCTCTCCAGCAGCACCACAGTCTCAACATGCCCCGTCCACGGGAACATATCGACCGGCTGGATCGCCTTGATCTTGTATTCGCCTGTTGTAAGGAAGGCGATGTCGCGGCTGAGGGTCGCGGGGTCGCAGGAGACGTAGATGATTTTCTCGGGATTGAGGACGAGGATTTTGGCGAGCATGACGGGTTCGCTGCCTCTTCTGGGAGGGTCGAGGATGACGAGCGTCGGATGGTAGGGGATCTCGCTGCGAGGGACTTCTTCTACTTTGGCGGTGATGAAGGTTGCGTTGGTGACACCGTTCTGGGCTGCGTTTTTGCGGGCGTCGAGGATGGCTCCTTCGTTGCTTTCCACGCCGACGAGCTGGCCTGTGTGGCGGGCGAGGTGGAGGCCTATGGTGCCGGCACCGCAGTAGAGGTCGAGGATCGATGTGATTGTTATTTGCGGTGTCGCGGGCATCTGTGCGACGGCTTCGGGCGTCAGGTTGCCGAGGGCGAAGTCACGGACGGTGTCGTAGAGCTTTTCTGTCTGCAGGGAGTTGACCTGGAAGAACGACAGGGGTGAGATCATGAATTTGTTCGCGCCGATCCGGTCCGTGATCTGCGGTGTGCCGAAAAGCAGGCGCTGATTCTGGCCGCGGGGGCTGATGACCTGTCCCTGACGGACGCCGGTCGGGTTGTAGTTGACCGAGAGGCTTTTGAGCTTCCAGGGTTTTTCGGGTGCGGCCGGGGCGGCTGGGGCGGCTGCAGCTGTGGCGGCTGCGACACCGGCATCCTGGCTGGCGCGGGCGAGCTTTTTCCTGTCTTTTTCGAGACGGAAGGATATATCGGATACGTATTCTTTGATGGGGAATTCGAATGGTTTTTCGGGGACCGAGTTGATTACCAGGATTACGAGGACTTCCCCGGTATGCGGTGCGATGCGTACGATGAGGTGGCGCAATAAGCCGAGGCCGCTCTGCTCATCATAGCCGAGGATGCCCTTTTCAAGGCAGAAGCGCTCGGTCATGCGGCGGACGGATTCGCATGCGGGGTGCGCGAGGCGGCAGGTGTTGTGGGGGACGATCGTGTGGGTCTTTTTGCCGTAGAGGCCGATCTTGAAATCGCGGGCAGAGACGGGGGCGACGGCGGCGGCAGCGGAGGCTTCCTCAAGGACTGTTGCGGCTAAAACAGCGGCGTCACCGCTGACCGGCGCAGCGTTTGCGGCGGCACTCCCGGCGGCAGCTGCAACTGCACTGGCTGCGGCGTATTTCGCGGCGGTTTCGGCAGTTACCGTCTCGCCGACGGGATACTGCATATGGTTTCTATAATCATACGGGTGGTCCATCCCGAGTGTCGGGCGCGTGAGGGCTTCGATCATATCGGCCGGCTGTTTGCCGATGCGCGTGAGGCAGGAGACGACGTGCTCCCTTTTGAGGTGAAGCTGTTCGTCGTAGTTGAGGTGCTGGAGTGTGCAGCCTCCGCAGGCATCGTAGACCGGGCAGAAAGGAGCGATGCGCTCCGGCGACGGTGTGATCAGTCTGACGCACTCGGCCTGGGCATAGTTTTTCTTCCTGGACACTATGCGGATCTCGGCTTCTTCGCCGGGCAGCAGGCCATCACAGAAGACGGTATAACCTCTGGTGTCATCACCTTCGAGTCCCTGTATGCGGGCGATTCCCTGGCCTTCTGTTGTAAGGGCTTCTATTGTGACGATGCAGGTCTCTTCGGTTGTACCTGCCTGGGTCTCGGGAATTGTCTCCGGATTTGTACCTGCCTGGGTATCCGTATCTGTATTCATATCGTTTGGCATTTTGCGCCTCTTTCGTTTTCTTTCTATTATAACTGCAAAGCGAGTTGTAAACAAATTTCGGTAATTTTCCGTAATGGCTGTAAAGATGTTGATTATTGGCGTTTTTATGGGGTTTTGAAGGTTTGTGCACACCTTGCACAGGTGCCTTCTCTTTCCATATCAGAGGTTTGCTGATATGATAAGTGATGTATAGCATTATGCCCCTGCCGTGCTTTTGTGCGGAATGACTGCGGGAAGCAGCAAGAAGTTAAAGGAAGTACATTTTATATATGAATGATCAGAACAGACCAGGCACGCCCTCTAATGCCAACGGCCAAGTAAGACGCCAGCAGGACCCGGCCAACGGAGTGCAGCAGCCGGCACGGGCGCCCCAGCCCCAGCCTGTACGGCGGGCAAGTCCGATCCCTCCCGACCAATCGATTATCGCCAGTGATTTCCACAAGAGGCTTCGCGGCAAACCGACACATGCGGCGCATTCCAATACCTGGTACAGCGGCATCAGCGGAAGCATTGCTTTTTTCCTCAAGTTGTTTCTTGTCCTTGTCCTTTTACTTGTTTTTGTTATCGGAGGATTTGGCGGAGGTATGCTTGTCGGCTATATTTCCACCACAAAGGCGCTGACGATTTCGGATCTGGTGACAAGCGACAAGAAGCAGACTACTTTTGTATACGATAAGAACGGCACGGAAATCCAGAAGCTGACAGGAAGCGACAACGTCGACCGTGTCTATGTGTCCTACAGTGAAATTAAAGGCACCTACATTGATGAGGCGATTACCTCGATCGAGGATGAGCGCTTCTATGAGCATAACGGAATTGATATCCAGCGTATCGGCAGCGCGATTTTGTCGGCACTGGCCAACGGAGGTACCGCGACACACGGCGGGTCTACGATTACCCAGCAGACTGTCAAGATGATCTCCGGCCAGAATCAGGTCTCTACGCAGCGCAAGGTTCAGGAATGGTTCACGGCGATGGACCTCGAGCAGCAGCTGACCAAGGATGAGATCATGGAGCTCTATGTCAATCAGGCTCCGATGGGCAACAATTACATCGGCGTGCAGACGGCCGCGCAGAATTATTTCGGAAAAGATGCGAAGGATCTTACTCTGCCCGAGTGTGCCTTTCTGGCGGGAATTCCTAAAAGCCCCTCGTACTATAATCCCCTGAGGGAATCCGGTAAGCGCAATGCCCTGCGGCGCATGCGTGTTGTCCTTGCTAAGATGCACGAGCTCGGCAAGATCACCGATACACAGTACGAGGAAGCCCTCAATACTGAGCTGGTCTTCAAATCCACCGAGACGATGACGGCCAATTCGATCCAGTCCTATTTTGTCGAATATGCCGTGTCCGAAGTCATTACGGATCTCATGGCCCAGCGCAATATCAGCAGGACGCTGGCGGCCAAACTTGTGTATAACAACGGTTACAAAATTTACACCACCGAGGAGCCCGCCGTGCAGGCAGCCCTTGATTCCACTTTCATGACGCAAACTCTTTTCCAGAGTGATCCTGCTGCTATTGAGGATCTTCCTGAAAAGCCCGAGGGCGGCATGGTCATTATTAATGTTGCTGACGGCTCGATTTCTGCCATGCAGGGCGGCTACGGCGAGAAAACCCGGAACCTTATCACCAATCGTGCCGTCTCGGCTTACAGGCAGCCCGGTTCGTCGATTAAGCCTATTCTTGACTACGGGCCGGCCCTCGAAAGGAAAAAGGTTGTTCCGTCAACTATTTTCGAGGATACGCCGATGCATCTTGATCCGAGCAACCCGGATAATCCATGGCCCAAGAACTCAGGCTCCTATGCAGGGTCGCTGACGGTCAGGCAGGCTATCTACAAATCATCGAATGTCGTCGCCGTCCAGGTATGGAATGAGGTTGGCGGTGATGTGGCGCTCTGGTTTCTGAAGCAGGTCGGCATCGACCGCACGAAGGAAGTATATCCTTCAACCGCTATCGGAGGATTCAATGTAGGTATGACGCCGCTTGAAATGGCGGCGGCCTATGCTACGTTCCCAAATGGCGGCAAATTCCGTGAGCCATATGCCTATACTGAAGTAAAAGACAGTGACAACAACGTGATTTTGAAAAAAGAAATCATATCAACCGTGGTATATTCACCGGAGACAGCCTATATACTGACCAACATTCTTCAGGATGTTATCACCAAAGGTACCGCTGCGAACAAAGTTATGCCCATTACCACCGATTCCGGGGAGAGTATTGAGGTTGCCGGAAAGACAGGTACCACGGACGACAACGTAGATAAATGGTTCTGCGGCTACACCCCGTATTATGCCGCTGCGACATGGTACGGATATGACAACCGGCTTCGTACGACCGAAATCCCCAGCGGGGATCAGAAGAACGCCCAGTTTATATGGAATGACGCGATGCAGAAGATCCATAAAGTACTTACACCTTCCACTATGAGTATCCTGCCCAACTTTATCAAGCCGGATACTGTGGAGAAGATGACAATCTGTACGCTGACAGGGAAGATCGCTACGGATTCCTGCAAAGCTTTGGGAACCACGGTTACCGATTTATTTGTGAAGGGAGCCGAGAATACGCCGACCGAGCTCTGCCCGGGACATGCGGCGCCCACTCCGGTCCCGACAGTGGATCCCGCTCTTCCGCCTGTCTAGCATGTAAGCTGCCGGCAGTTTAATGCCTCCGGATAATAAGAAAAAAACTGCGGAACAATCGGCAAATGATTGTTCCGCAGTTTTTTGTTTACAGGGATTATACTTCTGACATGCTTTTGCATATCAGATCGATATTTTGCAGCCGGGCATAAAATATGTTCCGATATCCACGCCTTCGAGTATATCTTCCAGAATCTGGGACTGCGATCCTTCGGCGATCACACCGCCTATGCCGGCGGCTGTAGCAAGTACCATTGCCGTTATTTTGGACTGCATTCCGCCTGTTCCGAGCTTGCTGCCGGCTCCCCCTGCGGAATCCATCATAGTCTGGTCAATTTCGCAGACAAGGGGGATTCTCTGTGCCTCTTCGTTTTCACGGGGGTTGCTGTCATAAAGGCCGTCGATGTCGGAGAGTATTATCAGCAGGTCAGCATGGATAAGGGTTGCAACATGGGCGGAAAGCGCATCGTTGTCGCCGAATGTTCCGTTGTGGAGGATTTCCGTCGTCGATACCGTGTCGTTCTCATTCACGATCGGTACGATTCCCTTTTCGATCAGGGCGTCAAACGTATTGGAAATATTCTCCCTTGTGACCGGATCATCAAGGTCGTCCTTGGTCAGGAGGATCTGTGCCACGACGTGGCTGTATTCCGCAAAGCACCGGCTGTACACGTTCATCAGTTCACACTGTCCGACTGCCGCCACGGCCTGTTTGTCGCGCATGGCAGTCGGTTTTTCTTTCATGTCAAGGCACCCGATCCCTACTCCGATTGCTCCGGAAGTAACCAGGATCACTTCCTTACCCTGGTTCATCAGACTTGAGATTGCACGCGCCAGTCTCTCGATATTGCGCAGGTTCATCCGTCCGTTTTCGTACGTGATGGTGGAGGTTCCCACCTTAATCACAATACGCAGGGATTCGATAATTTTGCTTCTGTCATGAATAATTGAATCAGACATATATATTAATACCCCTTATCTGCTGCATTCTGCCGCTCTTTGTCCGGAACATGAATGCATGGATTATCTATAATTCGCCGGCACCAACGAAAGACGCTATTTCACAGAATAATACGCGGTGGGCAAAAATGCAAGAATCACTCGTAAAGCCCGCCAAACCGGTGCTGTGTATTTACCGGTCCATCTATATTTATTTAATACTTTTTGATGGCAGAATAGTTGACACCCACGTGCATGCATCTATATAATGTTGTTCGGTAGTTTAGTAATAGTAAACTCGTATAAATGCTTTTTCCCGTGTTTAGTGCCAGTAAACTTATTCCGGATTCAGGGGTCGTACCATGCAGGCCGGCGCATTGTTTCCGGCAGTCAGGAGGGTCAGATGGTTATCGGTGAAAAAATCCGGTTTCTGCGTCAGCAGAACCAGTTAACACAGGAAGAACTCGCAGACCGCTGTGAGTTATCCAAGGGTTTCATCTCTCTTCTTGAGCGCGACATGACTTCGCCTTCCATATCAACACTGAAGTATATACTGGAAGCGCTCGGCACGGACCTTGCCGCCTTTTTCAGTGAGCCCGAAGATCAGACGGTAGTGTTCACTGCAGAGAATTATGCAGTAAAAACCAATGCCGACGAAAAGAGCGAGCTTTGCTGGCTTATTCCCAATGCACAGAAGAATTCGATGGAACCTGTGCTTCTGACGCTCGAGCCGGAGGGGCAGACGTATCCGGACAACCCGCACGATGGCGAAGAAATGGGATATGTGCTGGAAGGCACCATTACGCTGGTAATCGGAAAGAAGAAATATGCCGTCAGACGCGGCGAGAGTTTCCTGATACACCCGGACAAGCCGCACTTCCTTATGAATCGCGGCAAGCGCCAGGCAAAGCTTCTATGGATATCATCACCTCCAAGTTTCTAGACCCCTTCAATTGCATTTCCCCTGATCGGGTGCAGGAATTTCTTTAGTCAAAGTATGGAGGACGCGAAAATGACCGATTTACACAAATCGAAGGCAAGGCCTCAATTGTTGGAGGATTCTACCGGAAGTGCCCATATCATTGAAATTAAGGGTCTGAATAAGAGCTTCGGCGACTTGCAGGTCCTGCACGATATTACATTCTATATCCGCAACAATGAATTCCTGACGCTTCTGGGTCCGTCCGGATGCGGCAAATCGACAACGCTCCGCATTCTGGCCGGTTTTGAATCGGCCGATTCCGGTGTTGTTAATTTTGAAGGTCATAATCTGCTTTCCGTACCGGCTCATAAGCGCCAGCTCAACACTGTTTTCCAGAGATATGCGCTTTTCCCGCATTTGAATGTTTATGACAATGTAGCATTCGGACTTCGTCTCAAGAAAGTTAAAAAGGACGAAATCAAGGCACGCGTCGAGGAAGCACTTGAGACTGTGGGCCTTTCCGGTTACGGCAATCGCTGGGTTGACCAGATTTCCGGCGGGCAGATGCAGCGTGTCGCGATAGCGCGTGCAATCATCAACCGGCCACGCGTACTCCTGCTCGATGAGCCGCTGGGCGCACTCGACCTTAAGATGCGTAAGGAAATGCAGATTGAACTCAAAGAGATGCAGCGTGAGCTTGGCATTACTTTCGTATATGTCACGCACGACCAGGAAGAGGCGCTGACCATGTCCGACACGATCATTGTCATGAAGGACGGCGTTATCCAGCAAATCGGCACCCCTACCGACATATATAACGAACCTAAGAATGCCTATGTTGCGGATTTTATCGGCGAGTCCAATATTCTGCCCGGCACCATGGAAAGGGATTATGAAGTAACATTTGCGGGAAAGACCTTCACATGCGTCGATCCGCGTTTTCCCGAGGCGCCGGCGGGCCCCGACCCGGTCGACGTTGTTATACGTCCGGAAGATATTTACGTTAAGGAAGAGAGTCCGGACCGCATCAACGGCACGGTTAACTCCCTTGTGTTTAAGGGCGTCCATTACGAAATGCTTGTTGACGGCGATGACGGCTTTACCTGGATGATCCAGGATGTCGACCCGGTAAAAGTCGGTAAGCGCATTGGAATGACTTTTGATCCGGATGATATTCAAATTATGCGCAAATCTGATTTCTCTCCCGATCGCCGTAAGGTCTCCCCCGTCGAAGAGGAGCCGGTACTTCCCGAAGATGTCTGAAAGCACCGATAACCGTTTGAAATACCTTTGATGTCTGAAATACACGGATTGTAAAAAACCTCCGGATCTTACATCATCCGGAGAAAGGAATAAGCACATGACTTATCTTCCGCTCAAAAGGCCCGCCTGGTTTGCCGGACATACCGGGACCCCGATTCACGTCAAGCTGACAGCCCTGACGGCGCTGATGTCCCTTGTTATATTTTTCCTTCCCTCCCTCACACTTACGCTCTTTGCCGTCCCCCGTATGAATCTGTCCTTTTTTCAGATTCTGCAGAGCGGGCAGATGAGGCTTACCATTCACGATGTCAAATACATGCTTTCTTTCTCACCGGCCCTTCCCTATATCCTTCTTACTTTGATCCTGCCCGTCCTGATTCTCGTGATGGTTTTCTTTTACAGCAGAATCACAGAAAAGCTTCCCGGCCGTGCTGTTTCCGCTATGGTCTTTGTGCTTCTGCTGGGCGACCTGCTGTCCCTGACCCTGTCGCCTGTTAAGCTTGTCGCTCCTTCGGTTCTTACCGCAGCCGGAATCGGCAGTTCCGACTTGTTTTTTGCGCCCCAGGCAGTTGGAAATCTGGCGATTATTCTTTTAATTCTGGGCCTTTGTGCGGCGGCTTTCGGCACGATGGGCCTTAAGGTGCATCTGCGCCTGCTGTCATACCCTTATTTTCTGTGGCTGATCGTTTTCACGGTCCTGCCGCTCCTTCTGATTTTTTTCGCTGCATTTTTCACAAAAGATACCAGCGGTGCTTACTCCTTCACTCTTGGCGGTTTTCAGACACTCATGGTGCCGCGTGTAATTGAGACCCGTTTTTACGGCATGACACTGCATCTGCAGGAGTATTTTTCCGTGTTTATGAGAAGCCTTGATTATGCGGTGTGGACAACCGCCGGATGCCTTTTGGTTGCATATCCGCTCGCCTATGCTCTTGCCAGCCGTGCCAGAAGAACGCATGCCAGTTCAAGCCTCCTTCTTATGTTTTTCGTTCTCCCGATGTGGATCAACACGATGCTCAGGACATATGCATGGCGTGCTTTTTTCGGGCAGGTCGGCGTATTGAATAATATACTTCTAAGCCTTCACTGGATCGCCGATCCGATTCTGTTCCTTAAGCTGGATTTCCTCTCCGACTTTATTATTAAGCTTGTACTGGTCAACGACTTTCTTCCCTTCATGCTGCTTCCGATCTACTCCGTTCTTGTCAAGCTCGATGAGAATGTTGAGCAGGCGGCTCATGATCTGGGTGCCAACTCCCGGCAGGCTTTCTCGCGGGTCGTGTTTCCCCTTTCGATGCCGGGCGTAATTTCCGGTATCCAGATGGTCTTCATGCCGGCGCTGACCTTTTATATGATTCCCGAAATCATCAGTGAAGGAAGCGTAACGACGATCGGCACCACCGTCCAGACGTTTATTCTCAGCGAAAGCGCAGTCCAGCAGCAGGCCGGCAATGTATTATCCCTTCTGCTTTTGATTTTCGTACTGGTTACGATGGGGATTCTCCGGAATTCTGATAAGGACTCAGGCGGAGGAGGTATGATTCTATGAGGAAGCTTAAACAGTTTTTCCCGAATATTTATATCGGCCTGATTTTTGTTTTTCTATATCTGCCGATTGCCGTACTGGTTGTATTCTCTTTTAACAGTGTCCCGAAATCATTTATCTGGGGCGGATTTACACTTGATAATTATGCTAAATTATTCAGCGGGAACGACGGCGGCGAACTGATGTCCGCACTCCTTACCACGCTCAGGGTTGCCGGCATTGCATCGATATCATCAACTTTTATCGCGGTTGTCTCCTGCCTGGGCCTCTCCTATTTTTCCAAAAAAATCCAGGCGCTTGTCCTGAATGTGACCTATATACCCAACATCATGCCGGAACTGGTCACCGGTATCTCCTTTATGCTGCTTTTTGCTTTTCTTGGAATCCAAAAAGGACAGCTTACGCTGATCCTTGCGCATATTGCCTTCTGTGTTCCGTTTGCCGTACTTTCCATCAACCCGAAGCTCCGGCAGCTCGACCGCAATCTCTCCGAGGCGGCACAGGATCTGGGTGCGACTCAGTTCCAGGCTATTACCAAAGTTATTATTCCGGAGATTATGCCTGGCATTGTGTCATCTGTACTCCTGACGTTCACGCTTTCCGTCGACGACTACCTGGTCAGCAATTTCAACGTCGACAGTACCTTGCAGACACTTCCGATGAAGATCTACTCCATGGCCAAATTTGGTGTCAATCCCAAAATGAACGCGCTCACAGCTATCATGTTTCTGGTTATTTTCCTGCTGCTTCTGGCAGCCAATGTGCGTACAATCGCCGAAAGCCGCGAAAAAAAGAAGAAATATAGGGAGGGTATTAGAAAATGAAGAAGTTTGATTTCCACATGACAGGGCATATGGGTTCTGCCCACCTCTGCCTGCGCCGCATCCTTGCACTTGGCGTCACAGTATCCATGCTGGGGTCCATCGGCCTTACATCTGCATGCAGCAAGTCCCTTGAGGTGTCCGACGAAAGCGCCGGCCAGACTGAAATTGTCCTTTATAACTGGGGCGAATATATTGCGGAAGATACGATTGCAAAGTTCGAGGCCGCCTATCCGCAGTACAAAGTCGTATCCCGTGTGTTTGAGACCAATGAAATCATGTATCCGAACCTTTCCAACTCCTATGATGTAATCGTTCCGTCCGAATATATGGTATGCCGGCTTATCCGTGAAAACAAACTGCAGAAGCTGGATATGAGCCTTCTGCCGAATGTCACCAAAAACATGGATCCTCTCTTCAAAGATGTCACATATGACCAGGACAAGACGGTTTCCGACTCCGTTCTATCCTATGCCGCCCCGTACCTGTACTGCACTGTCGGGCTTGTCTATGATGCCAACAAGGTCAAACTTGATCCGGCATCGACCGATCCGAAGACAGTCTGGGGAGTGCTTTTCGACGGGCAGTACAAAAACAAAGTCGGAATGTATGACAGTATGCGTGAATCCGTGGGTGTTGCCCTTAATTATTACGGGAACAGCCTGAATACCACCGACAAGGCACAGCTTGACCAGGCACAGCAGCTTCTTCTTGATCAGAAGAAAAACATGGCGCCCACCTATGGAGTGGATAATCTCAAGGATAAGCTTGCCAGCGGCGAACTGGTTGCTTCCGAGGCGTGGTCCGGCGACCATCAGGTTATCCTGAGCCGTATTGAAGAGCTTGGCAATTCCGACAAAATCGACCTGAAGTTCGCACTTCCCAAGGGATCCAACTGGTCGGTCGACCTGATGTGCATTCCGGCCAACGCCAAAAACGCTGCCGGCGCCCATGCGCTTATCAACTTCATGTACGACCCTGAAATTGCCCTGGCCAACTGTGAGTATGTCGGCTATTCCTCACCGAATGTACCGGCCAAGGACATGCTTCCTGATGAAATCAAAAACAATAAAAGTTATTATCCGGATGCGGCGACCTTTAAAACACTTGAAATCTTCTTCTCCAGTTCTGCAATCGAAGAAGCTTATACGGAACTCTGGAATACCGTAAAGGCTTCTTCATAAAGTTTGTTGGAAGGAGCACTGTCCATGCGGTTTGAGCCTCCCGAATTTACTGATTCCAATCCGGAACCCAAAAAGGAAATGCCCTTATTCCGGGTGGCGGTTTCCCATCACCCGGTAATACTTTATCTCTTTTTGTGTGTCTTGTTTTACTGTGCCTATCGCCTTGGCGAGCCCGTCCTTCTCGCCGATCCCCTCTCCGCTGTCCTGCGGGTTTTCCTGGCCGGATGGGCGCTTTTCCTGATGCTCTTTCTGCTGTCGGCTCTGATGTTCCTGTATAACCGGGTTGATGTTACCAGCCAGAGAATCCACGGACGCATGTTTTCCCTCCGTCATCATCATTTTTCTGTTCCGCTGGCAGATATTGCCTCCGTCAGTGTATCCCAGCTTTTTTTCGCAGGTCCCCTGCATTACGGACGGCTTACGCTGCGAATCCCCAATAAGCGTCTCTATATCCTCTATGTCAAAGAACCTCTCGAAGTTAAAAAGGCTCTTGACAGGGAAATAGCGAAAGCCCGTCCAGACGGTCTGTGATTCTGCCGGTTTTAACCGGGGCATGCATTTCCTTACACAACAAAAAGACCCTGCCGCATAAGCGACAAGGTCTTTGTAATACATGTGAGGGATCAGCGGTTCAATTAAACCACGTGATGATTACTCAATGATTGTAGAAACAGTACCGGCACCGACCGTACGGCCACCCTCGCGGATAGCGAACTTGAGACCAGGCTCCATAGCGATGGTTGTGATCAATTCGCCTGTAATGGTGATGTGATCGCCAGGCATACACATTTCTGTGCCTTCCGGAAGATGAACAACACCGGTAACGTCTGTCGTACGGAAATAGAACTGAGGACGGTAGCCATTAAAGAAAGGCTTATGACGTCCGCCTTCGTCGTGTGTCAGAACATAGACCTGACCGGTAAACTTCGTGTGAGGTGTGATGGAACCCGGCTTGGCAATAACCTGGCCGCGCTCAACCTGCTTACGCTCAACACCACGAAGGAGAAGACCGATGTTGTCACCAGCCTGAGCCTGGTCAAGAAGCTTCTTGAACATCTCAACGCCTGTAACAACAGTTGCCTTAGGCTCTTCTGCAAGACCGATGATCTGTGCAGCGTCGCCAACTTTGATAACACCACGCTCGAGACGGCCTGTTGCAACTGTTCCACGTCCGGTGATGGTGAAAACATCCTCAACGGGCATAAGGAACGGCTTGTCAATAGCACGCTCAGGAGTCGGGATAAAGGAGTCAACAGCTGCCATAAGTTCGATGATCGGCTTGTAAACAGCGTCATTGGGATCCTTTGATGTGGACTCGAGCATATCAAGGGCAGAACCTCTGATAATCGGTGTATCATCACCGGGGAACTCGTACTGGTTAAGAAGGTCACGAATGTCCATCTCAACAAGCTCAAGCAGCTCTTCGTCATCAACCTGGTCAACCTTATTCAGGAAAACCACGATGAAAGGAACACCAACCTGGCGTGCCAGAAGGATGTGCTCACGAGTCTGAGGCATCGGGCCGTCAGCAGCAGAAACGACGAGGATTGCTCCGTCCATCTGTGCAGCGCCTGTGATCATGTTCTTGATATAATCGGCATGGCCGGGGCAGTCAACGTGAGCATAGTGACGGTTTGCTGTCTCATACTCAACGTGGGCTGTGTTGATCGTGATTCCACGGGCTCTTTCTTCCGGTGCACTGTCAATGCTGCCGTATTCTTTGTAGACAGCCTTGCCGGTCATAGCGAGCACCTTGGTGATAGCTGCTGTAAGGGAAGTTTTGCCGTGATCAACGTGACCGATGGTTCCGATGTTAACGTGTGGTTTGGTTCTTTCGTATTTTGCCTTTCCCATTGTTATTTCCTCCTTTGTCAGCATTACATGCTGATATATACATAATGTTCTTCTCCGCTCAGAGGCCAGATGAATCTATTTTACTATATCTTTCGACATTCGCAAGATGTATTCGGCGTGATTGGAAGAGGGGTGGATTACTTCTTCAGAATAGATTCCATAATGCTCTTGGGCATCTCAGCGAAATGGCTGATCTGCATTACAAATGTACCTCTACCCTGTGTTGTTGAACGAAGTGATGTGGCGTATCCGAACATATTGGAAAGCGGAACCTCACACTCGATGGACTGGGAACCATTTCTGGCCTCAATGCCTTTGATAATTCCACGACGGGAATTGATGCCGCCAATGACGTCACCCATGTAATCGTCGGGAACTTCAATATCGACTCTCATGATCGGCTCAAGAAGGCAGGGATCCGCCTTCTTCATTCCGTCCTTAAAGCCCATGGAACCAGCAATCTTAAAGGCCATTTCGGATGAGTCAACATCATGGAAAGAACCATCAACGACGGTTACCTTGATGTCTACAACCGGATACCCTCCAAGAATACCGCTGCCCATAGCTTCCTTTACACCTGCATCGATCGGGGAAATAAATTCCTTGGGAATCGTTCCTCCGACTGTTGCATTAACAAAGGAATACCCTGTGCCGGGTGCCTGAGGCTCAAGTTCAAGAATACAATGGCCGTACTGACCGTGACCGCCGGACTGACGTACAAAACGGCCTTCTGCCCTGACTGCCTTACGGATTGTCTCCTTGTAAGCAACCTGGGGAGCGCCGACATTGGCCTCAACCTTAAACTCACGGAACAAACGGTCAACGATGATGTCAAGGTGAAGCTCACCCATTCCGGCGATGATCGTCTGTCCTGTTTCCTGATCAGTATAGGTGCGGAAAGTCGGATCTTCTTCTGCAAGCTTCTGAAGGGCTGCGATCATCTTCTCCTGTGAGGCTCTGGACTTAGGCTCGATGGCAACGCTGATAACAGGCTCCGGGAATTCCATTGATTCAAGAATAATCGGATACTTCTCATCACATAGCGTGTCACCTGTTGTCGTGTCCTTGAGTCCTACAGCAGCAGCGATATCACCGGAATATACTTTGGCAAGCTCAGCACGGTGATTGGCATGCATCTGAAGAATACGGCCGATACGCTCTCTTTTGCCCTTTGTTGCATTAAGCACATAAGAGCCGGCATCAAGTGTACCGGAGTAAACGCGGAAGAAGCAGAGCTTCCCGACGAAAGGATCCGTCATGATCTTGAAAGCGAGGGATGCGAAAGGTTTCGAGTCGTCAGAGGGGCGTGGCTCCTCTTCTTCTGTCTCCGGGTTCACACCCATGATCGCTTTAATATCAGTCGGGGAGGGCATGTAATTGATTACGGCATCAAGCAGCATCTGTACGCCCTTGTTCTTGTAGGCGGACCCGCAAAGGACAGGGGTAACAAGACAGGCAATCGTCGCTCTTCTAAGGGCAGCCATCAGCTCAGGAATGCTTATTTCTTCGCCTTCCAGGAACTTGAGGGTAAGCTCTTCATCAGTTTCTGCGATAATCTCGACCATTATCTCTCTGTACTTCTCGGCAGTTTCCAGCATCTCGGCGGGAATGTCCCGCTCTTCGAACATGGAACCGTCATCACTGGTGTATACTTCAGCCTTCATCGTCATAAGATCAATAATGCCTTTGAAAGTATCTTCAGCGCCGATCGGGATCTGAATGGCAAGGGCATTTGTCTTGAGACGATCTTTCATCATGTTGACAGCACGGAAATAGTCTGCGCCCATGATGTCCATCTTGTTGATAAACGCCATACGCGGAACGCCGTAACGGTCAGCCTGGCGCCATACGGTTTCAGTCTGAGGCTCTACGCCGCCTTTAGCAGAAAGCAATGTGACAGCCCCGTCCAGAACGCGCAGAGAGCGCTCAACTTCAACTGTGAAATCAACATGACCGGGAGTATCAATGATATTGATGCGGTGTTCTTTCCATTCAGCTGTTGTTGCAGCAGATGTAATCGTGATACCACGCTCCTGCTCCTGCTCCATCCAGTCCATGGTTGCCGCACCCTCGTGAACTTCACCGACTTTTCTGATCTTTCCGGTGAAGAACAGGATACGCTCCGTGCAGGTTGTCTTTCCGGCGTCAATGTGAGCCATGATACCTATATTTCTAGTCTTTTCCAAAGCGAAGTCTCTGGCCATGGTTTCAATTGCTCCTTTTTCTGATGGTTACCATCTGTAATGAGCGAACGCTCTATTGGCATCCGCCATCTTATGTATGTCTTCTTTTTTCTTGAATGATCCGCCGGTACTGTTGGATGCATCAAGAATCTCATTGGCGAGGCGCTCCTTCATGGTGCGTTCGCTGCGTTTCTTGGCAATAGCTACCATCCAACGCAGAGCTAAAGTCTGGCGTCTTGCGGGACGAACCTCGATCGGAACCTGATAATTGGCTCCGCCGACGCGTCTTGCTTTTACTTCAAGAACCGGCATAACATTTTCCAAAGCCTGAATGAAAACTTCAAGAGGCTCTTTGCTTGTGCGCGTTTTGATTATTTCAAAAGCGTCGTAGCAGATTTTTTGTGCAACACCCTTCTTGCCGTCGAGCATGATGTTGTTGATGAGTTTAGTCACCCTTACATCATTGTACAGCGGGTCCGGAAGCACTTCTCTAACTGGGACATTGCCTTTTCTTGGCACTTGTCTTCCCTCCTCTCATGATTATCAGAATTCTTCTGAAATCATAGGTACTCACGTTGTTCTTTTGGACCGTGTCAGCGCCAGTTGCAATATCTTCATCAGGTGAACCGCTGTTCTTTGCAGAACCCGGTGTCTCTATATGTAGACAGTGTACTGATCACTTATTCTGCCCAACCACGAAAAAGTTTTACTTCTTGACCTTTGCGGCCTTCGGCTTTTTCGCACCGTACTTTGAACGGCTTTGCAGACGATTGGCAACACCGGCAGTATCAAGAGTTCCTCTTACGATGTGATAACGCACACCGGGAAGATCCTTAACACGTCCGCCTCTGATAAGAACAACTGAATGCTCCTGCAGATTGTGGCCAATTCCTGGGATATAAGCCGTTACTTCAAAGCCATTTGTCAGACGAACTCTGGCAACTTTACGAAGAGCCGAGTTCGGCTTTTTCGGGGTAGTTGTCTTAACAACTGTACATACACCACGTTTCTGGGGAGAAGAGATAGCTGTCTGTCTCTTGTGGAGTGTGTTCAGTCCGCTCTGAAGAGCGGGAGCTGTCGACTTGTAGGACTTTGAAGCCCTTCCGGTCTTAACTAATTGGTTGAACGTAGGCATCAATACACCTCCTTTCACTATTTATAAGTTGCCTTCTTTTAAAAAGAATCATTCCTTTGTGCAGCACTTCCTAATAAAAAACGAACTGCGCGCAAAAAATTACCCCTTTTAGGGTTCGGGCAATTTAGTATATCATCGACTTGGGGATCTGTAAATGAAAAATGCCGTATTTTTTAACATATCGCCGGCTGTCCGCTGACATTACACGGACTTTGCTTACATATGGCTTCGCGGCTGTACAAGGGGGAACCGTGTACAGGCATTATACAGATTTCTTCTTCCTTCTGCAAACGCAGCCTGCGGAGCCTGCAAAAGCGCTCCGAATATAAGGCCACATACACCGAGTATGACTGTCCATATAAACCAGTTCTCTTTCACCAGTCCCGAGAGCAAATTCACAACGACTGAAAACAAAGGCCGGATGACAAGGCAGGACCACCGCCAGAGACCGAATCCCCACTGTATTTTGCAGCCATTTACAGCAGAGGGGGCTGCAGCGGTATTACGCCGATTTCCCTTTTAACTTCTTTTTGAAAAAGAAGCACCTTTGTACTTTGCCCTGATCCGGGACCAAAAAACCGCTGCACTGCGGCATTAATTGCCCACAGTGCAGCGGTCACATGAAAAGGGGGTTAAGAAGTGAATGCAAGAGGAAAGCATTCATTTCCGGAATTGGTATTTTTATCCTGCCTTTTTGTCATCAGGCACTTTGTTTGGCCCTTCTTTTGGGCTTTGGCTGACGCGAATATGTCCGCGTCATGAGACGGAGCTTGGAAAGGATAGCGGGTTTATCCCAATCGGGCTTGAGTCTCCACTGCCAGTTGCCGCCGAGCGTCGAAGGCGTGTTCATCCTGGCGGAATTATCAAGGCCGAGAATATCCTGCATCTGCATGATTACCAGATCTGCGCTTGTTCCCATCAGCGTCCGTATGGCACCCCAATGGTATCCCTCCCGCAGTTTGAGGTTCATGTACCGGCGGGCCAGCCGTACGTCCGGAACCGATGCATGACCGATCCATCCCATGAATGTCTCATTGTCGTGCGTCCCGATGTATGACACACAATTGCCCATATGTTTGTACGGCGCGTCATCCGTTTCGTTTTTGGCATCAAATCCGAAAAGCATAATCTTCATGCCCGGGAATCCCGATTCCGCCAGGAGTCTGCGCACATCATCATTCATGTATCCAAGGTCCTCCGCTATGATGCGGAACCCCTTGATTTGGGATTTTATCGATGCGAACAGCTCGAGTCCGGGACCCTTCATCCACGCTCCGTTACGGGCAGTATCCTCCCCGTAGTCGACTGCATAAAAGGATTCAAATCCTCTGAAATGATCGATTCTTACAACATCATACATTTCCAGCGCTGCCAGGATGCGCCTGTGCCACCAGTCATAGTCCTGATCCCTGTGAACATCCCAGAGATACAGGGGGTTTCCCCATAGCTGCCCGTCCGTTGTAAATCCATCCGGCGGTACACCGGCAACCTTAACAGGCATACAGTCGTCGTCAAGCCAGAACAGTTCTTTGTGGGACCAGGTATCGGCACTGTCATCGGCAACATAGATCGGAATATCGCCGATAATCTGAATCCCTTTCGAATTTGCATAGGACTTAAGCATTCCCCATTGTGCAAAGAACAGGTACTGGACGTATTGATAGAACTGCACGTCTTTGGCCAGAAGTTTCCTGTATGTCTGAATCGCCGTTTCCTCACGGTTCCGGATATCAACCGGCCACATGTGGTAGGACTGCTGTGCAAAGTGCTCCTTGAGCGCCATGTACAATCCGAAGTCTTCGAGCCAATATGTGTTCTGTGCGCAGAAGGCGTCAAACGCTTCCTTATCCCTGGCAATTCCGCGTGCATATGCTTTTCTCAGGAGAGATGAACGATTGGCAAAAAGCTTTCCGAAATCAACGCTCTCGGGGTTGTCCCCGAAGTCAATTCCTTCATACTCTTCCTTTAAAAGAAGTCCGTCGCCGCAAAGCATATCAAGATCAATCAAATACGGATTGCCCGCAAAGGTGGAGAAAGACTGATAGGGTGAGTCCCCGTATCCTGTAGTCAGAACCGGTAAAACCTGCCAGTAGCTCTGTCCCGTTTTTTTCAGAAAATCGACAAAGCCATAAGCTTCTTTTCCCATTGTCCCGACACCATACGGAGACGGAAGCGATGTTATGTGTAATAAAATGCCGCTTGCTCTCATTTAATTTACTCCATAGGTATATATTTTTGTTTTACGAAAACGTACCCGGCCAGGCATCCTGCGCCGCCGGTTTTGACGGGACAGGATACGGCACCGGAAGGAAATTCCCGGACAGGATTGTTCAGCCTTTGACAGCTCCGGAAATAACACCCTTGATAATGCTTTTCTGAGCTATCAGGTAGAAGATAATGATCGGAAGAATGGCAAGGACAAGCATAGCCATCAGCGAACCCATGTCACGTGCTCCGTATGATCCGGTCAGCACGCCCTGTACCGCGATGGGAATCGTCTTGTATTTGTTGCCGATTACAAGAAGGGGCAGCAGGTAATCGTTCCAGACCCACATGGCCTCCAGTATAGCTACTGTAATGGCGGTCGGCCGGAGGATGGGAAGTACTACCTGAAAAAATGTCTGCATCGGATTGCAGCCGTCAATCATAGCTGCTTCCTCTATCTCGATCGGTATTCCCTTAACAAAGCCGCTGAATATGAATATTGCCAGTCCGGCGCCAAAGCCAAGATAAAGAACGACGATTCCCAGAAGGTTATCCAGATGAATCGTATTTGCAATCTTAACCATACTGAACATCACCATCTGGAAGGGGACAATCATTGAGAACACAAACAGATAGTAGAGGACGCTTGATATCTTGCTCTTATGACGGGTGATATACCATGCGGTCATGCTTGTCAGGACGATGATCACGATAACAGATGCAATCGTAATGAAGAAACTGTAACTCATCGCGTGTGTAAATCCGCTCTTAATGATACCGTTGACATAGTTATCCAGCCCGGCATAGCTTTTACCCGACGGCCACGTGAACGGGGTCTTCGAAATATAGAACTTGCCTTTGAATGAGTTGAGCAGGACAACAAATATGGGAACCAGGAACAGAAGCGAAAGACAGGCGAGAATAATAAAAGTCAGGATATCTGCAATACTGGTTTTCTTTACATTTACTTTTATATTCGTATTCATTAGTCTTCTACCTCCCTGCTCCGTGAAGCTCTAAGTTGAACGTAGGCAATCAGGCCGACAAGAACAAAGAAGATGACTGCTTTTGCCTGGCCGACACCCTGATAGCCGGTGCGCCCGTAGAAGGTATCATAGATATCCAGGGCAAGCATAGCGGTCTGACGCATCGGATCGCCGCCGGTAAGTGAAAGGTTCTGGTCGAAAAGCTTGAACGAATTGGACAGCGTCAGGAATGTACAGATCGTTATGGATGGCGCTATCAGCGGAAGGGTGACTTTGCGGAGCATCTGCCAGGAGGAAGCACCGTCCATGGAAGCAGCTTCAATAAGTTCATCCGGAATATTTTGAAGGCCAGCGATGTAAATAACCATCATATAGCCTATCATTTGCCAATTCATCAGGAAGATAAGGCCCCAAAATCCATATTTGGCGTCAAAGGTTAACGTAACTCCCATTTTCATAAGGATTCCGTTAATCAGAAGCTGCCAGATATAACCGAGTACAATGCCGCCGATAAGATTCGGCATAAAGAAAACTGTTCTGAAAAGATTGGTTCCCTTTATTCCGCGGGTCAGGAGTTTTGCCAGAATAAAGGCGATCACATTGACTGTAATCACAGCTACCACTGTAAATTTCACGGTAAAAAGGAGAGCATTGATAAAGTCATTGTTTATAGTAAAAATCTTAATGTAGTTATCCAGGCCAACCCACTCTGCATCCGTCACTGTTTTGAATTTTGCAAAGGAGAGGTACACGCCCATGACGAACGGAATTAAAAAGGAAATGGCAAAAGCTATCAAGGTTGGCAGGACAAATATCGGAAAATATTTTCTGAGCGTTTTCTGCATATGATCCCCTCCCGAAAAATAGTGGGTGAGTGCGATTTTCATCGTATTGTCCTCACCCACTATCATCACTGACATTTTGCGGAATCGGCAAGGCGTATCCGCATATAAAAGGTATTTCAGGTTATGAATGGATTATCAGCCGGCTACGTTAGCCTTTTCAGCTGCCCACTGGTCAACAACAAGCTTGCTGACTGCGTCCCACTTCATCTGGCCCTGTGCATAACCAAGGAGAGCCGCGCCGACGTTGTCTTTGAAAGTCTGGCTCGGGAAGATTGTGAAGTTCCATGCTACAGAGGTGATGCCGGGCTTTGATGCCCATGCAAGCATGTTCTGGGCAAGGGGATCTGTAGGCTTTTCTGTGTCGCTGAATGTATCAAAAGGAGCAATGAATCCGAGCTGGCTTACAACTGCTTTCTTTCCGTCAGCACTGGTGTACAGCCATGTAAGGAAATCAAGGGAAGCCTTCTGGTCTTCTGCAGGAGCATTTTTGTTGATTGCAAAGTAGTTTTCTGTTCCTATGCAAAGACCCTGTTTCTCTTCGCCGGCCATACCGGTGTAGATAGGCATAAACTTAACGTCTGCAGGCTGGACGGTATTTCCGGCAACACCGGAGATCTGGCCGTATGCCCAGTTGCCGTTCTGAACCATTGCGCACTGTCCAAGAGCAAACTCTGCCATAGAATCATCTACGGAGATATTGCCGAGCATCTTCGGTGCTGTTACTGAATTGTTCAGGTACAGGTCAAAAATGTTCTGGAAATTTGTGCTGTACTGGAACTTAATTGTCTTGGTTGCATCAGCACTGCCGAGGTCAATCTTGTTGTCCTTGAATTCATAGTAAAGCGGAACGTTCAGAAGATGTGTCTGCCATCTCCAGTCTTCGCCTGATTTCAGGGAAGTGGAAGCAAATACGCCCTGGATTCCAAGGTCTGCTGCTTTGGCTGTCATATCTTCAACAACGGCTTTGAGTGTTGCAAAGTTGTTGATTGCATCCATGGAGGCAGCTTTCGGAGCTGCGGTTGCAAAATACTTTGTCATAATGGCGTTGTTGTAAATGATTCCGTAACCTTCGATTGCGAACGGAATTCCAAAAACTCCGGTGCCGTCGGTGATTGCTAGGGATTTGTCAGTCAGGTGAGTGTATATTTCTGATTTGGACAAATCTGCACAATAATCTTTCCAGCTGGCATAACCGACAGGGCCGTTCATCTGGAAAATGGTAGGTGCATCTGTTTTAGCAATTTCTGCTGTAAGTGTCTGCTCATATGTTCCTGAAGCTGCCGTTAGAACGGTAACTGCAACACCGGTTGCTTCTGTATACTGCTTGGCGATAGCCTGATAGGCCGCATCCTGTTCCGGTTTGAAATTCAGGAAATATACTTTGCCTGTTTTTGCTTCTGTGGCTGCAGTCGTATCTGCTGCCGCTGTTGTGGTCGTCGCAGCCCCTGTTGTGTCCGCTGCTTTTGTTGTTGTCGTAGACGTAGTTGTTGTTGTGGCGCAGGCTGCAAGGCTTGCAACCATCGCTGCTGTAAGAACGATCGCAGAGATCTTCTTCAGCAATTTACTCATCTTCATACTAGTTTCCTCCACTTTTGCTTCTTGGTTTTCGTCATAATTATCGAAGTTTTCGAAAATTCTTGACTCACTCTATTCGGAGTTTAGCACGGGTCTACAGCACTGTCAATAACTTATTACACACTTTTTATCTTTTTATTGTACAACATGCTGTCCTGTTGTAAAAAAAGAGGCCCGTACGCGTCTAATTTGCGTCGGAACCTCTTTTGGTTTGTTTTCGAAAACTATCGATAAGAGAAATTAAGCAACAACGAATTGTATCGAAAATGCCTTCTTTTTGCCGCGTTATTGGCCCACTTACAATCGCGTAACGTTTTGCCGGGCCTCTTATTGCAGATTTCCGGATCTCCCGGAATCACTGCTTCCCATCCATTTCTAGCAGGATAACCCCGTTAATCCCGCTGTCAAAAATAACTTTGCCGTCTGCAACGGAAGCAGTCGTTTTGTCATATGCATTTCTGACCGTTTTCCCGTTTTCAAAAATCCCGGCTACCGGGACTTCCACTTTTTGGTTCGGGTCTGCAATCACGGCAATAATCTGATCGGTATAGGTACCGCTTTCATACGTCCTTGCAAATATATAGGGCTTGGCAAGGATTTCAATATTCGTACCTGCGCCGACCGCCGGGTGACGGCTCCTGAACTGGCCGAGGATCCTGAAATGTGCCAGGACATCTTCATTGATGCTGTCCCAGTTCATATCCGATCGAAGCTTCAAATCCATATACGGCGACTGCTGCCAGGCTGTCGGGCGTGATGTCTCATCCCCGTAATAGATCTGCACGGAACCGGGTGACAGCAGAAGTGCCGTACCGCCCTTAATGAGATTGCTTCTGGTAAACATGCCGGTATCATGGGAAGAGATATAGCTCAGGACATCGAAGTCCTCTTTTCTCATTGCATCCGCCATAAATGTATACACTTTCGGGAGAAGCGAAAAATTCATAACATTTTTGCGGAAGCTGAAATTGATGATGGCATCGAATGATCCCATTGTATAATACGAATCTTTAACAACGCCGTGATCCCACACTTCGCCGACCGTCCAGAACGGAGTATCATCCAAAGCTTTCTTCGGATTCTTCTCCCTCCACGTCTCAAGGGCAGACGATGCCTGCACTTTGAGGGTCTGCCAGCAGGCCAGGTCAACATGCTTCGCCGTATCACAGCGGAAACCATCGATCCCGTAGTCTTTCACCCAGTCAGTCAGCCATTTGATTTCATAATTGAGCACAGTACGGGGAAGATTGTTATCTTTGAAATACGCATCAAGCTCTGACTGTTCTTCCTGAAGACGCCCTTCCTTTGTCCATTTAGCAACAAGGAATGCAGGCAGTTCAACCGCCTTCTGGTTTTCTGTTTTGAAATCCGGGAGATCGGAAAGGGTCAGAAGCGTGTCACCCGTCCCGGCGGCATCATAACCCGCCAGTCCGGCGGAGGAACGGATCCAGTCGGGACCCCACCAGTTCTGCCAGTTGGGAGATGCCGCTTCCAGGTAAGAATTTTCTTTGTCAGGCGACAGCGCGGACGGGTCTTCATAGTAATAATCTTCCCATCCGGCCTTGTATTCCCCGAACCCGTATTCGGACGCATCAAGCATTGTAGAATAGCCCGGATGATTCAGTACGACATCCATAATAATCCTGATGCCCGAAGCATGCGCCGTATCAACCATCTCTTTGAACTCTTTTTCCGTACCGTAATTGGCATCCGGCTGGGTAAAGTCAAGCGCCCAGTATCCGTGGTATGCATAAAAAGCAAATCCCGGTGCAGAGCGGTACCCGTGAATCTGTTCATACGGGGGCGTGATCCAGATTGCACTTATTCCAAGGTCGGTAAAATACCCTTCGGTGATTTTTTTTGTGATTCCCGCGAAATCCCCGCCGTGGAAGGTGCCCGCTTCTTCCTGAATGCCGGGGATTACATTTCCCCTGGCATCCAGGCCGCGTCCATAGGAGTAGTCATTCTCCGTATTGCCGTTATTGAACCGGTCGGTCAGCAGAAAATAGACCGAAGCATTATCCCATACAAAAGGGATGCTTTGCGGCTTCTGCGCGCAGGAAGTAACAAGGCCTGCAATAACTATCCAGATAACGTAGGTCATCAGGAATTTTTTGACTCTCAGCAAAGAATACCTCCACTGCCTGTTTTAATTCTTAACCGCGCCTCCGGTGACACCTTCGACATAGAGACGCTGCATCAGCACGAACAAAATAACAATCGGAATTCCAATAAACAGGCACCCTGCATTAAACTGCCTGAAATTGGCATAAATATTATCTTTGGCAACCATCTGGAACATACCGATGGCAACTGTATACTTCTGGTAATTGTCGCCCATAATGATTCTTGCAAAAATAAAATCACCCCAGGGAGCCATGAATGCCATCAGGGACGTATACACAATAATCGGTCCAGAAAGAGGCAGGATCACTTTGGAGAATATCTGGGCGTTTGTTGCCCCGTCCAGCTTGGCCGCTTCATCAAGGGCTCTGGGAATCGTATCAAAAAACCCTTTGCAGATATAGAAATTAATGCCTGCGCCCGCCGAATATACAAGAACCAAAGCTGTCAGGCTTTGTGTCATGCCAACGGATTTAAGTACATAATAGACTGCAATCATCGACATGAAGCCCGGAAACATCCCGAGTACCAGCGCCATATTCATGTATGGTTTGCGAAGCTTGAAACGCATACGGGAAAGCACGTAGGATATCGTAAGTGTCAGCAGTGTGCTCAGCACGCATGTGCATACCGCTACAAGGAGCGTGTTAGCAAACCAGGTTCTGAACGGATATACCTTATTGGCCCAAAGATCCGAGAAATTCTGGAGTGTGAAGGTTTTGGGAATAAATTCCGGAGAGAATGAACCCGGCTCCGCACGGAAAGCTGTAAAAACAACCCACAGAATCGGAAAGAGCCAGATAAGTGCCAGTACCGAGAGAATCACATAGACAGTAGCGCTGGAAGCGATCTTCTGCGTCTTCGCACTGGCACTGCTGTGCAGATCTTTCGTGTTACTCATGAGAACTCCTCCTCTCTCTTATAGGCAATCGTATTTCTGTACGTTATCAAAGAGATTGACGCCGAAATCACGAATACCACAATACCTATTGTAGATGCAAGGTTGTAATCGCGGACATTCGCCGTCAGCTTATAAAGCCAGGTGACCAGCAGATCCGTCTTCCCTGCCTGATAGTAAGTGCTGGTATTGGGTCCTCCGCCTGTAAGAAGGAATATTACGTTGAAATTATTAATATTACCTATAAATTGTGTGATTAAATAAGGAGTTGTCACGAAAATCATATACGGCATCGTAATTTTGGTAAAGAGCTTCATAGGCGAGGCCCCGTCAATTTTGGCAGCCTCATACATGTCGTTCGGGATGCTCATCAGAATGCCGGATGAAATCAGCATTGTATAGGGAATGCCTATCCATAGATTAACGATAAGAACGGTAAGCCGTGCAAGAAGCACATTATTCAGGAATTGAATTCTTGCTGCACCGGCTATAACGCCGGCCGAAACAAGAAACTCGTTGATAGGTCCATAATCATTAAACATGTTGCGCATTACCAGGAGCGTAATGAACTGCGGCAGTGCAATGGTGATAACAAAAATGGTACGCCACATCGCCTTATATCGTATTCCCTTTTTGTTGATCATGAGTGCAAGCATAATTCCCAGAATATAATTGCTCGACGTCGCAACAACAGCCCATATCAGCGTCCAGCCAAGCACAGGGAAAAAGGTTGCCGCCAGCAGCTTGTTGGCACCGAGAATAGCTGCGAAGTTATTGAGGCCCACCCACTCGAAAAGGTTGCCGGGCGGCTGGTGGTCCTTATCATAATTAGTGAAAGCAATCAGGATCATGAAAATCAAAGGCAGAATGGTAAACAGCAAAATGCCGATAATCGAAGGCGTCATCAGCGTGACGTGAAATTTTTGATCGAGAAGGCTTTTCAGGTCAGACAAAAAACCAGGCGCTTTCTTTCCGGCATTCCGGAGGGCAAGCATCTGGCGCGCACTGTTAATATTTGCGTAATAGGCTCCGGCAAAAATGATTGTCAGAACTATTACAGCAACGCCGTAAATCATCATGAGCATGGAATTATCGCCGCCGGCAAGAATCGGAATCTTACTCCCTTTCGGCGTGACCCAGCCCTGCTTCTGTGTACCCAGCGTATAAAGCCCGTTTAAGGCACTTATGCCTTTGGCTACCATAAACCAAATATAGGCAACCTGTATGGTCAGAAAAAGAATTCCTTTGATAAATTGTCTGTGTATCAGATTGGCGAATCCCATAATCCAAATTGATACCGACTCAGGCTTATCAAAGGCAAGGTTCGGAAGATTATTTTTGATCCTGTTCTCCTTCTCCTTCTTTGGCATGTCCCCACCCCTCTCAATAGACAAGCAACCAAGTCCCGGAATCCGGAACTTGGTTGCTTACATGAATCTTTGTTTCTATTACGCTACAACGTCAGTTGACAGCAATGTCTGCCATCCATCAAGGGTTTTCTGAAGATCTTTGGCCTTGCCGTCATAGATTTCCAGAGTGACTGCCATGCTGGAGGAATTCCAGAAATTGGTCATCTGAGGAAGCGAGGGCATCGGGATAGAGAATGCAGACTGTGCAATCTGTGCTGCAACGGTAGGATCTGCAGTAACTGCAGGATCAGCAGCGGCAGCAATATTGATAGGAAGATTCTGTCTGTCGTTGAATGCTTTCAGCTGGTTCTCTTTTGATGACAGGAAATCAGCAAGCTGCATGGCAGCTTCCGGATACTTTGTGCTGGATTTAACAACATAGAGTTTGACACCGGAGAAAGAAATCATCTGCTTGTCTGCTCCGCCAATTTTGACTGTCGGAAGCTTGGCTACTCCATAGTTGGCACCAAGTGCTGTCTTATAATCGGCAGCCTTCCAGCTTCCTGTTACCTGGGCTGCGAGTCCGCTTGCAAAAGCAGTTGTGGCATCGCCGTCGTTGATGTTCTGAAGACCGGCAGCCTTAAGGGTTGCAATATATGTTGCAACAGCGAGGCCTTCAGCTCCGTTGAATGTGCTGCCTTTTACGTCGGTGCCGTCAGCGCCGAACAGTGTACAGCCGTTTGCAAACCAGCAACCTACGGTGAAATAGTTGTTGCCCATGTCATATCCAACTGTCTTGCCGGCTTTGTCAGCTACGGTAAGCATTGTATCGAGGGAGGCAACGTCTGTCTCGGAGAATACGCTCTTGTCATAATAAAGGAAATATGTCTCAATTGCATTCGGATAACCATAGATTGTTCCGCCGTATGTTGCTGCAGTAAGGGCAGCAGGTGCATCATCTTTGGAAATTTTATCAGCATAGAGGGTGTTCGGGTATACAGCGCCTGCTTCAGCAAGTGCGCCAAGCTGATCATGAGGAATCTGGAATACGTCGGCCGCTACATCAAGGTCGGTAAGTGCTGCATCTTTCGCCTTGTCAGCGCCGGTTACAGCTACGTTGACTGTATAAGTCGGGTGTGCGGCTACAAAGGATGCTGCCATCTCCTTGAGCATTGCCTGATCATCTTCCGAGCCCCAGAGAACCAGGGTTGCGGCGGCTTCTGTTGCCGCAGCTGTAGTTTCTGCTGCTTTTGTTGTTGTTGCTGCTGTTGTGGTATCAGCAGCCTTGGTTGTAGTATCCGTAGTAGTTGTTGTCCCTGCGCAGCCTGCAAGTCCGGAGACCATTGCCACTGCAAGAATGATAGCGGAAACCTTCTTTGCTACAGTTTTGCTGAATTTCATTTTTTTTCCTCCATTTTTTCGTTCGTTTCGTGATTTACTTCGAGTTTGTTTTCGAAAACATTATTCATTTGATTGAAGTTTAGCATGGAGGTATGTCATTGTCAATAACTCAAAGACGATTTGCGCACCCCTATTTGTTCAATATGTCAAACGGGAGGCACAATACTGTGTCTCCCGTTCAATATTAAGCATTTTTGATTTTTGCATTTTTTCGAAAACTACGAAAACAGTCTTTTCATTTCGAGATATTCCAGATCTGATCAGCATATTCTTCTATGGTCCGGTCACTTGAAAAATACCCGGCCCGTGCGGTATTCATGAATGCTTTTCTTATGAAAACGCGGCGTTCCTTATACTCGGAAATCGCATGCAGCTTGGTCTGCATATACGATTCAAAATCAAGAAGCAGGTAATACTGATCCGGCTTATGCCAGGAAGCCCCGAGCAGAATCGAATTGTACAGCTCAAGGAACATACCCGTGCCGCCGTCATCAAGCGTACCGTCGATGAGGGAATCAAGAATTTTATGGATCCGCGGATTGCTGTCGTATATTTGGGCGGGGTCATAGCTGTCTTTAACAGCAGCAATCTCATCGACTTTGGCACCGAAAATATAATTGTTCTCAAGGCCTGCTTCATCGACGATTTCGACATTGGCTCCGTCATACGTCCCGAGTGTCGGTGCCCCGTTCAGCATCAGCTTCATATTTCCGGTTCCGGACGCTTCAGTGCCGGCTGTGGATATCTGCTCGGAAAGATCCGCTGCAGTAACAATTTTCTCCGCATAGGAAACGTTGTAGTTCCGGACAAACACAACACGGATCTTATCATTTACGGTTTCGTCCTGATTGACCAGATTCCCTATTTCGTTGATAAGCTTAATAATTCCTTTTGCACGGAAATATCCAGGAGCGGACTTGGCGCCAAAAATGAAGGCCGTCGGTGTAAAGTCCTTAATTCTTCCTTCTTTGATACCAAAGTATATATCAAGAATGGAAAAGGCATTGAGCAGCTGGCGTTTATACTCGTGCAGGCGTTTGATCTGGATGTCAAATATAAAATGGGCAGGGATATCGATGCCTTCCTTTTCTTTGATGTAGGCGGAAAGCTGCTGTTTTTTCTGGAATTTGACGGCTGCAAATGCATCGAGCACAGCTGGATCATCGGCGAATTTTTCCAATTCCTTCAGAAGGGAAAGATCCGTAATCCAGGCATCACTTCCGAGAAGTCCGGTAATCATTTCCGAGAGCTCCGGATTGCACAGTGCGAGCCAGCGGCGCTGTGTGATTCCGTTGGTCTTATTCTGGAACATTTTAGGATGCAGCGCATACCAGTCTTTCAGCACATCCGCCTTGAGAATTTCCGTGTGAATTTTGGCAACTCCGTTTACTGTGCCGGAGCAGTAGATGGCAAGGCTTGCCATGCAGATATTCCCGTTGTACAGAATACGGCAGCTGTCAATTCGGGACATGTATTTCGGTCCCTTTGAACGGAATTCGACGATCATTCTTCTGTCAATCTTCTTGATGTAGTCGCATATGCGCGGCAGAACGCTGCGGTACAGCTGGTAGTCCCACTTTTCGAGGGCTTCCTGCATAACCGTGTGATTTGTGTAATTGAAAGTTTTTTTGGATATAAGAAAAGCGGCTTCAAAATCCATGCCATAATCATCACAAAGGATTCGGATCAGTTCACAGATCGCAACGGTAGGATGTGTGTCATTCAGCTGGATCGCATAAAGAGACGGGATGTTATCAAAATGCGGGCCGAATTTGGCCACATGTTTGCGAAGGATGTCCTGTATAGAGGCACTGCAGAAAAAGTACTGCTGGCGGATACGCAGCGCCTTGCCCTTATTAGTACTGTCATTCGGATATAGAACCCGCGAAATATCTTCGGCACGGTTCTTCTCACTGACAGCCTTGTCATACTTCTGGTCATTGAACATGTCAAAGTCAAATTCTTCGACGGCTTCACTCTGCCACAGGCGGAGTGTATTGATGTTCTGGCCGCCGTATCCGATGATCGGCATATCATAAGGAACTGCACGGACCGTCTGTCCTGCAAAATTGACCAGGACGGATTCTTCGTAACGCCTTACAGACCACGGGTCTCCGTATCGAGTCCAGTTGTCCGTCTCTTCCGTCTGAAAACCATTTACGAATTTCTGCTCAAACAAGCCGAATTTATATCGGATGCCGTATCCGTCAAGCGGATACCCCTGCGTTGCAGCCGATTCCAGGAAGCAGGCTGCGAGCCGGCCGAGTCCGCCGTTGCCGAGGGCTGCATCCTCAATGTCTTCCAGTGCATTCAAATCACGGCCGGACTTTTGAAGATATTCCTGTACTTCCTGCGTCATTTTCATATTCAGCAGGTTATTGAACACCGCGCGGCCGACAAGGAATTCTGCTGAAAAATAATACGCCCGTTTGCTTTTGCCTTGTTTTGCCTCACTCTTATTCCAGGAAGCCGCAAGGCGGTGCATAACAAGTCGTGCCACGGCATCATGCAGCTGATGCGGAGGAGCTGCGGAAATGTCCGTCTGATAATCGGTCAGCAGAGAATCGGAAAGAAAAGTATTGTCTCTGTTTGTCATAAAAAAACCTCCAATAGTGCATTACGCCGTCTATGTTACTCAAAACACTTTTTGCCTAAGCATATCGGAAGTTTTCGAAATTATCAAGATTATATTCGCAAAATTTCGAAATTAGCGCGGTTTTACAGGTCCCGTTGACTCCCGGACAACCAGCTCAGGCATAAGAAGGAGCCTGCTTATCGCATTCCCTTCCATTATTTGTTCCATTGCCATGCAAACACTCTTGCCTATTGTCAGGCGGTTCTGCTTAATTGTGGTAAGAGGGGGTGTTGTATAACGGGCAAGGGGAATATCATCAAATCCGATTACACTCACGCTCTCAGGAACACGGATGCCCAGGCGGTAAAGCTCGGCAAGCACACCGTGCGCAATAAGATCACTTGCGCAGACAATCGCCGTTGCGCCGTTATCAATAAATCCCTGTACATGCGGCGCTGCACACGAAGCTGTATAATCGCCGTGCGCAATTAATTCCTTGTGTATCGGGAGATTGCACTTGGACATGCCCAACTTGAATCCCTGCAGTCTTTCCTGTGAAACACGGCTGTGCAGCTCTCCGTTCATCATGGCGATGACGGTGTGCCCCAGTTTTGCCAGATGCTCCACGGAACATACAATTCCCTGCTGGTTGTCAATGCCTACGCATGCGACATACCGGTTATATACAACATTGTCCAGAAGAACAGTGGGAATACTTGTGCGCGCCAGCTGCTTCAAAAAATCATTATGAAGGGAAAAACCCAAAAGAAATCCTGCGGAATAATTATTCTTAGTCATATATTCTTCGTAGTCGTAATCGAAATGCCGGTCCATGGCGATAGGGACAATATCCACATCCCATTGCTTCTCGGTTGCTGCAAGTCTGAATCCGACGATAATTTCATAGCCGAACTGCTCAATGCGCTCATATCCCATATTTTCAACAAATATGCAGACCTTGCGGGCATTGGTATCCGTCTTGCTTCGACGCGATACATAACCCATCTCAAGGGCGGTATTCAGAATCAGCTGCCTGGTATCTTCGCTGACGTCACTCGCACCGCTTAATCCTTTTGAGACAGAGCTGACTGAAATACCCAGTTTTTTAGCGATATCTTTAATGGTTGCCATACATTCACACCCATCTTTTTGCATACTGGTTTGCGAAACTGCAAAATAATCGAAAGTTTCGAAAATCAGTATCAGTCTATCACGGGCGCAGTTGGCTGTCAACGAAATAACAAAGTGGCAAAGCGTCCTCAAACGCCTTGTTTTCTAAGCCGTCTGGAATTCAGCGCATGAAGAATACAATCGCAAGGAAATGACACAGGGCACCAAAATCCACAAGGAAATGCCACACCATGTGGGCAAACGGGAATTTCATTGAAAAACTCACAACTCCGGATGTGTAGCATACGCCTCCGGCAACAATGAGCCAGAAGGCCGGTGCCGTTGTGCCGCTGATCAGGGCCGGCATGCAAAGCATGACCATCCAGCCCATCAGGAGGTAGATGGAAATTGTAATGATATAGGAACGTGCTGTTTTGGAAAAAGCGAGCGATTTGAATAGCGCACCCGCAATTACAAAGGACCATTGGGCAATGCAAAGCCACAGACCGAGGGTACCGCCGATGATGGAAAGGCAGATCGGCGTGTAGGTCCCTGCAATTGCGACATAAATCATAATATGATCTATCCGGTTCATCACGGATTTATGTGTTGTTCCGTGTGCCATGGAATGATAGATAGTCGATGCAAGGAACATAAAGAAGACGGAAATAACAAACACGGAAACGCCGAAAGCATCAAGGGTCTCTTTCCCCGGCAGGGCCCTCGTGTATGCCCGGATTGCCGCAAAGGGGAGCATGCAGAGCATAAATAGAGCCATAACACCATGGGTTATGCTGTTTCCGATCTCTTCCCCTATGCTCTCTTCCGTTTTCTTTCTGAAGCGTTTGACAGCTGCCCGCCCGGAGTCAATCCAGGACAACTCCCGGAGGCCTTCTTCAAGCGAATCGGAGGGCTGTGAAACAGTCTCCGGAGAAACCTGCGTCTGTTCGATTTTCTCAGGATTTCCTTCCAGCCAGGCGCGCCAGAAAGCTTTATTGTTTGACATGTTTGTCACCTCTTCGTCTCGTGATTATGAAAACAAGGAGTCGTAATTTAGATTATTTTATTATAGTTCACGTGAGTACGCAAGTCTATTTATTCATACCGGGAAAATGCAGGCGCGTCTGGTCACTGTCATCCGGCCCGTTATCCCCGGCACCGACAGGCATATTGGCCGGAAGGGCAATCGGCGCACTTCCCGGAAGAGCGGCAGGCGGCGTACCCGGCTTACTGTCAGTTGTTTCCGGAGCTTGTTTATCCGTTGGCGCCATACCGGATGAAACCGCTGAACCCGGTGCGACTGCCAATTCCCGCGCAAGTGACGGATTGGAAAAATAAGTTGTTTCATCAAGATGCAGCTGTTCCGCCAGATAAGCATTATGGTAGAACCGGAACAGGTGCGTGCCTGCATAGGAAATCAGCAATATCGGAAGAAGCCACCTGCTGATGCTTGTCGATGATTTTTCGGAAAATAAAAGTGAAACACCGGCAAGCGGAGCATTGACCAATTCATACATTTTGTTAAAGAATGTCTCCATAAGGCCTGCTATCAGACCCTGTTCCCTGACGCTGCCGGCAGGAACCGCCAGATGCGGGAGAAACCAGCCCGGAAGATATGCCATGACTGCATACAGGGCGCCTCCGACAAGAAGCGACAGACGTTTCTTCCAGGCGGTATAAACACACAGCGAAAGCCACAGCAGGACAAAAAGCAGGCTGAACATCCGCTCCGGCAAAGATACCATACGTACGTGTATTACACCAACCGAGAAATAAATGGGGCAAAAGCAGACAAAAAGCATTGCCTGCAGGAGAAAAAAGAGAAATACATTAATAGCTTTTTCTCTGCGCATTATCATTTCCTCTCTATTCTGAATCCGTTGCCTTGCCGGGCACGGGTGTCGTCTTATAAACGGAAAAAGCAGCAAGGCTCATTTTTTCCTGCTGTTTCTCTCCCAAAGCCGGGACAGTTAAATTGTCGACTATATCCACATGCACGTCAATATGACTTTGCGCCCATTTGTCCAATACTCCGCCTACCATCTGCAGGGCACTGTACATATCCACCCCGTTGCCCCGGGCAAGAATCGTGATGGGGCTGGCGTATGAGAACTGTTCCCCGTTGACGGAAAATCCGCTTACCGTATCCCGTATCTCTGTCATAGGCACAACCCTCTGATCATTTATCGAAATCGCCAGCGCATCAGCAGCCTTTATTTCGTTAACAAATTGAATCAGCATATTCGAGGTAATCGGAACTTTTTTATCGGGTGTGATTACAACGCTTATTCCATTGCCGGTTACTGCCAGAAGGCCTGCCTGCCGCCTGGCTGCCGCTAATTCATCGAGCAGGATTGTCTGGAGTTCCGCATCACCGTTTCTGACCGCATCCAGATCGCTTGCATTCTTTGTGAGTTGACCGCTGCGGTCAACCAATGCGAGATTTTTGTTATATAGTGTGATGTAGTCGTTAGACAGTTCATCCGTGGTTTTGCCTTCAATGAATTTTTCTTCGGGGGTCTTCTGCAGGGATTTATACTGGGAAACCGCTAGAAAACCAAGAAGCGCACAGGCGAAGCACAGAACAAAACGAATGAGAAGATAGCTTCCGGCCGTTCTGGTTTTGGATCTGGTTATTCGGAAAGCGGTTTTGTTAATCACTTCAAACTTCCCTTGTCTTCTTTTATCGATGTATACAGGCCGTTCATTCGACCGTGGCAGCTAAATAACACGACCTGTCTATCTAAGGATAACTCATCCAGCAAAGCCAGTCCAGCCTTTGCCCTTTTATCGTCGTACTGTACAAAGGTATCGTCAAGAAGGAGAGGCATTTTGTCATCCGACGGCTGAACGAGATCCGCAATCGCAAGGCGCAGGGCAAAATAGATCTGATCTACCGTCCCGCCGCTGAAAAAGTCTGATTTATGAAATGAATACGATCCCTCCGATGCTATGTCAATGCCGAAAGAACGATCGACATGCAGTGTGGAGTAGGCCCCCTCCGTCAGTTTTTCCAGATATCCCCCTGCCTTTTCATTCACCTGCGGGGCAAAATAATCTTCCATCTCTGAAAAAGCCTCATCGAGCACCTGCTGTGCTGTCAGAAGGGCGCGGTGATATGCTTTAGCGTCGTCAAGCCTTTCGGTCAGTAGCGCACGCTGCTCGAGAAGCCACGAACGGTCGGTTTCCTGGGACAGAAGGTTCTCACGTGTGGTTTCCCTGCGCGCTATATCGACACGGATCGCCGTAATTTCCGTTTTCAGCTTTTCCTCCTGCAGTAATATCATTGAAATCTCATTACGGATGCCCGACAGCTGCAGTTCATCCGATTTCATCTGCATTTCAAGTGCCGCAGTATCAATGACGGTCTCCGGGTTCTCCGGGTTCTCCGGGTTCTCCGGGTTCTCCTGAATGGTCTCTGTCCCGGGCCCCGCAATATGCACGGCGCCGGCCTCTTCCCCTGAAGGAACCGAAAACTGGTCCGCTCTGGCTCTGCAGGCAGAAAGGTGTTCCTGTGCCAGCGTTAACAAATGATCATTGAATTCCAGATCCTTCTGTTCGTTCTCCCTGATGCGAATCTTCTGCATGTGCAGCTCTTCCAGCCGTTTCTGTGAGTCGGCAAGCGCCGTCTGCCTGTCATACTGGGAAGCAGCAGCGTTTTCATAAATTTTCATCTTGGCTTCGTGGGACAGGCTTTTTTCAATGATCGCCTTTTCGACGGATCGTATCTGAAACCAGTTGGAAAGATGAAGTCCGATTGCCAAAACAAGGAATATCAGTCCGGCCAGCTGAACGGGGTCGCGCATGAAAGCATATGCAGTCAAACTGACTGCAAGGGCCGCAATAAATAGAATTTCATACCTTCTGATATGCATTTTGTATACAAAAATGGTAGTCAGCCCTTTTCGGGCCTCTTCCCGCTGTTGAATCAGCGCCTTGATTTCCGAACTTACAGCAAGGATCTCTTCCTCGAGCTGCGCTGTTTCATTCGCTTTGTTATCATACAGGGCCTTGTTTTCGCGGCACTGTGTATCTTCGGCCTTAAGCAGGGCGTCTATGTCGGCGGTAAGAAGTGCGGAACGCTCCCTGATCCGGTCATTCTGAATATGCAGGCGGCCCAGTTCTTCTTCTGCGCGGCAGCGCTCTTCCGCAAGCTGCCGCAGCATTTCCTGCCTCTGCAGCATATGTTCGCGGCGGGCATTTTCAAAGGCAGCATTCGCACTGGCCCGTTCCTCGTCGAGAAGCTTTTTTTGGAGTACCTTCTGCAGGCAGATATCCTTTTGCTGAATATCGGCCAGCAAAAGTTCGCTCTTTTTCTTCTTCTCATCAAGCAGCCGGCCGGTCGAAAGAATACCTTCGCTGATGCGTTTGAGCCTCTCGAGGCTGTCTTCAATTTCTCTTCCCAGTATTTCCGTCTGCTCCTGCGAGTCGGACAGATCTTTTTCTTTTTCTTCCAGGTCAGCGAGTTCGTCTTCGATGCGGGGGATCAGACCGCCTGAGCCGCGAAGCGCATATAGCTTTGATGAGGCGCTGACGAGCCGGGCTTTGATTTCCTCATATGAAAACAGTTCGCTTCCCGTATCGGCAAGATTGGCCAGCCGGGCCGATATATCAGCCGTTTCCTTGTCAGTTCCCACAATATTGCTGGAAAGCTGTCCGACAAAAACCGTATTTACAAACTCAGATTCGCTGATTGCAAAAAGATATTCGCCGACTTCTTTTTGAGCAAGATCCGTCTTTTGACCGGATGGAAGAAGAGTCAGTACAACCTTATCATCCGCTTTTTTTCTGGAAAATGTTTTTTCAAGAAGATATGTCTTCCCTGCATGCTGAAATTCTATGGATCCCCCAAAGGGCTTGCCGCTCCATGGTGTGAATTTTCTGCGGTCATTATCCCTTATACGGGTCGAAGCCCGGCCTGAAAATCCGTAGAACATCGCCCGGATGAAGGAAAGAATCGTACTCTTCCCATATTCATTATCCCCGGTAAACAAATTCATGCCGGGTTCAAAGTCCATCGTAATATCAGTGAGCTTTCCGAAGGCGGTTATGTGCAGATTATTGATCTTCACAATAATTCACCTCCCCTTCAAATGCCCTGAGCCCCAGCGTAAGCGCCTGCCCGAACTCTTCGATTTGTTTTGCATCCCCGGCTGCACGTGCCTGTTCCAGTCTGCCCAGAAGGCGATCGGCAAAAGCCCCCTTAAGGGAGGTCTCCCGTCGAAGTTCCTCGGGATTCGAGAACGAACGCGTCCGGTCCTTGATACGCACGTCAAAAACAATCGATGACAGTCTTTCGCGCAGGCTTGACAGAACAGGTGAGAAATCCGGAGGAAGCGCTCCCGAGAGCGTAATCCGGTAAGCAGCACGCGTGTAGCCTTCTCCAAAAGAGCTGCGAAGGAAAGCTAAGATTCTGTCTTCAAGCTGCTGCTGTGTATCGGAACCGTCAACAGCAATATCCGGGCAGTAATAATTCCTCTGATTAACCGGAACGAAAGAAATCTCCGCACCTCCTCCGGTAAGAGTACCCAGATAGACACCGCGCGGGCCGGGTTCATCATAGCCGCGCGACTCCGGGCATCCGGGATATGCATAAAAGGTATTTCCGGCTTTGCACAGGCCGCTCCTGTCGTGTACATGCCCGAGTGCAACATAATCCGCACCGCTTTTCGCAATCCACTCCTTCGGTACCGGATTATAGGAACGATTCTCGGTAGGGCTGTCCGTTATTTCCCCATGAATAAGCACGATGTGAATCGTATCTTCCGGATACCCGGATTGCCGGACCGAAAACGCCGGCGGACAAAGCGTGCGTACTGCACGAATTCCTGTAAACGCCGCGCCCCACACAACAGTCCCGAGTTCAGGAAAGGAAAACGATGAGAATTCACCGGTAAAAATATGGACATTCGACGGCCATTCCTGCGTCATATAGGGGGAATCCTTTGTGAAGGGATCATGATTGCCGGGAGCAATAACTACCGCAGTATCCGGAATTCCTCTAAAACTGTCTATAAGCGAGCGGAGGTGCTCCGCAGGGAAGCGAAGCTGGTCCAGAAGGTCTCCCGCAAGAAGGAGAATCTGTATTTCTTCCCGCCGGCACAGATCAATAACAGCACGGAAAGCGGCTCTCTGTTCGCCTTGGCGGATGGCTGCTTTCTGGGCGGACAGGCCTGTAAACGGAGATCCAAGATGGAAATCTGCAGCGTGCAGGATCTTGATTTTGCGGGATTGATTGACCATTTTCCACCCTTCCTATAAATTACATAACCATGTTATAATGATACTAATTTTAGCATGACAAAAACCTTTACTCAAGTAATATAACTTTTAGTGAAAAATTTATATTAATATCACCTGACCGTATGCAGGGATTATACGGTAATATGCATGTAAAGAATTATTATATCCGAAAAACCCTGTCTTGTGGAGGTCTCATGTCAACGCGGGGAGATAAAGAGAGACGCATTTTGGTAAGCGCCACTGTCAGGCTTGTGGTACTTGCAATTGGTCTGATCCTTCAGGCTGCGCTTGCCGCTGTCCTTTCGATTTTTCTGCAGCGGCTGTCCGTTGCAGTTATGATTATTTTGTATATTGTTTCTTTCATTGCCTTTATCTATGTGTCTGCGCATCACGACAACCCTTCTACCCGGCCGTTCTGGCTGCTGCTGATTGCACTCTTTCCTGCGTTCGGGCTTATCATTTATCTGATGTGGGGGCTTCCCCGGCACGGCACAAAGCGGCATGCCGAGGAGATTGCATCGCAGAAAGATGCTTTTGAAGCAAGAATTACCTACTCGGATGATTTGCAGGAGACTGCCGGTCGCTGCGACCTGGATTTGTCCCTGAAATACCCTACGGTATGGAATGCCAGCCGTTACCTGAGAGCGCATGGCTTCCCTGTATATGCCCAGACTAAAATCACCTATTTCCCGAGCGGGGAAGAACTTTTCGAGGATTGCCTTGCCAGCATCAGGAATGCCCGGAAAAGCATTTTTCTGTCTTTCTTTATTTTGCGTGACGGCAGGCTCTGGCAGCAGTTCTATAAAGTACTCTGTGAAAAGGCTCTCCTTGGTGTTGAAATCCGGCTCCTTCTGGATGATGCCGGTACTATGTTCAATATTTCCACCGAATTTATAAACGAGCTGAATGATAAGGGAATCCATGTCGAGCTGTTTAACCCCACTCACCGTTATCTGAATAACCTGTACCTGAATTATAGAAACCACCAGAAAATTGTAATTATAGACTCAGAGATGGGTTATACAGGCGGAGTGAACCTTGCTGATGAATACGCAAACTACACGTCTCCTTTCGGATACTGGAAGGATACCGGCGTGCGGCTCGACGGGCAGGGCGTGTTCGGCCTTACGGTTACCTTCATTGATATGTGGGATCAGACGGTAAAGAAGCTTTCGAAGTCATATGAGACGTACCGGCCCGGTCTTCGCAGCGGCGAAGAGGGATACTGCCAGGTGTTTTGCGACGGTCCGTCAAACAACCCCAGTAATCCTGCAGAAGGCTTGATTTTCCGTATGATTGAATCAGCCCAGAAATACGTCTATCTGACTACACCATACCTTGCCGTGTCCCAGGCGCTGATTGACACGATCTGCCGCGTCGCCCTAAGCGGCGTGCGCGTTGTCCTTCTCGTCCCGTATCAATTGGATCACTGGTATGTTTTTGAAGTAACCCGGAGTTTTTTCCCGGCGCTGCTTGAAGCCGGAGTCGAGGTGTACCGCTTTTCGCCCGGTATGATGCATGCCAAAATGGTCGTAGCCGACGACATTCATGCATTAGTCGGCACGATCAATCTTGATAACCGCAGTTTTTACAGCCAGTATGAGGATGGCATCTGGTTCTGCGGCAAAAAAGCCGTCGCCGATGTAAAGCATGATATCGAATCCGCCGTAGCCCGGAGTTACCGGGTAACTGTTGAAGATTTAAAGAAAGTCGGGACCCTCCGGTCTGCATTCGGGCTTCTTCTGCGGATATTTTCACCGCTTATGTAATGCCTCATATTATCTGACGGTTACCAGGACACAACACCGGCCTTCAATGCGGTAGGCGCCTGTACCGGCAGGTAAAAACAGCGAGTCTCCTTTGGAAACAGCAATCGCACCGTCTTCCCCATATTCACGATTATCAAAACGAATATTTCCGCTGCCTTCTATTAACAGAAGCGACGTGAAGGACTTCCCGTCACATTCAAGCTTTGCAAAAGAATCGATCGACAGGTGGTCCACTGTAAAATATACGCAGGAAGCAAGGCGCGTGACACGGTATCCCGGTTTCTGTAAAGCTGCATGCTCTTTGGGTATACCGGGAACAAAATTAGTGTTTATTACATCAAGTGCCTTCTCTATATGAAGTTCGCGCTTTTTGCCGTCGGAATCCGTACGGTTATAATCATATACCCGGTATGTCGAGTCGGAATTCTGCTGGATTTCGGCAATCATGATGCCTTTGCCAATCGTGTGAATCGTGCCGGCTTCAAGAAAGAAGACATCACCCTTTTTGACTGTGACACGGTTCAGAATTTCAATGATCGTATTGTCTTCAATCCTTTCCCTCAGTTCTTCCCTGGTGACCGCCCTTGAAAAGCCATAGTAAAGGAAGGCACCTTCCTGTGCGTCGAGGACATACCACATTTCGGTTTTCCCGAATTCCCCCTCATTTTCCCAAGCATATCCATTACTCGGATGAACCTGTATGGAAAGATCGTCCCTGGCATCAATGAATTTGATAAGAACAGGGAAATAAACAGCAAATGAATTGTTTATCCCGAGGGCTTTTTCAACATCTGAAAAAAGCGCATCAGCCAGCGATTTTCCGGCCAGGGAACCGTTCATAATTGTAGAAGCTCCATTGGCATTGCACGAAAGCATCCATGCCTCAGCAATGATCGAATCCGGTGATTCTATGCCGTATTCGTGTTTGAGGCGGTCTCCGCCCCACATATAGTCTTTTACAGCCGGTTTCAATTTGAACGGGTACATAAATTACTCCTTATTGCCCTGCCGGATACGGCAGAAATGACAGTTATTTATTATTGCCAGAACCGGTCCGTACGGAACTGCAATTTACAATTAATACCTGGAATGCGGTTAGCATGTGCATATCAACACCTGGGAAGAACGACACAGCCGGAAAATTACACCAATTCCCTGAAAAGAATATTCAACATATTGTTAACGGCACATTCAGCGGGGAATAGGCTTCACGGAATCCTTTATGACGATTTTACCGCCGATCTGCACGCGTCCGGCCCGGTAGGCCGGATTCTTGTATCTTTTTACAATAGTGTCAATCGCTGACACTGCCAGCCCTTTCATATTGACCTCAACGGTCGTTATACGGGGAGTCGATGTGATGTCCGCCGTAGAGTAGTTATCAAACCCGACAACAGATATATCCTCAGGGACACGATAGCCATTTAACTGAAGGAATTTAACAAAGCGATATCCTGCTTCATCACAGTTGCATACAAATGCCGTCGGCATGTCCGCAGGCAGAACAAAATCAATGTTTATCCCATTGTTCGTCCGATCCGAAATAAGCCAGTCACGCCTTGGTTCCAGCTGATGTTCGATCATCGCCTTATAAAAACCCATATACCGGTCCAGGATACTTGTCGAAGCAAGGACATTGCCGATAAATCCGATCCGGCTGTGTCCATTCTGAATAAGGTAGTCCGTCATAAGGTACATATCGAAAAAATTATCCGTAACGATGGAATCCACATCAAAATTTTTCTCGTAGAAGTCCAGATACACACAGGAAATGCCTGTATCCGCTATGCACTGCAGGTATTCCGGTGTCAGCCGGCCAATAATAATCAGGGACGAAACCCTCTTCTCAAGAATCATCTTTGAAACAGTGAGGGACTCCTCATCCTCAGAGGATAAAATATCAAAAATACTGTATAGACCCCTGAGCTTAAGCTCAACGGCAATTTTCCGATACATCTCCCAATAAAATGATGGGCTGATATGAATATAACGCTGAGCTGTCAGTATGCCTATATCACAGCCTTCTATTGAATCACTATCCGGCTTGGGAGAAGCTTTCAGATTTTTATATCCCATCTCGTCAGCCTTTTGATAAACTTCATCGCGTACAGTCGGGCTGACACCCTTTTTCCCGGACAGGGCGTTGGAAACCGTTACATTGCTTACACCCAATTGTGCGGCAATGTCACTCATAGTGACTTTTTTTCGAGCTCCGTCTCTCATATACTCACCGCCTTGCATAAATTTCTTTCTCGAAAGTTATATTAAGCCTCTCAGATTAATAACTCAAGCCATTATATTAAAATCAATTTATTTTTTAACATAACCAGTGCCGGTTAATCATTTTTAATTGAAAACACAAAAAACACGACTCCTTTTATGAAAGAATCGTGTTGAATAATACAGGAATTCTATTCCTTTAAATAATTTTCGAAAGGTCTTCGACCTCAACCTTAGTATATTTGATAATTTCTTCCATGCGCTGTGTCTCAAGATAGGAAACCAGCGTATAGGCAGCACCCTTTTTCTGGGCACGTCCGGTACGTCCGATCCTGTGAAGGTAGTAATCATTCTCTTTCGGCACATCATAATTGAAAACTCCGTCAACATCGGCGACATCGATGCCTCTGGCAGCTATGTCGGTCGCAATAAGGATCGGGAAACTCCCGTTGCGGTAACCGTCCATAATACGGTTCCTGGTGTTCTGATTGATATCCCCGTGCAGGCAGTCCGCAGCAATACCGGCCCGCTGGAGCCGCTCAGTCAGATGGCGGACACGTGTCTTGGTGTTGCAGAACACAATGATCTTGGAGAGTTTTTTTGTCTCCATAATTTTGAGAAGGGTATCGAGTTTATCCTTCTCTGCAACCATCATCGAATATTGTTTGATCTTCGGCATGTCTTCAGCCTTGGGCGCAACATCAATATCGACCGCCCCCTGAAAATACTGCCAGGAAATATCCATAACATCCCTGGACATCGTAGCCGAAAATAATGCAACCTGCTTTTCATTCGGGGTAAGATCGAGAATTTTGCGAATATCCTTAATAAATCCCATGTTAAGCATTTCGTCGGCTTCATCCAGGATAACACTGTACACGGACGAAATGTCTATTGTCCGGCGGCTCACATGATCGAGGAGACGCCCGGGTGTCGCAACGACAATCTGGGGATGTGCGGCAAGTTCCTTGAACTGCTTATCAAGGCTTTGTCCGCCGATCACCGCACAGATCTTAAGGCCATGAATATACTGGCCAATGCTTTTAAGTTCCGAACAAATCTGAAGTGCAAGCTCCCGGGTCGGGCACAGAATCAGATCCTGCACGAATTTCGCATCCATATTCAGGTATTCGAGAAGGGGGATTCCGTAAGCAAAGGTTTTGCCGGTACCGGTCGGGGCTTTGGCGATAATATTATATCCGTCCATCATGACGGGAATCGCTTGTTTCTGGACGGATGTAGGAGTGTGCAGTTCCAGTTTTTCAAGGGCCTTTGTGATTTCTTTGGAGAGGGCAAGGTCAGCGAACGTGTTTATTTCCATTTAGATCCTTTCTTGGTAAAAGGGCTTTTGTCAGCCCGGTCATTACAGGTATTTCTTTTTTTTGCAATACCAGATTGTCGCGATGGTAACAAGAATTGCCAGCAGAACAAACAGCGGATATCCGTATTGTTTTGATATTTCAGGCATAAATTTATAATTCATGCCGTACCAGCTGGTCATCACCATGAGCGGCAGGAAGACTGTGGATACTACGGTAAACAATCGCATCATAAGGTTGGCATCAATATCCACCTGGGACTGATAAGCCTCCCGCAGCTGCATGACACTCTCACGAAGGGTTACAGATGCCCGTTCCTGACGGTCCAGACGGGTGCCGATCAAGTGGAACATATGGTCAGCCTCATCCGGGATAACGTTATTGTTGTTCTCTACCAGTATATCCGATAAGTCAACCATAAGTCCCATATACTGCATCAGATGAAGTGTTTTCTGTCTCAAACGGAAAATAATAACCGGATAATCAAGTTTCTCGCCTGCCAGAAGCTTCTCTTCAAGCACGGTCTCCGCTTCGTCTATTTCGCGCATCAGGGCAACGTCATGGGCTATAATTTTCTCAAACAGAAAGAAAAGTGTCTTTTCAGGCAAAACAGGCAGCATTTGTTTTGATGTAAATTCAGAAAGAATGGCTTTCTTTACACTGTCGATAAGATCGCACGGCCGGGAAACGATTACAAGGCCCGTAGGGGTGAGAAAGAATACGATCTCTTCCGATCCCATGCCTGTCTCGCCGTTTGTAAGCAGATTCAGCACACCATAGGTCAGATCTTCCAGCATTTCAACTTTCGGTGTCTGAACTGAATTATTTATGCATTCCTGAATCGCATAATCCGGAAACTGCAGATCTTTTCTGATATCCGCGACCTCATCAGGCGTCAGAAAAGCAATATACCGCTCCCGTGAATCCGTGTCAGGTTCAGACACCCTGCGTGTGGAAAAACGCGCCATTATCTCAGGGTTCTCCGAAGGATCCTTATCCGGATGATTTGTGGAATAAACCTGCATATGCTACCTCAGTCAGGCTGCGGGGGTTACTGTCACCGGTGCGATGATACCTGATGCACCTGTTGCGGGTGATGCCTGATCTGTCCCGTCAACGCCTGTTTCTTCAGACGAACCGGAGAGCGGCAGTCCGGACATCATTACGCCTTCTCCCGCTGCTGCTGAAGGGGCACTATCAAAGAGTGTAGCATCCCGGCCGCTTTTGTCAAACAGATTATTATATGCAAGTATGGAATATTCGGAAATCGCTTCATTCCCCGGGACGTCCTCAGCCGACTGATAAGTATTTCCTTCCGAATCAATCACGGCCAGGGCATCAATGACCGGAAAAGTCTGGTACAGGCTGCTCAGGTATGCGTTATAATCCGGCAGCGGAATGTTGGCCGTCTGCAGGAGCAGCGTTGACAGATAATTGGCGCTGATTTTATCGATTTCCTGCTCTTTTATATCATAATTGGCCCAGATAAGGAACGGAGTCTGGTAGAGCTTAAGCATTTCCTCGGCGGTAAGGTCGGACAGTTTCTCGCCGAGAATCGTCTCATAAAAATTATTTTTCATGTTAGGCATATGATCGCCGAAAAAGCAGATTACTGTAGGTTCATCCACAGTTGAGAAGTAATCGATCAGGTCCTTAAGCGCTGCATCGGACTGATGGATAAGCGACAGGTACTGCTCCGTCTCCGGAAATTCACCCGGATACTCAGGGAGATTCACGTCCTCGGTAAAATTCGCATATTCATTCGTGTATCCGCCATGATTCTGCATAGTGACATTGAAAAGAAAGATCGGCTGTCCCTCCGGCTTGCTCTCATATAGTTCTATCAGTTTGTCGTATGAGCATGCGTCACTGATATACCCTCTCATATAAGACGGATTGGTAAAGTCATCCATGGACAGGAACTGGTCGAATCCAAGATTATTATAAACGCTTGTACGATTCCAGCCGCTTGCCAGATAGGGGTGAACGGCAATTGTTGAATATCCGTTGGATTTAAGAATCCTGGCAAGGGATCCCGTCGGGGCGTCAATGTACTGCTGATAAGGTATGCTTCCCTTAGGCAGGAAAGCCGTCGAGTTCCCTGTAAGGAATTCGAATTCCGTATTTGCCGTTCCGCCGCCGTATGTCGATACATACAGGCTGCCTTTTATGACATTGTCGGAAACGGTGTCATAAAATGGTGTGACTTCCATATTGGTCGTATATTCTGCAACGGTCTCCAGATTCGCATAGGATTCACACATGATTGTAATAATATTGGGTTTCGATACCGTATCCTGCGTCACAGGTGCGGGAGTGCCTGCAGAAGTAACCGGCGAAGAATCCGCCGCTGCGGCAGGTGCTGCCGTTGCCGCAGGTGTTGCGGTTGCTGCAGGTGTTGCGGTTGTCATGGGAACCGTCCCGGCTTGAGTACCATTTGCTGCTGTCTCATCGGACGTTTCCATTCCGGGGACCTCTGTCAGGACCGCGGTGTTTCCCTCGATCCGGGATTTGATATCAGCCACGGCCTGTGCACTGTATGAACCGGGTTTATCAACATTCATATACTGTGCGTTCATCGTGAAAGCGATAACCAGTCCGTTCTGCTCATAATTGGAGGTCTGGTTCCACACGTTGTTCGTTATGCCGATCTTCTGCATAAAATTAAAGGCCGCAAGCGCATACCGGTCTGTCCCAAAGAGGGAAAAGACCAGGAAAACCGCAAGTACGGTGCTTGCAGCTCCGACAAAAATGCGGCTGCGGATACGTGACAGTGAGTAATCCACCTTCCAGGAGATAAGGTTCAGCAGAATAAAAAACAGGAAAGTCATGATCAGAACTACCGTCAGGCTCAGCGAATAACTTGCCGCTACATTCATTGCCGTCTTTGCAGAAAAGATATCCCACGGCTGCAGGGGTTCTCCGCGGAACATAAGCTTGAAATAGTTTATGACTGCAAGTATATATATAAAAGTATTGGAGATAACCATGCTGATTTTCAGCCTGTTGATCAGCACAAAGACAATTACATACAAAATAAAGTAATACACATAATTGAGCGAATATACCTGGACCCTTTTATCAAGGGCCGAGTTGTCGTTCAACGCTTCTACAAGGAAAAACATGGCTACCGGTGTAAGAAACAACAGCAGTCGTCCGGCATGGGCACGGAACTTTTCAGGGATCTCAACTTCAAGAAGCATTACCGCACCGCAAAGCAGAATCAGGAACACACTGCCGACAAAGGCAGCGGTATTAAAATACGAATAGCCGTACTGGGCATTGGTCTGATAGGGTGTTTCCAGCGAAACACCCGGAAGTACCAGGCTCGTCTGCTCCTGACCGGTAGGTGCCGAAACCCAGGCAATGGGGGCTTTATCCCATCCGTTATCAACAGCGCTGAGTGTATAGGAGTATGTCCGGGCCGTATCAAGCTTCACATTTGTATCAAACCGGTAATATGTATCGTCCTGCAAGTCCTTAATCGGCACGGTCCGGGTTGAGAGGGTTTTGCCGGCATCATCAAGAAGTGCAAATTGGACGGTTCCTTTTGCGGTCTCATCCGTATACGTAGCAAAGCGAATTTCAATATAGGTAAGTTCCGCCTGGGCAGGAACAAAAAATTGCCGGTACGGTGTATCCATTGTCAGTGAACCCATTGTACGGGAGCTGTTTCCAACATTGGAACTGACACTTATATTCCGGAACGAAGCGGTATTTGCGAACAGAAGTGTCATCAGAACAATCGTGGCGACAAGTGAAATTATTATCTTAATCTTGTTTTTACCTGGTTTTATCATTAATCTCCCTCACAATTTACAAAGCATTATACATTATACGTTGATTTTGTGCGCATACCTACCTTTTGGCGTTTAGTCACTTGCACAGTTTTTTGTGTCAATATAGAGAAAATAGTGGTAAAACCGAATGTACCTGTTGCTTCTTTTATCAAAATGTTATGATATATAAAATTGGTTTGCGGAGGTATCTTACATGGATCAGAAACAAATTCTTGAACAGATCCAGAACGTACGGCAGAATATGCAGAAGATTATGGTCGGCAAGGATGCTGCCGTAAATCTGCTGCTTATTGCCCTCTTAAGCAAAGGTCACGCACTCCTTGAGGACGTACCCGGAATCGGCAAAACCACTATGGTATACTCCCTGGCAAGATCCCTTGCCTGCAGTTTTGCGCGAATCCAGTTCACGCCTGATGTGATGCCGTCAGATATCACGGGTTTCTCTATTTTCAATATGAAGACGCAGGAGTTTGAGTTCAGGCCGGGTCCGGTCCTGCACCAGATCATCCTGGCCGACGAGATCAATCGTACATCGCCCAAGACCCAGTCAAGTCTTTTGGAGATCATGCAGGAACACCAGGTAACCGTGGATGGAATTACCTATCCGCTTCCGGCACCCTTTATGGTCCTTGCCACACAGAACCCGATTGAGCATGCGGGAACCTTTCCCCTTCCGGAAGCGCAGCTGGATCGTTTCTGTCTCTCCATCCATATGGGCTATCCGACAGTTGAACAGGAGATGACGATTATGACCCGCGTTGATGAGTGCCCCGCTGCATCATCACTTCAGCCCGTAATTCTCTCCGAGACAATCACGGACCTGCAGGAAGCGGCGCGAAACATTTACTGTGCCGACTCCATCAAGCAATATATTGCCAAAATCGCTGCCGCAACAAGAAAACATCCCGACCTCAAGCTGGGAATCAGCCCGAGGGCTTCCATCCACCTGATGCAGACTTCCAAGGCGCTCGCGCTTCTTGAAGGACGTGACTACGTGACTCCTCAGGATATCAAGCAGATGTGCCTGCCCGTCCTCGCGCACCGCCTCTCCCTTCGATCCGAATCCAATGCAGCCGGAAAAACACCGGACGGGGTTCTTACCGAGCTTCTTCATACGCTCCCTGTTCCCAAATAATATGAGAGGGCGGCGCATCGGGTTTTTCCTGTTATGGGCGCTGTGCCTCTGGGCCGTTCTGTATTCCGGAATGGCCGTATATTATTATGCCTTTTTCCTTTTTGCGATTGTTTTCGTTATTTCTGTGCTCCAGCTGCTCCTGTCGTTTTTTTCATTCAGCATGCGCACGAACCTTTCTTCCCGTATTGCTGAGAAAAAGCAGCCTTTTACCTGGAAACTTCTGCCCAAATCCAGGTTCCTTCCGGTTGCCCATGCGAAGATATCCGTCAGTATCCCTGATATTTCCGAGGCACATACACCCCACAGGGATTTTTACGTCTCCCCTTCTTTTCGAAAAACAACGCCTGTGCCCCTGAGCATTGTGTCACCATACTGCGGAACCTTTCCGTTGGAGGTGACAGAGGTCGAAATTACCGACATTTTCGGACTATGGCACATAAAGGTCCCTGCGGACCGCTATTTGTATAGAAATCCTATTTATGTGACTATTCTTCCCGACACTTCTACTTTTTTACATGCCGACCTCCTTTATGACGAGATCATGCTTCCTGTCAGAAAAACACGGGAACGTGCGGAAGCCGTCGGCGTACGCGAGTATGAGCGGGGGGACAACATGCGCAGCATTCACTGGAAGTATTCTGCCCGCATCGGGAAGCTTCACGTGAAGGAATATGAAAAGGGCGCCAAGGAGCTGCATCTGATATATCTGGATTTGACGGACTCACCGCTTTCCGGTGAAGCTGCCGTCAAAAGCAAGGATCTGATGCTCTGCAGTGCGGCAAGCCTTTGCCACGCGCTTCTTCTCGAGCAGATTCCCATGGTCATTCTCGGATACAGCTCCAAAAATGACGGGCGTTTCTCGCTGGTCCATTCAAATGCGTGGGAAGCAGCACGCTGTTTTCTCGCGCAGCGCGAATTCACAAATGAAATTCCTTCCGAATACAAGGAACTGATTGCAGGGTATGTCCTTGCAGAGAAATCGACGCTTACGGTTTTCACCATGGCCGTCACAGCGTCGCCCCTCTCCTTTCTTACGTACCGCGCCGGTGATTACTCGTCGGTTTCCGTCTGTTTTATTCCGCAGGCGGGTTATCAGGCAGAGCAGCAGGTGCTTTCGCACCTGTGTTCCGACAAAGGCATCCAGACCATTCTGCTTTCACCTCCTGTTCCCGTCCCGGCAGCAGCTGCAAAGGAGGAAGAAGGCCTATGACGTCCAAATGGAATATGGATTTATTCCTGCACATTCTATGTGCCTACCTGAGCGCCCTGGGAGTTCAGCTTTTCGTACTGGATATGCTGGGACTAACCAGTGAGTTTTCATGGATAACCACATCCATATTCTGCGCTGCCGCTATGTCTGTCCTTCTTCTGATGACCTATCGATTTGCAATCGTTCTGGCTGTAATGGCAGGACTAACGATACCGGTATTATTTCTGGCCGTTTTCACCGATGTTCTTTCCGCGCTGTATAAATATACATCCCGGTTTTTTGTATGGCTCGGCCCGTTTGTGATGGGTTCCTACAATCATAACGCGCAGTTTGAATTGACTTTATTTATAGCCGTTGTATGTATCATTTCTCTGTTTTGTTTTATAATTGCCTGTCTTCTGGACAGTTCCCTGCTTCTTGTATTGATGACCGTAATCCCCATCATTGCACTGAGTATTCTTTCCGATAAAAAATTGCCTTACCCACTTCTTCTGCCTTCCGTGTTCGGGATCATTCTTCTGTTTTCATTGACTGCCAAAACCACAATCCACAAAGAAGTCTCCGAAGTGTATTCCCAGAAAGGTTATCTGCAGACACTGACATCATTCCTTCCCCTTATAACTGCAGGACTGATTATTTCGTTTGCCGTATCGTATTCGTTCCCTGCCGAAAGCCTCCGCTCGCAGAGTGTAACGGATACGACCAATGATATTCTTTCCGCCCTTCATCTCCCTTTGCCGAGCACATCAAACCGCAGCTCCTTCAATTTGGGGGGCCTTGGCTACTATCCCCTGCATGAACGGCTGGGCGGACCTGCTTATGTCCCGGCTGACAAGGTAATGCAGGTAACCAGCGGGTCTGATTTCCTTCTGCGTGCAGCGACATATGACAGATATGAGAGGATTTACTGGAGCAGCTCCAATTCCCTGTTCTCCAGCAGATTTCATTCGAATCTTTTGTCGGATCAGACAAAGGATTTCTTTGACATGAACCGTCCGGACATTACGATGATCCCGCAGAGCCTGTATGAAGCCGTTATGACGGACCAGACGGTTACCATTAAAAATATGAGCGACCATATAGGTACTACACTTTTCTCTGCCGACCATCTGCTTGATGTCATAAACCCGAAATTTACCGTGTATTATAACCAGTCGTCGGAAATATTCCAGAATCAGACTGTATCCCCGGGTGAAGTATATTCCCTTACCTTCGCTCATTTCAAAACATCCGGGCCGAACTATAAAAACAATCTTCTCGCACTGGAAAATTATATCCTTGCACATCCGGAGACTGCCGATTCCGAAGAGCGCATGAAAGAAATCAACGACGGCTACCTTTCCGTCAGCGCGCCTCAATCAGTGCAGGATTATGCCCTTTCCCTTACGGCCGATGCAAAGACACCCCTTGAAAAAGTATTTGCAATCAGGGAAAACCTACTGACTGATTTTACATATTCGCTTGATGTCAGTGTCCCTCCTGCGGACGGGGATTTTGTGGAATATTTCCTTGCCACAAAAACCGGATACTGCACCTATTTTGCTTCGGCAATGACGGTAATGGCTAAGATTAACGGTATTCCAGCCAGGTATGTCGAGGGTTTTGTTGTTGACGTACCGGATACTGCAACCGAAGATTCGCCCGAAACGGTTACTGTTACAGGCAAGAACGGGCACGCCTGGTGTGAAGTATATATCAGCGGCATCGGCTGGATTCCGATTGATGCGACCGCCAGCAGCCTGCCCGGCGGAGGCGCCCTGTCGGAAGGCAGCCACCAGGGAACCGATCTGCCTTCCGATATACCGGCATTCATCCCGCCGGACGAAGGTTATATTCCTCCGCATGACAATAACAGTCCCGTGCCTGTGTCAGGCAGTTCCGGTTTCTTTGCGTCCGCTGCAGCAGTACTTCGCCCTCTGGTCCTTCCGCTGCTTTTTGCATTCTTCCTTATTACTGCCGGCTTCCTTCTTCTGGCCCTGCTGCGCTGGAACAGGCAGTTCAGACTGCATCCCCTGGATGAAATCAAAGTAAGTAAATCCCCTGAAGAAATTGTGTCATACCTGTGGATCAGAAGCATGAGTCATTTATCCCTTCTTCGTATCCGTATTGACCCTGCCGACACGGCGTCCGATTTTTCCGTGAAGCTGCGCAATATTCCCGTATACATCGCCGGCTGCAGGAAAGATACTTACGATTTCAATATCCGTCATATTACAGGTATTTATGACAAATGGATTTACGGCCGTCATCTTCCTACCGATGATGAGGTGGCCGGTGCCTATTCGGAATGCCTGAAACTGATCGCTGATATAAGGTTTGCACACAAATCAAAATTGTCGTATGCACTCCACTTTTTGTTTAGAGGAAAAGTGAAATAATCACGGTGACAATGCCTGCCATGCCAATCGCGATCCCGCTCATGGCGCCTTCAGTCTCCCCTAATTCTATTGCTTTGGATGTCCCGACAGCATGGCTTGATGTACCTATGGCCACCCCCGCTGCAACCGGGTTTTTGACATGGAATAACCGGATCAGAAGCGGCGCAAATACGGCGCCGAGGATACCTGTCATCACCACCGCTGCTACAGCAACCGAAGGTATGCCTCCGATATTTTTGGAAATGGCAATTGCAAACGGAGTTGTGACTGACTTGGTGAGCATGGAACGCGTCAGAACATCGTCGAGATGAAATAATCTGCACAGCAGATATGCCGAACTGACCGAAACCAGGGATCCGGTAATCGTGCCTATAAGGATAGGCAGAAAATATTTTTTCAGGAGAGCAAACTGACTGTAAATGGACAGTGCAAGAACCGCCGTGGCAGGTCCGAGGAATACCGCAATCAAATCCCCTCCGGCATAGTAGCTTTCGAGAGGGATCCGGAAGATTTTTATAACCAGGATACACAGGGTCACTGCAATAAGAAGCGGATTTGCGACGGCGGATTTTGTTTTCTTATTGATCCAGACACCAATCTCAAAGGTAATAATACTTAGGAATATTCCAAAAAACGGAGATGCATATACTTCACTCATGGGACTTCTCCTTTGCCTTTTTCGCCTTTGCATGCCGGTCCTGCAGTGTGATTATTCCCTGCACTGTCAGCGCCGTCGCCCCGAAGGTAAGGATTGTTGTCACTATGATTACGGTAATCAACGGCAGGATACTGCTGCGGATCAGGTCAAAACTCGAAAGGATGCCGATTCCGGCAGGTATAAAGAAGAACGACATGTTCTTAAGAAGGAAATCCGCTTTCTGCCGGATATGGTCGACCTTGACCACACGGAAAAACAGAAGCAGGAACAGGATAATCATGCTCAGGACACTTCCCGGAAAAGGAATCGGAAAATAGACCGAAATGGCCTGTCCAAGCAGGCAAACACCAAAAAGAAGGCCGATCTGATACATCATTTTCATGAAACGCTGCGCTCCTTATGTCTTTCGTATACGTTCGAATGTACATTAAATCAGAATAAACCGCAATCTTTCCAATCATTTGCTATACTAATATAACGTTTCCGCGGTTCGAAAAAGGAGAAGCAATCCAATGCCCAAGCCCAAAATGTCATTAACAAAGAAGGTTAACCTGCAATTTGCAGTAATACAGGGCTCTTTTTGGATTTCATTCCTGCCGCTTGGCGGATTTGCGGTTGTGCTCCTGCAGTCCAGGAATTTCACTGATTCCGAAATCGGAATCATCCTGGCAATGCAGTCCATCGCATCCATTATCGCACAGCCCCTTATTTCGACATTTGCAGGGAAGCATCCCCGTATTCCCCTCAAAAAAATAGTTACCGCCATGCTTCTTTTCGGCGCCGCCATTTCTTCCGTTTTCTTTTTTCTGCCGCACCTTTTCCTTCCGGCTGTCATTATATTTATGGTTATCGGAATGACGGAGTATTCAGCTCCTGCGTTTATCAATGCCATCGCAATGCAGCTTACAAATGCCGGGGTCAAAATAAATTACGGGGTGTCCCGGGGTATAGGATCTTTATCTTTTGCTTTGGCCGGTGTTCTTCTGGGCAGACTTGTTGATATATCCGGCACAGATATGATCATTCCCTTTTCCGTCATTCTTGTACTGATTACATGCGTCTTTTTATGGAGAATGTATGCTCCCCCGTACACGGAAGAGCCGGCAGTCGATGTCGCATCACCGGCACAAATTCCCCGGACGAATATCCTGACTTTTCTGCGGAGAAACAAAGTTTATACCGGCTTTTGCATAGCTTCCTCTTTTATTTTTGCCTGCCATGCCTGCGTCAGCAACTTTCTTCCGAATATCGCGGACTCGCTTGGCGGGTCCATAACGGATCAGGGAATCATACGCGGTATTTCCGCGTCGTTCGAGCTCCCGATTATGTTTATTTACAGTATCCTGGCAAGGCGTATCAGCAGCCATAAGCTTCTGACATTTTCCGCTTTCTCGTTTTTCCTCAAATCACTCGCTACCATGTTTGTTCCGAGTATTTCGCTTCTTTTTCTGGTACAGGCCTTCCAGATGCCGGCTTTCGGACTCTATACCCCGGCCGCGGTTCATTTTTCGGACCATTCCGTTACCGATGCGGACCGTGTGCGTGCACAGGCAATCTCGATGGTCGCCGGCATCGGAATCGGAAATGTCTTTGGAAATCTCGTCGGCGGATTCATCCTCGACAGATGGGGACTCCATAGCATGCTTTTTGTTGCGACGATTCTTGGTTTTATCGGCTTCATTATTATGTTTGCTGCTCTTTATGAAAAGCCCGTCAAAGTAATTGAATAAATTCGTTTACTTCAGCCCCCATATGAATGTAATAAAGAGTCCCGTCAGAAAAGACACGGTATTTGTCAGAAGTGTCTGGACAAAAAGCATCCGGTTCAGGTTTGTGACTGTTGATTGGTCCGGGTTATCGCCCAGGTTTTCAACTACATTCCCGGCCGAGGCCGGCCGATGGTCCGGAACTATTCTTGCAAAATAACTTTTATAGATAAAATATTCGGCAGCAACCGCACCGATTTCTCCCGCACCAAATACCGCATATACTGCAAGCATCGGCCAGCCCTGCCGCGCACACAGCAGCGCCGTCAAAAAAGCAGATAAATTAAGGGTAACGTTTGTCAGCAGATTTGCCAGCGCGACAACAGCAAGAAACCGCTTCTGTCGATATCCATAAAGGAAAAACAGAAAAGTTTCCATAAGAACGGTCAGAACAGCCGCCTGAATCATTTCTTTTTTCTGTTTTTGAAGACAAGAAAGTACAGAAGAAGAATTGCCCCGATGATCAGTGCAGCCCCGCAGGCAATGAGCAGCACAACAAACATCGGCCCGGCACCGGACACATCCGGGAAAACAGCGACATCCAGCAGCTTGTTTACGACAGCAATTGCAAACATGAAAAGTCCTCCTTTTTAATATTTTCTCGGGTAATCAGCCTATAGCTTATCAGAACAAATAACAGGGCGGCTATTGAACAGCAAATGTATATTACATACCCTTCCCATGCAGGATCCTTTTTCAAAGCAGTACCGGCCATTTGTCCGAGAAGGGATCCAGGAAAAAGAACACTGGCGGCCATACCGAATGTAAAGGCCGGGTATTGATGAAGACAGCGGTACAGGAGCACAAGGGTTACCGGCATTGCGATATTCAAGGCAAAAATACCTATTAGCGAAGCCGGTGCATTCCCCGAAAACAACACAATGACAGGTGCCGCAGCGATGGAAGATATGACAATTGTTTTCCATGCGCCGAATTGATCATAAGCAAATCCTCCGGCAATTTTGCCGCCCATGACAATGATTGCCGCGATAAGAATTGCGGGGATTCCTTTTTTCCAGGAGTAACCGGGAAAGGATCCCCCGAAAGCACGGAAAGCAACCGCAAGGCATAGCAGAATTGCTGTCAGTACGAGTATCCAGGGCGGCAGGGACGGTACCTCCCTGATGGATTGATCCGCGGCGTTATTATGTACCGTTTTCTCATTCATTAATTCCGGCATGGCACCCAGTGATTTCTTAATATACCGGCTGTCCCGCATAACCCCCGGCAAAACAACGGCTATGCAGGCAAGGACGAGGCCTATCACATAAACCAGTTTCATATCAGGAAAAAGAATACCTGCCGTTAGCCCCAGGCTTCCGGGGCCGACAAATATTCCAATCCCCGCGGCCTTCCCTTTGGAAACGGAAAGGGAATATCCGCCTCCGCCGACATGGAAAAAGCTGTTTCCCATACCGATAAGGCAAATAGCCGCCGGCAGCGAAAATGAAATTGCCGCTCCGAGTGCGACTATCAACGCACCGGAAACGGCAAAGACCAGATATAAATTGGAGCGGGCATGCTTATCCGAAGTGAATTTCGCGGATAACCGGTTTTGCCTCTGGGAGATTACATCCAGAAATCCGCCCGTAAAGGCCTGCGTTGAAAAAGCAAGCAGGTTATAGAGAAAGAACCACGACGAAAGCTGCTGCACGGAAAGGCTTCCTGCATAAGAGTATAGCTTGGCGGCACAGGCTGCATCAACAAGGGCATGCAGTACGGCAAGCAAATAAATCATACGGGTACCTTCTATGCAAAATTTTCCGGGCCGAACCCTTCAGGCAGAAGCTCCTCCAGTGAGTAGCTTCTTGTCAGGTAGTCTTCCTGTGCAAGTAATATCTGAAATGTATCAGGATCGCAAAACTCACGAAGGACCTGCCGGCATACGCCGCACGGAGCGACAAAGCTCAGCGGCTGGTTCTCAAACGCCCCGACAATCGCAATCGCAGAGAATTCCCGATTGCCTTCGCTGACAGCTTTAAAAACAGCTGTTCTTTCCGCGCAGTTTGTCGGCGAAAAGGAAGCCGATTCAATATTACAGCCTGTAAATATCTTCCCGTCCTTAGTTAGTAAGGCAGCGCCTACCTGAAAGTGCGAATAGGGCGAATATGATTTGACTCGCGCAGCACGCGCTGCATCAACAAGTTCCTTCTGTTCATGTCGGGCATAAAATTCCTGCATCGCAATAATCCCCTTGCTTTTTAATAACCTTCTGTATGCTGCTTCCGGACAATTTTGATAATACGGCTTGTTCCCAGGCGGGAGGCGCCGGCTGCCAGGAAAGCTTTGGCATCATTCAGGGTCGAAATTCCGCCGGCCGCTTTGACACGGATATCAGGTCCGATATTGCGTTTGAACAGGGCTACATCCTCAAGCGTTGCTCCGCCGGAAGAAAAACCGGTGGATGTCTTAATAAAATTGGCATGCGACTGGGTCACAAGACGGCACATCTGAATTTTCTCTTCCTCTGAAAGGAGGCATGCCTCGACAATAACTTTCAGGATAACTTCTGAACACACTTCGCGCATTACCCTGAGTTCCTCACGGATTACCTCATAATGACCCTGGCGGACATCTCCGAGGTTGATCACCATATCAATTTCTTTAGCACCGGATGCAATTGCTTCCTTCGCCTCAAAAATCTTCGTTGCCGTTGTATTGTATCCGTTAGGGAACCCGATTACGGTACATACCGGCAGGCGGCCTGCCAGATATTCGCAGGCACGGGCCACATACGACGGTGGGATACAGACACTGGCAACTTTATAGGCAACAGCCTCTTCACAGAGAGATAGTATCTGTTCCCAAGTGGCAGTCTGGGAGAGCATAGTATGGTCAACCGTAGCAAGGATTTGAATTTCTTCCGGTGTTAAATGTAAATATGACATGTAGTTCCTCCTGAATTTTTGCGATATGTTTTATGTCTTTAGCATGATTATCCTGATCTACAAAACAAGTGATAAAAATGATGTTCCTGAAATAGGTTCATTATTATCCGCAGGAATGTCCATGTATTCTGCAATTGTTGCTGCAATATCGGAAAAAGTCTGCCTGGTATGAAGGTTCACACCCTTTTTGACTGTTTCTCCACATACAAGAAGCGGAACGCATTCCCGGGAATGATCTGTGGAAGGAGTGGACGGATCACAGCCGTGATCCGCGGTAATCATCAGTATATCCAGAGGCTGCATCAGCTGCAGAATATCCGGGATCGCCTTGTCAAATGCAGAAATTGCTGCAGCATATCCGTCGATATCATTACGGTGCCCGTACATCATGTCAAAATCAACAAGATTCACAAAGCACAGTCCTTCAAATGGCTCCTTCAAAATCACCTTTGTCTTCTCAACACCGTCAGCATTTCCCGAAGTCCTCAGAAACCGGGTTACTCCGCGGCCTGCAAAAATATCATTGATCTTTCCGACTGCAATCATATCTTTTCTATTCTCAACAAGCAAATCCAAAAGAGTCTTCCTCGGCGGCAGAAGCGAAAAATCGTGACGACGCGGCGTCCTTTTAAAATCCGGGTATACGCCTTCAAACGGGCGCGCAATAACACGCCCTACAGCATGACGACCGGTAAGAATCCCGCGTGCAATTTCGCAGTAACGATACAGTTCTTCAATCGGGACAACGCCTTCATGGGCTGCAATCTGAAACACACTGTCGGCTGACGTGTACACAATCAGCGCACCCGTACTGACATGTTCGCTGCCATAGTCCCTGATCACGTCTGTTCCTGAATACGGCATATTGCAGATAGTCTTACGTCCTGTCGCGGCCTCAAAGGCGGCAATCACTTCAGGCGGAAAACCATGCGGATATACGGGAAGCGGATTCTCCGACAGGATGCCGGCGATTTCCCAGTGCCCGATCGTCGTATCTTTGCCGATGCTTTTTTCTTCGAGGCGGCCATATGCGCCGATCGGAACATAATCATCCTGCGGCAGGCTGAACAAATTGAAGTCTCCCCTGTCGGAAAGACCGGCACGGGAAGCGATTACATCCTCTTTGACACCATCAATCGAAAAGAGCCCGAGCTTAGTCAGATTTGGCGCAAAAAGGGCAGAACTCGAAGCAACGGCAGCCAGGGTATTGCTGCCCTCATCACCAAAAGCATTGGCATCAGGCTGCCGGCCAATACCAAAGCTGTCCAGAACAATCAGAAAAACCCTTTTCCGGACGCCCGTTTGTCCGCCATTACCGGATGTACTATCCATCATTGTAACTGCCTCCTCTTATATGTAACGCAGACCCGGGACCCGAATCCGCCTGCATTGTGTCAAATATCACCGGGCATATCAGCGTCGTATCATTTGATATCCTGCCTTATAGGTTTCTCCCACCGGCAGGAACACTATGTCCGCCTTCTCTTCAAAGATCCATGCATCCGTCTCATAGGACGGAATTCCCTGCCAGGGTTCAAGGCAAAGGAACGGCGCCTCTTTGCCCGGCGGTGTCCATATTCCGAAATTACAGAAATTATCAAAGAGAAAATCAATTCCCGTGCCCTTTTGGCGATGCACAAGGGAGAGTTTCCTTGACTTAATATGAAGAAAAACAAGGGCGGATTCAGCAAAAACAGCGACTGTAACCGGAAGTACTTTCCCATCCTGCGTTAAAACTTCTTTTTTGCGGTCAGGTGAGAGCAGCCCTTTATCATTAAGCAAAAACGCATCTGGATCTTCCTTTTCATCAAAAACCACCTGGTAATCCTCAAATGCCTCTCCCTCGCGGAACGGACAGTTAAACCCTGCATGACCGCCGAGAGCAAACGGAAGGACTGAATTATCCAGATTCTGTACTTCATATGAAGTCCGGAATCCATTCCCTGTAAGCTCGTGCCTGACTATCAGCCCGAAAGAAAACGGATACTGCTCCCTGGTTTCGGGAGAATCCATAAGCTTCAGGGAAATACTGTTTTCGGTAACCGACAGCACAGTGAATTCGCTTTTTCTGGCAAATCCGTGCTGTTTCATAGCAAACGGCATTCCGCCGAAACTGGTCCGGTCATTTCTCAGTGCACAGACTATCGGGAAAAGAACGGGCGCATGCCCTGTCCAATAAGCAGGATTGCCGGACCAGACAAATTCAAGGTCCTTTTCCTTACAGGAAATCAGTTCCGCGCCCAATGTATCAACAACCGCTCTCCAGTTACCCTGGTTTAAAACGTATTTCACAAAATCACGCTCCTTTTCAAGTCAGGTGCCCGTCCGCCTATGCAGACTCCCATAGTTCGTATTCCTGAAAAGATAAAATAGAACTTACACTTGCTATCTATATAATAACACTCCAAAGGCTTTGGTACACGGGAAAAGCGGCTGCCTCACAATATGAATACAGACAGTTTTATTTTTTAAGCATATAATGAAATTTGAATTTTCCAGCGGCATTTTGATTGTTATTATGAAAGGATCCATGTATGACGAGCACGGCACGCCTTCTAATGGTGTCATTTGATGCAGTAGGCAGCGAGGATATTGACCGCCTTCTTTCTTTTCCGAATTTTTCGTCCCTTTGCCGCCGCGGCACGCTGGTACGTGATGTATCCTCCGTATTTGTATCCAACACATATCCGACGCACACGACTATCCAGACGGGTGTTATTCCGGCAACACACGGGATTATGGACAATGATTTCCAGGAACCGTCCAACAGGACCGAAAAATGGCGCTTCCACGTCAAAAACATCCGTGTAAGGACATTGACGGACGAGGCGGCCAAAGCCGGTAAAACAGTGTGTACAGTCCTGTATCCGGTCACAGGCGGATCCAAAAGCATTCGTTACAACTTTGTTGAAATTGCGGGCCATATACCGGCCTGGCAGCGCATAAAATATACAAGTCAATACGGGTCGACCGGGTTTGAGCTCTCTTCCCTTCTGCGCTTCGGGCACAGGATGATGTCCAAAAGACCGGAAGGTCTTGATTTGTTCACTACGGCAACAGCCTGCAGCGCAATTGAACGCAAAAAACCGGACCTTACAATGGTCCATCTCCTTAATGCCGATCTGGAAAAACACCACTTCGGGCCTGATAGTCCCGAGGCAGCGGAAGCGCTGCATCAGCTTGACAACCGGCTTGGTGAACTGATGGCAAGTCTTCACAAAGCAGGACTTTTTGAATCAACCTCCATCATCGTTTTCAGCGATCACAACTGCTGCGCGGTACATACCGCTATAAAGCCGAATGAACTGCTCACAAAGTACGGCCTCTCCTATTCCGATGCTTATTTTCACAGCGCCGGCGGCTGCTGCTTCTTAAGAATATATAATCAGCAGAAAAAATCTGAAATTGCTGACTTTGTACAGGAGAGCCTGTCTGGCCCCGGCTTTGCCAGGCTCCTTACAGCTGATGAGATGTACACATCCGGTGCCGACAGCGAATTCGCCTATGGTTTTGCAGCAGCGGATGGTTACTGCTTCGGGTCATTTGAGGCTGGTCAGCATGGATATACGCTGGACCGGGATCAATATTATACTTTCTATCTTGCAGCGGGCGGAAATGTTCCTGTCAATGAAGTCAGAACCGGCGGAAGTCTTCTGAATATCTGCCCGCTGGCTGTCGACCTGCTCGAGCTCGATCCGTGGCCGATGGAAGGTGAAAACCTGATTTTCAAAAGATAATACCAGACATGCAAAAAATCCTGCAAATCACTTTTTTGATTTGCAGGATTTCCACGAGCACCTGATTTTCTGTATTCTCCTATACATTGCAATCAAGTTTCAATATATATTGTTTCTGAAATGTCTTTAAAGTCTATATCTGAAGTCTCCGTGTCATTGGCAAAAATCACAATATATTTTACCGGTTTTGTTCCGCACGGAAATGGAGCCCAATGCCACCAGAATTTCAGCGGTCTTTGTATGCCGCTCCATTTTTGTAACTGCTTTTTCACGATCGAGGGCAAGCATAATTCCTGTACTAACATGACCTGGAATATCCAGTACGGAAACTTTACCCCAGTAAGTGATTTCTTCATTATTCGACATAGGAAGATTCAGTCCATCGGTCATAATTGTTCCATAATGCTGGAATGCAGTTACGGTAAGCGGCTGTGCCTTAATCTTCATCCTGTTTTCTCCTGTCGTCATTTTTATCAAGTTGTTGATTTGCTTTTTGCATTGGAGAATTTCTGTAGGAGGACTGCAGCCAGGATAATAATTCCCTTAATAACTTGCTGAGGATATGCGGGAACCTTCATCAAATTCATGATATTACTGATAAGTCCAAGTGTGAAAACACCAAAAATGGTTTTCACAACACTGCCGCGTCCGCCGTTAAGACTTGCACCGCCGATAACTGCAGCGGCAATAGCATCCATTTCGGTACCATCACCAACTAAAGGTGAACCAACGCCAGTACGGCCGCTGACAATAATACCAGCAATAGCCGAGAAAACACCACTGATGCAATATACGGACATTTTATATCTATTGACCCTTATACCGGAAAGTCTTACGGCTTCTTCGTTGGATCCAATTGCGACAACGAGTCGGCCATATGTTGTAAAACGAAGAATCAGGAACATTATGATAAAAATCACAATCATAACGTAGAATTGGCTTGGCAGACCTAAAAAATATGAACGGCTGAATTCAGTGAACCCTTTATCTTTGATCTGGATTGAAGCGCCATTGCAAATAATATAGGAAGCACCTTTTGCAATCGACAAAACAGCCAGTGTTACGACAAACGGAGCGAGTTTCTGGTATGCTACCATGTATCCTGAAATGAGCCCGCATACTAATCCGGCAAAAATCGCATACATTACAGCCATGATAAAAGGCTGGCCAGCTTTGAGCGTGTATGCAAAAATAATATTGCCGAGTGTAAGTCCGGCTCCGACGGACAGGTCAATGCCGCCGGTCAAAATGACCATAAGCATACCTAAGCTGACTATACCTAAGCTGGCATTCTGACGGAGCAGGTTAGTAAGGTTTCCCTCGGTAAAGAAATTATTTGTCATGATCGAGGAGAAAATTACCAGCAACAGGAAAATATAAATCGTGTTATTGCGGTTGATATTAGACAGAACCCTTTTGAATGCGCTCCCTTCCCTCGAGAGCATTTCAGCCTTCATTGGAGATTTACCGATTGACATTGCACGTTCCTCCTTATGATAATAATCAATATATAATCTTCAAGCCTTGCTTTGCATTTTGGATCAGCGTGTTAACCTGCAATTCCAACAGAATAATTAATTATTTTTTGCTGTGTAATTTCGTCACGGTTAAGCTCCGCCATTGGAATACCTTTGTTCAGGACCAGCACCCGGTCACTTAGTCCGATAATCTCCTCAATCTCAGAAGAAATCAATACAATTGCGAGCCCTGTGTGTGTCAGTTCATTAATCAGGTTGTATATTTCAATCTTGGCCCCAATGTCCACTCCACGAGTCGGTTCATCGAGCAGTATGACTTTATTACCGGCGAACAGCCATTTGCCGATGCTGATTTTTTGTTGGTTTCCGCCGCTCAGGCTGCCAACATCAATTTCAGTGCCGTCTGTTTTAACTTTTAATGCATCAATCAGTTTTTTGACATCATTTTTTTCTTTTACGCTGCGAACCAGGCCCCACGCCGTTGAAATTTTCTTAAGATTAGCCATTGTGGTGTTAATCCTTACTGAGGCCGACAATATAATACCGTGCTCTTTACGGCTTTCCGGCAAATATCCTATTCCCGCAGTTACGGCATCACAGGGGGAACACAGGTTCAGCTTCTCACCGGCCAATTCAACAGTGCCGCTGTCCCGTTTGTCAGCTGCGAAAATGGCACGCGCCAATTCAGTTTTACCAGCACCGACTAATCCCGAAATACCATATATCTCACCGGCATGGACTACAAATGATACGTTCTGTACACGCATTCCGGAACAAATATTATCTACTTTAAGAACTGTTTCACCCATTTTAATATTCCGGTCAGGAAACAATGATGTGTAGCTGCGCCCAATCATCATTTGCACGATACTTTCAATATTTGTCTCTTTGGTATTTACAGTGTCGACAACTTTTCCATCCCGCATTACAGTAATCCGATCGGATAATTCGAACACTTCATCAAGCCGATGTGATATATAGATGATGCTGACACCGTTTGCTTTCAGATTGCGAAGCAAATCAAATAGTCTTTTTGTTTCATATGGAGATAATACAGCCGTCGGCTCGTCGAGAACAAGCACTTTAACATCTTCACTTAAAGCTTTGGCAATTTCGACGATTTGCTGGTAAGCAACACTTAATTCACCCAAAATTGTCCTGGGCTGAATATCAAATCCAATTTTTGTGATGATCTCGCCGGCCTCTCTGTATAATTGTGCCCAATTAATATATCCCATCTTATTTCCAAGATCCATCCGGTTCATAAAAATATTTTCAGCAACTGTCAGGTCCGGGGCAAGTGCAAATTCCTGATATATAATTCCCAAGCCGGCTTTATGTGTTTCAATGACACTATTCACAGAGAAGTGATTGCCATCTACATATATTTCGCCTTTATCTTTCTGATAAGCACCGGAAAGTATTTTCACTAAAGTTGATTTGCCGGCACCGTTTTGTCCGACCAGAGCATGAATTTCACCGTATTTAACACGTAAGGAGACATCGTCCAAAGCGTTAACGCCGCCAAAGGCTTTATAAATATTACGGAGTTCAATGTTGTATTTTTGATGTTCAGTGTTATTGGCTGTGCTCTCGGAACCTTTATCTGCGGTTGTCATGTTTCACCAGCTTCCTATTGCATTTACAAAGGAATTGTGCCGTCATTATTGGCGGCACAACTCCAATATTAGAGGGGGGGCATATGGACTGATTTTAGAATGATGAATTGGGATCGTAGTACTGATCAACATTATCGATCGTTACGCAGGCGGCTGTTGTGTAGGTTTTGCTCGGGAAATCTGTCTCTCCGGCAAAATACCGGGTAGCAACGTCCATGGCAAGGTCGCCAATTAGTTTGGGGCTGTTCAGGCCTGTTGCTCCATATTTGCCGGCCTTGATCATTTCAAAGGCTTCCTTTTGTCCGTCGGCGGCTGAAGCAATAAGCTTTCCGTCAAGCATGCCCTTCTCATCGAGAACCTTCATAGCTGCCATTGTCATAACGTCAGCTTCGGACATCAGAACATTGAAATCCTCATTCAACGAGATAATATCTTCCATAGCGGTAACTGCTGCATCTTCTGCCCATCCTTTACAATAACCCTGTGCAATGATCTGGACATTGGCAGTGCCTTCAGAAGCCAGCTGTTCTTCAATGATTCCATTAAGCAAACCATCACGGCGGTCAAGTGAATTGATGGTACCCATTTCTCCGCTAAGAAGTGCAATTTTGATTGGAGTACCTTTCATCTGTTTGGCAATCCACTGGCCAACAGCAAATCCGTTGCCATAGTTATTCGCCTGTACGCAGGTCAGCACTTTGGCTTCGGCATCAAGTGCGTTATCAATAGCTATAACCGGTGTACCTTCATCTTTTAAACGGTTGATTGTTTCTGTCAAAATCTTTGTGTCAAATGAATTACAGAGTATGACATCGCATTTCTGTGTTACAAGATCTTCCATATCAGCAATCTGCTTATTTGAATCGCCCTGTGCGTTGAGTGTAATAAGTTCATATCCTTTATCTTTACAAATTTCAGCTACACGAGCCTGAATCGTAACATAAAAAGGAATTACCATATCAATCATTGAAAGTCCTATTGTGAACTTACTTCCGCTCTTTGGTGCAACTGCACCGCCGGCGGCAGCTGCTACGGTTGCTGTTGCAGTTTCTACTGCAGTGCTGGTATCTTTTGTTGAACATCCGGTAAACAAGGAAGCGGCCATAACCATACAAACGAGAATAGCAATTACTTTTTTCATTTTGTTCCTCCGCATTTTTTCTTTTCTTCTATGTTACAAAGACACCGTGCACGAGTGTCCATAAACCCAAAAATGAAAACATTCAACTCTGTTTTAGCGGGACTAAAAAACACTTTTGTTATTTGATCCGAATCTTTTGTAACTGTTTCTACTGGTTCAATTATGGAGATGCGATGGTCAGATGACAATACGGTAATTCACAGATATGGTGTCAAATTCACAGACCTTGTGCAAGACGCATAGTATAGGCAAAGTAACATCCGACATTTTATGCACATCATACAAAGCCCTTAGATAACAAAAAACGATATACGGAGTTCTGAATAAATTCAAAATTCTGCATATCGTTATGTTGCCTGGATGCACCAGGAGCTGAAAATTATCGAAAATATCTTTTGTCTGGAAAAAGCATAGTCTCTTTTATTCTTCGCAAGTTCGATTCTGAATTATACAGCTCAGGGGACCAAAATAACCTTAATTGAATTTTCTCCGCTGGAGTTTAGTTCAAAAGCTGTTTCCCAGTCTTCCAGTTGGAAAGAGTGGGTCACAACACCCTCCGTCGGTAATTTTCCGTCATTAATCCATTCAATGACCGGAGCAAATGCATACGGACTTAGGTGCGCTCCAAGAATATCAAGTTCCTTACGATCACCAATGATGGACCAATCAACGGTTGTCTCGGCCCCGAATACACTGAACTCAACAAAGCGGCCTAATTTGCGGATCATGCTCAGTCCCTGGACGACACTGGAAGGATGGCCGGTTGCTTCAATATATACGTCGCAGCCGTATCCTTCGGTCATTTCCATGATTTTTTCAATGGCCTTTTCTTTACCTGGATTAATAACGACATCCGCACCGAATTTCTTAGCCATTTCAAGACGGCCTTGCTTCATGTCCAGTACTATAAGTTTTTTGGGATTTTTCATACGCAGGTATCCAATCATTCCCAATCCCAGCGTTCCTGCTCCTGAAAGAACAACAACATCTTCATTGGTCACGTTGCCGCGGTCAACAGCATGTTTGGCACAGGCATATGGTTCGATCAGGGCAGCCTTTTTGGTCGGCATTTCCTTGGGAACCTTATAAACCAGAGCCGCTTTTGTTAGTTTTACATATTCTGCCATGCCGCCGTTTACATTGCTCTGAAATCCAAAAATGTCGTGTTTCTGACACATCCAGTAATGGCCGGTTTTACAAAAACGGCATACGCCGCAGGGTACAATCTGCTCAGCGGCAACGCGGTCCCCGAGCTTCATTTCACCCTTATAGTTCGGTCCAACCTCGACGATTTCACCAACAAACTCATGACCGGGAATAAAGGGCGGCTTCACCCATGAAGGCTGCACACCATCACCCCAGAACATTGCGGCCCCGTGCCAGTTTTTTGTGTCTCCGGCACAAACCCCGCAGACCTCGGTCCTGATCAGCAATTCGCCCTCGCCGGCACGCGGCGTCGGATATGCTTTCTCAAAGCGATAGTCATTCTTCCCGTAAAATACCAAAGCCCTCATTGTACTTGGAATGTTCATTTTTATGTCCTCCTGTATGATATATTTGAACTGCATCATAGAAATCATTGCTATTTTGTTTATGTATTATGGAACATTTATCCGGGTTGCATTTTTGATATCATTCTGTTACCGGAAGCGAAATACTGCTCTCGATTTCATACAATATCTCCAAAGTCAGATCTTTAGATAACCATTCGCAATTTTCTTTTCCATTTCTAATTTCCAGTATCCTATGTGAAAGTTCATAAAGCTCTTCAGGCTCGGATGAAATCAGCAGCATGGAAATCCCTTCATCAGCCAACCGTTTGATCTGCGCTATTATCTCCCGGCGTGTAATCATATCGACGCCCTGTGTCGGATTCATCAGTATCAGAACTTTAGGGCGGGCGGCTATCCAACGCGCCACAATTACTTTCTGCTGGTTTCCGCCGCTGAGGTACCGTACGTTTATATGATCATTCAGCGTCCTGATGTTTAAAGGTTTTGTCACGTTCCCGACAAGATGATTTTCCAACTTACCATTGATAAACCCGCAAAAGCTGATTTTTTTCAAAATCGGAAGAGTAATATTCTCATTAACACTTTGCTCTGGAAGCAAACCATTTTTCAGTCTGTTTGAAGGCAGAAACCCTATTCGAAGTTTTACTGCTTTCCAGGGACTTTGAATCTTGACAATCGTGCCGTCAATTCTGATCTGACCTGATATTTTGGGGCGAATACCAAAGAGGACTTCAACTATTTCTTCCTTACCTTCATTTTCCTGACCAATGAAGCCAAGTATTTCACCATGTTTCAATTCAAAACACATATTATGCAGCTTACCCGCTGTGCTGATATTCTGCATACTCAGCACTACATCTGTTCCGGGTTCAAATTCCTGCCTGGTTATTTCATCATTTCGTCTGCCAACCATCAATGCTATCAGGCGATCCTTGATAAAATGTGCCCGGTCAACGGTAAGAACAGTGCAGCCATCCCTCATGATTGTAATATGGTCGGAAATCGCCATAATTTCATTTATGTTGTGGGATACAAAGATAAAAGTAATTCCCATGCCGGCAAGTTTTTTAATGGTCTGAAATACAACACTACGTTCAGCGGCATTCATGGCGGATGTAATTTCGTCGAGGATAATCATTTGGGGATTTGATGAAATAGCCCGTGCTAATTCGATCAGACGTTTTTGAGGAAGTGATAATTCCAGTATTTTCCGGTTCGGGTCAATGTCGGAAAGCCCAACCATTTCAAGAAATTTTATTGCATTGTGATTCATTTGTTTCCGGTTATGCCAGAAATTCGATGAAGTCCCGTTCAGGAGAAATATATTCTCTGCAACTGTCCAAGCCGGGACAATTCGCATTTCCTGCTGAACACAACTAATACCGACCCTGACAGCGTCAACCGTTTCTTCAATATTCATCTCCTTCCCGCAAAAATATATGGAACCTTTGTCTTCATGGTATGTGCCGGTCAATACATTGACCATTGTAGATTTACCGGCTCCGTTTTCACCGATGATCCCGTGAATTTCTCCTTTGAATACAGAAAAATTAACCTGATGCAGCGCAGGAGTACCGTCAAGGATCTTGGAAACATTATCCATGCGAAGAATCTCAATTTTCATGTAGTTCCCATCGACAGCCCCATCCTGCAAAATCTCCGATATCAATCGTTCCGTTACCTGATCCTCAGCCGGCTCGGGCAAAGGATAAGTTGACAATTGTTACTGCTGATGTTACGATCGTACATATTCGCAAAAAACATTCACTGTTCTCATTATGCCAGTTCAATTTCACATTACAATGTCCTAAATTACGGAAATGGTGTCTGATTTTAAGAAGGATTTTTGCGCTTAAATATAGTAATATTAATATAAATATTTGAGGAGATGTGCCACAGTTGGATTGAAGTTATACGGAGGCCAGTTGGTATGCTTAAAGTCTTGATTGTCGATGATGAAGTATGGATTTGCAAATTGATCCAGCATTCGATTGATTGGGAATCACTGCATTTGGAACCGGTTGCTTTTGCCCATGATGGTGCTGAAGCGCTTGAAAAAATCAAAGAGATTCACCCTGACATCATTATCAGTGATGTCCGTATGCCCGTGCTTGATGGCTGTGCTTTAGCAAATATAATTAAAGACATGCCCGATCCTCCGCGTATGATCATGATCAGCGGCTATCAGGATTTTGAGTACGTACAAAGCGCAATAAAATGCGGGGCTGTCGATTATTTGTTAAAACCTTACGACGAAGATCAGTTATTTCAGGTCCTGAGAAAAATCAGTAATGATTTGGAGGCAAAGTCGCAAAAGGAAACGGAAACGAAGAATGTCCATATTCAATTGACTAACAGCATGATCAAGCTGCGGGATATGTTCTTAAATAACCTGATCTTTAACAAACAGCTTCCGGCGTCTGCAGAGCAGATTGAACATGATTATCAGTTTGGTTTTGTTGACGGGATTTTTCAAATTATTCTGATTGATCTTGAAAGCCTGCAGGGTGATACTCTGATTTTTCAGCTATTACCCTATATCCGGGACCGGCTGTACAGCCGCCTGACCGAAATCGATTGTGTTTCATATGGTTACATTATTCATAAGCAAATTATCGCAATTGTTAATTATGCTGCGGATAAAAACATTGATATAAATAATGAAATGGAAAAGTTAATTAAAGAATTCTCAACAGATACCGGCACATCAAGTACGTTTTCCATAACCATCGGTATAGGCAGTCAGGTTCACGAATTGTCTGACATTTCTTATTCCTGGCGTCAGGCTGCCGATTCCATAAGCAGCCGGATTCTTTTCGGACCGGACAAAGTCTATGATATAAACCGCATGGGCCTTATTTATGTGTCCTGGAATAATCTGCTGACCGCTGAAAAAGAAAGCCAGTTTGTCCGTGCCGTAAAGTCCTTCAGTACAAAAGAAATACAGGCTGTCATTCAAATGGTATTCGAACCCCTATTTCACCAGAGTCTCCTGCATCCCATGACAGTCGTTGACCTATACGAGGCGATCATTGCGCTTTTTGTGAAGACGACACGACAAATTGAAATTGCTGACGATAAAATCATTGACTGCGAGACTTTTTTGAAGGAAATGCAGGATTGCCGGAATTGGAAAGATTTACCGGCCACGCTAACAGCCAGTCTTATTCGGGTGCTGGAACATTACGAAAAAATCTGTAAAAACAAGATGAGTAAGCCTGTCCTGCTTGCACAGGAATATGTCCAGGAACATTTCAGCGAACAAATTCATTTATCTGATGTTGCAAAAGTTGTGTTTCTGCATCCTTATTACTTCAGTGACCTTTTCAGGAACGAAGTAGGAATTTCCTTCAGCGATTACCTCACAGAATACCGTATGAATCAGGCTAAGGGATTACTCAAAAACCAGCAGTATAAAATCAAGGATATAAATGAAATGGTTGGATACATCGATTCGAAATCCTTCAGTAAGATTTTTAAGAAAGTTATCGGCCTGACTCCCCAGGAATACCGGAAATTATACTCCTGATTAAATCGATTATATGTAAAAGGATATAATATGCGCATGCTCAAAAACATCCGTCAATATTTTGAACAAATAACCGCCAGGCAGCATTCCAGGGCTCATATGATGTTGATTATCGGGTTTTGCCTGTTATTTTTATTTGGTTCCATATTTATATTTGGAATTATCCTTACCATCCAGGCTGTTCAGAGCGACCGGAGTCTGGCCAATGAAATTGAGGTCAGCCGTGCCAGTAATATAGCAATGGTCTGGCAGGATGATATCCAGACGATCCGGGCAAGTTATATCACGGCGCAGCTGGCCTTACAAAGTGATGATAATTACAATATGCCTGTCAATACCTATGTTTTCACATTCACAGGACATAACAGTGATCCCGTATTTATCTATCCGTCCGATTCAGACGACAGCACTTATCAGACAGCTCTAAAAATCATACTTCAATTACCGGCCGTTTCTTCATCAATTGTCCCGACGACTATTAGCGATCAAAGTCGGCAATTATTGTTCGAGTATGGTACTATGCTGAATGCGTCAGGAAAGCAAGAGTATCTGGTTGTTTTTCGTCCATACAGCAAAGAGCTGGCAAAAATCATGAAGTCAGACCCGAATATTCTTTCTTTCTGGACGGAAGACCCCAACGGCAGTGTAATTGTCGGCCTTTCCAATCAATCTGTCGTCCCGGCTGACATTAAAAAAACCTATCAAAAGAATTTCCCAAGGGCTCTGGAAGCAGAAAGCGGATTCAGCTATGTTAAGACCGGCGAAAGGTACATTCTTTATCGCAACCTGTCACATATCCAATCCAAAATATATTTTGTTCTGAATACTGATTATTTTACAAATCCTGGCAAATATTACATTCTATTTGGTGTTTTAAGTATCTTATTGCTTACTGTATCTATCTCCATTTACCAATATTTTAAAAAAAATGTCTATCTTCCTATCGTCCAGATTGAAAAGGCCGTCAAGGGAATCGTGGATGAAGATATGGAAGAATTGGTCATGATTGCCAAAGAAAATGAATTTTCAGAATTTGCCGACAATATTAATTCCATTACAATCCGTGTCCGTGAAATACTGCAGCGGGAATACAATTCCAGAATTCTTCGTACACAGGCAGAAATTAGTGCCCTCCAAAGTCAGATAAGTCCTCATTTCCTCTACAATACGCTCGACTCGATTCGCGGCCAGGCATTGACCCAGGGTTCCTATGAAGTTGCCAATCTGATAAAATCCTTATCAAATATATTCAAGTACAGCATCAACCGATCCACCAATATTGTGACGCTCGGTGATGAACTGCGCCATATCGATAATTATTTGACAATACAGCAATATCGATTCAATAACAAATTTCAAATTATTAAAAATATCGATGAATTTGATTTACTAACGAATTGTCAGATTCCAAAGCTGACTATCCAGCCAATCGTTGAAAATGCTATTTTCCATGGACTTGAAAAAAAGGCAGATAAAGGTACCATTGAAATTCGGGGATATGCAACAGAAACACGTCTTATTATCGAAGTCGAAGATGACGGTGTAGGCATGGATGAAAAGACTTTACAAAATCTCAACTCTCAATTCGAATCGAATTCCGGACCAATCGAACCCCCGGATAATAACGAACGCGGCTCAAGCATTGCTTTGGTTAATGTTAATCAGCGAATTAAATTGCTTTACGGACAAACCTACGGGTTGAAAATATTCAGTACGATAAATGAAGGCACAACTGTTCAGATTGCCCTGCCGTATATTTTGAAATGAATGCATTAGACGATGATTAGAAATCAATATGAATTTCTTCAGGTAGTTCCCTGGTCTCCAAATCATTGGCCTCGGTGTCATTTGCGAATATCACCAGAAATTTTGCACCTTCCGACTCCCCTGGAAATGCCGCCCAATGCCAGGTTCCTCGATGAAGAACGATTGCATCGCCCTTCTTTATATGAAATGCGTTAATATCCGTTATTGAGTCTTCATGATCTGATGGTGCTGCAAGGCAAATTACTGAATCACCTTCCACGGCAATTAGAATCTCTGATGTTTTAGTATGTCGTTCCATTTTCGTGACGACATGTTCACGGTCGTGGACGTGCATAATACCTGTACTAATTTTGTCCGGCATGTTAACAATCGCGATCTTACCCCAGTAAGTGATTTCTTTGTTATCCGCCATTGGCAGTGCAGTTGAGGCGCTGATAATTGTTCCAAAAGGCTCAAAATCTTTTTCTGTGAGAGGCTGTACGCTGATACCCATAATCATACTTCCCGTCTATTTTTTTATTATGCCCAATTGAATGATCTTTCTACAGCTTTTTTCCAGCCGGCATACATTGTTTCCCGTTCATCTACACCCATATGGGGTTCAAACGTTCTCTGAACTTTCCAATGCTTCGCAAGTTCGTCTTTGCTTTCCCAGAATCCAACACCGAGACCTGCCAGATATGCTGCTCCCAGTCCTGCCATTTCCGTAACGACAGGCAGCTCCACCGGAATTCCGAGGATATCCGCCTGGAACTGCATAAGAAAATCACTTTTTGTCGCACCGCCGTCAACCCTTAATGCCTTTGCAGAAATACCGCTGTCCAGCGACATGGAATCAATGACGTCTCGTGTTTGGTATGCCATTGATTCGAGGGCGCTACGGCAAATATGTTCGGCAGATGTTCCGCGGGTTATGCCTATGATCAGCCCGCGTGCGTACATGTCCCAGTATGGTGCACACAGCCCGGTAAAAGCCGGAACAAGGTAAACACCGCCTGTATCGGAGACTTTAGCAGCAAATTCATCAGCCTGCGCCGAATTCCGGATAATCCGCAGACCATCGCGAAGCCATTGAATGCTTGCACCGCCAGTGAAAACCACCCCTTCCAATGAGTATTCCGTCTTTCCATTAATTCTCCATAACAGGTCTGTTGTCAGTCCATGTGTTGAAAGAACCGGCTTATCGCCAATATTCATCATCAGGGCAAGTGCTGTTCCGTAAGTATTTTTTGCCATTCCCGGTTTAAAGCAGGTTTGACCAAACGAGGAAGCGTGCTGATCTCCTGCATCACCCGAAATAGGCACTTCTGTACCAAAAACCCCGTCTTTGTCTGTGAACGCCATGATTCCGCTTGAAGGTACCAATTGGGGCAAAATGGATAGGGGGATTTCGAGGGCATTCATCAGTTCTTCATCCCAGTCCAGTGTATGAATATTTAGCAATAATGTCCTTGATGCGTTGGAATAGTCCTCCACATGATATGCACCGCCGCTTAATTTCCAGATGATCCAACTGTCAATATTCCCGAAACAAATTTTTCCCTGTTCTATTTTCTCTTTAACACCGTCCACATTATCAATAATCCACTTAATCTTTGTTCCCGAAAAATAGGCATCAATCAAAAGTCCTGTTTTTTCCCGGACAATTGATTCATAACCGCGAGCCTTCAAATCTTCGCAAATTTCTGCTGTTTGCCGGCTTGACCAGCTAATCGCGTTATAGACAGGAATTCCCGTGTATTTGTCCCATAGTACTGTAGTTTCGCGTTGGCATGTAATACCGATTGCTGCAATTTCACAGGCCTCCACGTTCCCTTTTTCCATCGCTTCGCGGCTGCATTCAACGGTGGTCTCCCAATATTCCATCGCATTTTGCTCTACCCAGCCTGGCTTCGGATATATTTGGTGAATCTCCCGATATGCCATCGAATGTATTAGTCCCTCATGGTTAAAAAGAATTACCCGAGTGCCGGTGGTACCCTGATCAATTGACAAGATAAATCGCTTCGCCATTACCTATTAACCTCCTGTAAAAAATCGGATTATGATTATCTAGCCGGTTTTATAACCGCTTTCATAATGCTCTCATTCTGAATTGCCAGAAACGCATTTGTTATCTCGTCGAGTGGATATATTCTCGTTATATATTTTTTAACATTGATTTCACCGGAAGCTATCATGGTGAGAACCTTCCTGTTTTGTGCAGGTGTCGATGCATGTACACCATGTATCGACAATTCTCTATAGTGGATTATATTGCTGTCAAGAAAACCTGTCGCATCTCCGGGAATTCCGCCAAAAAGGCTGATTCTTGCCCGTTTACCCGCAATCATCAACGCGTCTGTCTGAGCCTTACCAACGGAGCAGGCGACAATTGCAACATCCACACCCCGTCCATTAGTCAGCCGGTCCACTTCCTTGTACACATCCTGGCTCGATGGGTCAATCATTACAATTTGCGGTACCTGCTGTTTCGCCTCATCTGCGCGCACTTTTGAAATTTCCATCATAATTACTTTATCTGCCCCGCTTGCAAGCGCCAATTCTGCGTGCATGCAGCCTATAAACCCCGATCCGAAAATCGCTACAAAATCGCCTTTTCCAATTTTCAAATATTCCTGTGCGTTAATCACACATGCAATCGGTTCGGTCAGAGCAGCCTCTTCATCGCTGATATTATCCGGAACCTGATTAACATTATTCATTATGACTGCCTGTGAAGGCACTTCCATATATTCTGCAAATCCTCCATCGTACTGAAAGCCAATAGTTTGGAGATTATCACACATATTCGGATGCCCTTGCCTGCATGAATAACAAATTCCGCATCCGATTGCAGGAGCAATAGTAATGCGGTCCCCAATATTAACTATATTGACATTCTCACCCTTTTCCACAACTTCCCCGCATACTTCGTGACCCACAATCGTCCCGGGCACTATTTTAGTATTTCCGTGAAGAAATGCCCTGAAATCAGTCCCGCAGATGGAACAAGCTTTTACTTTGATTGTAAATGTATCTTTCTTCGGTAAAGGGCGCGGCATTTCTTTGAGTGCAAATTTCTTACCGCCTTCAAAAACATATGCAAGCATCAATATTCCTCCTTGTTTTTAACCAATAAATTATATAAAATAAAAAATCCATTATGATTGTAAGTTTTTTCGGATTCGCTCTTCTTTTTGTTTACAAAAGTTCCTGTGTGAGTATCATTTGTCTAAATTTTAGCTATTTATAACATTCAAGTCAATTTTATCTGTTGTACTGATTTACGGAATTTTGACCCAAAATTGCATTCATTCAATTGAACAAAAAAACCGCGGTTTGTTCTTTTAAAACAAATCGCGGTCATTACTAAACATATTTAAATTGCACTAATTGTAACGTGACAGAAAATCATCCACATTCCCCGGAGTTACCGATTCAAACGGAATAAGATAGCTGCTTTCAATTTTCTCTGACAGTTTTAATTTTTGAATGCATTCAAACAGCGTCTGAGCTTGTTTGACTGCATCCTGGTACACGGTACCAGCCAGGCGTCCGTCCTTAACCGCCTGTAGAGCATCAGGATCTCCGTCAATCCCGAATACCGATATCTCTCCTGTAAGTCCTGCTTTCTCAATCGCTGCAACGGCACCCATAGCCATATTGTCATTTTCCGAAACAACGACATCAAATTTCTTACCGCTGTCGATCCAGTTTTCAACAATCGCTTCTGCTTCAGAACGCTGCCAGGCGGCGGTCTGTATGGCGACGACAGTTATCCCGGGATACTTATCAAATACATTGTTATAGCCGTCAAATCTCTCCTTCTGTGCAGAGATGCCCATAACGCCCTCGAGTATTACAATCTGTCCTTTCCCATTAAGTGATTGAGCAACCATTTCGGCTTCAATGATTCCGGATTCAAGATGGCTTGATCCCACGAAGCTCAGGCAATCGGCCTGATTGGACACAAGGGTAATGAAAGTGATAATGGGAATATTGGCCTCATTAGCGATCATTACAGCAGGTTTACATTCTTCATATGAGATGGGATCCAGTAAAATCAGATCAAAACCGGCCGAGATGAAGGACTCCACATGAGCAGTCTGCATCAAAGGGTTGGTTTCACCGTTATATATTACCAGTTCCACATCAGGTGCTTTATCTTTAATAATTCTTTGTAATTCATAACTGACCCGCATAACAAACGGCGATTCATCCTGTAAAGATATTCCCACACGAAACTTATGGGCGGCAGAAGTAGACGGGAGCTCAGCTTGACCGGTGCTTTCAGTAGAATTGCTGTCATCTGGCGCATTCGATTTGGATACAATCAGGTCCATTGACTTGCAGGAGGCAGCCAAAAGGACAAGCCATACAAATAGAACTAATAAATATCCGGTTCTTTTCATTTGCAGTCACCTACATCCATCTTGTTGCAATTAGCCGTATCCTAGCTGATCAGGTTCGATTCAAGCTCTATTTGATCCGGTACAGTGTCTCCATTAATTAGCTTCAGCGCAGCGTCGACGGCCGCTTCTCCTCCTGTCGGGAGTGCAATTGTTGCATCAATTTGTCCGCTTTTCAGCGCCTCAAGATCGCTGTTTTTGTATGGATAACCACCGATACCGATGATTTTGATATCTCTTTTAAAATCTGCCGTTCCAAGTGCTGCACCAACGGCCATCGAATCATTTTGTGCAAAAATCAGATCGATAGGAGGGGTTTTGTCATTGAAGTCACTCTCCTTAAGCCTTTCTATCGTCTTGTCCTGCGACCAATATCCGGTCATCACATATTCATTTTGAATGTTCCCATGGCTCTCTACTGCCTGTTTAAAGCCTTGTTTAAGATCTTTACTTGTCCTTGATTCAGGGTCACCCAGGATCTGAAGAACCGTACAATCGGCTTTTCCTGCCAGCTGCACGACATATTCACCTACTTTTTGCCCGATTTTTATGTTATCGGAATAAATTCTGACAGAATAATTACCGCTTTCAGGTGCATAGCCGATAATAATTACCGGTATTCCCGTTTCATAGGCTTTTGTAATCGCTTCAGTAATTAATTCGGGTTCTACTGTAACAACAATCAGTGCGTCGACTCCTAATTTGAGCAGACGGTTAATATCATCAGACTGATTCAAATAATTGAAACCCGCATCATAACTGATGCACCTGACATTATCATAAGACGCGCAGCGGTTCTGGATATCCGTCTTTATACTGAGCTGCAAATTGTCTGAGAGATTGGGTTGCGTCAATCCCAGGAGTATTCCCACGCCTTCATCCCTGGTTGAACAGGCTGTTAGAAAAACAGAGCTGCACAAGCACATGACAACAAATATTTTCAAGGCAATTCTGAAAATATATTGCCTTTTATTCTTTAATATCATAAAAAGCACCTTCCGTTTTTTTGTTTCCTCTTCTTCGGTATTCAGTAGGTGCCATTCCCATAACCTTCTTGAAAGCTTCGCAATAATAGTGTTGGCTGCTGTACCCGACAACTTCCGATATTTCGCTGATTTTAAGGGAGGATTGTTCCAGCAGTTCCAAAGATTTCATAATTCTGAACTTGATCAGATAATCAATAAATACAACCCCGGTTTCCTGTTTGAAAATTTTACTCAAATAACTGATACTGATCTGGTTATCATTTGCAAAATTCTGAAGCCTCAGCTGCGAGTCTTCGTAATTGATTTCAACATATTGTTTGATTTTTTTGACCAACGGCAGATAACCGGACTCTGTCTTCAATTCATTCTCTGTTAATTTGAACACTGCCGGAACGCTCATGGCTCCATCGGGCACCAGATTTTTGAAGACCTTCACCTGAAGGCCAATACTTGTATAGAGCTGCTGTTCGATCTTTCGACCCATGCGATTCCATACAACAATATCGCTGACACTAATCAGGAGCAGTATGCAGTCAGCACGCAGATTCACAGAGCAAATAACTGTATCTTTCTTCAAATAATCATACAGCAGTTTTTGGCACTTACTGAATTGGCTTGCTTTGGCTGCGTCATTCTCAGCAATACCCACAGGAATGTTGAGTTTAATCAGTACCAACCCTATATTGGCGGGGAGTGTAATATGAAAATAATCAAGACCTTCATTGATTTCCTGCTGTTGTTTCTCTCCATGAAGCCACCTGATAAGGAATTCATTCTGCAGCTGTTCTTTGCTCTCTTTCATAATGGCATTCGAGAGCAGTTCATGATGCCGGCTATTTTCTGATTGGTCCAATTTAACTTTGATCTTCCTGAGCATTTCTACAAAAGAATCTTCATCGATTGGTTTGAGTACATAATCATATACACCCAAATGCACCGCTTTTTGCGCATACTGAAATTCATCATGTCCGCTAATAATGACATTGATTATATCTTTATTTGTTATGCTTATTTTTTCGATTAATTCAAGTCCATTTATAAATGGCATATTGACATCAAGCAGGCAAATATCAGGCTTAAGAGTTTCCACCATATCAAGTGCTTCGAGACCATTTTTGGCCAGACCAACAATTTCCATTCCGAATAATTGCCAATCAAAAGCCTTTGCGAGTTCTGAACGGATTATCATTTCATCATCGGCTATCAGCACTTTGTACATCGTCTATATCCCCTCTCATATAAATCAACGGATAACGTATTGTAACCGTTGTCCCTTCCCCTTCGACGCTTAATACCGACACCCCATATTGTTTCCCATGCATCAGGACAATCCTTTTATTTACATTATATAAACCGTAACCAATGTCCTGGTTTTCCTCTGCCTGAATTTGATTCATGATTTCATCCAGTCTATTTTTTGAAATTCCGGGGCCATCATCAGTAATAGTGAAAATCAGTTTTTCATCTTCTATAAACGCGCTAAGGCGAACTTTTCCGGGCTCCGTTCTGTTTTTGATACCGTGGTAGATAGCATTTTCAACTATGGGCTGAAGAATCAATTTCTGAACATATAATGCTGCTATCTCCTTCGGACAATTAATCTCATACTCCAAAATATCTATGTATCGAATGCTTTGAATGATCAGATAATTGCGTACATGTTCAATTTCTTCGCCTACTGTTATCACTTCGTTGCCTTTGCTCAAACCGATCCTGTAGAGCTTGGTCAAAGCGGATATGATTTGTTCGATATCCTTAGCGCCCTGCCGTTTGGCCATCCAATGGATTGTGTCAAACGTGTTATACAGGAAATGCGGTTTAATTAACGACTGCAAAGTGGTAAGTTCAGCGGAACGCTTCTGTTGCTGCTGGTGATAAATAAGTTCGACCAGATGGCGTATTTCAACAATCATCGCATTAAAACTGTTCCCAAGCTGACCAACATCATCCATATAACGCGTATCAAAATGTACCGTAAAATCTCCCTGTTCGGCTTGCTTCATAAGACCCCGCAGCTTTCGAAGAGGTTTTGTCAGACCTGTCGAGAACTTCATGCTGAACATTCCGACCATAATCATTGCGATGACCAGCACCACCATTAAAATATAACGGAAATTGACGACTTGCTGCAATGTCTCATTCAACGAAAAGACACCGACTGTCTTCCACCCTGTGTAAAGAGATTTTGAATAAATTAATTGATAGTCTTCTCCCGATATTTGTTTGTTGATTATTCCGGTATCATTCTTAGTGAGCCACTCAGGTTTGATTCTGTAGACAACTTTGTTGAGAGGGGTGTATATGCTTTCACCTGACTGGTCTACAACAAATATAAAACCATTTTTGCCAACACGGGTATTTTTTAAAGTCTCCCCCAATATGTTGATGTCCAGATCAATTAGAATAACACCTAAAACACTTCCGGACGATGGATCAGAGATGGACATGGTCATCGAAATAATCTCATCTGCACTGATAGGATTGTAATACGTTAGGTTTCGATCGACAGGCATAGGTTCAATGATGACGGTTTTGGGATTCGCTGCACTTTTTATATACCAGTTTTCATTCGTTAACGGGGCGGATAGGCTTGGATACATTTCATTACTGATAATTTTACCGTCGCTTCCAATCAACGCAATTCCTTTAAAATAAGAAAACCCATCAACAATGGATGCAAGATAATTTCCGGTAGAAACACGAAGCAAATCCACATTTTCTTCCTGATCTGTATTGGAAGATTTTAAAGTGTTAAGTACTTGGCGGTTACTAGCCAGCACAGTCATAATATTTTCAGCATTTTGAATATAACTGTCCACAGTTGAATTAGCTTGCCTGATCGCCTGCAGTGTTGATTCTCTTGCTGACTCCTCAATGGCTGATGAAAAGAAATAATTGGCTATAAATCCAATAAGGATTACCAAAGACAGACTCACACCGATAAATCCAACCATGAGTTTTACTTTGATGCTCGCATTATGATAAAGTGAAACAAGTTTGCGGTACGCGTTCATGAACTTCCCTCACATAATAACCTGCTGCACTGTTTGTGGCTGTATGGCGATCGCTTTTGCTGTTGCTTTTCAGATATGATCTTGATGTATTGAGTCCGTCGAAATCAAATGTATCTCATGTATGAACTATTGTAAAGTCTTTCTGGAGTAATAACTTTCCATCATTTTTACAGCGGTTGCTTCATCCGTCACAAGGACATTGCATGTCTCACTGACAAGTGCTCCATATACACTTTTTTCCCTTTCGCAGCCGCAAGCGATTCCGATTCTATATTCTTTCTTTTTCAGATCATCCAGGTCAAGGGCAATCGTCCGGTCATCCAAATCCCGGTCGCAAATCTGTCCGTCGATGGTAATCAGACGTGTAAATATATCACCGACAGCGCCCTTTTCCTTTAAGAGAATTACCTCTGTTTCACTTACATAACCGGCTCTTGCAAGAGCACATTCGGGACTGAAATATCCCATAGTAAAGATAGCTATATTGGCTTTCCTGGAAATATCCATGATTTGCGATATACTTCTTTCCATTAAGATCAAATCTCTCGTTTCCTTTTTATCTACTATGGCAGGTAATGGAAGTATATACGGAATACCGCCATATGCATCCGCAAGCTTCTTGGGGATTTCACTTGCAAATATATTTTTGGAAATCTGGCTGATTCCGCCGCAGCCTTGTACAATAGTAACATTCCTGATATCCGATCTTGGAATTAAATTCAAGCTGAATTCATAGAGCGTACTGCCCCATGAAACACAAATTATATCATCATCCTTAATGATCGAATTGAGATATTTCGCTGCTTCAACGCCAATCCTGTTAACAATGTTTACGTTCAGGCTCTGAGGAACAATGATAGCCTTTAATAAACCGAAGCTTTCCCGAACTTCGGCTTCCAGACGGCTCTCATAATCCTGCGGAACATGCACCGCAACTGTAACTAATCCCTCTTCCTTCGCAAGATTTAAAAGTCTGGACACATAGGGCCGCGATAATTTAAGTTTTTCGGCGATCATATTCTGATTGTAATTGTCTTCATAGTAAAGTTTCGCAATATGAACCATGAGATTCGTTTTTTCGTATTTCGACATATCGCCTCCTTACCGCTCTGTTCCAACCGGGTTATATATATGCAGAGCATCTAAAACATAATAAATTAATTAAAGAAAGATTCACCGCAGGGGGGAATCTTTCTTTACATGTCATTATAAATCGTTCAAATTATAAATATTTATACCTCAACGAATTCGATTTTGAGAATTTTACACAGCATCCTGATCTTCCTGGTCTGATCCCCGACAAACATAACCTGATGGTGGGTTCCGCCGTTTCGAAGCCAGCCATCCATGCTTGCCCTTACTCCTGTATACGGTTTGAAAAAAGTATAGTTCATCAGCATACCGGGAATTTCAGCCGTATCAAGTACCGTTCCCAGTGAAGAAACCATGCGGTATTTGTCTCCCTCAATCGCGACGAGCGAAATGATCGTTGCTTCGCCGGGTTCTCCACTGAACACAGGTGTCGGAGGGTTGTCACGGTCACCGATATCCAAAGGCCTGTCAATGAGCTTGATGGGCCGGTCTTTACGGGCGACTTTCCAATTACCTTCACCCATATGGCTCAGCATTGTTGCATCCCTCTCATAATCGAGTGAATACATTTCAGTGAAATGCGGATTTTCGGAGATGAGGTGTCCCAGCAAAGTACAGGCAAGAATATGGATATCACCTTCCGCAGAATAGCCATACCCCTTAGCAAGCATATTGCTTGCACCGAGAATTGGCAGCTGCCTGATCCGCCCGTCCTCCCTGAATACATTAAAGTTAGCGGTAAAACCGTCATAATGAAATTTGTCACAGAATTTTTCGAAAGCCAGCTGCAATTGAGCAGCATAACGATGACTTTCTTCCGAAAGTGATTTGTCGATCGCAAAGTTTTGTTTATCGATTGCTACATATACATCAATTTCAGCTTCCGTAACAGTCTCGAAGCATTTGTATACTTCTCCGAGTCCATCATAATTGACTTCGATACCAAACACGCGATAGAATGCAACTTCATCACCAAGGATGTCTCCCATACCCTGCATTTTTTCAATAATGGAAACGCGCATCTTCTTCATGGATGCAGCAGTAGCAGCTGCCAATGCCCAGTCCGAAAAGAAATGGCTGAAATTGTCTGATTTCCAATCATCCGTGATGATCTCCGGCTTAATTCCAAGACGCATCAGCATATTGCTTGTATCCTGAATACCATGAATGCCTTGATTGGTCGTACATTTTTTCCAGTCCCAATCTTGTGTAACAGTCGGAAGCGGCTGAATATTGGCAATCAGTACAGGGAGTCGGTTGTCTTTAAATGCCTGTACGACGCGCATACCCGGACCATATAGAAGATTGACGACCATGATTCCGTCATATTCCATATCATTGAAGTACTTTACGTATTTCTCTATTAAACCTCTGTCTTTTGCCGCTCCGGGAAAATCAATAACTGCGACGTCTTCAAGCTGTTTCACGACTTCCCTGGCCCATGCTTCCTGTTCAAGCGGCAACTCGGGCTGATTCACATCGTAAAGCCCATGCATTATTCCCAAAAATCCAATTTTAGGCAATTGTTTCGTTATCATAACATCGACTCCTTTACAATTTTGTTTATGGATAGAGTTTGATTTCACTGGTTTCCGTCCATGGACAGTCAGGCTGTGTTCCAAAATTCTTAACAAGCTCCATGCGAACATATCGGGCGATTACAGGTCTCTCAAGGACAAATTCAAACCATCCTTCCCTTTTTTCCATTTCACATGTTAAAAATTTATTCCAGAGGGCATCTCCTATTTTTGCATCTGCACTGCGAATGGAGCGCACCGCATCATCCGAACTTCCATACAAATTGATCCTGCTTGCCAGCTCCTCCAGAACGCTGTGCGGAACACCGACATTATGGAAAATTCGAATACGGGAAATATTTTGCTCTTCACCAAAAAAGCTTAAAATCACGTCGGCCGGACCCATCGTATTAGCACCCCAGGTACCGCCGTTACGCTCCGTGTCATCGTCGATCAGATTATTTACCCATATCAGCGGATCTGACGTCGTATGGCTCGTCCACTCAATCCGTGTGTAGTAGGAGCCATCCCTCCGGACACCTATCGGACATGTTTCTTTACTCATATCATCCTCCTCCTGCACGTATCAGCGTACCAGCACATGCTTGCGCAGTTCTTCAAAAATTGCAGGCAGGTTATTTACGCGCTGATACTGCCGGATGGTCTCCATATCAAGTGTCTCAGCCAGAGCCTCAAAGGTCTGTCCCATCCGTACTGCAAGCGCCGCTGCTTCAACCTGATCCTCGCGGAAAGGGAACATATCGAGATTGACATAACCGTCATAGTCAGAGTTCTTCAGGTGATAGATGAACTCCAGTGTTTTCCAGACGCTTACCGTACCGGAGATCATGTCATCATCAAATTCACCGTAGGCATCGTTGAAATGAATGTTGAATAGTTTGTTGGAACGGGTCAGGAAGTCCAGGGCTTCCGCCGGATTCTCACGGGATAAAAGCGAATGTCCGTAATCAAGCGCGATGCCGAAATTACTTGCGCCCACTTCATTTGCCAGGGCAAGAGCCCGCCCGGCATTTGACACCAGGCAATACATACGGGGTTCCTTAAGCTTATACTCATACGAGAATTTGATATCCGGCGCTGAACCGGTAATTTCCTTAAGTGCTGTGACTGTACCGTCCCACAAATGATTGTAATCACTTTGGAAATTATAATCGAAGCCATCCTGACCCGGCCACATTTCCAGATGGCTGACGCCGATCCCGCGGATGGTTTCAATCCCGCGCAGACAGCTGTCAATGGCCAGGCGGCGGATCTTCTCATCTGCATTGGTAAATGCTCCAAATTTGAAGACCGGGTTGCCAAACAGATTCATGTTGACTGTTTTCAGCTCGAGCCCGTTGGAATTTACGATATCCTTGACTTCCTTGGGTGTATATCCTTCGAAATCATCGGGGAAATGAATCTGCACTGCTTCAACACCGGGGATTCGCGCAACATCCTCAATTTGTTTGACAAATGTTCCGGCAGGGCGGTATCCATTCGGAATGAATCGGTCAGCCGTAAATCCGACCGTCCATATTCCAATTCCATATTTCAGTTTTTTCATTAACATTACCTCCTGAATCTAATGGGCGGCACATGATGTTTCATTCAAAACAATTTTCCAGGACAGACAAAACATCCTCATAAACCAGCGACAGGCCTTCCGGATTCTGTGTAATCTTTCTGGCAATAACGGGGAGCATTTCCTTTGTCAGCTTTAGATCCGTAAGTGTTGCCGGCATTCCCCAGCTGTTGAATTTCTCTTTGAGAGCATCAATACCTTTTTCACCGAGTTCATAATCTGACATGCTTCCCTGTTCAATTCCAAAGACGTTTCTGGCAAATCGGGCAAACTTGGTAGAATTCTGTCTGTTTAAGTGGCGGAGCCAGGAAGGCTGCAAGACAGCCAGACCGGCGCCGTGAGCACAATCGGTCATCGCGCCAACATCGTGTTCAATGGTATGTGCATCCCAGGCTTTACCTGCACGGCCAACATCCGCCCAACCGTTTATGGCCAGCGTCGCACCCCAGCTAAGATTGGCACGATAAACAAGATTGTCTTTATCTGTCAGAATTCCTTCACTGGCAATTACTGTTTTTATAATGCCTTCGCCCAGCGCATCCTGTATCGGTGTATTGACCTCGCTGTCAAAATAAGGTTCCATAATATGTGAAATAATATCGGCCATTCCGCATGCAGTCACATATCGGGGCAGTGTTTTTTGCATTTCGGGATCTATAATTGCGAATTTCGGAAAACTATGTTCAAAATGTGTAGACCACTTGCGCCACTTCGTCATGTCTGAATCGCGGTCGTTGGTAACAACACAGTTTACATTCATTTCAGATCCGGTTGCAGCTATCGTAGATACAGCGCCGATAGGCAGCGAAGCAGCCGCCACGCGTTTAAGTTCAAAGAAATCCCAGATATCCCCGTCATCAAGTGCACCATATGCGATTGCCTTTGCGGAGTCAATGCAGCTTCCGCCTCCGACAGGTATTACAACATCAATACCAACTTCCTTGCACAATCGGATACCTTCGTCAATTTTAGTAAGTTTGGGATTTGCGGTCACGCCGCTCAACTCATATACAGTCATCCCTGCGTCTTCCATGAGTTTCTTTGCCCGGGCATATACGCCTGATGTTTCCAGATATCCATCCATTTTGACCAGGAGGGCATTCTTCCCCAACTTCTGTGCGTATGTTCCCAGATTACTGAATTCGCCAATACCGAAGTAGACTCTTGTCGGGTTGTAATAGGAAAAATTCTTCATAATAATTCTCCTCTGGTTTTTTATATGATTTTTTGTATGCGTTTCTTTGCTTTGTTCTTCTGACTCAAAAAGTCAACGGTTACAGCTGTTATCAGGATTGCTCCGGAAATCAGATCCTGCCAGAAAACGGAAACGTTCAGAAGTACAAGGCCATTGTTAATAATATTGAGCATCAAAACACCGAGAACTGCTCCAAATATGGAGCCCTCACCGCCGATAAGGCTCGTTCCGCCAATAATACAGGCTGAAATGACACGCATTTCCGTTCCGATTCCTGCGTTTGGTGTTGCTACCTTAAACCGTGACAGCGATAGTATTCCGGCAATCCCGGCAAGGGCTGCGGAAGTCATGTAAACACCGAGTTTTATGTTAGAAGTATTAATTCCGCTTAGCTTTGCTGCTTTTTCACTTGAACCCGTATACAGAACCTTTCTCATGGTTGTCACATTGTTCAGTAAAAAATGAAATATAAGAGCTAAGATAATAAATACAATGACAAACATCGGAACTCCGAAAAACTTGCCGGCACCCAGGAAAATAAAATTTTTATCTACAGACGGCAGTGACAGCGGGGAACCCCGTGTGAGAACATATGCAACACCCCGGGTCATATTCATCATTCCCAGCGTTGTAATCATAGGGTTCAGCCCGACTTTGCCGATAAGCATCCCGCTGATAAAGCCGCAGAAAATGGAAAAGAGGAGTGCAATACCTGCTGTCAGCCAAATATTGAGTCCATAATCAACATAAAGCATTCCGGTAATTACCATCGACATCGCCATAACTGAACCGACAGACAAGTCAATGCCTCCCGTAAGAAGTACAATACACATTCCAATCGCAATAATACCGTCGGATGACAGTCCCAATGCTGTTGTGGAAAGATTGCTCGAAGTAATAAAGTAGGGTGAAATAATGCTCAGAACCACAGCAAGAAAAATGATGACCATGAATACAGTTGTTTCCCTGTGGCCTTTTAATCCGCGAAACACCGAATTCTTTTTCACTGTCTGACTATTTATACTCATAATAACCACCTTCACTTATTTGATTTTCAACTGGCTGCGCATGTACCTTCACCGGATGCGTAAGTTATTATTCTTTCTTCACTCATTTCACTTTTTGTAACTTCCCCCGTGACAGAACCTTCATGCATGATGATGACTCTGTCCGACATCCCGATAACCTCCGGCAATTCAGAGGATATAATGAATACGTTGATACCGGCGTTTGACAAATCGCGTAACATATTGTGTATTTCACTTTTTGCGCCAACATCGATACCCCTTGTCGGTTCATCCATAATCAGAAATTTGGGGGCAGCCGCCAACCACTTTCCAATCATAACTTTTTGCTGATTTCCACCACTTAAACTTGCTACCTTGCTTGAAACCGATGCTACCTTTATATTCAGCTCATTTACATATTTCTCACACAAAACCCGTTCCTTCGACTGGTCAATCAAATAATTGCGTGAAACATTTTCGAGCTTCGCTGCCGAAATATTTTGAAATATAGATAATTCCAGAAAAAGCCCCTGTCCTTTACGATCTTCTGTAAGATAGGCAAACCCATGATCAATTGCGTCCTTATAACTTGTTATATTTACTTTTTGGCCGTCAAGCAGAACCGTTCCGTTGTCAAATTTGTCGATTCCGCATATTGCACGGAAGACTTCTGTCCTTCCTGCACCAACCAGGCCGTAAAAGCCCAGAATTTCCCCTTTATGAGCAGAAAAGGATATGTTGTTAAATCGTCCTTTGCTTGAAAAATTTTTAACTTCAAGTGTAACTTTGCCAATTTGTGCAGCTTTTTCCGGATAAAGATGTTCAATACTGCGGCCCACCATCATGCGGATAATGTCATCGCTGGTAACGTCCTGCGTACGTACGGTGTCAACATAGGTACCATCCTTAAACACAGTACAAAAGTCACAGATACGGAATATTTCTGCCATCCTGTGACTGACATACAGAACACTGATTCCTCTTTTTTTAATGTCATCGATGATGTTGAACAGGGTTTCCGTTTCACACTCCGTAAGTGATGATGTAGGCTCATCAAAAATAATCAATTTGCAGTCGAGTGAAAGAGCTTTCGCTATTTCAACTATTTGTTGGTCGGCAATATTTAAATACCCAACCTGTGTATCAGGAGTAAAGTTCACATGAAAAAGGTCGAGAAGCCTTTTTGAGTCTGCATAAAGCTTCTTTTTATCTATTAATCCGAATCTGTTCCTGGGAACACGTCCCATATATATGTTTTCGCTCACACTCAAATGCGTACAGAGGCTTAATTCCTGATGTACAAATCCGATGCCGGCTTTTTGGGCCTGGTCCGGTGAATCAAAACATACTTCATTGCCCATAAAATGTATTTTTCCCATATCCGGTTTGAAAACGCCTGAAATAATATTCATCAGCGTTGATTTTCCAGCTCCGTTTTCACCGACCAGCGCATTCGCCTGTCCGCTTCTGACTTCCAGATGAACTCCATTCAGCGCCAGAGTCCCGGGAAATCTTTTTACGATACCTTCTACGGAAAGAACAATATCTCTATCCAATCGAAAGACCTCCTTACCAATTGCCTGTTTAGTTTTCAGATTGCGGCTTCCCCTGCTGCCTTCTTCTTTCTGAAGCAGGGGAAGCCGTCGATATCCTGGGGGGGGTACTGATTTGATTATGTCTTAGCGTAGAAAGACTCCACATTGTCTTTCGTTACAACTACAACACCTGTATCAACTGACGGGGGCAGCGGATTCATTTTGAATTCTTTCCAGCCTTCAACCGGATTGAAATTGCCGGCACCGCCATTTACATTAAAGAGCATCTGGAAACTCCACCAGCCCATGTTGTATGTGCCTTGTGCAATAGAGCCGGAAAGAACGCCTTCCTTAATAAGATCAAGAGTTCCGGTATCCGTATCAAATGCGATGATTTTAATTTTTCCGGCAAGGCCTGCTTCCTTAACTGCAGTTGCAGCGCCTACGCCAGCTGATGAGTCTGAGCCGAAGATTCCGGCGAGATTTGGATATGCCTGAATCATTCCTGCTGTAACTTTGGCTCCTTCAGCCTGGTCGAGATTGCCATTAACGGTCTGAACAATTTTGATCTCGGGATAGAACTCAGCCATAGTATCTTTGAAACCCTGGGCACGCTGCTCCAGGTTAAGAAGACCGGGAACCTGGAGAACGCCTACTTCACCTTTTCCGCCAAGCATATCACCGAGTGCCTTAGCAGCAACTGTACCGGCATAATAGTTTCCTGTTCCCAGGAAAGAATATCTAGTGGACTGCGGGGAATCGGCATCAAAACATACAACCGGAATTCCGGCAGCATTTGCCTTGTCAATGGCATCCTTCAAACCATCCGGGTTTACACAGGATACTGCGATGCCCTTAGGATTTTTAGCAATGACCTGTTCAAGAACAGTAACTTCTGCGTTCAGGTCGCTTCCAGGAGAACCCATGTAGAACGCTTTGACTCCAGCTTCTTTAGCAGCAGCTTCAAAGCCGGTAAAACAGCCTTTGAAGTATTCTGCGCCTGCAAAAAAGGAAATCATGTAATACTCGCCATCAGCAGATGCGGGTACCGCACCTGTATCGGCCGCGGCGGTTGTTGCTGCAGCGCCGGCAGCTGTAGTAGCATCTGCTGCCTTCGTGGCTGCACTGGTTTGTGCACAGCTTGCAAGCAGCATTGATACTGTCAATATGCATGCGGCCATCATGATCAGTCGGGTTTTCATTTTCATCATTTCATCCTCCGTTTTTTGATGTGTTGCTCTTTGTTATCCTTGTCGAATTTTATCTATCGGCAAAGAATACGGTTACATTAGTTCATGCCTGTGTAGTATTTGTAACCATTATATCGTCCGTTTTTCCAGTCGTCTTTATCATTGGATGCTCTGATTTAAGGATTTTTGTGTATTTTTTACTGCGAATTGTTGTTTATCACAACCATTTTTATGCAATGTGTCAACACTGGATTTTTTGGCGCAGTTTAATAAGACATGCTGCCTGTGCGGCCATTTTTTTACAAAAATACAAACACAGGCAAACAAAAAATACACCGCTGGATGATTGGACATTTTGCCGTCCAATCATTCAGCGGTGTACTTCCATTATGTTTTCGGGAAATTTATCTTCCGGCGCGGACGGAATTCAGTATGGCCAGAACAGCCACGCCCACATCTGCAAAAATCGCAAACCACAGGTTGGTAAGCCCAAGTGCCGCAAGGACAAGAATCAGTCCCTTTACAAAAAGGGCAAAGAAAATATTCTCCATCACGATTCGCTTTGTTTTGCGGGCAATCCGGATTGCCTTCGGGAGTGCCTGGAGGTCGTCTGTCATGATAACAATATCGGCAGCCTCGATTGCTGCGCCGGATGCCATCGCACCAATTGCAATGCCTATATCGGCACGGGCAAGTACCGGTGCATCATTAATACCGTCACCGACAAAGACCAGGGACCCTTTTTGAGCTGCATCGGAAAATCTTTGCGCCAGAAGTTCTTCGACCTTATCGAGCTTCTGCGCCGGAAGCATCCCTGAGTATACATCTGTAATGCCAAGCTGATCTGCCACATAGCCTGCAGCCGCTGCATGATCGCCTGTCAGAAGGGCAATCCGGCCGATATGAAGCTCCTTTAACTGCGCAATTGCCTTCGAAGCCTCCGGTTTGACTTCATCCGCTATCTCGAAATATCCCGCAAATCGATTGTCAACAGCAACAAACAGCAGCGTGCCCGCCGTTTTTGCATCGGGAACTTCCCCGACGCCCGACTCAATCATCAGCTTTCTGTTACCGGCAAGGATATCGTGTTCGTCCGTATGTACGGACACGCCCCGCCCTGCAATCTCCGTATAAGCCTCAGTGTTTGGAACAGTAGGAATAATCCCTCTTTCCTGCGCTGCCCTGCGAATGGATATAGCTATCGGATGATCCGAATACCACTCCGCAGCAGATGCCGCCCCCAGCAGGTCCAATTCCTGGAAACCGGGTGCAGGCGTTATATGCGATACCGCAAATTCACCCTTTGTCAGCGTCCCCGTCTTGTCAAATATAATGCTGTCGGCGCTGGCAAGTGAATCAAGAAAATTACTTCCCTTAATAAGAATCCCCCGCTTGCTCGCGGCCCCGATTCCTCCGAAATAGCCCAGCGGAACCGAAATGACCAGGGCGCACGGACAGGAAATAACCAGAAAAGACAATGCCCTGTAAATCCAGACAGCAAAAACACCGCCGAAAAACAACGGCGGAATCACAGCAAGAAGAATTGCCGCTGCAACAACAACAGGTGTATAAATCCCGGCAAAACGGGTAATGAGATTCTCGCTTTGTGTTTTGCGGCTTCCCGCATTGGTAACCATCTCAATAATTTTAGTGACTGTTGATTCTCCAAAGGACGCAGTAACCTCTACTGTGAGCACGCCGTCTTTGTTGATGCAGCCTGAAAGAATAGTATTCCCCGGCTCAACTTCAGCGAACACGGACTCTCCTGTCAGCGCGGAGGTGTCGACCATCGAGCGCCCTGTACGGACGATGCCGTCAAGAGGCACTTTCTCTCCCGGCTTAACAACAATCAAATCTCCGATCGAGACGCAGTCGGGACTCACTTTTACCAGTGCATCTCCCCTTTGCACGTTCGCATAATCCGGGCGTATAGACAAAAGCTCCGTAATCGACCGCCTCGAACGGTGTACGGCTGTCATCTGGAATAATTCTCCCAACTGGTAGAAAAGCATAACCGCTGCAGCTTCGGACCACTGGGAGATCAACAGCGCACCGATCGTAGCAATCGCCATCAGAAAATGTTCATCAAAAACTTTTCCCTGGCTAATATTGGATGCCGCTTTTAAAAGAACCGGAAACCCGAGAATCAGGTAGGCTGTGATATAAAGTGAAAAAAGAATCCCTTTTGAAAAAGCGCCGCCGTGTTCAAGGATAAAAGCAGCAGCAAAAATTACCGTACCAGCAAGAAGCCGTATCTTCAGGTTAAGGATTTGCGTGTCTTTCTTCTGACTATCCGCAAGAAGCGAATCCGGCGCATAAGCCGATCCGCATTCACATCCGTCCCCGCCTTCACAATTACTTTCGCGGTCAATCTCTTTATTATTACGGGCGGTATCAGTCATCTGCATGACTTTTACATCCGGCTCAATAGCGTGAACAATCAATTCTATTTCGGAAGCAACCGAATTCTGCCGGCTGTTCCTGCCAACAACAACCCGCAGGGACTGATGCATAAAATTGACTTCCCCCACAGAAATACCCGGCAGAGCCCTGACCTGTTTTTCAATTTTGGCTGCACAGTTCGCGCATCCAAGTCCATCAAGCTTAAAAAGCAACTCGGTATCCTGCATGTAACTATCCTCCCGGCATATAATGAATTGAGACCGAAAAAAAATCAAAACGATTGTGTGTATTCACATGTTCATATGCGCAATCGTTCATATGAATTATTATAGAACCGCTTCTTCTGCGTGTCAAGGAGACTTTTCAGCATGCAAAAAGACAGAAACAATCTATTCAAGAATTGTTCCTGTCTTATATGTCTTTTATTGATTTATTCTTTTATGCTTCTGCCATTATGGCAAAAGTAGATGTAAGACCCATCCGGTTGGCACCGGCCTGCATCAGTTCCCTGCAGAATTCTGCCGTACGGATTCCCCCATCAATTTTTATACCGATTGCATTGCCAACGACCGAACGAATGAACTTCACTTCATCCGGCTGTGCCTTGCCGCTTGCCAGGAAGTGCTGGACCTTTACAAAGTCAGCACCGCAGTCAACGGCCATCTTAAGGATATCCGCTTTTTGCTCGTCGCTGAAATAGCCCCATTCAATATTGATCTTGACTTTCATTTTGGGTTTTGCCAAGGCAATGATCTCCCTGAGTTCACCGCTCTCTTCGGCATAGCGGCCATGCTGAAGCCTATCAAAATTAGGAACAACATCGATTTCATCCACACCGTTTTCGAGTGCTTCCTTCACTTCCTGAAGCTTGCAGGTAAGTGATTCCCCGCCTGAAGGGAATGATATGGCAGTCACCAGTTTGACACCCGATCCGGATAGACACTTTGCTGTGAATGCTGTGTGCCATACAGGAACGACAAAGCCTCCGATGGCATACTGCCTGGCCAGTGTACATGCACTGCTGATCTCTTCTTCCGTTACGCCTTTATGCAGCATGGAATGCTCCAAAGCTGCTGCCAGATCGGCCTTTTTGATGTCTCCGGTGAATGCCGACTGCGGAGAGGTTACACCTTCCTTTATCAATTGGTCAGTGATTTCCGAAACAACTTTATCAATATCCAATTTCATTCCTTGGTCCCCGCTTTCATATGAGCTGTTTATCTTCCACAAACACGTGGTCGATTACCCCGCAAATGGCCCAGTCAATAGGCGTCGTGCCTGTGGCATCACCGTATATCATGTTGGCCGCACCGCCATCCGTGTTAACAAGCACAATATCACCCACACCCGCGCAGGCACAGTCCACGGCAATCTGCTGCGTGCCGGTCGGATTGCCATCAAAATCGATGAATTCGACCATCATCAGCTTCATTCCAACGTGCTTGTCGTGTTTTATGGTTGAAACCATGTTTCCAACGACTCTTGCAATAACCACGGCTCTGTTCTCCTTAGCTTCTGTGACTTTTAGACTTGCGGCAAAATGCTTTCTACATCACTGTGAGGACTTGGAATAACATGTACGGAAATAAGTTCGCCGACACGCTTGGCAGCAGCAGCTCCCGCTTCTACAGAAGCCTTGACTGCGCCGACATCACCTCTGACCATCACCGTTACCAGACCGCTGCCGATTTTTTCCTTGCCGATCAGCCGGACATTTGCTGCTTTTACCATAGCATCTGCTGCTTCAATCGCTGCGACCAAACCTTTTGTCTCGACCATTCCCAATGCTTCCTTTTCCATTTTAAGTACCCCTTTCCATTCGATCAGCCTTTTGTGTTTTGTTCTCTGCTTCTGTTCTAATTTCGCCGGTAGGCGGGATCAATGAATATTGTATCCACAAATCCGACAATGCTCGCTTCTGTCGGTGTTTCGCTCATCTTTCCAAAAGGCAGTGCAGCTTCGCGTCCGCCGCAGAGGTAGACAAAATCACCCTCGCCTGCAAAGCCGATCCCGTCGAGCGCAACAATTTTTTTGGTGGGTTTTCCGTTTTCGATGACCTGCACAACCAGAAGCTTCTTCCCTGTCAGGGTTTCATATTTCTGTGAGCAGACTACTGTGCCGATAACCTGTCCGGTATACATAGGACGCCGCCTTCCTTGTGTTATACGCCTTTGGGAAGAATGTTCTCAACGTCACTGTGCGGACGGGGAATGACGTGTACGGATACAAGTTCGCCTACGCGTCTGGCTGCTGCAGCACCTGCTTCCACTGCCGCCTTGACTGCGCCGACATCACCTCTGACCATAACTGTCACAAGTCCGCTTCCGATCATTTCCTTGCCGACAAGGCTGACGTTAGCCGCCTTTACCATAGCATCCGCTGCTTCAATAGCACCTACGAGTCCTTTTGTTTCGATCATTCCTAACGCTTCATGCATGTCTTTTTCCTCCTGAAGTATATATTTGGTTTCTTCTGATTGGGTATTACATAATGGATTTCATAAGATCGGGATGCGGTGACGCAATCACCGCCGTACGGGATATCAGCCCGCTGTCTTTGTGCTCTTCTATAGCCGCCTGAACCGCAAATTTGGTTGCTGCGACATCCCCGGTGAGCAGAATAAAGGATTTGCCTCCCAGACCGCGTCCCAGGCGGATCTCGATCAAATCTATATCCGCAGCCTTGACCGCGGCATCGGCGCACAGTACAGCTGTTGCGATGGAGAATGTTTCTATAATTCCCAGAGCCTGCGGATTCAGAATCTCATTACAGCAGCCGATCGCACCCAACACCTGTTTATGAACATTGGGAATGACCATGTCTTTGACGAGATTTCTGTCTGCCGCCGTACTTCCTGCTGCAACGGCTTCCTTCACCGCAGCAACATCCCCGCGTATAATCACGATGTACTTTCCTGCACATACAGCCTGAGCTGAAACGAGTTCGACCTGTGCTGCCTTGAGCATGGCATCTCCCGCCTCAATTCCGGCAGGGATGCTGTTCGTTTCCACTAGTCCCATTGCTTCAAACACTTTGTTTCCTCCTTACTGCGCCGCAGAGATTTCGATGGCACTCTGTGTCACGTTGCTGATTATGCCGTTTATACTTGCATGTATATTGACGCACAGTTTGCCTTCGGGAGCAGATGCGATGACCTGCCCTTCAGACACCCGGTCGCCTGCACTGACAATTGGCTGAGCCGGAACCCCGATATGCTGTTTCAAAAGAATTTGTACGCTTTTGACAGTAAGCGGCTGTGTTACCAGCGGCGCATCGACATCATAACGGTCAACATTCAGCCTCTGCATGTAACGTTTGGCAGGCACCTTCAAATTCTCCCTTGCCGGGTCTACCGAAAACTTTATCTCTTTACGGGGGCGTATACCCTTCTGGGCAAGCTGCTGTTTTGCCATTGTCATAAAGCGTGATGGCGTAAGGCCGAAGTTGCATGCAAAATTCGTGCAGATTCCGCAGTCGCAGCAAGAAAATATTCCGTTGGTTTCACCCATCAGTGACATATCGCCGTAAGCTACGGCCCGCATAACTTTATGAGGTTCCACCTGAAGGCCCAGTGCGTTACGGGGACACAGGTAAGTACAGAAATTGCATTGGCAGCATACCGCACGTGCCAGCATCGCTTCCTTTTCAAGATTCGATGCTTTTTTACAGATGAGACTGTGGTCCTTCCTCAGTACGACGATCCCGCCTATTGTCTTAGTTACAGGCTTTGACCAGTCGTCCTCTACATACCCCATTGCCGGCCCGCCGATGATAATGGAAAAATCATCCGATCGGGAAGGCCCGCCGGCGGCAAGGATACAATCGGCATAAGATGTGCCTAGGGGAACATTCAGAGTAAGCGGAGTATTTACCTCACCGGTTACGGTTACATATTTATGTGTGACCGTTTTACCGTTTACAGCATCTGCAATGTTTATCAGAGTACTGACATTTTGTACCAATGCACCGCAGTCGATGGGAAGACCGCCTGTCGGCACTACGCTTCCGGTAACCTCATAGACCATCATCTGCTCATCGCCTGCCGGGTAGTAGTTGCCCATGAGCAACAGGGTAATATCAGTGCTGCTTCCGATGGCAGATTTCAGGGCGTCCTGAGCCTTGTGATATTTTTCCTTGAGGCAGATCACGCCGCGCTTAGCGCCGGTGAACTGCATGACAATCCTTATGCCGGCGACTATCTTATCCGCCTGCGTTTCCATCAGCTGACGGTCAACACGCAGCAGAGGTTCACATTCCGCTCCGTTTGCAATCACTACATCCGGCTTGCTGTCGACCTTAACATACGTAGGAAAACCTGCTCCGCCTGCGCCGACCACGCCGGCTTCCCTCAGTATTTGTGTCAGTGGTTTATCCATGTTGAACCTCCTTGCCTGAAAACTGTCTTATCAATGTTTCAAATAATGCGGAAAGAGCCGCCGCCCAGGACACATCGTCTCGAACGTGTAAAAGTCCGGGCTGATGTCAGGCCTTCGCCCGTCGGTGTGGCAATAGTGAGCGTCGTGTAGCCTTCTCCGGTGAAGCCAAGCCCTGCATACGAAGGCGCATTCTTGACAAAAATCGTCGTATCCAGCGCTTTCGCAGCTTTTGTCAGGTTTGTAATATTTTCGCTGTGCATCAATGCTGTATGGTGATACCCGTGCTCCGCCCGGATCGAGAATTCAATAGCCTGTTCGATGCTGTCAACCCGCACAACCGGAAGGACCGGCATCAGCATTTCGACCTGTACGAACGGATGGTCAAAATCAACCTCCGCGATGACAAGGCGGGGATCCCCGGTAAAGCTTACGCCGCTGTCCCTTAGGATTACGGAGGCATTGCGCCCGACATAATTACGGTTGATGACATACCCGCCGTCTTTGCCTTTGACAAGCACGGTGCTGATAATTTTATTGATATCCTCACCGGACACGAGCCACGCATTATTTTTACGCATCCCGTCAATAAGCCTGTCCGCTACGCTTCTGAACACAAAGACTTCCTTTTCGGCAATGCACAGGACGTTATTGTCAAAGCTTGCCCCTGCGACGATGTCTTTTGCCGCCCGCTCTATCTTAGCCGTGTCATCGACGATGACCGGGGGATTGCCGGGACCGGCTGCGATGACTTTTTTGCCGGTGCCCATCGCGATTTTGACAACCGCTTCGCCGCCGGTAATGCAAAGAAGCCTGATATCCTTATGGTCCATGATCTTCTTGCCGTTTTCGATGCTCGGCTCTTTCACCGTGCAGAGAAGCGACTCCGGGCCGCCTGCAGAAACAATGGCGTCATTCAGGATCCTCATCGCTTCCTGCGAAACTTTTTTGGCGGAAGGATGGGGGGCAAAAACGACTGCGTTTCCCGCAGTGACCATGCTTATGGAATTGTTGATAATCGAAGAGGGCGGGTTGGTTGACGGTGTGATCGATCCGATGACACCGAAAGGCGCGCATTCGACCAGTGTCAGTCCATTGTCACCCGACCAGGCTCGCTGCGTGATATCCTCCAGACCGGGGGTCTTTTCGGCAGCGAGTATATTCTTGAGAACCTTGTCCGGTACACGTCCGTATCCGGTTTCCTCCGTCGCAAGCACCGCCAGCTTTTCAGCGTTGCTGATCGCGGCTTTGCGCATGGCCTCTATGATTTTAGCCCGCTGTTCGAGCGGAAGTTCCATCAGCTTCTTCTGCGAGGCCTTTGCACTCTCTACGGCGCAGTCCACGGTATCACAAAGCCATTCATGCTTCGGGGCAGCGGATTTCAAAGCATCCAGCACGCCCATGGCAAGGACCTCACGGGTAACTTCTTCAACGACTTTCTGAATTTGTGTCGGATCAAGTTGAAGATTCATTTTCACACCTCACTTAACGGTTTTTTCGTACGCTTGTTTTTTAACGGTTTTTCCGGTTCTGTTATTTCGATGGGTTTGTCCGGAGCCGTTTCTTCGATGGATTCTTCTTTGTGCGGATACTTTTCAAAAAGCATCCTTCCTTCTATTTCAATCGTATCAATGATACCTACGGTAGTCGCATCTACGGGTTTTCCCGTTGTTGTTTCCGTAAGGCGGGCCGACCCGCCTGTAACGACCATAACAACTTCACCTACGCCGGCTCCTACGGAGTCGGTAATCACTACCGGCGTACCGCTCTCTTTCATGGTCAGCATATCTATCTGCTGAACGAGCAAAAGTTTTAGTCCGGTAAGTTTTTCGCATTTTGTTGTGCTGACCACGTTCCCGATAACCTTTGCAATATACATAGTCTTACTTCCTTTGCTTCGTTTCTTCGCGTTGTTCAGGGTATTTTTCAAATACTGTTCTGCTGCCTATTTTGATGGTATCCACGATTCCGACGATCGAGCAGTCGACAGGTTTTCCGTCGGTCTGTATCGAATGCCTTGCTGATCCGCCCGGGCAGACAAGCACCAGTTCCCCTTCACCCGCGCCGACAAGATCTACGGCAATAAGCGGTTTACCCGCGTATTCGAGTGTATCGGTGTCAACCTGATGTATGATCAGGAGTTTTAAGTCGGCAAGCTTTTCGGCTTTTTGTGTGCTGACTACATTCCCTCTTACACGTGCAAAGTACATGGTTCCCCTCCTGCTTTATTATCATGCCTGTTCAAGAACGATACCTAGTTCCCTTATCCTGTCGCGTGCAAGCGGTGTTACAATCGTTCTTCTGTCCGCCTTTATTATCTGACTGCCGCTCCTGTACTTCACCATGACGTCTTCTTCCGTAATCAGGGTGCTGTCAGATGCGGTCATATCCTGAGCAGCTGCAGACTCTGCCGGGTAATTGATCTGGAAACCCATATCCATCATTCCGTTAATCAAAGCTCGTACTTTTTCAAAAAACACACCTTTTTTTCCGTCATTAAGGCGAAATCCTGCTGATATACTGACCGGCATGCTTTGGAACGCTGCCTGTATCAGAAGAAACGAATAAAAATCGCTGTCGTCTGCCGATAAAATCTTTTCAAGCAGAGACAAAGGGGGCTGCAGACAGACAATGTCATCAAAGGAACGAAGGTTTGCGGCCAATGTTTTTTTCTGAAAACTGTCATTTGTGTCAATATACGAAGCTGCCGCAGGAAAAACGGAAAGGTCACACAATCCGCTATGGACAACTGTCAATTCAGAGCTTTGCGCTTTATTGGCCATGTAGGATTGAACGACGGAAAGATCCGATAAATAGGATGGAACAAGCACAAGACTGGTATGCCCGGTCTTCTGAATGCCTGCAAGACGCTCTATCGTTTCACGTGCGAGCGTTTCCACCATTGCTATAACTTTGTCGTTCATTTGTGTCATATTCAGGTTATCCCCTTATATTATTTCAACTATTTCTCCGCAGATAATTCCTGCTGAGGTACCATCATCGGTATTAAAATGGACTTCTATTCTTTGATTCTTTCCTGTACATACTATCACATCGTCGAACGCCGCTGACTGCATTCCTTTTTTTCGAATTTTGACTGTATCCCCGTCCTTTAATTGATACGCAGCCGCTTGTTCCTCTGACATATGCATATGGCGGGCCGGGATTATTACGCCGCTGTGCAGGGAAATGATGCCGGCTGGTCCGCTCACCCGGATTCCCGGTGTTCCAAGAAGACTTCCGGGCATGCGCACAATAGGCTTTATCCCTAGCTGCTGTGCGTCAGTGAAGGATACCGCAACCTGGGTTTGCTGACATTCCGGTCCTATTACTCTCACATCAGCGATTGTACCCCCGGGCCCGATCAAAGTAATTTTTTCTTCACACGCAAATTGGCCTGACTGTGACATCTCTTTTACCGGTCTCAGCTGATAGCCTGCACCAAAGAGTTTTATTACATCTGCACGGGAGAGAAAAATATGTCGATTCAAGATCGATACCGGCACATTCTTATCTCCGATTTTGGCCAACTCTACGAGCAGTGAGTCTCGAACCACCATATAGAGCTCGCTTCTTTCCATTTTGTCATCCTCGCTGCCGTCCCCCCAAAGGGGGGAGATATTTTCTGCCGCCGTCTTTAAAGGAGGAAAATATGAATTAGTTCTCCCAGGGGAAGAACAGGATTTTGTTAAAGTACATGCC
>JBAWXZ010000013.1:0-111440 GCA_037143795.1 Eubacteriales bacterium | reverse complement strand
GGAAGGCTATGTGTGTTTCGAGTAGATTCCGCAGGATTGCAAAGCAATCCGAGGACCTGACCGAGTGAGAAACACACATAGCCTTCCCCCGATCGAGCGAGAAACACACATAGCCTTCCCCGCGCTTTCAAACTTTTAACTGACAAGGCGGCATTCGGGTACTATAATAAAGTTCGATCATAAATGTTTTATCATGTATCAGATATTTTTGGGAAGGGCTTGTGAGAGCATATGGTTATTGTATTTGTAGTTGATACATTTATTGGTGCAAAGCGCGGAGTTCCACTTGCTGCACAGAAGCTGCAAAAGCTTCTCACAGAAGCGGGTCACGAAGTTCGTGTGGTCGCATGCGGTAAATCCACAAGTACATACCGGGTAAAAAAGCTTTGGCTTCCCTATTTTACATTTATGGCCAAGTGGCAGGGCATTTCATATGGACAACCGGATGAAGATGTCCTTATTGAGGCATTTAAAGGTGCCGATCTGGTCCACCTCATGCTGCCTTTCCCACTTGAGAAGAAGGCTGAATTTTTAGCGCGGCGTTTTGATTTGCCCGTTATTGCTTCCTTCGGCACTAATGCACGCGGCTTTCTGAACATCGCCGGCATCGGCTGGTGCACCGCTGCTTCCGGATTAATTTACCGGCTCCTTCGATTCAGCCTTTACAAGAAATGTAAAAATATTATCTGCCATTCGAAGGAGATCTATGATGATCTGTGCAAATACGGCTACCCTGCCACTCTTCACCTGATTGATGAGAATGAATTCGGGAATGCTTCTGCAGTTCCCAAGATAGAGGCGGCTTACGCACAGGCCATCGCAGATGACATGGTAACGTATTCCGACAAAAGCAGGCAGATTTTCAAAAGAAACTGGGCTATTTGGCCGTCAAGTATCGATACCGCGCATCCTTACAAGAAAAAAGGCTGGTTTTTTCGTGGCTGGTATACCTGGACATATATATGGGCAGTAGGCCTTGCCGCGGTTGTTGGCTATATCGGATACGGTCTTCATATCGAGGGCCACAAAAACCTGCGGCAGCTGTCGGCCGGAGCAATTTCGGTCAGCAACCACGTCCATAATATTGATTCGACTATGATTGCTGTATCATACATCCCCAAACGAATGATATTTACCAGTATTGAGGGCAACTTTAAGCTGCCGGTTGTAAGGTGGCTTATTAAATGGGTGGGAGTCGTCCCGATTCCTACCACAACGCATGCGCTGCGCAGTTTTTTTGATACGACGGTACAGCAGCTTAAAGAAGGTAAAATAATCCATTTCTATCCGGAAGGTTCCCTATGGCAATACTATACCGGACTTCGTCCTTTCAAAAAAGGAGCCTTCCATATGGCTATTGACGGAGGCGTGCCTGTTGTCCCTGTCGTATTAGTTCAAAGACCTTCAACCGGGCTGCGCCGCATCTTCCGCAAAAAACCCCTTTTCTCCGTTGTAGTCTGCGCTCCCGTTTACCCGGACAGTACGCTTTCAGGCGCCCGCCAGATCGAAGACTTCCGTGACCGCACATACCGGATCATGTGCAAGGCACTCAATAAAGACTTGTACAATCCGCACAGCGAAACAGAATTGGCAGCCTTGTGTCCCGAGCACAATGAAAACACTTCCCTGACTGTGCAGCATACATAAAGAACGAAGATCTTCACTGCGAAGTTCTTCGTTCTTTATTAATATCAGCCTGTGTTATCTGTTGTATTAAACCCGGGTATTTTCAAATCATACTTAAAGCTCCATCGTCTTAACGGTCAGGTCCCCAAGAGCTTCAATTTCACTTTTCATTTCCATGATTTCTTTTTCCGAATCAGCGGCAAATTCCAGAAGAATGTAGCCTTGTTCACTGCAGGAGACTTCCGAAACTTCGTGAAACCCAAGACGTGTGTTGATCATGCAGCCGTGGCGGGTCAGGATATCCTGCAATGCCTTGGCGGTCTCATTTCTTTGATTGAGCTTGATTCCCATAATGATCTTTGCCATTGTGATTCCTCCCTTTTCATGTAGATTACAAATTCAATTATATTTTATACCTATATCGCCGTCGATGCATCAGCAGCGAAAGACTTCTCGCGCAGTATAAGAACCATGATTGGAAAAACGACAGGAAATATCGCACTGATAACGGTATATACAACGGCGTTTTCCCCTTCAAAGATTTTGAAGAAACGATACATCACATATATGCCTGCCACATATATGGCTGGTCCCAGAAGGAGGGCAAGCAGTCCGCCCCAGAAAGGAATGAGGCTCAAAACAAAAGCAATAAACGGGGAACCGTAGGTAATAGCTATGTAGACCCAGGGAAACTGAGGAATTTTCACCGTCCCAATCGTGATTTCCTCTCCAATTATTTCTGCATAAAGATAAGCCTGAGCGAAGGGAATCCATGCAATCCAGGCATGTTCAATTCCTTTTCGCTGTGCAATCCGGTAAAACCCAAATGCCTTCGCTAAAAACAACCCTATGGACACCAGTAATGCAATACACAGAATAATAATTAACAAAATCCCAAATGCCGCGTAAAGTGCGAAAAAAAGCGTATAAAATATTCCGGAAGCAGTATCTTGATTCATAATAATCTCCTCTGCACACATGGCATACTCTATCAACTAATTAAACCGTACTGCGTTTTTAAATGTATGTCAATAATCGGCGGCACTTAAAGGTTCCTGTAAATAAGAACCGCCGCACAAATCTGCACAGCAATTATCAGCGGTATTCCAATCGAAAATGTCAGGTGCTTTGTCTTATGCCGAAAAACCCACATACCCAGAAGTGCACCGATGCTTCCTCCTATTAAGGCAACCCCAAATAATGTCTTTTCGGGAATGCGCCACTGATGCTGTGCTGCTTTTTTCTTATCCGCACCCATCAGGATAAATCCTAAAAGACTTACCGCACTCAGATATACCAGTATCAGGACCCCTATACCTGGCGGCATAATAATACCTCCTGTTGTATTTTCATGATTTGGACGCAATTTCCTGCATGCACTGAATCGCCATCTGCATGCCAAAGATACTCTGGCCGTTTTCCGGGATGAAGCGATTGATCTGCCCGCCTGTTTCTGTCAGTTCAAACCGTTTGCCGTATTCGGCCCCGATACCGCGTATTCGCAGCACATCGAATGTCTTGGTAATAAGCGGCGCATTATCCAGGGCAGTACGGTCTTTTCTGTTATTCCTGCTTTTCCGCGCTGCTTTCAGCTCCTTTTTACTGTAGGAAATGCCGTCCTCAATTGCGCACTGTGTCCCATGATAAATTACCTGTCCGTTTTCAAAACGGATCTCGCCTTCACCGACTTCGCGATACTCGAATTCGCCCCAGGGCAGAAGAAGTTTTGTCTTTTCCACAAAAGAAAAATCCGGCATTTGAAGGCGTGTTTTCATGCGGTCACGCTCCCACGATGCCCAGAGATGCAGATCCTCAAACGCCTTATCCGTTTCACCGGCAGGATGAATAAAGCCGCAGGTATCCATGCGCACCTGATTTCCACAGGCTTTACAGCGCAGGAAATCTTTATCGGACACCATGACATTATCCTTCTCACAGCGCGGGCATGCGTATGCTATGTTCTGCGCGCCTGCGGTAATCGCTTTACTGTGGAAGACGCGCGGATTTTTACGAAGCCAGTCATATTCATTATAAGTCAGCTGCTCCTGCATGATTTTATAAAGCTCCTCAAGACTAAGTGCCTCAACTTCCTCAACAGTCAGCGCCATCTTGATCCGTCCCTCAATACGCCCGCGGCGAAACGAGTTGGTACTCCATCGCGGCCAAGTGGAATATGCTCCGTTTGACTCCAGAAAAGCAACTCCGCTGCTGGTTTTTTTGATCATTCTTGCCAGGGCATCATCGATTTTTATTGATGTCCCGTCAACAAAACGGGTACCCTCAGGAAAAATACCGAGTGTTCCCTTATTCTTTAACACCGTGAGCATCGCCTTGACCGCACGGGAATCCGAACGGAACTGCACCTTCGGAATACAGCCGCCCGCCGCAAAGAGAGGCCCGATAAATCGATCGCGGAACAGGAACGCACCGGCTACAAAATTGATTTTCCTGCCGTAAAGAGCAGCGGTCATAACAAAAGGGTCCAGATAGGAAGGGTGATTTCCTATACATACAAGCGGACCCTTCATCTTTATAACATCCTTGTTTCTTTTGACATGTATGCCATACCTGATTTTGGCATATGGTATTGCAAGCCCCAGTCCCAATATGGTAAATATAAATGTGCTGGGCGTTTTCCCAAGCTGAAGCGGCTTATGTTCGGGCATAATAATCTCCCCCATGACGAAAAGTAACAGATTGAAACGAAACCTTTTGCCTTCTTACGATTTTCTGACACATATTGATAACATCTGTTTCGTATTATACAGGAGGTACAAACATTTGGCACGAAAGATAACTGAGTTTTTCTTGCCTATTATTATCGGCTGGAGGACAAATACAAGATGGCAAGGTATTGTTTCTATTGCGGTCGTGAGTTAGCCGTCGGGGAGCGCTGTCACTGCAAGGATCCGTCAAAGGCAGGATCATACAAGACCGCGGACCCTTCATCCCGTAAGGAATCGACCGGCGGAAGCGGTTCTTCCTATGCTTATCAAACTGCCGGAGCTGGCGAAAAAGCCGGTTTCGGAGGCGCTTCAGCCGGTGCTAAAACACGTTCTTCCACAAAAACCCGTCATGCCAGGGCATCCTGGAATAAAAAAGGCAACAAGACTGCAGAGGGCATTTTTGATAGGGTTGGCAGGTTTCAGCAGCGCGTTTTCCGTCTGCGTACATTTCGGGATCAGGTACTGACCCTTTTTCCGAACATCACCAAGGGTTTTTCTTCAGGCATTCAATACCTGACAAGGCCGGCAAGCAAAATCAGACAGGAATCCATGCGCATCAAACGTTCGTATTCTTATTTCTATGTAGGTGCTTTTTCCATTCTTTCCGGTCTGCTGGCATTGTTGATGAGCCGTTCAGGTTCTCCTTTGTTTTCCAATTTAATCGCCGTCGTTTTTGGATCCGGTCAATCCCTGTTATATACGAATCCTTTTCTCGCGTTTGCAGGTCTAACCGTCCTCTCTTTCCTTTTTGTAATGACAATGGGTCTCTCTTTTTACATTGCAGCGCGCTTCAGCAACCGGAAACCCACATTCCGCAAAGTCATGGATCTTGTTTCCATCTCATTGGTTTATCTGATGATAATGGAGTCTTTCATCCTGATCACGATTCTCATGGGAAGCCGCGGATCGCTGTCCTTAATCTTTGTAAGCCTTCTGCTTATGGGAGTAACGCATCTTCTGTCTTTTAGAAATGCACTCGGCCTCACAGAAGATACTGTTTTCTTTTTCCTGATATTTGTATATATCTTCTGTTATATACTCTTCAAATTTCTTCTCTATCTGTCAGCCCAATTAATTACCTTGGCATAAGGCCCCTGAATCCATAAAAAGTAAAAACACCCTTTTTCAATCTTTCTCCGAGCGATGCTCTTTGAAAGATCTGAAGAAAAAGGGTGTTTCTTTTGTTTTGTCTGTTAATACTGTGCTGTCTTTACGCTATGCTGTCCTGTAATCCGAACTCACGCTTTCGGCTTTTGGCCTTTTTCGGAATCGGGCGGGACTGCATTGTCCTGTGCCTCCGGCTTGCTGTCTTTATCCTTTGCATCTGTCTGAGGCTTATCGGCGTCAGAAGCTTCTTCTGCAGCAAATTTGTCTGCCGCAGTTTTAAGATCACCGCCGGGCGTGCAGGCGGCTTCCCTGGAGCCGGAACTCTTTTTGCTGATGAATATTTCACCGTCTTTTACATCGACCAGTGCCGTATCACCATTATCCACGACCTTCTCCAGCAGCGCCTCTGAGAACTTGTCCTCCACAAGGGACTGGATCGTTCTGCGCAGGGGTCTTGCTCCATATTGGGGATCATATCCCTTCTGTGCCAGGAGCACTTTGGCCTCATCTGTCAATTCCATCTGTATCCCCATATCGCAGATACGCTTTGACAGCGTCGCTGTAAGCAAATCGACGATCCTGAGAAGAGACTGCCGGTTAAGCATTCTGAAAAAGATGATCTCGTCCACCCTGTTAATGAACTCAGGATTGAATGCCTTTTTCAGTTCCTCAAGAACAAGTGCCTTTGCTTCGTCATAGGTTTTTCCGCCATAGAGGTGCTCATTGGACGCTTCGTCAATGGTGACGAAACTCGTCCCTGTTTTCTCATCAACTTTTGTACTCGGAACAGTAAAGCCGATTCTTCTTCCGGCAGCGGATGTGAGCATACGGGCACCAATGTTGGACGTCATGATAATTATTGTATTTCTGAAATCGACCGTCCGTCCCTGGCTGTCTGTCAGGCGCCCGTCATCAAGGATCTGAAGAAGCGAGTTGAATATGTCCGGATGACCTTTTTCAATCTCGTCAAACAGCACTACCGAGTAGGGACGCCTTCTCACTTTTTCGGTAAGCTGGCCGCCTTCGTCATAGCCGACATAGCCGGGGGGTGAGCCGATAAGCTTTGATACATCGAACTTCTCCATATATTCGGACATATCAACCCGGATCAGAGCATTCTCGTTGCCGAACATGACCTCTGCAAGGGCTCGTGCCAACTCTGTTTTTCCGACACCTGTAGTACCCAGGAAAATAAAGGATCCGGCCGGCCGTTTCGGATCTTTGAGACCGAGACGGCTTCTCCTGATGGCCTTGGCAATAGCAGTGACCGCTTCATCCTGTCCGATTACACGTTTTCTAAGCTCATCCTCAAGTGTCCTGAGCCGTTCCGCATCGCTCTCGTTGATTTTGGAAACCGGAATTCCGGTCCAGCTTGCAACGATATCGGAAATATCATTTGGAGTCAGTGAATCAGGAAGAGCCAACTGCTTCTTGTTCAGTTCCTCACGGAGGTTGCCAAGCTGTTTTTCAAGCTCCACCTCTTCATCCCTGAGTTTTTGAGCGGTCTCATAATCCTGTTTTTCAACTGCTTCCTTCTTCAGACGGATAATCTCATGTATGCGTTCACCGATCTGCCTGTTTTCTTTGGGTTCGTCTGTCCTTCTGAGACGGGCGCGGGAAGCAGCCTCATCTATCAGGTCAATAGCCTTGTCCGGAAGGAACCGGTCTGTAATATAGCGGCTTGAGAGAATTACCGCAGCATCAATTGCATCATCCGGAATGCGGATGTGATGGTGCTGCTCGTATTTTTCTCGGATACCTTTCAGAATCAGAACGGCATCCGTCGTACTCGGCTCATTTACCATAACCTTCTGGAACCGGCGTGCCAGGGCAGCATCTTTTTCAATATGCTTTCTGTATTCATCAATCGTTGTAGCTCCGATTACCTGCAGTTCACCTTTGGACATCAGGGGCTTCAGAATGTTGGAAGCATCCATGGCACCTTCTGCATTACCTGCGCCGATGATTGTGTGCATTTCGTCGATGAATAGGATGATGTTGCCGGCTGCACGTGCCTCTTCCAATCCCTTTTTCAATCGGTCTTCAAACTCACCCCTGTATTTGGACCCTGCAATCATAGATGCCAGATCGAGGGATACAAGACGTTTTCCGCGAAGAATATCCGGAACATCATCTGATACGATTTTTTGTGCAAGACCCTCGGCAATTGCAGTTTTGCCGACGCCCGGTTCCCCGATAAGGGCCGGGTTGTTTTTGGTCCGCCGGGCAAGGATCTGCATAACACGGTTAATCTCATCTTCCCTTCCTATGATAGGGTCAAACTTACCCTCTTTGGCCATAGCCGTCAGGTCGCGGGAGAATTTATCGAGATTTGCGGTCTTGCTCTTCGACGCCGCGGATACTCCCGCAGATCCTGCATGTCCGGAAGGCATGGAACCACCCGTACGGTCTTCTTCAAGTGACATTTCCTCTGCATCCTGTTCGAACGAATTGGTTTCATCATCATTCATATCCTCTTCGGAAAAACCTCCCGGATTGTCTGTCTGATGTAAAATGCCTTTAATTATTTCACTCCCCGAAATACCCATGGAAGCAAGAATTCTGTAACCCGTACACTGCCCGTCCCGCAGGATAGCCATAAGGATGTGTTCCGGTTCAACAATATTCTGGCGAACGCGTTTGGCCAGGAATTCCGCCAGGTAAATGATACGTTTTGTACGATTCGTGCACATTGCAAACAGTTCATTGGGGTTCATTGTAACTTCGGCAAAATCTGCCGGTTCATGTCCTGCAATTTTCGCGATTTCACCCAGAACATCTTCTTTTTCGAGCCCGTAATCCCTAAGAATTCTGCCCGCGACACCATCGCCCTCCAAAAGGGCGAAAAGGATTTCCTCTGTTCCGATATAGTCCAGCGAAAAGGCTGCCGAACAAAGGTAAGCCCTATATAAAGTCTTAATCGCCCGCTCTGAAATATTCATGTTTCCTCCTGTTCTCCGATATTGGGAAGGTATCGGATGAAGAGATAATGCTCTCTTCCTTTTTTATTTTTCGATTCACTGCGTTTTGTATTTCTCATGTTCTTTTTCGTGCATTTCTGCCATTATTATCAACGTCCTTCAACAGAAGTTCCCTGATCTTTTCCGCTCTCTGTATTTCCTGCTGCCGCGGGGACAGCATCTCTCCGCAATCTTTCTGTACATTAGCAGAGCCGATATATGCCGAGATCTGCGCCATTTTTTCTTCGTCCTGTTCGGAAAAAATGCCCAGTGAGATTCCCAGCCGCAGATCGCTTATTCTTTTCATCGCCTCAACATCCGTCATCATTCTTGCATAGAGAAGTTCACCGTACGACCGGTATACACGGTCGGTTATTTTCATCGGGTTGCTCTCATAAATTTCTTTTCTAAGCTTTCTCTCAAGTTCAAGTACTTCCTGCACCATTCGTTCAAAGCCGGTCAATATATCCGTCTCCGAAATTCCGAGGGTGATCTGGTTGGACAGCTGATATATATTGCCGTCCGCCTGACTGTGTTCCCCGAGATATCCCCTTACTGCAAACCCTGCCTGTGTCAGGCCTTCAATCAGGGACTTCATTCGTCCCGAACTTGTAAGTGCCGGGAGATGGACCATTACGGATGCCCGCATGCCCGTCCCCGTATTCGTTGGACACTCTGTCAGAAATCCGTATTTTTCCGAAAATGCTACAGGAAGGAGTTTTTCCAGGGCAACAGCAATCAGTTCCGCTTTTTTGTAAGCTTTCCTAAGTGAAAAACCGGCGTCCATGACCTGTATTCGAATATGGTCTTCCTCATTGATCATAATACTGATGGATTCATCCTTGGAGATGCAGACACTCCGGCCCGCTCCGCCCTTTGCCAGATCATCGCTGATCAGGTGCTTTTCAACTAAAGCCTGTCGATCGGCCTCCGGAAGGAGATCCATATTCAGTGTCACAAACCGTTCGTTTGCTTTAGTGCTGATTGTTTGGATGGCTTCGATCACCTGATCGCGGACAATCATCTTCTGTGAATCTTCCATACGGTGTGGAAAAGAGTATCCCTCAAGATCCCTCGCAAGCCTTACCCTGCTTGACAAAACTACATCCCAGTCCGGTCCTTTGGATAAATACCAGCTCATTTTCCTCACCCCTCTTTCGTTTTCAATAATGCGGAAATCTCATCCCTGATTTTAGCTGCTTTAAGATAGTCCTCAGCGGATACTGCCTCTGCAAGTTCCGCCTTTTTATCTTCAATAAGTCTGTCTATATGCTGTTTTTCAAGCGCGATAAGCTCTTCCGACTCCTCGTCAATTGAGGCCGGCGGGGACTGCCTGGCTGATAATTTTCTTTTTTTTGCTGGTTTGTCGGCAGCAGGAACGGCATCGGAGCCCTTTACCTTCGCGGGCTTTTCCGGCCCTTCCTGCATGTCTCCGTTATCTGTCAGGTCGATTTCAAAGTTATCCTCTGCAGCCGTGCGGTCAGTCGCGCCCTTTGTCGATTTGGATCCGGGTTTTCTGCCTGCGTGCTTGTTTCCCATCTGTGTTCTTGAAAAAACAGGGTCCATCTGACTCGAAAAGGCCTCATAGCAGGATGGACAACCCAAAAATCCGCTCTTTTTAAACTCTTCAAAAGTCATTTTGCACTGGTCACAGCGGTATGACGGTTTTTCGTTTACTTCGTCTGCACCAAGCCCCAAATTGGATTGAAACATATTTCCCAGTAAGGAGAAGGGATTGGATGATATTTTTCCTGTCATTGGAAAGGATGGCATAGAGATACCGAGCTCTCTTGCGCAGACGTCGCAAAGATAAAAAGTCTGCGGCTTCTTACCTGATATTTGCTGCATGATCTGGACATTGGCCTCACGCTCTTTACATCTTTGACACTTCATTGGGGATACCCTCCATAATTATTTTTCTGAAAATTCTCGGGTGCTATCAGACTGATCAGCATGTTTTTAAAAATATCCATCCGGACGACCGCTTTTTTATCCGCCTCTACCGCTGTAAGCGATTTGTCGGAAAGTGCAGCCTTCATCAGCTGAGCCTGTTTGAGCTGAATAATCTGATAATCAAGAAAATTCTGAAGATAAACCGATGACTGCTGCTGTGATAAATCTTCGCCCAGTGAATTAATCGTATGCATCAAATAATCTGTCGAGGATACTCGCTGAATTCGGGCAATGCGTATCTGGCCGCCTCCGCCCCTCCTGCTTTCGACAAGATATCCCTGTCCATTTGTAAAACGCGTTGAAAGAACATATGTGATCTGCGAAGGAACACAGTTCACCTGCTCAGCAAGAACGCTCCGGCTAATCACTGCAGACCCATTGTTGTCTTCAAGCATCTGCTTAATCAAGCATTCAATAACATCACTTAATCTAGCCACTGTGTTTTCTCCTTTCGTCAAAATAGTCTGTTTTCATGAGCAACCAGCAATATTTATTTATCAATTTTTTGACTTTAACTTTCTTTGACTTACTTTTATTATATTCGTCCCGCGTTGTGTGTCAAGATGCTTGTTAAAAAGAAAATGCTATGAATTGTCCTTTGGAAATAACCGGACTGTGTCCCGGTTAACCGAAAAATGGGCGGGGTAGGGAAAACTGCCTGAAAAACATATGTATCTCTTACCGAAAATTGAATTTGATACTACTATATGTTATAAACAAATAATAGAAGTAATATTGTGACCCCTGCACGCCTGTAATTTCTAAAAGTATCTTACCTGATTTCATATGATATAAGCACTTCTATCTTGTTGGAGGGCAAAACAATGAAGAAGATACTGTGCCTGTCTATTTCTATAGGGCTGTCACTATTGCTTCTCACCGGCTGTCTTTTTTTACTGAGCCCTGACAATAATAAATCAGTAACAGATTCGAGCCATACGTCGGCTGACGCGGAGCAGACGGATTCCCCGGAAGATGCAGCCGGGGCGTCATCGGCAACAACAGGCACTGCACCCGAAGCACAATGGACGGTCCTGCTGTATATGTGCGGAACTGACCTGGAGAGTGAAAACGGTGCTGCTACAAATAACCTTCTTGAGCTCCAGGATGTAAAATATGATGACAGTGTGAATTTCATCATCCAAACCGGCGGGACAAATACCTGGAAGAATGATCTGGTAGATCCCGGCTATTTGCAGCGCTTCAAGTCCGACGCTGACGGCCTTACCCTTCTGGACCAGAAAAAACTGGCAAGCATGGGAGATCCTTCCACTCTTTCCGATTTTCTCAAATGGGGCATTAAAAGCTATCCTGCCGAAAAATACATGGTTCTGTTCTGGAATCACGGCGGCGGAAGTCTTGCCGGTGTTGAGTTTGACGAAGTCTTTGATTCAGACAGCCTTACCCTTCCCGAACTTGGTGAAGCTTTTAAAGAAGTCGGGCAGCAGTTTGAAATTATCGGCTTCGACACCTGCCTTATGTCGACTCTCGAAAATGCTTCCACACTATCTGAATATGGTAATTACATGGTAGCTTCCGAAGAATATGAGCCTGGCGGAGGCTGGGCTTATGCAGGCTGGACGCAGTACCTGATGGACCACCCCGGTGCAAACGGCAAGATGGTCGGCAAGCAGATATGCGACACGTATTACAGTAAGTGTGAATATAGCGGCGATGATGATATGGCGACCCTTGCTGTTGTTGATCTCAAAAAAATCCCCGTCCTCGTTACCGCCTTTGATGCAATGGCCACAGAGATGACAGGCATCACAAATGAAATAACTACACTGCAGGACTATGTCCGGGGCGCGATCCGTGCGGAGAATTTCGGCGGAAACACTGATGAAGAAGGCTACACCAACATGGTCGACCTGGGTGATCTGACTATTAATACGCAGGACGTAGTCAGTAAAACAGCAGAAGACGTATTGAACGCTCTCTTTGATGCAGTCGTTTATGATGTGCACGGAACGACCCGGGCCCAGGCAAACGGGTTATCCGTCTTTTTCCCGCTGGCTGTGACAAAAGAAGAATGTGATTCATACGCAGAAATTGCTACGAGCGGAAATTACCTTCGCTTTATTGAAGTCGTGGTTTCCGACTGGTCTGTCTCTGACGCCGGCACCGACATCAATCCTGCCATTAGTGTACCCGCTCAGAGCGGTGACTCAGTCACCGCAGATGAATATACCGTTGATTTTAATACCTATATTTCAGATGACGGTTATTACTATCTTGAATTCCTGAACGGCTTCGATTCCATTCAAAGTGTAATGTTCAATTTCTACTATATGGACTATGATTATGGTGAATACATGTTAATGGGTACGGATAACGACCTCATCTCAGACTGGGATAACGGTGTGTTTTATGATAATTTCCGGGGCGTATGGCCTGCACTGAATGGATATTATGTTGATTTCAACCTGATTGAGGAAGGTGTGGATTACAATCTGTACTCTATTCCGATTACCCTCAATGGCGTAGACACAAATCTGCGGGCGGCTTATGTATGGGATACCGAAGACACCGGACATTTCGAAGTATATGGCTGTTGGACAGGCCTGGACAGTGAATCAGGAATGAGCAGCCGGGAAATTGTACAGCTTAAGGACGGGGACGAAGTTACTATTTTAATGAATGGTCAGAACTGGGATACCGGGGAAACCATCCAATATGGGGTCGGCACCTTTGTCGTTGACGGCCCTGTCGTATTGGAAGAAATGGATCTCTTCGACGGCGACTATTTATTTGAATATATGGTTACCGACGTCTTTGGCAGCACATACTACTCTGATTCCATTATTATGGAGTATAAAGACGGACAAATCACCGAATACACAACGCAATAAGCACAGATCCCGCCGCATTTACATAATCACAGTTTCAAAAAAGGAGATCCGGAAATTCCGGGTCTCCTTTTTATACTGTAATTTTCAAACCAGGAAAATACTATGAAATAATTCTCCGGATACTGACGATCGGATACATGTCAACATTACCGTATTCTACACGATCTCGGGTGGATGACGCGTGAATAACCTGTCCGCCGCCAACGTAAATACCAACATGTTCAACGGAATCCGATGACCCTCGAATGTCCCAGCAGACAATGTCGCCTACCTGGATATCTGCCCTGCTGATACTTACTCCGCATTTTACCAGGGAATTGGACTGATGAGGAAGGCCGATTCCGATCTGACGATATGCATATACTACCAGGCCTGAACAATCCACTCCGCCATCCCTTGATTCTCCTGCCCAGGTGTATGGGACGCCTAACATAGATATACAGATATTTACAATACTGTCACCGTTAACACCGGTAATCGTCGGAAGGCTTACTGTATTTCCGGTAGTTTTTCCAGAACTCTTACTAGTCTTCGTAGTTGTCGTTGTTTTTTTCTTCGGTACCGGAGTTGGTGTCGGTGTCGGAGGCGGTGTCTTTGTAGTATATGAAACATATACATATCCGACTGTTCCGTCTGAGGTCGTCACCTCATACCATTTATCCGAGATTCCGCTGCAGTGAAGAGGCGTATCCTGTGAAAGGGTTTTAATAATATCACTGCCTGTAGACGGCTCCGCACGAAGCTTGAGGCTGGCTGAATCCACCCACACCGTACGGTCAATTGCAATAAACAGCATATCCTTCGAGAGGCAGTACGTGGGAACGTATCCTTCCGTACCATCTTCTGTCCTGATTTTCGACCATGTATCACCTATACCGATACGCGTTACACCCTTGGCTTTATTGATCGTAGAAACAGTTACGGAAGCCATATCAGGAGTCTCTTTAATCAGGGTGCCTTCCGTCTGAATATAAAAAGTCGATTCATCAGACAAAAAAACAGAAGTATCCAGCAATTCAACCGGAATGTTATCTGCATCTGCATACTGCACTATCGATGCTGTAAGAATACCGGCGTATGGGTCTGCTGCACCGGAAGGAGCTTCCCCCTCGAGGTATGACGCTGAAACTGTCTGGCCTTCGCCAACCTGGATAAGACCCGCATTGGGGTCAACTGCTTCCGGAGCAGCACCGTCCGTCACCACAGGAGCCGTGCCGTCCTGGCCCGCAGCAGTCTCCGAACCGGCGGGGGTTGCGGATACACCGGGGCTTACTGTTTCCGCTGTTGTGCCCGAATCAGTTGATGTGCTTTCTGTTTCATTCGTTTCCAGGCCGTTCACTGAGCCTTTCAAGGAAGCCCCTGAAATTGCGTAGTCCTCAATCAGCACCGGTTTTTTGTTGGGATCCACGGGATATGCAGCTGCATAAGCCCTGTCTACCAATATGTAAGCCGGCGCACCGGAGCGAAGTCCGACAGGTACTAATAAAATAGGCAGTGTGACCATTGCACTTATTGCAACGGTCAGCACTGCCATAAAATTTTTGCGTTTCCAAGTAAAGTGAATTTGCATTATGCCTCCGACAACTGCAGATTATTCCGCAGAGTCCTCCTGCAGCGCATTTTCATAACCCTGCTTGACGGAGGACGTTTCCCTTCCCAGAAAAGCGTTGTTCTCAGGGATAACAGGAACAGCTGTAATATTGCGATAACGCGGCATTCCCGTTCCTGCAGGAATCAATTTACCAATAATTACGTTCTCCTTGAGACCGTACAACGGATCTATTTTACCCTTTACAGCAGCATCTGTCAAAACACGCGTAGTTTCCTGGAAGGAAGCGGCTGACAGGAAGGAATCTGTAGCAAGGGAAGCCTTTGTAATACCAAGCAGTGTGCGCTTGCCTTTTGCAGAAATCGCACCGATACTTTCGGCCTTAACATTGGCAGCCTCATAGTCGAACATATCGACAAGGCTTCCCGTCATAAGCTCTGTATCACCCGGATCATCAATACGGATTTTACGCATCATCTGGCGGGTAATTACTTCAATATGCTTATCATTGATGGTAACACCACCACTCTTATACACCTTGATAACTTCGCTGATAATATACTTCTGTACGCCGCGCACACCTTTGACCTTCATAATTTCCTGTGGGCTGACTGTACCATCCGTCAAAAGATCGCCGGCTTCCACCGTATCGCCGTCTTTAATCTTGGCTGTGGCAGAATAAGAGATAGGATATCTCTTCTCTTCAAGACTTCCGTCTTCACCCTGGGCAGCCGTCACGACGATCTCGCGTTTACGTTTGCTTCCCTCTTCAATACGGATAACACCGTCGATCTCGGAGATAATTGCCTGTCCTTTCGGCTTTCTTGCTTCGAAAAGTTCCTCAACACGGGGAAGTCCCTGTGTAATATCCTCTCCGGATGCGATACCTCCCGTATGGAATGTACGCATAGTGAGCTGGGTACCGGGTTCTCCGATGGACTGTGCCGCCATAATGCCTACAGCTTCACCGCCGATAGTTGGTTCTCCTGTTGCAAGGTTGACGCCGTAACAATGTGAACATACACCACGATGGGATCTGCAGTCAAAGACCGAACGGATAGCAACTTTAAGAAGCCCGGAAGCCTCAATTGCGTTGGCAATATCCTGAGTAATCAGTTCGTTCTTTCCGATGAAAACCTCACCGGTCTTGGGATGCACAATCTCGAATGCCGAATAACGGCCCGCAAGACGGTCAGCAAGAGCTTTAATAATATCCTTCTTATCGTTGGCAATTACAGCAAGCTCAGTAACATACGTGAAATCCTGCGTTCCGCAGTCTTCTTCGAGAACAATAACATCCTGGGCAACATCGACCAGACGGCGTGTCAGGTATCCGGAGTCGGCCGTCTTAAGCGCGGTATCGGAAAGAGCTTTTCTGGCACCATGCGAAGAGATAAAGAACTCGAGCACGTTCATGCCTTCACGCAGGTTGGACTTGATCGGGATTTCAATGGTCTTACCGGATGTATCCGTCATGTTACCGCGCATACCGGCAAGCTGTTTGATCTGGTTGATATTACCGCGGGCACCGGAATCAGACATCATCTTGATCGGGTTGTACTTGCCGAGGTTCTTTTTGAGTTCCTCCGTTATGGAATCGGTAGTATCCGTCCAAATGGCAATAACACCCTTGTAACGACCCTCTTCATTCAACATACCGCGCTGGTACATACGGTTAATGTGTTCAACCTTATCCTCGGCTTCATGAATCATACGTTCTTTAACTTCAGGCACGATCATGTCTTCGATACCGATGGAAATACCGCTGCGGGTAGCATATTTGTATCCAAGGGATTTAACCTCATCAAGAAGTCTGGCGGTCAGGCCAATTCCGTGGATACGGATGGTGCGGCTGATAATATCTTCAAGGGCTTTCTTTCCTACGAGGAAATCGCACTCAAGAGGCAGTTCGTTTCCAGCAGCACTGCGGTCAACATATCCAAGATCCTGCGGAATAATTTCATTGAAAATAAATCGGCCGAGAGTAGACTTCACAAGGCCGGTCATCATAACGCCATTCACTTCGCGGGTTACCCGGATACGGATCGGGGCATGCAGTTCAAGTTCGTGTTCATCATAAGCCATGACTGCTTCATCGAGTGAACCGAAAACCATGTTTTCGCCGCGCTCTCCCTCTTTGTCAATTGTCATATAATAGCAGCCAAGAACCATATCCTGTGTAGGAACGGTAACAGGCTTGCCGTCCTGAGGCTTCAGGAGATTATTGGAAGAAAGCATGAGGAAACGGGCCTCTGCCTGCGCTTCTGCAGATAGAGGAACATGGACAGCCATCTGATCTCCGTCAAAGTCGGCGTTGAAAGCAGTACAGACAAGGGGATGAAGCTTAATGGCACGGCCCTCAACGAGTACCGGTTCAAAAGCCTGGATTCCCAGACGGTGAAGAGTAGGGGCACGGTTAAGCATAACCGGGTGATCCTTTATAACATCTTCAAGAATATCCCAGACGACATCGGTAGCACGGTCAACCAGACGCTTGGCAGTCTTGATGTGCTGTGCATGGCCATCGTTGACAAGGCGTTTCATAACAAACGGCTTGAACAGTTCCAGCGCCATTTCCTTGGGCAGACCGCACTGGTGCATTTTGAGTTCCGGACCGACAACAATAACGGAACGGCCTGAATAATCAACACGCTTACCAAGAAGGTTCTGACGGAAACGTCCCTGTTTGCCCTTAAGCATATCGGAAAGGGATTTAAGGGCACGGCTGGAAGCGCCCGTAACAGGACGGCCTCTTCTGCCGTTGTCAATCAGTGCATCAACCGCTTCCTGAAGCATACGCTTCTCGTTGCGGACGATGATTTCCGGTGCTCCAAGCTGAAGGAGCTTGCTCAAACGGTTATTTCTGTTAATAACACGGCGGTAAAGATCATTCAAGTCAGATGTGGCGAAACGTCCGCCGTCGAGCTGAACCATCGGGCGAAGCTCGGGGGGAAGTACTGGCAGGACATCAAGAATCATCCACTCCGGTTTGTTGTTGGACTTTTTGAAAGCCTCAACAACTTCAAGGCGCTTAATGATTCTAGCCCTCTTTTGACCGGTGGCTGAACGGAAATCTTCATGAAGGTGCTCAGCAAGCGCCGATACATCTATCTCGTGAAGAAGTATTTTGATTGCCTCAGCACCCATGCGTGCTACAAAAGCACTTTTTCCGTATTGTTCAATTGTGTCACGATATTCTTTTTCTTCGATGATGGCGTTTTTAGCAAGGTTAGTCGTACCCGGATCCAGCACAATATATGCACCGAAATACAGGACTCTTTCCAGGTTTCTGGGAGTAATATCCAGAATCAAACCCATTCGGCTTGGAATTCCACGGAAATACCAGATGTGCGAAACAGGGGCAGCCAACTCGATGTGGCCAAGACGTTCACGACGGACTTTGGAGCGAGTAACCTCGACACCGCAGCGGTCACAGATGATACCCTTGTAGCGAATTTTCTTATACTTTCCGCAATGGCACTCCCAGTCTTTCTGCGGTCCGAAAATACGTTCGCAGAACAGACCGTCACGTTCAGGTTTCAGTGTGCGGTAATTGATTGTTTCCGGTTTTTTAACCTCTCCATGTGACCATCCCTTGATGATCTCGGGCGAGGCCAGTCTGATACCGATGGATTCGAAATTATTCATTTCAAACATATATCTGAAGTCTCCTTCCAAAATGACACGTATGGATCAATTCGACCCAAACTTAGAATTGCTCGTCCTCAGTATCCGAATCTACATTGGTAGCCGGAAATTCCAGATCGTCCAGATCCGGTGAAAGAAAGAGATCTTCTGAGATTATCTCTCCATCCTCAGACAACTCACCTTCTGAAAAGCCGGCTCCCGAGAGCTCGCCTTCCTCAGGCTGTGATGCATATCTGGAGATCAGTTCAGGATCCGGAACGGGCAAATCAACATCTTCATCGGCAGCATCCTTGAGCTTGAGTTCTTCATTTTCGCCGGCATAGATGTGGACATCGAGTGCCAGTGACTGAAGTTCCCTGACAAGAACCTTAAAGGATTCCGGAATTCCGGACTCCGGTACGCTCTGACCTTTGACGATAGACTCGTAAGTCTTGGTACGTCCGGAAATATCATCCGACTTAACGGTAAGAATTTCCTGCAGTGTGTGCGCTGCGCCATAAGCCTCAAGCGCCCAAACTTCCATCTCTCCGAAACGCTGGCCGCCGAACTGCGCTTTACCGCCGAGGGGCTGCTGAGTAACAAGGGAGTACGGTCCTATGGAACGGGCATGAATCTTATCATCAACCAGATGGTGAAGCTTAAGATAGTACATGATGCCCACTGTAATGCGGCTCTCGAAAGGCTCGCCGGTACGTCCGTCATAGAGAACGGTTTTACCGTCAAGGTCAACACCTGCCTCACGGAAAGCATCAACAATATCCGCTTCGTTTGCACCGTCAAAAACAGGTGTGGCGATCTTCCAGTTGAGAGAACGGGCCGCGCGTCCGAGGTGGACCTCAAGAAGCTGGCCGATATTCATACGGGAAGGAACACCAAGAGGGTTCAAAACGATATCCAAAGGAGTACCGTCCGGCATGAAAGGCATATCCTCTTCCGGTAGGATGCGTGATACAACACCTTTGTTACCATGGCGGCCTGCCATCTTATCACCAACGGAAAGCTTTCTTTTCTGCGCAATATATACGCGGACAAGCTTGTTCACGCTGCCTTTTAAGACATCATCATTCTCTTTAGTGAAAGTCTTAACATCAACAATAATTCCGGATTCACCGTGAGGTACACGGACAGAGGTGTCACGGACTTCGCGGATTTTTTCACCGAAGATGGCACGGTACAAACGCTCTTCTGCAGTAAGCTCTGTCTCACCCTTGGGTGTGACTTTACCGACAAGAATATCTCCTGCCCTTACCTCGGCACCAACGCGGATAACACCATACTCATCAAGATCGCGCAGCGCATCATCACTGACGTTGGGGATTTCACGGGTGATCTCCTCAGCGCCGAGCTTGGTATCGCGGGCTTCGCACTCATATTCTTCAATATGAATGGAAGTATATACGTCCTCACGGACAAGTCTTTCATTGATGAGGATAGCATCCTCGTAATTGTAGCCTTCCCATGTCATGAATCCGATCAGCACATTTTTACCGAGAGCAAGCTCCCCGTTCTGTGTTGAAGGGCCATCAGCTATGATATCTTCGGCAGTAACCTTTTCACCCATGCGGACCAGCGGATGCTGGTTAATGCACGTACTCTGGTTGGAGCGCTGATACTTGGTAAGATAATAGTTGTCCTTGCTGCCTGTAGTCGTTGTTATCTCAATCCTGTCGGCTGCTACAAAAGTAACCTCACCGTCATTCTTGGCAACTTTACAGACTCCGGAGTCTTTTGCGGCACGGTATTCCATACCTGTTCCGATAATCGGTGCTTCCGGACGAATTAACGGGACGGCCTGACGCTGCATGTTTGAACCCATCAGGGCACGGTTGGCATCATCGTTGCCCAGGAAAGGAATCAGTGCCGTAGCAACAGAAACCAGCTGTCTGGGAGAAACGTCCATCCAGTCAACTTTTTCAGGCTCAACTTCAATGAATTTATCCAGATAACGACAGACAACTTTCTTGTCAAGAAATTTACCGGTCACATCAAGAGGTTCATTTGCCTGTGCAATATAGTAATAATCTTCCTGGTCTGCAGTCATATACTGCACATCGCGGGTAACAATACCCTTCTTCTTATCATAGACACGATACGGTGTCTCAATGAATCCGTAGGAGTTAACGCGTGCATATGTGGCCAGGGAGTTGATCAGGCCGATGTTCGGTCCTTCAGGCGTCTCAATCGGGCACATTCTTCCATAATGGGAAGTGTGAACGTCGCGGACTTCAAAGTTCGCCCTCTCTCTGGACAAGCCACCCGGCCCAAGAGCAGACAGCCTTCTCTTATGAGTCAGTTCTGCAAGGGGGTTTGGCTGATCCATGAACTGGGATAGCTGGGACGAACCAAAGAACTCTTTAACCGCTGCACTTACAGGGCGCGTATTAACAAGCTGTAAAGGTGTGACTGTAGAAATGTCAGGTACAGCACCCATACGTTCGCGGATATTTCTCTCCATACGGGAGAAACCGATACGAATCTGATTCTGAAGGAGTTCTCCGACAGAACGGATACGACGGTTGCCAAGATGGTCAATATCATCGACGTGGCCGACACCGTATTCGAGACCGATAAGATAACTGACAGTTGCGATAATATCTTCGACTGTCAGGTGTTTCGGCATAAGTTCATAAACCTTGGCAGTCAGTGCCGCCTGAAGAACAGCTGCATAATTAGTCTGTTCAGATACACGGGCATCAGCAACAATAGAGTGCAGTACGCCTGTGCGGACTTTCTCGTTAACCGGTGTGCTGCGGATATTGAATCCTTCGAGCTCTTCTTCGGAAAAACTGGCACGAATGTATGCATCGGCATCTACACGGGCATTACCAAGAACCTTGAGGGTCTTGTCGGAAACCTTAACAGTGTCTCCTGTTGTAATAATCGGATAAATCAGAACTTCGTTAATTCCTGCAGCGGCAATCGCTTCGGCTTTATCGGCGGTAAGAATGGTATCAGCCGGAACAACGAGCTCGCCGTCCTCGGTAACAACATTCTCAACTGTCTTGTGCCCCTTGATACGATTGGCCAGTGAGAGCTTCTTGTTGAGCTTGTAAATTCCTACACGTGCCAGGTCATAACGCTTCGGGTCGAAAAACATGCTGTTGAGAAGAGTCTCAGCTCCCTCGACAGAAGCAGGCTCACCCGGGCGGAGCTTATGATACAATTCGGAAAGTCCTTCTTCACGGGAATGTGAAGGGTCTTTCTTTATTGTCTCATTCAGGCAGCGCTCGTCTCCAAATGTATTTCTGAGTTCTTCATCTGAACCAAAGCCCAGTGAACGGAGGAAAACAGTAAGGGGAAATTTTCTTGCGCGGTCAACACGGACATAGATAATACCATTGGAGTCTGTCTCATACTCGAGCCAGGCGCCTCTGTTGGGGATAACCTGAGTGGCATACAATGGATTATCCGACTTATCTTTGGAAACGGAAAAATATGATCCGGGTGAACGGACAAGCTGACTGATAATAACACGCTCGGCACCATTAATGATAAAGGTGCCATTTTCAGTCATAATAGGAAAATCACCAATAAAAACAGACTGATCCTTGATAACATTATCCCGCTTATTATTCAAGCGTACTGTAACCTTGAGGGGAGCTGCGAAGTTACAATCCTTCTCTTTGCACTCCTCAATAGAATTCTGCGGTTTTTCAATGTCAAATTCTTTTTCAATAAATGAAAGTTCAATGTCTCCAGTGTAATCTGTTATTGGAGATACTTCTCGAAGAACCTCCATTAGTCCTTCATTAAGAAACCATTGATAAGAATTCTTCTGGATCTCTATCAAATCCGGCATCTCAATAACTTCATCGATACGAGAATAGGACATTCTCTCTGCTCTTCCCAGTTTGACGGGACGCACCATTACACATCACCTCACGAATGTTCTTGGCCGAAGCCTGGCTACCCGTACCGGAAGCAAATCCGGCACGATTCCTCTACTTGGCAGAACCCGAAAATAAAGGTTCTGCGCTGCGCAAAAGGCATTAGGCAACAAGCCTCCACCTTATGACGCGTTATAAGATGATAGCACTTCTTTCGTCAAGTGTCAACGCAAGATTTTTTAATAAGTTGCAAATTTTAGGGCTCCCATGTTCAGCGTATAACCATTACCCTCTGCTGCTGCAAGCGCCTCATACCATGTCTTGTATTCGGTACCGGCGTAGTTTGCCAGCAGGGTTCCTTCCCATGAAGGAAGTGATTTCTGATAATAATAAAGCGTAACACCGTCTACATTTTCGATAATCGTCATATCTCCGGGCACACGGTCGGCGGAAAACAGCCATGCTGTAAGTGCCGCCTCCTGCTCTGTCGGAGCAGTCGTATTTATACTTGCTGCTGTTACGTTGGATGTCAGTCCGCCTTTTATGGCCGTGGTGGATTCATCTGAATACTTCTTAGCCAGAGTGGCGAATGATGCTTCATCTGTTACTGATGCCTGGTAGCCTTCAGCTTTTGCTTTTGCTGCAGCAATATCGGTATCGGAAACCAGGATGGAGCGGTAGTTAACCGAAGCATCGGTATCAAGCTGTCTTGACTGGAAATATACTGCATAAGCTCCTGCATCGGTTGTAATTACAGTCATATCTCCGGCCTTGCGGTCCGCGGAATAAAGATAATCGGCAACAGCAGTATTGAGGTAGCTTAAAACTTCCGACTTAGGTGTTTTGGCGTATATTGTGGGATCCGCAGCATCTGCAAACTGGCTTGCCCCGGCAGTACCGGCAGCCTTCTCACTGGCGTCCCTGAAAGTCTTCGCATCCGTTGTGGCGTCGAGGATTCCCTGGGCCTGGGTTTTGGCGAGATCAACTGCAGTAGTTTTCTGTGCATCGGTTGCTGTGGCATCAAAGGCGGCGGAAACAAGGTATGCATTAAAGGTGACAGTGTCATAATCAGCAGGCGATTTATCATACATAGCTTTCATCTGCTCTTCTGTCAGCGTATATTTTGTCTGCTTCAAGTATTCCGTATATTCCTGGGCGGTCACTTCACGTGTCATGAACGCCTTGAGATCACGCACTGATATACCAATGCCATACTGGCTTGTAAGAATTTTATCTGCAGTGGTTTTTTTAGTTTTGGCATAGTCGCGGAGAGATGTTATATATTCATCAACTTTCCTGGCCGCGTAACCGGACACAAATCCTTCTTTTTTAGCTTCGCGGTTCAATAATATGATGTTCTGCTGGTTCTGGGCCGCAACGTCATAGAGGTAGTCACGATATGTCTGGCCTGTTGCCTCATCAAAGACTTTGTTCAGGTCTTCCTTCGAGGTGATGATCCCATACTGGTAATACATGCTGTAGGCTTCATTGAAATGATAATTCAGCTCGTTGACTTTAACACTCTCGCCGGCAATCGTAGCGCCGGTCAAAACACGTGCAGGAACCCCTGTCTGATTTATAATGTATCCGCCGCAGACAAGTACAACAAAAGTAATAATTGCGGCAACCAAAATTTTATATTTCGTCGATGCTTTGACGAGATTTCTTTTTGTATCTTTTTTGGAAGAAACCTTCTTATTTGTACTCTGCATTTTGGTAACCATCCTTCTGATATGTACTTTTACTGTGACACAGCACGACTATTATAATTCTGCATCTGTCAGAATGCAAGGAAGGTCTGTCAGTCTATCAAGCCAATATCTAGGTTTTTCTGCGGCAAGTTCATTTATGGGCATATACGTCCAATTAACGGCAGCCGAATCAACGCCTGCATTTCCCGCGCAGCGCAGGTCATGCACACTGTCCCCGACATACAGAACACGCGAAACATCAGAAATCCCCATCTTCCGCATCGCAAGAAATACAGGTTCCGGATTCGGTTTGTGAATCTCAGTATCCTCTCGTGTGATAATGACTTCGAAAAAGGAATCCATATCGAACTGTCTCATGCTGAAAAGTGCCGTTTCCCTTTTCTTGGATGTGACAACACCCTGACGAACACCCATGCTGCGTAATAAACCAAGGCCCTCCATAATACCGTCAAAAACATGGACGGATGTGGAAATGAGCCTGGCGTTTTCTTTTTGATATTCTTCAAATAAAGATTCGCGGACAGCCGGTTCGTATCCTGAAAAAACATATGCCAGAGGAAGTCCGATGGTGGAAAGAAGATAAGCCTCATCCTTGGTATGTCCGGTAACCTCCATAAAGGCCTTGTGAAAGCATGAAAGAATCATGGGTACCGTATCAACGAGGGTTCCGTCAAAGTCATATAAGACAGCATCATACCGCAACTGTTATTTTCCCCTTTTACCTTCAATATGCCAAACTAAAACCGCTGTCAGCTGCCGTCCTGCGAACCCGCGTCGGAATTGGAATCCATTCTTGGAAGAACATGAATGCGGATTTTATGAATCCACTTGTCTTCAATGGACTCAACCTTCACAACAACGTTCCCGTATGTGACCTCGGGTGTCTCCGTCTCGTCAGGAATCCTGTCAAGCAGATGAATAATGAAGCCAGCGATTGTATCGTAATCTTCATCCGGCAGGTCAATATCAAGTACATCTTCTATATCACTGAGGGGTGTATCTCCGGAAACCAGGTAATCACCGTCCGGAAGAAGTACGATCTGCTGATCCTCTTCGTCGAATTCATCAGTAATATTTCCGACGATTTCTTCAAGCATATCCTCAATTGTCGCAATTCCTGCTGTACCGCCGTATTCGTCAACAACAACAGCCAGCTGCATGCGGCCTTTCTGCATTTCACGGAACAGGGATGAAAGATTTTTTGTTTCCGGCACAACAAGCGGCGGACGCAGAAGAGCCTGAAGGGAGAACTCACCTGAACGTTCACCCCGCAGTGAATAACCCAAAAGATCCTTAATGTGCAGAATTCCGACAATATCGTCAATCGTATCCTGGTATACCGGAATTCTGGTATACCTCTCATCTATTGCTATGTGCATTACCTCATCATACGTTGCATCCGTTGGAAGCGACACGATTTTGGTACGGTGCGTCATGATCTCCGAGACTTCCTTGTCGTTAAATTCGAAAATATTCTCGATCATTTCTTTCTCGTCATCTTCAATGCTGCCTGATTCACTTCCGACATCAACCATCATACGGATTTCTTCCTCAGTGACGTTCTTGTCGTTGGTGTTCGGGTCCACACCCATAAGACGAAGGATGGAGTTGGTTGAAAATGTCAGGAGCTGGACAAACGGAGCCAGGAAAATACCGCAATTCCTTACCGTGCCGGCTGCGGCAAAAGCAATCCGCTCCGGATATTTCTGAGCGAGGCGCTTGGGAACAAGCTCTCCTAATACGAGTGAAAAATAGGATAAAATGATCGTTACGATGATCATGCTCAGTGTCTTTAATATCGGGATATTTCCTTTGGGATCCATTGCTTCCGCAAGGCGGTTTGAGAATTTGTCCGAAGCAAAGGCAGACGAAAGAAAGCCTGCTAAAGTAACGCCGACCTGAATAATGGCAAAAAACCGGCCCGGTTTGTCAACAAACCGAAGAATTTTTTTGGCGGATTTGTTGCCTTCCTCAGCCATTTTGCGTATTTTGTTGTCATTAAGTGTAATAACCGCCATCTCAGTGGCAGAGAAAAAGGCATTGATTAAAACAAACATGAGTACGATGAGAAGATCGATGACTATGCTTCCAACACTATTGTCTGGCACAGATGTTCCTGTCCTTCCTTACTGTTCCGCGGTTGAAAATCCCGCATATACCTGTTCGCGCAGATGCCCTTGCACTGACGCTGATTTCAGATACCTATTGCAAAAAATATAGCAGATTTTGCAGTTTATCTCAAGTCCCGGCTCAAAGCTTGTCCAAAAGCGCCTGCAAAACATCCCGGACAACCTGGGGATCCGCTTTGCCGCGAAGTGCCTTCATTGACTGGCCGACAAGGAACTGGAAATTCTTTTCATTTCCTGCAAGGTATTCCGACACCGCTTTTTCGTTTTTAGCAATGACATCTGCAATAACGGGTTCTATGGAACCTGTATCCGAGACTTGTACGAGACCGTGTGTCTCGACATATGCTTTCGGATCCACGTCATTTATAAAAACCTCGGTAAAAACCTTGCGGCCCGTCGCCCTGTTAATTTTCCCCTCTAATACCATCTGCAGAATGACGCCCAGTGAATCGCTTCCAAAATGTATATCCTCCGGCAGCATCTGGGAATCATTGAGCATTTTGAGAAGATCCGTCATGATCCAGTTGGAGGCATCCTTCGGGCTGCCGCACAGCTCAGCTGTACGTTCAAAGATTTTGACCAGGTATTTGGACCCGGTTAAAATATCGGCATCATATTCCGGAAGGCCGTACTCTGTAATATAACGTGCTTTTTTCGCTTCCGGAAGTTCCGGGAGGGATGCCCGCAAGTCTTCGATGTGCCCCTGTTCGATCACGATCGGAATCAGATCCGGCTCGGGGAAATATTTATAATCCTGTGCATCCTCTTTGGAGCGCATGGCATAGGAATGCCCTTTGTTGTCATCCCAGCGGCGAGTCTCCTGATGGACGGTTCCGCCGTCTTCGATCAGCTCAATCTGGCGTTTGGATTCACCTTCGATCGCGCGGGCGATAGCCTTGAGCGACGCCATGTTCTTCATCTCCGTACGGGTTCCGTATTCTGCCTGGCCGACCGGCCGTATGGACAGGTTGATATCCGCGCGCATGGATCCTTCCTCCATTTTACAGTCGGAAACACCAAGGTACTGGAGAGTCGACTTTAGCTTTTCAAGGTATGCGACTACTTCTTCCGCAGAGCGGAAATCCGGATCGGATACAATCTCGATCAGGGGAACCCCGCAGCGGTTGTAGTCAACAAGCGTGCAGTCATCCCACGGATCATGAATCAGCTTGCCTGCATCTTCCTCCATATGGATCTCATGGATGCCGATATGTGTGGTAGTACCGCCAACGGTGACATCCACGCGGCCGTTTCTGCAGATCGGCAGATAGAGCTGGGAGACCTGGTATGCTTTCGGGAGATCCGGATAAAAATAATTTTTGCGGTCAAATTTGTTGTAGCGGGTAATCTCGCAGTTTGTAGCCAGACCCGCACGGATGGCATACTCCACAACCTGGCGGTTCAGTGTAGGGAGGGTTCCCGGCATACCCGAGCATACTTCGCAGACGTGCGTATTCGGTGCGCCGCCGAATTCCGTAGTGCATCCGCAGAAAATTTTGGATTTTGTAGATAGTTCCACATGGACCTCAAGACCCATGACAACCTCATAAGTATTCATCTGTCACACCTCATTTTTCCGGCCTCTGCAAGTGAAAATCCGTTGCACGCTGGAATGCGGCCGCGGTATTGACTATGGTCTGTTCCGCATTGTGAGCACCGATCAGCTGGAGACCTACGGGAAGTCCCTTGTGATCAAGCCCGCAGGGGATTGTAGCTGCCGGAAGACCGACTATATTTATAAGAACTGTGTAGATATCACCCAGATACATTTTAAGAGGATCGGAAAGACTGTCGCCGATACGAAGGGCGGTGGTCGGTGCCGTCGGCCCGAGAACAATGTCAAATCTGGCAAATGCCTCATCAAACGACTTCTTTATAAGTGCTTTTGCCTGAAGAGCCTTCTTATAGTAAGCGTCATAGTAACCGGAAGAAAGAACAAAATTGCCCAGCATGATACGGCGTTTGACCTCGAGTCCAAATCCTTCGCTTCTGCTCCTGGTATAGACATCCAGAAGATCTGTCGTGCCTTCGGCACGGAAGCCATATTTGATGCCGTCATACCGTGACAGGTTGGAGCACGCTTCGGCACAGGCAATAATATAGTAAGTCGGAACGGCATACTCAACAATCGGCATGCGGAATTCTTCGATCACGGCTCCCATGGAAGCAAGTTTTTCAGATGCCTCAAGTACGCGGGCCTTAACGTCAGGATCAATACCTTCACCGAAGTAATCAAGCGGGATTCCGATGCGAAGGCCCTTTACATCAAAGCTCCTCGCTTCGTCAAGGTCAACGGGTGTTGAATCCATTGTGGTCTGATCCTTCGGATCTTTTCCCATGACAATATTAAGCGCAGCAGCACAGTCGAGAATATCTTTGCCCATCGGGCCTATCTGATCCAGGGAGGATGCAAATGCAACAAGGCCGAAACGCGAGACTGTACCGTATGTCGGCTTAATGCCGCTCACTCCGCAGAAGGAACAGGGCTGGCGGATTGAACCGCCCGTGTCTGATCCGAATGTGTAAAATGCCTCGCCTGCAGCTATCGAAGCTGCGGAGCCGCCGGACGAACCGCCGGGAACCCGGGATACATCCCACGGATTTTTGGTGACGCCGTAATAGGAAGTCTCCGTTGTGGAACCCATCGCAAACTCATCCATGTTAAGCTTGCCGACAATAACCGCACCTGCTTCTTCCAGCTTAGTTACCATTGTTGCCGAATAGGGAGGCAGAAAATTGCTCAGGATCTTCGATCCGCATGTCGTCGGGAGGTCCTTTGTGCACATGTTGTCTTTGATTGCGACAGGCACGCCGGCCAACGGGGAATGCAGCTCGCCGGAATCAATTCTGACCTGCACGGCAGCGGCGGCGGCAAGAGCCGCTTCTTCAAAAACATGTATATAGCAGTTGTATATGGGATCCTTTTCGGCAATGACAGCTAAAAGCGCAGCCGTAGCCTCGACGCTCGTCGTTTTTTTCTCACGGATCGCCTGTCCGAGTTCAAGGGCGGACAGGGCCATTATCTGTTCTTTTTCCATAACATGTGACCTTTCTTCTTTGGGTAAAGCACCTGCCGTTTCCGGCAGTATTATTTCACTCAACTGTCTTGGGAACCTTAAAGCTGCCGTCCTTCTGCGCAGGCGCATTGGAAAGAATGGCATCGCGGCGGTCGGAATTGGTCACCACGTCCTCACGGAACACATTCGTAATCGGAAATGCGTGTGAAAGCGGTTCAACCGAATCCGTATCCAACTCGTTGAGCTTATCAATATATCCCAGAATAGCACTCAGATCGATTATGGCTTTTTCCTTCTCTTCATCTGTAAGACGGATTCTTCCGAGTTTTTCCAGATAGGAGATCAGATCCATAGTAATTTCCATTAATATTCCTCCTGTCAGGGCCCAAAACGGTCAGGATATCTTGTATCAGGGCGTGAGACGGTTCATATCCCTGGGGAACAGGGAACTGTACCGCACATTGTTGTCGTCAAACAGCTTCATGCAAAGACGCTCAAGTCCAAGACCCAGACCTCCGTGCGGCGGCATGCCGTACTTGTGAATCATGAGGTAATCGGCAAACCCTTCCGGATCCAGTCCTTTTGAGATCATTTTATCGATTTGCTCCTGATACGTGTGAATACGCTGACCGCCGGTTGTGATTTCCATACCGCGGAACAGAAGGTCGAAAGATAATGTGAATTTAGGATCCTCCGGATCGTCCATAGCATAGAAAGGACGCTTCTTAACCGGATAGTGCGTAACAAAGACTAAGTCACTGCCGTACTTTTCTTTGAAATAACGGCCGATCAGCTGTTCTTCTATGGGCTCAAGGTCATACGGATCCTTAATCTTGTGTCCGTACTCAGCAGAGATCAGCTCCTTTGCGTCGCGGAACTTCACTGTCGGAATCTTTTCAATCACCGGAATCTCCATGCCGAGTGCCTTGCACTCACGTGAGCAGTCCCTTCTGAGAAGATCAAAAATATAGGAAAGGCAGGCGGTCTCCATTGCCATGATGTCTTCAAAGCCTTTGATATATCCCATCTCGAAGTCAAGGCTGATATATTCATTCAAATGACGGACCGTACTGTGTTTTTCAGCACGAAACACCGGGCCGACCTCATAGACGCGCTCAAACACACCGACCATTGTCTGCTTGTAAAACTGCGGACTTTGCGCCAGAAAGCCCTTTTTCCCGAAATAATCCAGCCTGAACACATTCGTTCCGCCCTCCGCATTGCCGCCGACAATCTTAGGGGTACGGATATCCGTAAAGCCATTCGCGTCCAAGAATTCACGGAATCCGCGAACAACCCCGGCCTGAATACGGAAACGGGCCCGCAGCTCTCCCGAACGGAGTGTAATCGGACGGTTATTCAGATCCGTATCAAGGTTGATTCCCAATTTTCTCTTGGAAATATTAATAGGAAAATCTTCTGAAGGAGAAGAAAGAAGCGTAATGCTGTCTATGCGGACTTCCACGCCGCCCGGGGCACGCGGCTCCTCATGGGCCGACCCGTTCATCTCAACCGTACATTCGGATTTAAGTGTATCAAAAACGCTCTGGTCGCCCGATGATTTGCTCCAGAAGCACTGGACCAAACCGGAGGGAATGCGTACGATGACAAATGCAAAATCACCCATATCACGGATATTATGTACGGCACCATGAAGCCGGGCCGGAAGATTCGTTTTTGCAGAATCCAATAGTCCTTCATATGTTGTAACCTGTAAAACATCCTTGCCTGATGCATATTCCATATCTGTTAAGTCCCCTTTACTCTCGAAAAGATGCCGAATAACGCACATATCACTTGAAATTTATCTAAAAAATTCTATCACGGACTATCCCCAAGTGCAAGGGAAACGGCTTTTTGATATCCCAAACCGGCAATCAGCCGGTTCCGGACATTTCTTCTCATTTTATTTGTGTGCCTTTTCTTTTATATGATTATTATCTGTTTTTATATTCTCTTCAGGAAAATGCACGCCGCCGTGTTTAATCTTGCTGACCGCCTCGGTAGTTCTGGACACACCGAGTTTGTGAAGAATGCTCCGGATCTGCGTTTTAATCGTACTTTCGGATTTATTCAGTTCCTCTTGAATCTGCGTACGGCTTGCATTATGTTCAAGCCGTTCCAGAATCTGATACTCCTGATCCGTCAGCGATTTCGCGATGTTTTCCCGCCGGAGGGTCGCATATGATTTCGCAAGAATCGTAGCCGGGGAAAAATCGCCCCTCTTATGCTTCAAAATTGCGGGCAGAAGAAGTTCGCAGTTACTCTTCTGCATAAAGTCAATAGCTCCCGCTGCTACTGCATCAATAACATGCTGATCGGATTCAGCTGCTGTCAGCACAATAACATCCGTCAGGGGAGAGGCATCCAGGATTGCAATGGTTGCCGAAATGCCTGTCTGCCAGGAATGACCAAGGTTAATGTCAACCAAAAACACATTCGGTTTTTTGGTTTTCGCAATTTCAACCGCGTCAGCCTGTGTAACCGCCGTCCCGACAATTTCGATTTCCGGTGCGCGCGTCAGCAGCGAAACAATCGCATCAATCCATACGGACTCATCATCAAGAATTGCAATTTTATATTTCTCCTCCATACGAATCCATGCCCCCTGTTCTATATGCCGGAAAAACAAGTTCCGCAACCGTCCCGCCAAGAGGTGATGCACGAAGATCAAAATGAGCATCGTGCAGGTCGGCTACCTTCTTAACATAGTATAAACCCAGTCCATAATGATTTTTGCCGACTTTAGTGGTAAAAAGCGGTGTTCCGACATATCGCCATTGTTTTTTTGGTATACCGCACCCGTTATCGGTAATCTGGATAACCAATTTGCCCCGGCGGCTGAATGTGCGGAGAAGAATGTGTCCGACCCCATCCTCGCTTGTAGCTTCCATGGCATTATTGACCAGGTTCAGAAGCACCTCGTGCATATGAACCGGATCGCAATTCAGCATCGGCCGGTATTCCCAGTGTTTTTCAATCTGAATCTTCTTATCGGGGTATGTCATCAGGCTCTGATCAGCGGCCTGCTCAAATACCCGAAGCACCGAGCACATTTCCGGGGAAATCCTGACCGGCTGGAATTTAAGATGAATACGGTCCAGGATAGCGAGAGTGTGTTCACAGGTAGCCATAGCCAGGGAAATGTCTTTCCGTATGGCTTCCTGATCCAGATCATTCAACTCGTTACGGTACTGTGCATTCTGCAGGGTGAGCCGCAGTGTCAAAAGACTGTTCTTGACCGCATGGTGCAGAACTCCCGTACTTTGGATAACAGCCTGCTGCGTCTGTTCACGCGTTGCGTTTTCCTGCTGAAGATGCAGACCCATGGCGCTTTTCCGTATACCGAAGAACAAAAACACAGCCGATACATAAAGAATAAGAATAACATTATAATTCCAGGCTCCGACAGTCCCCGTAGAAGGAACAATATAATTCAAAAGAAAGAATGCAAGGCTTGAAGGAACCGCCAGAAGACAGTTAACTGCATTATCCGCACGGACGGCACGGTCTTTTTCCTTAAGCCAGGCCTCCAGAAGCAAGTACGACGAGGCGACAAAATATGGAGTAATCATAATCGTCATTAGCTGTGTATTTTGAATTCGTATTTCCGGGGATACTATAAATTGAGGAGCAAACATATTCAGGGCCGGAAAAGCAAGGTATGCACTTGCTGCCGGAATCCCAAGGATCATTGTCACAAGGAGACGGAGGGGTCTTTTTCGAGACATTTTACCGCCGGAGTACAGTGAATACATGAGCAGGGCAAAAGGCGCCCAGAAATATGTCATGGAAGACAGAAGGGCAAGGGGAAGCAAAACCCATCGATTGATTTTGGCAGGGCCCTGCAGCAGTACCGCTAGCCCCCCGCATCCATAAAGAAAAAAGGCACAGGCGCTCCAAAAATTAGCGGTGGTTCGCCCCTCGCTGATCCAAAGGAATATTGCGATTGTCCACAGGAATAGAAAAACCAGAAACAACGCTGCACCTCCCCCATATTCCAATCCTATTATACGGGGAAACAACACAATTGTGTAAAATAATACATGCTTTTGAGCAAAAACATGTACATTCTTGCGTTATATGTACATTATTCTGCTTTTTCAGGTGATTTTTGCCTGTCTTTCCATACAATGCACACATTTTCGCAAGACAAAGCCGCGACTGTAAGATTGATCTTACAATCGCGGCTTCTGATAAATCATTCAAATTATGCGCAAGGAACGGAAAACCCTATCAGTTTTGCGTTATGGCAAACTGAGGAAGTGCTTCCTGCTCGGCAATATATGCGGCAAATTTATCCGTGGTAAGGGAAGCAATCGCATCAGCAACCCAATCCTTCTGTGTTTTTACATAGTACATTACGTGATAGCCGTATTCGGACTGGACGATACCTGTATCTCCGGGCTTGCGGGCGGCATCATAGCACCAGTCTTCAAAACTTTTTACCATGGATCCCACTGCAACGGAATACTCTGCAGACTCTAATGCTGAGCCGTCTGCGAATGCTGCATCACCAACTGTAACCATATCATCGTATGTCTTGATTTTGGCAAGTGTCGCCTCGGCAAGTGCCTTGGCAGCTGCAAGTTCATCGGGTGTTGCATCTGTATATCCGGATGCTCCTACAGGTGCAAGGAAAAGGATGTGCCGTACTGTCGGGACATCAATGTTCTTGTATGAATCCTTGTTGGCCGTATAGAAAGTCTGCATTTCCGCGTCGGTAAATGTATAGGCGCCCTGAAGGCTCGACATATAGTCGCTTGCAAGCAGGTAACGGGCAATAATAGGATCAAGGCTTATTTTATTGACACTGGCACCGTACAGGGTCGTCAGATATTCGTCAGCTGACATGCTGAAACTGTCGGCATTTTTCTGGACGCTTGCGTAAAAACTGTCAATCGTCTTTTGATCGGCAGCAGTTGTTGCTACACCCGCCGCTGCTGCATAATTTGTAAGGATATAAACGTCCTGCAGCTGTTTTTTGGCAGATTCCTTAATGAAATCCCCCCATGTCTGTGTCCCGTCCTTGGAAAGTGAACATACTGCCGTAAGGTCGATGGATCCATCAGCCGCCAAGGTAGGAACCGCTCCATAAGAAGCATACTGTGCATAGGTGCGGTAATTCGAATAATAATAGAAGTCATATTCCGCAGCTGAAACTGTTTTACCGTCGATTGTCATTGTCGCTGTTGCTATTGCGGGAAGCACTACCGGCGCTGCTGTTGTGGCGGCGGCTGTTGCATCTGTCGCTCCGGCATCCTGGGTCAGTACAACTGATGAATCTGCTGAGGTTACTGCCGCAGCGGCTGTTGTGTCCGCAGCAGCTGTACTGCCTTTACAGGAAGTAAGCAAAGTAGTTCCGGTTGCCAGCATGGCAACAGTCAGAAACGAGGCAAGTGTCTTTTTTAAGGTATTATTCATTTAGTTCTCCTTTAGATGAATTCCAATGCAATCCATTTTCTCTTCATCATATTCGATGAGAAAGGCAATGCATTATTTCTGTTACAAAAGGAATTATATCACAGCTTTTCCCCGCAAAAGAGTAGAAATAGCGGCAAACTATAGGCAATTTGCACCTTTATGACAATTCCAGGAAGATCGGACAATGGTCGGATCCCTCGATTCCGCTTAGCATTCCGGTATCAAGAATCCGGTTTTCCATGGATTTGCTCACCCAGAAGTAGTCAATGCGCCAGCCGACATTTCTGCTTCTGGCAAAAGTTTTGTATGACCACCAGGTGTACATCTTTTCCGTATCCGGATACAGCTTGCGGTACGTGTCCACAAGTCCTTTTTCCGCAAAAAGATCCATATAGGCCCGCTCAACCGGCATGAAGCCCGAAATGCCTGCATTTGCAGCCGGATTGGCAAGATCAATTTCCCGGTGCGCCGTGTTTACATCCCCGCACACGATTATTTTACGTCCTTCTTCCATCTGCCTGGTAATCCTGGCAAGAAAGCAGTCATAAAAGTCAAGTTTGAACTGAAGTCTCTCCGGGCCCTGTCCACCATTGGGGAAATAAATGTTATAAAGGATGAACTCGCCGAAATCAAGTTCTATTGTCCGGCCTTCATGGTCAAAACGGTCCTCTCCAAGACCAAAGGAGACACTAAGGGGGAGGGTTCTGGAATAAACGGCCGTACCGGAATAGCCTTTTCTGTCCGCACTGTGGAAAAAACTCCGGTAACCCGGAATTTCCGTAATATCAAAAGTAAGCTGTTCAGGCTGGGCCTTTGTCTCCTGGAGACATATGATATCCGCATCAAAAGATAGGAGGGTTTCCGCAAAGCCTTTTTTGGCTATAGCACGAATTCCGTTGACATTCCAACTTATTAATTTCATAGTAACCTCGATAATCATCGACAAATGCTCTGCTTTTGTGTTTTCATTATAGCAAAGGCACACATCATAAACCATAAGAGGTAAAAATATGGAATATTCAAAGCATATAGATACATCACCTGTATTAACACCGGAAGAGGCATCAGCCCTTTACGAAACCACCCCGGTAGACATTGCAGTAATAGGCGGAGGGCCGGCAGGGTGTTCCGCCGCGATCAACGGGCGCACCCGCGGCAGGAGCGTAGTTATCCTTTCAGGCGAATATCAGAACAGCCCGCTTTACAAAGCAACTGTAATAGAGAATATGCCGGGGCTTCCCGGCAAAAGCGGTGCGGAACTTCTCGATTTATTTCATGCGCACGCCGCACAAATGGGCGCAGTTTCTCTGAAAGGCCGCGCACTTGTTGTCATGCCGACTGATTTCGGTTCATCAAAAACCGGCCCGCAGCCGGGTTTTCAGGTCGCATACGGCAATTCATTCCTTATGGCCAAATCCATAATCCTGACGACAGGCGTTGCCGCGGCTACTCCGTACCCGGGCGAAGAAGAATATCTCGGACGAGGAGTGAGTTATTGCGCCACCTGTGACGGAATGTTATACAGGGGGCGCGATGTTGCAGTTATTGCCAAATCCGGTGATGCGATTGAAGAGGCACTTCATCTGTGTAAAATCGGATGCAGGGTCTCCCTTTTTGTAAATCCGGCTGATCTGAATCGCTGGGGCATAGTGCTTCCCGACAATACATTTGTCCGAGTCCTAAGTGCATCAGGCTACAAAATCGAAGGGGATCAGTATGTAACGCAGCTTGTTACGGATAAAGAAAGTTATCCTGTATCCGGAATCTTCATCCTGCGTTCGACAATCGCCCTGCAGTCCCTTTTGTCAGGACTCGCACTCGAAAAGAGCTGCATCCTGACCGACAAAAAACAAGCAACAAATATCACCGGCGTTTTTGCTGCGGGAGACTGCACCGGCAAGCCCCTTCAAATTGCCAAAGCACTGGGTGAAGGGCTTGTTGCTGCCCTCTCTGCCGACACTTATCTTTCCGGCCTTGAGGCAGCTTCTGCAGCAGCCGCAGCGGCAGGTACAAAATGACCGCGCCGCGTCCTCTTCATATCCTTGTTGTATTTACCGGAGGTACCATTGCAAGTCACAATTCCGGCGGAACGTTCGAGATGAGTGACGCCCCGTATCGGCTCTTTTCCGGTGTCCCTTCAGGCGGCTGCAAAATCGAAGCCTTCGAACCCATGCAGACGCTCAGTGAAAACATGACTCCGGATATGCTTTTTGATCTTTTTACAGCAATTTCAGATGAGTTTTCCAGAAAAGTATATGATGGCATGATCATTGCACATGGAACCGATACACTGGCCTACACTGCACAGATGGCGGACATTCTGCTGTCCGGTCTCGGCATTCCCGTCGTTATACTCGGAAGTAAGCTTCCGCTTGACAGCGCCGAAAGTGACGGGCAGGCCAATTTCAATAATGCTCTGGCTCTTATTAAGCAGGAAAAATCCGGTGTATACGTCGCGAGCCGTGCCCGGGACGGAACTGATTATATCCACTTTGCATGTAAAGTCATGCAGGCCGATTCACAGACCGATGATTTTCAAAGTTACCTGGGGCAGTATGCCGGGATTATGAAGGACGGAATCTTTGTACATAACAGAAATGCCCCTCCATACGCCCCCGTGCATAGTTCACGGGAGCTTCTGACCCGGCTTACTTCATCAGAAAAAAAACCGGCTGAAGAAACCGTGCTTGTACTTGATGCCTGTGTCGGTATGAATTATCAGACACTGGATTTGACACGTCCGGAATATAATTTCATTATTCAGCGGCTATACCACTCCGGCACCTCCTGTACGGTGACGCGGACTTCCCCCTACTCCCTTCTGTATCTGCAGGATTTGTGCGAAGCGAACTTCAAGCGTCTGTTTATTGCACCGATCGAAAAAACCCGTACCCCCTATTCCACTACACGGGAACTTCTCGCCGCGGGTATAACCCCTGTCTTCGACCGTCCCCTTGAGGCCGTCTGGGCAGGTCTTCTTGTTTGCACCTGGCTAAAAGAAAAGCCGGAGGAATTTTTTAATTTCTCCGGCTGATCCCATAATTTATCCAATTCCGCATGTGCGTACGATCGTATTATGAATGATACATCTTCTTGGTCTGATACTCAGGTTCCGATGTAATATTTACCCCGAGCTTCATAAAAACATTCTCATCAACACGGGACAATATCGTGGTTGCATGGGCATCGCAGCAGCGAAGCTCGGCCAGCTGATTCATTGCGTGTGCCGCCATCGGATTCGTTGCAGCACAGATGGAAAGCGCGATTAGTATTTCATCGGTATGAAGGCGCGGGTTCCGGTTACCCATATGCCTGATTTTCAGATCCTGAATCGGCTCAATGATTATTGGTGAGATAAGCGGGATTTCGTGCTGAATCCCGCCAAGGACTTTAAGGGCGTTCAAAAGAAGGGCGGCTGACGCACCAAGAAGCGGAGTCGTTTTACCGGTGACAATGCGTCCGTCGGACAGTTCGATTGCAACGGCCGGTCCATCTGTCTCCTCGGCCCTCTTATTCGCTGCAGCGACCACCGGCCGGTCGTCTACCGATATACCGATTTTGTTCATAAGCAGCTCTATTTTTGCAATTTCTGATTGTTCCCCGAGACCCTGACGGACTGTACAGCTGGACTGATAAAACCTTCGGATAATTTCCCTTTTTGCGGCATTACGGCACACCTCGTCATCCGTAATGCAATAACCGGCCATATTTACCCCCATGTCTGTCGGACTTTTGTATGGGGATAGTCCGGAAATTTTTACGAACATCGCGTGTACAACGGGATAAATTTCAACATCCCTGTTGTAATTGACTGTTGTTTTGCCATACGCTTCAATATGGAACGGGTCAATCATATTCACATCATTCAAGTCAGCTGTTGCCGCTTCATAGGCAACATTAACAGGGTGCTGCAGCGGCAGATTCCATATCGGGAAAGTCTCGAATTTCGCATACCCTGCGTTCACGCCGCGATTGTGCTCGTGATAAAGCTGAGAAAGACAAGTCGCCATTTTTCCCGATCCGGGACCCGGTGCTGTTACAACAACAAGGGAACGGCTGGTCTCGATATATTCATTTTTACCGTATCCGTCTTCGCTGACAATATGCGGAATATTCGAAGGATATCCTGCGATGGGGTAATGACGGAATACCCTGACGCCAAGTCTGTGCAGCATTTTTTCAAACTGCTCGGCCGAAGGCTGTCCCATGTACTGAGTGATAACAACACTTCCTACAAAAAGACCGATCTCCGTAAAAGCATCAATCAGGCGAAGCACATCCTGGTCATATGTGATTCCGAGGTCACCCCTTCTTTTATTTTTTTCAATGGCATCAGCACTGATTACGATAACAATTTCAGCTTCATCCTTCAATTCGAGAAGCATTTTGACCTTGCTGTCCGGCTCAAATCCCGGGAGAACTCTCGCTGCATGATAATCGTCGAAAAGCTTTCCTCCGAATTCCAAATATAATTTGCCTCCAAACATTGCTATTCGGTCACGAATGTTCTGTGACTGCATCTGCAGATATTTAGCGCTGTCAAACCCTATACTTTTCATACTTCCACCCCATAATTCAAAAATAAAAAAGCGTCCCGGATTAATCGGAGACGCTCTTTTTGCCTGCATGAGGCCCTAATTAGTATAGCATTATAGAAACAGGTTATTCAATATTTTTTTTGGCTCTTGCTGCCCGGATGAATCCAAAAAACAAGGGATGCGGACGGTTGGGACGGGATTTGAACTCCGGGTGGAACTGGCAGGCCACAAACCACGGGTGATCCACAATTTCCACCATCTCGACAATACGCTTATCGGGAGAAAGCCCCGCCAATATGATTCCATTATCTTCAAACTGCTTACGGAACTTATTATTGATTTCATATCTGTGGCGGTGACGCTCGTAGATGAGCGCTTTGCCGTATACTTCGTATGACTTTGATTTTTCATCAAGTTCACACGGGTATTGTCCGAGCCTCATTGTGCCTCCAAGAACCGTTATGTTCTCCTGCTCGGGCATAAGGTCGACAACCGGATAGGGTGTCTCCGGATCCAGTTCCGCACTGTTTGCACCGGCGAGTCCCAGTACGTTTCTTGCAAATTCAATTACGGCAATCTGCATGCCCAGGCAAATCCCGAAAAACGGGACCTTGTTCTCCCTGGCATACCTGGCTGCTTCTATCTTACCCTCGGTACCGCGTGTGCCAAATCCGCCGGGAACAAGAATTCCGTCAGCATCACTGAAAATTTCTTTTGCTGTTTCCGGTGTAACATCATCCGCCTCAATCCATTTGATTTTGACCTTGGTATGGTTCAGCGCACCGGCATGCGTCAAAGACTCAACAACGGAAAGATAGGCGTCATGCAGTGCGACGTATTTTCCGACAAGAGCAATCGTTGTGGTACCTTTCGGACAGGAAAGATTGTGTGAAAGAGCCCGCCATTCCGTAAGATCAGGTACAATTTTCCCGAATCCGAACCGCTCGCAGACAATGTCGGCCAACCCCTGCTCCTCGAGGGCAAGCGGTACGTCATAAAGAATTTTCAGCGTCTTATTTTCGAACACACAATTTTTGGGGACATTGCAGAATAGAGCAATCTTATTCTTCAAGTCATCCGTCAGACCGATTTCCGTTCTGCATACGAGAATATCCGGCTGTATGCCCTGCGATAACAATTCCTTTACCGAATGCTGCGTCGGCTTTGTCTTCTGCTCATCTGAAGCAGACAGATACGGCAGTAATGTAACATGAATAAACAGGCAGTTTTCACGGCCTACGTCGAATGCAAATTGACGGGCTGCCTCAATAAACGGAAGCGATTCAATATCGCCTACCGTGCCGCCGATCTCAATCAGAGCAACATCATAATCGCTTTTGCCCGCTTTCATGCGCTCTTTAATTTCATTGGTTACATGCGGAATTACCTGAACCGTGCCGCCGTGATACTCACCGTTTCTCTCTTTTCGGAGAACCGTGTCATAAATCCGGCCTGAAGTTACGTTGGAATTCTGTGTGAGATTCTCATCAATAAATCTCTCATAGTGTCCGAGATCGAGATCCGTCTCGGCACCATCATTAGTTACAAAGACCTCGCCGTGCTGATATGGATTCATGGTACCCGGGTCAATATTAAGATAGGGGTCGAACTTCTGCATCGTTACACGTATGCCCCTGCATTTGAGGAGACGTCCCAGAGAAGCCGCTGTAATACCCTTTCCTAATCCCGAAACCACACCGCCCGTTACGAAAATGTATTTCATCGACATGATTAATTCGCCTCCCGCCAGATGATTTTATCATCATTTACGGGATTTAATTGTACTAAAAAAGAGCCCTGTAAGCAAGTGCAAACTGCAGTCAAAACAGTAATATCCTGCATAATCTATAACTATTCATAAAATAGCCATAGTTTTCTGCAAGTTGTTTCGAAAATTTTGTCATTTCGTATATCACAACTGCAAAGCCTTCACTGGTATGGCCTGTAGGCATATATCAAGGTATGCTTATTCCTTTTTCAACTGATCAAGTCTGCTGTTTACGACACCGTCCTGGCAGTCAATAAGTGCACGAAGTTCCAGATGTGCCTTTTCCGGCAGTTCGCCACTGTCGAAATTCTGCAGAATATCCTTATTCCGGCGTGCATCGCACAGCTGTCCGAGTTTATCATGTGCCTCTTTCAGTTCGGTCCCGATATTGCCGAATCTGCCTTCCATCAACGGTTCAAGGCCCAAAAGAATATAGCGCAGTTTCTTGGTTTTAATTCTAAGCGCATGGGTTGCCGCCGTATTGTTATAATCGACATCTGCCGCCGACCTTTTGTAAGTGTCAAAAAGATCTGCAAACCGTTCGTTAATCCGCGCCGCAATAGATTCATTCTCATCTATGTTTTTCTTCCAGGGCATCTTCTGTATTTCAACTCCCATGTCATACAGGGAATCAACACATTCAGCAGTTGAAACAACCGAAATCACTCTTTGGGCTTCCTGAGCACGTTCCTCCCTCAGTATCCCGAATATGGAGGAATCCGCTGCCATTGCCTCCTGGTGTTCCTTGCTGAAAGTGCTGCAGGCATCCGATAAGACATCCAGCTCCCTCAAATAGGAAAATTCCGTAACGAGTTTTTTGAGGTTGCCCTGGATGGAAGCATTCTGCTTGTCCTTCTGAAATGGTTTCAGAAAGAACAGCAGAGACCGCAGCTTGCGAATAGATACCCGCAGCTGATGCGCGGACTCCGGATTTTCCGGTTCTCCAAGAAAATTGTCCCGTTCCAGTACAACCTGATGCAGGTGCCTCTGGAGCGTATCGCTGATATCACCAAGGATTTTGGATGAGTTGGTTTTCCTTGAGAGCATCTCCATTCCCTCAGGCTGCAGAAACCACTGCAGTTCGGCTGTTTCAGGGCCTCCCGCGCGATAAGCAACGCTTGCGGCAGCTCCTTTTTTAAATGGAAGGCAGACACCGCAAAGCGCCTGCGACCAATAGCCCATAGTGGGCTCGTGACCCACAACAATAATCGTCCTGTCGACCGAAGGACTTAAATTCCCGACAGTATTCCAAAATTCATCGAAATAGCCTTCTTCTATAAAATCGTAGACTTCAATCTCTTCCACCCGGAAAATTCCAGCTGCAATAGCGGCAGTTTCCCTGGCCCGGACCAGCGGGCTCGACCAGATCATTATTTCCCGGTCATGATTCAGCAAAGGAAGAAGAAACGGCAGCGTATCCTGCAGTTTTTGTTTGCCTTTATTAGTCAGGCACCTTTCAAAATCACTTTTGCCGGAAAAACCGGCTTCGGCAATACCATGACGGATAAAAATAATCTGCGATGTCATATCGATGCACCTCTATATGTTTTGACTCTCCGCATAATCAATAAATTCTTTTGTTTTTGACCAGAACCTGATTCCCCAATTTTTAAAATTCCACTGGTCCGAATACTGATTGCACTCATAATCAACATAATAAATCAGGCCGTCCTGAACAACAAAGTTCGTAGGAAAATAATCTATATTCAAATTGGCCGGGTATAACTTTTTACACATTTCATCAATCTGATCAAAATACGACTTCTGCATTTTGTCTTTCAGGACTAAATCATATATGGTATCCCCGTCCACAAATTCCTTTAAAATTCGCTCCTGCAGGTCATCAGCATCAAGCATGGCGGGAACACGTATTCCAGTTTCTGATATGCGCCTGTAATCATTGATTTCTGCTTCCATCTTGTTTCCAAACTGATAATAATCACAGGCTTCATGATGAATCTGCTTCAAAACATACTGTTTGCCATCTGCGGTAACCAGATAGGAGTATCCGCCCTTACCCTTGCCCAGAAGCAAAACAACTTCATATATTTTTTGATTCACACTCATACTTCCCAAAATCCTGACCCCCTAAACGCAAGCGATTATCTTTATTCCATTCTAACACGAATCAAAAATTATTCTTAATTAAGGAGCCCCTGCAGACCCTGATTAACGCTTTGCCGCAGTTCTGCCTTTGCATCACAATAAAAAATCTGTATAATCTTCTTTGAGTTATCCAAACATAAAAAATACAGGAGTACCATATGAATGCTAAAAAGGCCATTGACTGGCTGTTTCGGTTTGTAAAGGGAATGTTCATCGGGTCCGGTGCGATTCTTCCCGGCGTCAGCGGCGGCGCGCTTGCTGCCGTATTCGGAATCTATGAAAAAATGATCGAGTTTCTCTCCGCCTTGCGTAAAGATTTCATCAAAAACGTAATTTTCTTCATCCCTGTCGGATTAGGCGGCCTTTTCGGCGTTTTTGTCCTGGCCTTCCCTCTTGAATTCTTCCTGAAAACAGCCGAAGTACAGACCTTCTGGTGCTTTATCGGATGTATTGCCGGTACAATGCCGTCTCTATATAAAGAAGCCGGAAAAGAAGGCCGCAACCGCAAGCATCTTGTTATTGCTGCCGTTACCGCGGTGCTTGCATTTATAGGCCTTTGGTCAGCCAGCCGGTATCTTAATGTAGCCGTACCGTTGAATTTCGGAACATGGATCATGGCTGGAGCGATTTTTGCACTTGGCGCTGTTGTACCCGGTCTAAGTCCATCCAATTTCCTTATGTACTTTCATATGTACGAGCCTATGACGGCAGGAATCAAAGCCCTTGATTTCAGCATCCTGATTCCGGTTGCCATCGGTGCCGTAATCTGTGTTTTAAGTTTATCCAAACTGATGAGTATTATTTTGAAAAAAGCATATGCCAGCGTATTCCACTTTGTTTTTGGAGTCGTTGTTGCATCCACAGCTATCATTGCATTTATACCTGACTATACCGGCATCACTCCCGGCATCGTAATCGTAAGCGTCCTCCTATTCCTCGCAGGTCTTGCACTCGGACTCTTCATGGGATGGCTCGAAAAGAAATACAAGCCGGAACTAGAAGCAGAAACTGTCGAACAGTTGCTGTAACAGTGTTACAAATCCATTCAGCAGAGGCATCACAGAAAATATCAGCATAAGCGAACTGCCTCAGACGAAATTCGTTTGAGGCAGTTATTGTATCGCCCGATAAAGTATAACTGCTTCATTCTCATGAAAAAAACACATCGCCTTCGCCAATTCTGAGTGCACCCGTCCTTTATCGGGAGGCGACTTTCCGGAAAGACAGATTCAGAACTTTTTCCGTAATAAAAACCTGCCCATCGGCAATCTTAATGTCATAACCAGCAATAATTCCCTCGTCAACATCCTCTGCAATTCTCCGATAAGCATCGACACTTTTCCTGGGAAACCGGATATGTGTATCAAAACAACTCTCCAGCTTCAGCCCGGCATTCCCGGCCAGCCGGACAAATTCATCTTTTGTATAGAATTTATTATGTCCGTCATCTTTCATCTGCATATAGGTATCGACGAACCGCTGGGAATCGTCTTCATTCGGTGTCGGATCAGAAATAAATAGCTGCCCGTCAAGCTTAAGCACCCTGGAAATCTCTCCAAAGGTCTTCTCAATATCCGGAAAATGATGCAGGCAGTAACGGGAAACGACAACATCAAATGAATCATCTTCAAGCGGCAAACTCATGCCGTCGTAGCACACAAAACGCAGGTTGGTAATATTCAGGGCACTTGCTTTTTCGGCATCGCGCGCGAGAGTCTGCGGCAGAATATCGAGACCGGTAATATGACTCTCCGGAAACCGCTCAGCCAGCGGAAACGCCAGAAACCCGCTCCCCGTCCCGAGATCCAAAACCTGATAATCATCCTGAATATCAAGGGCTTTCATAATCCGCTGTAAATGCTCATCATCGTATGTCTGTATATCATAGAACATTTTTTCGGAAAAGCTCGCTTCAAAGCCCCGTCTGGCCTTATCAGTACTGTCATTCGTACTCATAAAAATCACCCCGCATGCAGAAATCCCAACAGCACACTAAAAGTATTCCCTAATCTTTCTTTATTATACTGCCATACAACCCGAATTCCAAAAAATATGCGTACAAATCCTAACATGGCTTTCCCAAGCGTCCGCAGGACGCCCCGCCGGGAAGGAATGATGCTTTTTGAGTAGATTCCTCGGATTGCAAAGCAATCCGAGGACCTGACCGAGTGAGAAACACACCCCCCCTTCCCCGACCTGACCGAGCGAGAAAAGCATCATTCCTTCCCCCCCATGTATTCATCAATATTCACAATATCCCTGAGTGCTTTTACAAATCTGAATTTTATTTTTTGCACGGCGACGCCGCTTTGGCCAAAATGCAAACGTATTACAGCATATTTTGAATGTAAAAGAATTCTTTTTTGCTGTGTCGTCCATTTTCCGCCTGTTCCATTCCAGGTAAATACGCCTACAGGCGTGTTTTGGCAATAAAGGGCAACCGGTATCTGGGACAATTCGCCGAGATCCGATTTTGCTGTCAATTCCAGGCTATAGCCGCCCTGATTTTCAACATCCACTCCAAATACAAAGTCCGAACCTTTTGCTGTATCCACATTCTCGAGAAGGATCTCGCTGCCGTCTTCCAGCGAATAGTAAATTACATCCCGCTGTTCAAAATCCACATCCGTCTCGGATGAATTTATGACAGTTACCGGCGTATCATGTCCGTTCACCCTCGTCATTGCATGGGTATTTAGAAGGAAACCGCATATATTGGCCGCATTTCGCTGCAGTTCCCCGCGTGTCAGCGTACCTGCACGCAGTGCTTCCAGTGTATTGTCGCCGGTACTGTTTACCGCTGCATCGGGACATACCATATAAATATCGTTCTGGGAACGCGCCATAGCTGCAAAATTAGTTTTGACGGGCGCCGTTCCTTTTTCATTTACAAAAGCCCACCAGTCTGTCATGACGATTCCGTGGAAACCCCATTCATTTCGCAGTATCCGTGTATTCAGATCATAACAGCCGGCTGTCCAGCGTCCATTTACGGCTCCATAGGTAGTCATAATAGACGATGCGTGTCCCTCTTTGACTGCGATTTCAAACCCCTTCAGATATATTTCCCGCAAAGCGCGTTCCGAAATCACGGAATCAATATCGTGCCTTTTAGTTTCCTGATTATTCCCGCAGAAGTGCTTGATGGTTCCCGTTACCCCGGCTGAATTCATCCCTCTTAACTGGGCGGCGGCCATTTTTCCGGTCAGCAGGGGATCTTCCGAAAAATATTCAAAATTCCTGCCGTTTAAGGGATGCCTGTGAATATTCATGCCCGGCCCCAGTAAAGCGTCCACTTTGTTCTTAACCATTTCCCAACCGGTCATTACAAACAGCTCTTCGACCAGTTCCGTATTAAAGGTACATGCGAGAAGTGTCCCGTTGGGCAGACTGAACGCTTTTGTCCCGACATCAAGGCGCATGCCGGATGGACCGTCCGCGCAGCAGCCGCAGGGAATGCCCGCCGATTTAAGATTTTCCGAAACACCGCCGAATGCAGCAGCCGTTCCCGGTGTTACTTTCGGACTTCCCATACCTTCGCCCCTGATGATACACGCCAGATCCTCATCAGATAACTGGCCGATGAATGCATCCATCGGGACCGTTCCATTTTTTACATCGACCAGCTTGTGACCCAGATCGCCTGTATACGGGATTTCACCCGGCAGATTGCGCAGTCTGTGTTCTGTCTCATCCCCGGTTGAAACAGGGGTGTTTTCCCGGTCCATGACATATCGTCCGTCTGTCATATAAAGAGGCTTCATTCTTTGAAAGGCAAGTTCCGGTGCAAGCGCCTCCGAAAGCTTCTCCGTAACAATTGTCTGATACAGTGCAAATTCGCCTGCTTTTTCCAGACTTCTGACGCTGTTTCCGGCAAATATATGGTAGGTGCCGGCTTCGAGTACACAGCAGGATTTATATCCCGTTACTCCGGAATCATCATAGGATGCAAAGGCCGCATTTTCCACAACAAAATCGAGATACTGTGTTTCTCCGGGTTTGAGTTCCTGTGTTTTCCTGAATGCCGCAAGACTCCTAAGCGGTTTTCCCAGGTTGCCCTGAGGAGCTTCCACATAAATCTGGACCACTTCTTTTCCCGGGAATGAGCCGGTATTCTGAACCGATATTTTCATTTTCAACAGGGGATCATCAGTCTTTTCGAACATAACAGTCTGTATTTTGAATTCCGTATAGGAAAGTCCGAATCCAAACGGAAATTGCACTTTATCAGCTGCTGCCGTCTCAAAATAACGGTATCCGACATAGATATCCTCAATGTAAAAATTGCGTATATGATCTCCAAAACAGGAATCGGACGGGTAATCGCTGATCGAACGGGCAATCGTATCGCTGAGTTTCCCTGACGGCGAGACCTTGCCGGTCAGTACATCAACCGTTCCCAGTCCGCCGACCATACCGCCCTGCCATCCATACAAAACGGCATCGGGATGAAATTGATCGACAAAACTCATATCCATAATGCTGCCGACATTGAGTACTACAATCATATTCTTAAAAGCACTGCGTACTTTGGCAAACATATCGGTCTCTGCAGCGGACAGCTGATATGCTCCGGGTATGTTCCGGTTGTCCTGTTCCTCGCCAGCCGTTCTTCCGATAATGACCAGGGCAGTATCCGTCTCCCCTACAATGCGATTAACCAGTTCTTCGTTTACCGGCATTTCTTCCTGGGACCATGGCTCATGACCCCAGCCCATCCCCTCATTGAAAGGATGAGTCTCTTCCCACACCTTGTAGCAATCCAGTAATTCCTGATTCACTGCAATATCCGGGCATTCCAGTAAGGCATCCAGAATTCCTGTCACCTTTGATACATTTACCATGCCGCCTGAACCGGTTCCGCTTTTATAATAGTGGGTCTGTATCCTGCCGAATACCGCTATATTACTATCCTTCCGGAGCGGAAGCACATTATTATCATTTACAAGCAGTACAACACCTTCTGCAACTGCTGATCTTGCCAATTCACAATACTCATTCCAGTCCAATACCATTTGACCGTCCTCCAGCTTATACGTTTTCACAGATTCTTTTCCCTTGCACTATTTTATCCGCAAAAAGCAAAATGTCATAGATTATATGTTAACCTGTATATAGGTCGATATTGACATTTATGACTAAAAAGCCAGAATAGATTTCAACAAAATATACTTATTTTGATTATTAGCCGATCCCGAAACAAGAAAGAGGCAATCTTTGCTTTACGAACATGAACTTGTCAGAGATGATCTTCAGCTCCAGCTCCATTTTGAAGTGATTGATTCAAGTACTCATTTCAATCCCGCCCACTGGCATAACCACATGGAAATCCTATTTGTTCTCGACGGCACAATGTCAGCCTATGTAAACGACCGGCAATATACTTTATGTTATCACGATATACTGATACTTAATCCAAGGGAAATACATTCCACGCAGATTCACGGGAGCGTCCGCTATATTCTTTTCCAGATTCCGCTCGCCGACTTAAAGCGGCTGATGCCCAATTTTGAAATGCTGTATTTCGAAGAATTCTGCCCTGCTGAATTACCGCAAGGCGGACCCAACACTAAAATGGAAAACCTCCTTATCGCAATAAAAGACGAATTCGAAAAAAAGGAAGACGGTTACCAGCTGCTGTTTACGTCCCTGTTTTACGAATTCCTGCATGAACTATATAAGAACCATTCTGTAAAACTATCCATTCACAACAAAAACAAAGCTGCCAAAAACCTGAACCGGATTGAGCAGATAATGAATTATGTAAAATCCCATTTTCAGAATCCGATCACACTCGACGAAATCTCCGGCTCCCTTTCCATCACCTCCGAATATTTTTGCCGCCTGTTCAAAAAATATACCAATCAGACGTTTCTCGAATATGTGAACACCGTCCGACTGGTACATATTTATTATGATTTAATTCATACAAATGACAGTATCACCTATTTGATGGACAAAAACGGGATAACAAATTACAAAGTATTCATCCGCATGTTTAAAGAAGCCTACGGAACAACACCCAATAAAATCAGGAGCAGCGAAAAAACTAAGTGACCCGGATTTCCGGCTTCATCAAAGATATCCGGCAATCCAAATTCACTGCTCCTTCAAAGAGATCTGGCAGCCCGGAAACCAAGGTCATCGATAAGAAACGTCGGGTGGCCGCGCCGGCGGCAGGTAGCCCCGCACCCCCTGGTCTCCTCCGCCCAGCCGCCTCCGCGGAAAATACGATAGGCGCCGTATTTTTTCACATCATAAACATCCCAGCACCACTCCCATACATTTCCCAACATGTCATACAGCCCCCATTCATTGGGATCCTTCTGGCCTGCCTCATGAATTTCATCGCCCGAATTCCCGTGATACCAGGCAATACGATCAATCTCCCCGTATCTATAACCGGTATTTCCCGCCTGGCATGCGTATTGCCACTCAGCTTCGGTAGGCAGACGAAATCCGTCTGCATTCCAATCACATGTGACATCTTCACCATCAGTGCTGATCAAATAGCACTCCTTTAATCCCGCATCCCTCGAAAGCAGGTTACAAAACACAACCGCATCATTCCAGGAAACATTCACAACAGGCTTCAAATCGCCCGCAAAAGAATAGGATGGCTTTCCTGAAACAGCAAAATACAGCTCCACCGTAACGGGAACTTTTGCGAGAAGAAACGGCTTAACTTCTACCGTCCACTTTGTATGAATCCTATCATCTCTCAGGGTGATAGCCCCGCCAGGAATTGCAGCCATATGGTCGTATGAATAACTCATTACTAAATCCGACACTCTATCCGCCTCCTCAACACCCACTTACGTGCCCTTCTACCCGGCACATCGTCCAAAGGTCGCCCAAAACCCCATCGCATCTGCAGAAAAGCACAACAAAAAACCGCTGTACAGATCTCCTGCAGCGGTACAAAAATAATAAAATTTCTGAAAATCCGTGCAGATGCGAAGCACTTAGCCTGGCATCTGCTGTAAAAAACGGAAAGACAAGCTAAATGAACAATTGATTGCAGCAACAACAGCAACTGAACATAAGTCTTTCCTCCTCTTCTTTTTCATTAAAACTAACATGCCGCCGCATTACTGTCAATTCAACAAATGAGTAGATTCCGCAGGTGTATTTCCTTAGCGTCCGCAGGACGCCTCGAAAGGAAGTAATGATGCTTTTTGAGTAGATTCCGCAGGATTGCAAAGCAATCCGAGGACCTGACCGAGCGAGAAAAGCATCATTGCTTCACCGAGGACTGCTCGAGCGAAAAAGCACTTTTCCTTAGCGTCCGCAGGACGCCTATCAGTGAAGTTGATGTGTGTTTTGAGTAGATTCCGCAGGTGAAGCACTTAAACTTTCAATCATTGATTGTCTGTATTGCTTCACCGAGGACTGCTCGAGCGAAAAACACCTTTCCTTGCGGATGAAGACCTCAATATTTACCAAGTAACGAGCACTTCCCCTTCATCCGCCTACCAGCGAACATCACTCGCTTTTGAGTAGATTCCGCAGGTGAAGCAACTAAACTTTCAATCATTACATGTCTATATTGCTTCACCGAGGACTGACCGAGCGAAAAAGCGAGTGATGTTCGCCCTATTCCCACTCTGTGTTTAAGACTTTATCACCACTTCCAACCGTTGATTTTACTGCGTTTCACGCCATTATTATCTCTGTTTTCATTGTTTGCATCAGGCTTCACAATTTATTAGTACGTTTTTAGTACACTTGATTTCAGCCATTGCTTGACGTGTCATTATTATCACATAACTATTTTATATAAACTAAATTCACTTTTTTGTTCTACTAATAATAGGGTTTTCAAAATATTATCGAGTGCATATCCAGAAGGTTTTTTCAGCTAAATTTATAGAATTTTTAAAATCGGATAAAAAAATAGGGCGGTATCAATGATACCCCCCCGCAAAACCGTAACGATTTTTCTATTTGACAACATGATAATGTTAATTGAACCAACTGTCAACAACATTTTTAATATAAATAAATGTTGTTTCAACTGTTTCACTCTCACTATAACTGTAATCCCGAAACATTCTTTTCGTAATTTCCTGTAATTTAGATGCAATGTGTTTGTGTACACCTTCACTCAAAACTATTTTTTTATGCGCATATAATAGAGTAACAAATTGTTGAATTCTTGGATTACCCATTTTGGTGTCTCTTATTTGTTCAGAAATATTTGCAATTTTTCCTAATGCAGCACTTACTCCATAGCGTGTTGAATGAGATGCATTCTTTGATAGTAAATCATTAATAATACAATTATTATGAGCAGATGCATTTCGTATACATTTCACCTGAAGAAAAAGATAAAAATCATCCTTCATTTCCTCATCATCAAATCTATCTGCGCAAAATTTATAAAAATTTACAAAGCTACCAAATGTGATTATTTCAACAAATGCCCATGCAGGAAAGCAACCAGAATACTTATTTACGATATCACAGCAATAGCAACTACTTCGATTTCTATTTATTTCATTCATCAACTTATTTCTAAATTCCAAAGGCATCGAATTCAGAAAATCTTCGACAACTAAATATCCATCTTCACCTTTTTCAGTAATAGCTTTGAGTAATTTCACTTTTGCAAAGTGTTCAATATTAAGCGACATTTCCATTATTAGAGTTCTCATACGCGTATCAATTATAGCAAGATCAACCAAATATGAAAAATCTAAACCCTGATACTTTCCAGCATCATCCCCGTTTTGAATTTTAATAAAATTCTTCCTGAACGCGGTTAATCTAAAATAATTATTATTTTTTGTTAGATATTCGATTGACTTCAATCTCGTAAGATGGTTAAAACTAACTCCTTTATTAACTAAAAAGTCTATTTGTTCGCTTACTGTTAATATGGGTTTGCTTGAAGGCTCCATCTGTTACTCGCTTCCTATAATCTCTTATTCTATTAAATAATCATAACACGTCTAATATTTAAGTGCATTATTATTGAAAATAAAAAACCCCAGCATTTCTGCCAGGGTTCTCATGCGATAATTTTTTTATAAAATTCAAAATCAAACAGCAAAAAAGTGACCGGGTATATCTATTGGTTTTATATAAAGAAGTTCAACGGCGCGTTCGATTTCAGGCAAAGAAAATTCAGAACAATTGTGAAGCCTGGAATCAACTTTCTTTTTGCTCATGCTCATAGCAGCTGCAAAAGCGTCATTACTACCGAAGACGTCCACGATTTTCTTTATTAGCTTTGTATAATTGAATTTGACAAACATTTATTATATCCCCCTGATGGTCATTTGCTCCAACGGCTGCCAGGATGATATAATCATCAAGTATTCAGCCTTTGGGCGGTTTGCGTTAAAGGATTCAGCATTACGTTGGTAGTGGGTGCTGAATCTTTTACTTTTCATTCAACTTCTCATAAACAGTGTCTATTCCTTCTCTGATAATATCTGCTTTGCTTTTACCGGTTGTTTGGCTACAAAATTCAAGTTTTTCAACTTCTTCATCTGTAAGCCTGATTCTGTACTGATTCCGTCTTGGGTCTTCTGTTGGTCTGCCTGTTCTTGGTGTCATGATTAACGTCCCCTTCCTGTTTTGGATATCCATAATTTAACATACGGATATCCAAAAGTCAACAACTTCTTTTCCCCTTTTTAGGGCATAACAAATCTCACTATGCTTACATATAACAGAACACGCCCTGAAGGGCTTATGTGCCCCACAAAGCGCGTCAATTGATGCTAACCAAAAAGAATGCATATGCAACATCAAAGCGGTTGAATGGCTGCCAATCATTCACCAGGATAAACTTATTATGAAAAGTAATTCAGATTGTATGTGATTTTAATGATGTCAAATGTTTTGTCCTCTATGTCCAAAATCCAAACATCAGCAATTTTATCTGAAACATTATGATACCTTAGTGCTGTACCGGTGTCAGCAGCCTTCACAATCTCCTTGCTGGGCATTATCCCAAACAGTGTAAATATCTCACTATTTGAATTGTAGACGGTTTTACCGTAGTGTGTGAACCGCACAACGGCATCATCAATTATCATGAATTCGTCATTGTCTGAATTGTATGTATAAGTGATTGTTGGATAGCCTTCATACGTCCATTCATCAACTGATTCCGGTTCACCCAGGATAGATTTAAGTTCTTCACTTGTTATTCTGCTAAATTGAGTTGCATCTACAATTGGAATAACAGCAGCAGTTGTTTCCGTTATCACTGTGAATTCTTGCATTCCAGTTGCATCTGAAAAGGGTGCATTTTTCAAATTATAACAAGATGAAATTGAAAAGGACGCAGCAACTAAAAGACAACAAATGAACACGATTTTTTTATTCATTTTTCAAACTCCCATGTGCAATTTCCGTTATGCTTTCCGGTACTGATAAATCCTTGCCTTCATACTTTTCCAGAAATTCGTGAAGGGCTTGCTTTCGAACCTTCATGCTGCCCAGCTTCAGTGCCGGAAGCACCCCGGAATTGATCAACCTATAAACATATGTACCATTTGACTTGATCAATTCAGCTACTTCATGAACCGTGTATAAAACTTCTTCCATGTCTTTGTAACCTCCGATTTTATGATTGATTTGAAACCATAATACACCGTCATGACTACCTTACAAGACGTTTTTATGGTTTTCTATGAAATATAATGTTCAATATCTTGAACCTAATTGATGAACTGATTTAGAAGTCAATGTTATTTGGATTTTAAAAATATTATTGGTTTGAATTAATGACGATATGTTGTTTTTTATCATGTTTTTACCATCTAATGACATGTTCAATTTTCTGAACCACAAAAATCACGAAAGCACCCGTTTCCAGGTGCCTTCTTCATCAGTCTTGTATTTCATCGAACCCCGAACCGATCAGCTTTTCCCAGGGAATGCCCTGTTTGATACATTCCTGATACAATCCGATGATTCCACCATACAATTTATCAACGTCCGGTGCACCCAGACTGTACCCGAATGGTTCACCGCCCACCTTTTTATTGTATTCAAGATAAGCCCTTCCCAGTTCGCTTTGTCCATAATACCAGGCTTCATCTGCTGTGATCTTTGTTTTCATTGTTACACCCACCATTATCAAATATTATCTAAATGATTTTGATTACAATATTATTATAAAAGTATACCATTAAATTAAGCATCTATGAATAAATTCATGGGTGCTTAATCTGATTATCTATGCGGTTTTATATTTACGAATGCACCCCCTCTGCTGCAATTTCCATTGTCTGATACAACTTTTCTTCAAGGTACGAAACCACACCATCAAGGTCAGCCCCAGTGGTTACATTGTTGTTGACGCCGCCCAGGTTAACCTGAATTTCAGCCGTTGTGAAACGGTTGATTACATCCTGTTCTGCAATATCACGTAAGTATTTCAGGTCTTCTTCACTTGCTGCCATTGAATCAGACATTGAACCCGTGTTGTCTGCTGTGTTTGCAGTGTTGTTAACCAAATCATTTGAAGCAAGGTCATCTGCACCACCCATAAGGGAAGAAGGGTCAAAGCCTGTCACAGCCTTCTGAACGTTATCACCTACTTTGTACCCGGCATCATAGGCATCTGTCATTTTTATAGGCTGAAGACCTAAACTGTCAGTAGAAATTTCATCCCACTTGACCACGGCTGTAAAGTTTTCACCTGTCTGTGCAGCCAAATCATCAGCCATCGTCTTGATTGTGCTTCTCCACGATGAAACGGAAGCTGCTAAGTTCGTACCGAACAGGTCATCCATTGCCCCAGCAAGCCCTTCCAAAACGGAAAGAACTGCATCTGCTAAACCCTGGAACAAATATATGATTGAAGAAATGGGTGAAACAAAGCAATTTGCTAGGAAGTTTACAACCATCACCAGCACTTGCATGATTCCGTTGAACACGCCCAGGACGATATCAAGAACGGCAAGGAAGATATCATACAGACCGGCACCCAGTGCCGCAAAAGCACCAAATACAATGCCGGTTGCACTTGTTGCGGTTCCAGCGAATGTGTTGATTGCTGCAACGACTGCATAAAGTGCCACAACTACCAGGATGATTGCAGCAATTATCCATGTTATAGGGCAAGCCCAAAGTGCTGCATTCAGGCTTGTTTGTGCAGTAGTAGCAGCAAAGGTAAGCCCAGTTGAAAATGCAAGGGCTGCTGCTTTTACACCTTCTGCTAAAGCAAGCGCACCGTTTATACCAGCTGTGATCAGCGATACAACGTTATATGCCACAAGTGCCGCCACAATTCCAAACATGATGGGTGCAAACCCTGACCAATTATCATAAAAATATCCGGCAATGTTACCGATAATACCAAAAACAACCAGTGCCGCATTCGATACCGCAACCAGACCACCAATGAAACCGTCGCACATACTTTGAAATTTATCATTGTTTGCAATCTCATTGATTTTTACCAGAATCGGTTCAAATGCTTTGATACTCTTGTTTTTGATGCTTGTCCAAACCTGACCAAATGTCATGGGCATTTGTGCAAATCTTGCTTCTACTTCATCAGCCGATGAAAATAGTGCTGCCTTGATGACTTCCGCTGTCAAAAGCCCCCCAGCAGACCAATCTTTCATTCCACCTTCTGCCTTCACAACGTTGGTCATGTAATCCTTTATTGCCGTTGCAAGCATTGGTGCATTTTCAACGATTGACCTGAATTCATCACCCTGAAGCTTCCCAGCCGCCATTGATTGTGTCAACTGGTACATTGCGCTGGTCTGTTCCATTTGTGAAGAACCACCCACAATAAAGTTTTTGTTCATCAGTTCTGAAAAACGTATCATTTCATCATTAGAATTGAAGGCGTCACCAGCAAGAATACCCAGCTTTGAAACGGTTCCCATCATGTCAAGGTATGAACCACGTGACCGTTCGGATGCTGCATACATTTTATCCTGAAGCTGAACAGTGGTCTGCTGACCATCATTCATCAGGTTTAACCGTGCCGTTGCTGAAGTAAGCTGATCTGAAAGTTCAATGACCTGTTTGCCACCAAACGCAACACCAGCAGAAGCAGCAATTGCCATTATTTTTGATTGCAAACCACCAGCAGCAGCGGTTCCACCACGAATGTCATTTGTAAACTTCTGCTGTTCTGTGTCGGCTTGCTTGATACCTGATTCAACCTTCTGGAAGGACGTTTCAGCCTTCACCAGTTCGTCACGTGCTGTCTGTATGCTCACCGTATCAATCGCACCGTGTGAAGCAGTCTGCACGGCTTCAAAGCTACTTAATACAATGCGCATTGCTGTGTTCATGCTTCTTAGTCCAGGTGACATTCCATCAGTAAGTTGTATAGCAGTTCTAATTGTTGCCATTATATTATTTCCCCCTTTCCTTAGTTCTTCGTTCTAATTCACAGAGTAGCGCAGCCGCGTAAATTATTTGATAATTTGTCTTTTTCTCAATTGATTGTTCTTTTTCAAACTTCAGCTGCACATCACTTTTGTTCATCATCTTTATGAACATTGCCTTTATTGTGTTATAGCCTTTGAAATCTTTATTCAAAATCAGCAGCCCTTCATTTGTCACTCTTCCAAACTCGTCATATGCAGATGTACATGGGTCAGGCTGATAATTAATTTCTTCAATGTACGGGATGTATAGAAACTTCACAGCCCATAGATGATCATTGATGACTTCAATATTTTTGTTCACTTGCTTCACCCCCTTTCATTAAAATAGTTCCATGATGCTTTCTTCAGGGAATAGATAGATTTTCAATATATTCACCAATTTATTTTTGTTTCTTGTGACGGTACTCACATCACAAAGCAGTTCACAAGATACATCTTCATTGGTTACACCTTCAAAATACTTCAGCCTGATTACATCACAATACGGTTCGTTGGATATCATGATCAACGCAGCATCAACCGTTTCAATATACCCGTTCAGTTCTGCAATGGATGTCTTGATAGCATCAATTTTTGCATCTGCTTTTTCTGCATCCGTCAGCACTTCATAGGCAGTGCCAGCACTGTACGATACAATACTGGTACTGCGTCTTTTCAAGCCTTCAGATTTTATGCTTTCAATCTGTTGAATCTTTTTGGTGATCACTTTCTTCAGCTTGCTGTAACTATAAAGAAGTTTTTCTGTCTTCCGAAATGCATCATCTTTTATGGGTTTTAGAAGTCCACGGCTATTTATTTCATTCATAGCGAAAGTAGTCGATTCACTTATTATCTGTTTGATATATTCCGGTGTAACCGTGCCCATACAACGCACCCCCTTTCAATGAAGCAGCCAACCCTATGCAGGAATCTTATCTGCAAATCCTTCTATCACACCAGACAAAGTCAGTATGTCTTCTTCACCAGCAATGGCTTCATACGATACAAGGCTATCAGAGCGCAGCAGATGCCCTGCAATGGCTTCCATATCAAGAAAGGTATTCCGTGTTGCTTCTATTCTGTCCGCTTCAGCAAACGTCTTTGTGAACGTACCATTACCGTTTGCATCAGTAAGTTCTGCGCGCTTGCCAATAACATTTTTGAATAGTTTCATTTGGTCAGGGTCATTCACGAAAGGTTTCAAAATTGCAGATGCATTTTCATCAGTGATTGAATTACCCTCAATGGTCAAAAACTGAAGTGCATTTGATATCTGTGCCGCATAATCAGAAGGCTTGCTGTTTACTACATCAGGAAGAACCAATTCTTTTGCGCCGGTAATAACCAGCATTAGCTTGTGCTGGTATAAAGCATCCATCTTTGAAGCATCGGCTTCGATTTCTTTTATCTTTTCATCGATGTACTCTTTGGCGTAAACGGCACCCTGATCTTTCCAATTTTTGATTTCACTTTTCACCTGGTCATTGTTTTCGTGAAACCCATCAATGAGTTCTTTGATCTTTGTCTTCAATTCGATTTTCATTTATTCACCTCTTTCTTATGTGCTTCAAATATTCACAAATCCGTTGTTACACCACGCATCAGGTTCACCGATGGTCATTGTTGAAATTAACGCCCAAAGAGTTCTTCTCTGTGCCGGGCTTAGTTTTTCCTTGAAAACACAGATTTGATTTTCGACATAGGTCTTGATTTCAGGCTTGTTATAGATTGCTCTTGCAGCAAGTTCAGCCCCGATAACATCATTTTCTGGAATGGAATAGCCTGCCTTTTTTGCGGCATTAACCGCGTTACCCCAGTCACGGTCGCCTGTGTTGAAATAGAGAAATACGCATTCATCCGAAAAGTTTTGTTCTTGTGTTGTCATTTTGTTACCTCTTTCTTTTGTGTTCTATATTCGTTTCTTAGTTCTTCATATCCGGCTTTCTTCAATTCCTGATTCATGTCCTCATAAAAAGCGGAAATTTTTGCATCATAGATTTTTCTTGCCTTTGCAGCCATCATATCTTTTTCACCCAGGGAGATAACCGCATTCCGCATACCAAACTTTTTTGTTTTAAGTCTGCATATTTGTTTAATGATCTTCTGCTTCTCTTTTGCTAATTGAAGCGCGTTATCCAGGTGTTTCATAATGTTCTTATTCATCAGGCACACCACCTTTTCAACCTTTTTTGTTAGTCTTCGAGTTCGTCAGAACCACCAATGACCACCGGTATTGCGCCTTCGAACCGCACTCTATCGGTGAACATTCCCAGGTGCTTGCCTAGCAGTTCCAGGGCTTTGATTTTGTCGTATGCTTTAACTTCCCACTCCGTTATCATGCCGTCAGACGTTGGTACCGTCTTGACCTTCACAGACGCTATACACGCCATGTCTTCCCGGGATGAATCCCCTTTGACCGTAGCATCATCAATGTTTACAACGTCCGTGATATTGAAGAAGGCAATTTTTGCAAGTTCCAAAACAATTCTGTCCAGGTTAACTCCGGTGCGCTTTGACAGTTCAGCCATTCGTGCATCAATAACACGCACGATTTCAGGTTTTTTCAGGTTTTCTTCACCGATTGAACCAGCACACTTGTTTGAATACCCAGCCCGAATAGCTGCTTGCGTTGCATTCAAATCAATCAAATATTCATCAACGAATTTCTTCTGTTTTGCATTTATTCTGCCCACTGGAATCACCACCTTTCTTTTCTATTTCAACCACATTGTGCTTTTCGTTCCCAGTAACCACATGTGTAGCCTTTTGCTCTACCAGAATTTTCAAAGCGCCACTTTCGCTGGTATTCAGCAAGACGCTTTTTATTTTTCTGCTGATACGCTCGCATATATTCCTGTCTGGTTTTCTTAGCATCTTCTGACATATAAACACCCCCTTTCTTTGAATTTGTACTTACTCTAATTATACTTTGTTATATTGTTTATATCTTTATAAAACTCATTGATTAGCTTTGTTCTAAAAAACAGGACGCTTTACAGCGTCCTGTTTTTAAATTCTAGAATATCGTACAGTCTTGATGTACCAAGACTGTACTTTGATGCTATGTCTTGAACACTCATTCCGGTATGGTAATCGAATCGAATCTGTTCATTGCGTTTCACTCTGTTCGGGTACTTACAATCAATGTTCTTTGGGATGTATAAGTTCATTCCGGCGAGTTTATTTACCACTTCTTGAAACAGCTGCTCTCCAATAATTTGCTTGAAAGCCTCAAGATCAACCATATTTGCCATGTGATCACCGCCTTTCTAAGAAACTCCATCATCTAAAATAATAGGTCTTCGTTTGATCATGAAATGTTCGCCAGCAAAATATATATGCCTTTCACAGTCGATATCTGCGCAGCATCCAGTTTGAATTTTCATAGCACCTTCAGTCCAATGTAGTTCATTGCAGTCAGGACACACATAAAAGTAATGACCGTTGTAAAAAAGAACCGGTTTAACAGTATGAATGTTCGCTTCTATATCAAGGCTTGTGCGCGTGTCTATATAGCCGCCTGGGATAACCAGGATGTCACCTGGTTCAATATATATATCTTCTTCACTATCATTATTCGTAACAAGCTGAATCAAATCTTCTAATTTCATTTTTAATCCATCCTTTCAACCTTGTAAATTCTTAATATTTGTCAGTTAGTCATTTGTCAGTTAGTTGCTTTTAATTTATATATACTTTTCTTTCAAAATAATTTCTTCTCATAATATTTTTCTATTTCTTATATAAAAGGGAGTAATTACTAAATGACAATCTGACAAATCATTGAAACCGCCTATTATCAAGGGTTTATCACTGTCAGATAGTGTCATTTAGCTGTCAGGTTGTCTTTTAACAAACATGCTATCGCGTTCTTTTGAAGAAGGAATACGTTTCGGTTTGACGACAAGATCATATTCATTGACAAGTTCATCTGTGAAACTTCTTCTACTTGGAGAGTTACAGTTATTGCGCACGCACCATTCACCAAACATTCTATATAGATCTTTAATAAATTCCCGTTCTAACTGTGCGCTGTCAATCTCGCATTCGTTCATCCAAGTCAGAACATTGCTATTATTAATTTTGAATTTTTGAAGTTCCTTTTGAACTGCCATCGGTTCAGTAAAACCACCATTCATATACAGTCTTTTGTATCCTTCAATCCCCCGTCTTAATAAATAACTCATGCATTCGGGAGTTGCCAAATCATCATCAATAAAAGGATTGAAGTCATCATCTGATTTACTGAATTTATGATTAAATGGAATAATAACAGGTCTTCGCATTACACCACCTTTATCAACAAAGTGTGGTAAAGCATTACAGCCGAACAAAAGTTTTGAAGTATTATAATATGTGTATGATTTTCCGTATTTCTCTTCTACTGTAACGCCATCACCAGTAACCAAACTTTTGAAATTTCCTGATTCTGATATTGTTGTCTGGTCAAGGTCTGCTGATATATTTGCGGTTTTATTGACTATGCTTGAAAGCCTAAATTTATCATTGAAATCCTTCAAACTTAATGTTGAAACATGCTGCTTGCCTATAAAATTGATTATCATTTTCAGAATATTGGACTTTCCCCCTGAAGGCTTGCCAGAGAAGAAAAAACACTTATGAAAATTCACATGATCCATCATCAGATACCCGATAATTTCATCAAACAGATTCACCAATTCTTTATCACCACAAAACACCTTTATCATGGTTTCATCAAGTAATGGGTATTCAATTGCTGGGTTGTATTCTGCGTTGAACTGCTTGAAGTCGATAATTTGTGGGGAGTGTTCCAATAATTTAATGTCAAAATCTTTAGTTTCTTTATTCGGAATAAATTCTAGAATTCCATTTATCACATTGATCCTCTTCAATGTATTTGGTTTGACTATTTTAGCGCACCGTCCTTTCATGAACTCAATTATTTCTCTTCTTTGGTTGATTTTTAAATCAGGCGTACTATTGATGATGATTGCATTAATTTCATCATTTTCTTTCGGCGCATAATTACCACTGGAATACGTGTAAAAACTGCCATTCACCGATATTAGATTCAGTTCAGAAATCAATTCATCGCCAAAAACAGCATGGTTAAACTTGCCTTCAGACATAGCAGAAGGGAATGCCTCATCACGCAGGATGGTTTCAATTTCTAAATCTCTCAATGGGTCTATTATGATGAATTTATTGATAATACGAATTGTTGTCCTAATTTCTTCTTTGGACATCTTGCCCGACAGTTTCAGAATGTAATTGAAAAATGCCTGGTTTCTACCGTCACCATCCCCCATAGATTTAAAATCTTCCGGTTGACTTTTGCACATAGGACGAAGGGGAATAGGCATAACATCGATATCGCTATTATAAGCTGAACCTCGTAGCCAAAGAAGGTCAATACCATTTCTTCTCATGGGCACAGTCTCGTTGCTGGTTGCAAGTTTCCATTCACCAAAGAGCCCACAAAACGCGTACCAATTTCCCTTGTTTGATTTCAGTCCACAATTTTTAAAATATATATGCCCTCCGCTAGTAGTCTTAAGAATATTGCACTTTACGTTCAGATAATCCACAATAGCAATTGCCTTTTCAAACTCTTCTTCACTATCCAAATCAAGCTTGATGAAGTCCCCATTGAAAACATTTGCATAATCTCCGTGTTTTGGCGAAACCTTGTGAGGTGTGAATGTGGGATCCGTTAAACGTTCGCCCGGATTTGGTATTTTTCCCGTTGTATATATGCATCCATCTGTCACCTCATCACCGCCTTTATATTATTTTTCATTTTTATAGACACACCTTTTCACCGAAATATCTTTTGCTGATCTTTCCAGCCACAATGATTTTTCCCTGCTGCTTCAGTTCTTGGTTTAGGCTTCGAATGATTCTATAAGCCGTTGTTTCAGACACACCAAGGATTAATGCAACATCTTTCGCTCTGTAGAATTTCAAGGTCTCGTTCATTCTGAATCACCCTTTCTGCTTTGCTCGATGATCTTAATAATTTTCTGCTGTTCTTCAATAGGCAGTTCCTTTCGCATCTTTCGACAAAAATATGATTCACTAATTCCCAATAATTCAGCTGCCTGGAATTGTTTCAATCCGTTTCTAATCATTACAACCCGTATGTTTAAGTTGTTCATTTCAATTCTCCTTTCGTGTTCGTATAATTTTCTTTACAACAATCTTGTGTAACTGTATAATCAGTTTATGGTAATTTACCAGGAAAACGAATACCATTCAGTATTAAAATCATATTTCTAAATGGTAATTCTTAGAAAGGGAGATATTGAATGAATAGATCACGAATTATAAAAAGCGAGATAATCACAACAGGCTCACGATTGAAAGAATTGATCAATCAAAAAGGCTTTATGTATCAGAAAGACTTTGTTGAAGATTTTGCAAATTGGAAAGATTTGCAGCCAAAATACAACTCTGTAAAACATTCTCCTGATGCAAAAGACATCAGCCGATATATTAGCGGAGAAGTTAAACATCCATCGAAAATAAGGATTCAAATGTTTGCGGATTATTTTGGTGTTGATTTTGAATACCTAAACTGTACACAACTTAATCCGGTTGAAAAGAAAAGAAAGAAAAACCGAAAAAGCAAAAAGGATTCAGCAGCCCTTGAAAAACAGGACGTTTCCATGAACGAAATTTCGCAATGGGAGCGAAAAGATAAAATAATTGATTTTTTAAGGTTCATTGGTTATAAGATATCAGTTTCCCCTACTTCGAGTTGCGCCGAAGCAGCCACTTATAAGGTATTAAAACAGAAGGGTGACGATGCCCTATTGTTAACCATTGAGCAGGAAAATGATGTTATGGACGGTTACGAGATTGAAATTGAGTACCCTGATGGTGCCGTTCAGAAATTGAACGATGATGAGATGAATAATGCTTTCGAGAACATCACTGATTTTATTGACTTCACTATGAATAAATTAAAGAAAGGATGATGAAAAATGCCAGTTTACAAAAATGAAGAAAAGAAGACTTGGTTTTCGTCCTTCTACTATACTGACTGGATGGGTAACAAGAAGAAGAAGAAAAAGGAAGGTTTTGAAACACAAAAGGAAGCAAAAGCATATGAACGGGATTTCCTAAATAAAGCCCATGCCAGTTGTGATATGGCTTTTGGAAGCCTGGTTGAACTTTATATGGAAGATTCAAGAAGTAGATTGAAGCCAACCACTTTGATTAACAAAGGGTATCTTATTAATTTAAAGATTCTTCCTTTCTTTGAGAACATGCCACTTAATACCATAACCGTTACAACTGTCAGGAAATGGCAAAATGAATTAATTTCAAGTGATAATAATTACAGCCAAACATATTTGAAAACAATTAATAATCAGCTTTCAGCGATTTTCAATTTTGCCACTAAGTATTATAAGCTGCCTTCCAACCCAGCCAGGGTATGTGGAAGCATGGGAAAGAAAAACGCTGATTCCATGTTGTTTTGGACAGCTGAAGAATTTAATAAGTTCATTGCATTTGTGGAAGATAAGCCCATGTCTAAGGTTATATTTGAAACATTATTTTGGACGGGCATCCGGTCTGGTGAGTTATTGGCACTGACACTGAATGATTTTGATTGTGAAGTTAAAACAGTCAGCATAAGCAAAAACTATGCCAGGGTGAATGGTGATGATTTAATTCTTGAACCCAAAACACCAAAAAGCAAAAGGGTTGTTACTATACCACTTTTTCTGGTTAACCTGGTTCAGGAATACGCAGCCAAATTATATGATTATGAACCGGGTGAAAGATTGTTTCCAATAACAAAATATTATCTTCAGCATGAAATGATTAGAGGGTGCAAGTTGTCCAAAGTGAAGAAAATCAGGGTGCATGATCTGCGCCACTCACATGCATCCTTGCTGATCGAAATGAATTTTTCACCGCTGCTTATTTCTGAAAGACTGGGTCATGAGAACATCGAAACAACCCTCCAAACCTATTCGCACCTTTACCCAAATAAACAAGGTGAAGTTGCGGAAAAGCTTCAAGAATTAAATAACAGTACGTTATTAGTACGCAGAGCATAAAAACAAACCCTGTGATGCCCTTATTCCAGGCATCACAGGGTTTTAAGCTACTATTCCCACTCTATCGTCGCCGGCGGTTTGCTTGTTATATCATATACAATCCGGTTGATGTGCCCTACTTCGTTTACTATTCTGCGGGAGCAGATATCAAGTACCTCATACGGGATTCTTGCGAAGTCCGCTGTCATGAAGTCACTTGTCGTCACTCCGCGAAGAGCAAGCATATAGTCATAGGTACGTCCGTCACCCATTACACCGACCGAGCGAACATTGGTAAGGACGGCAAAATACTGGTTGATATCACGGCCGAGGCCGGCCTTTTTAATTTCTTCTCGGAAAATGAAATCAGCATCGCGCAGTATGGATAATTTCTTCTCCGTCACATCGCCCATGATACGGATGGCAAGTCCGGGCCCCGGGAAGGGCTGACGCCATACGAGATCCTCAGGAATGCCGAGCTCAAGGCCTGCTTTTCTGACTTCATCCTTGAAAAGATCACGGAGGGGCTCAATAAGTCCTTTGAAAGCAATGTCGTCAGGCAGTCCGCCGACATTGTGATGGCTTTTGATAACCGCTGCGTCGCCGACACCGCTCTCAATTACATCCGGATATATCGTTCCCTGTACCAGGTAATCCACTTCCCCAATTTTGAGAGCTTCTTCTTCAAAAACGCGTATGAATTCCTCGCCGATGATTTTGCGTTTGGTCTCAGGATCCGAGACACCGTCAAGCCTGGCCATAAAGCGGTCCTGGCAGTTGACGCGAATCAGATTCATGTCAAACTCGCCCTTAAAGACGCGCTCAACATCGTCTCCTTCGTTTTTACGGAGAAGACCATGATCGACAAAAACACAGGTGAGCTGTTTACCGACAGCTTTGTGAATCATAAGGGCGGCAACCGAAGAATCAACTCCGCCCGACATCGCGCACAGGACCTTCTTATCGCCGATCTGTACGCGTATTTTGGCAATCGATTCCTCCACAAAAGCTGACATTACCCAGTCACCCGAACAGCCGCAAATTTCATAGAGGAAATTGCGAAGCATCACGGGTCCCTGGGGAGTGTGATTGACTTCCGGATGGAACTGGACGGCGTAAAAACCGAGTGCCGGATTCTCCATGGCGGCACAGGGGCAATTGTCTGTGTACCCGGTAACAGTGAATCCTTCGGGCGGCGTGCTGATGTAATCCGTATGACTCATCCAGCATGTATTTTCTGCTGTAACATTGTTAAATAGCTTAGAGTCCGTAGATAATTTGATATCCGTCTTGCCATATTCACTGGAGGGGGCAGTAGCTACAATGCCGTCAAGCATATATGCGAGAAGCTGTGCTCCATAACATATTCCAAGAAGCGGGATACCAAGATCGAGTATTTCCTTACTATAGTGAGGTGATTTCTCATCAAACACACTATTGGGGCCGCCGGTAAAAATAATCCCTTTATAGTTGCCTTCGCGAATACGGTCAATACCGGCCGTATAGGGAAGAATCTCGGCATATACATTCTGTTCGCGCACACGTCTGGCGATCAGCTGATTATACTGTCCGCCAAAATCAAGAACAAGAACCTTCTCGTTGACCACGTATTATTCCTCCTGCAAATCCGAACTGGCTGTAAGTTATGCTATTTACTGCTGTCAGCGGAACATGATCTCATCACGCTTAGGGCCTGTCGATACCAGTGATATGTGAACTCCCAGCTCGTTTTCAACAAAGAGCACATATTCCTGCGCTTCTTTGGGAAGCTTATCAAAAGAGGTAATACCACGGATATCCGACTTCCAGCCTTTGAGTGTCTGCCATACCGGTTTGGCACGGTCGAGTTTGGTGGGATTCGGGAAATCCCGTGTCACTTCACCATCGATTTCATACGCAACGCAGACCGGAATCTCGTCAAGATATCCAAGGCAGTCAATGGCAGTCAACGCAACATCGGTAGCACCCTGGACCTGGCAGCCATAACGGGAAGCCACACAGTCAAACCAGCCCATTCTTCTCGGACGTCCGGTAGTTGCTCCGTATTCGCCGGCGTCACCGCCGCGCTGTCTCATCTGGCTGGCCTCATCGCCGAAGATTTCGCTTGTAAAAGCGCCCGCACCGACAGCAGAGGAATAAGCCTTCACAACAGCGAAGATTTCCTTGATCTCATAAGGGGGAATTCCCGCGCCGACCGCTGCGTAGCCCGCAAGGGTCGAGGAAGAAGTAACCATCGGGTAAATACCGTGATCCGGATCCTTCATGGAACCCAGCTGGCCTTCAAGAAGAATCTTCTTTCCGTCTTTGATTGCCTGATGCAGGTAAGCTGCGGTATCCGCAACAAAGGGAGTAACAATCTCGCGGTACTTCATAAGTTCTTCAAATAGATCGTTGGCATCCAGGGTCGGCTTATGGTACAGGTATTCGAGAAGAGTGTTTTTGAGTGTGAGAACGGAAGCAATCTTCTCTCTGAGCGCCGCTTCTTCATAAAGCTCGCACACCTGGAATCCAATCTTGGCATATTTATCTGAATAAAAAGGAGCGATTCCGGATTTGGTAGAGCCAAAGGCTTTACCGCCGAGACGTTCTTCTTCGTACTGATCAAAAAGGATGTGATAAGGCATGACGATCTGCGCACGGTCTGAAATCATAAGTTTCGGCATCGGAACGCCCTTGGACATGATGTTTTCGATTTCTTCTTTGAGTTTCGGAATATTCAGCGCCACACCGTTGGCAATAATATTCATAATGTTAGCATGACAGACGCCGGAAGGCAGAAGGTGCAGGGCTAATTTGCCGTACTCGTTGATAATGGTATGTCCTGCATTTGCACCGCCTTGAAAACGGATGACAATATCAGACTTGGCGGCAAACATATCGGTGATTTTGCCCTTACCCTCGTCGCCCCAGTTCGCTCCAACAATCGCTTTTACCATGTAAAATGATCCTCCTGTCAATACGAAAGGCAACATTCATGACTATTCACTATGCTGCCTTCCATTCCTTGTTAAATCAATATTATCCCATAAAAAAAGAATCCCCGAGCAATACTCACTCGAGGAATCCTTGCCCTTACCATTATATAAGGCGCTACTGGCAGTGTCAATTTATATGGTCCCCGCAGTAGACAAAATGATCTTTTTTCTACCGTCCGCACAAATAAATATTATCCTGGCAGCAATGCAATCCGGCGCAGCGCCTCTTCCGATGCCTCTTTTGAACCAAATGCGGTCAGGCGGAAATAACCTTCCCCGCAGGGTCCAAATCCGGATCCGGGCGTACCGACAACGTTTGCCTCATTCAAAAGATAATCAAAAAACTCCCAGGATGTCATGCCGCCGGGCGTTTTCATCCAGATATACGGAGCATTCACTCCGCCCGATACCTGATATCCCATAGAAGCGAGTCCCTCGCGAAGAATTCTGGCGTTTTCCATATAAATTGCAATCGTAGCCTTTGTCTGTGCTTTGCCTTCCGGAGTATAAATGGCTGCCGCAGCGCGCTGCGTGATATAGGATACGCCGTTGAATTTGGTTGCCTGGCGTCTTGCCCAAAGATCCCTGACACGTACGCTGTCCCTTACCAATTGTTTGGGAATTACCGTGTAACCGCAGCGAACCCCTGTGAATCCGGCTGTCTTGGAAAAACTTCTTAGTTCAATAGCACATTCCCTGGCACCGGGAATCTCAAAAATCGTGTGAGGAAGATCTTCTGAGATAAAAGCTTCATACGCAGCATCATAAAGGATAATCGCACCGGTTTTCAGCGCATAATCCACCCAGGATTTGAGATCTTCGTACCCGATCGCAGCACCGCTCGGATTATTAGGGAAGCATAAATATATTAGGTCAGGCGTTTTTTCACCAGGAGTAATCGCAGGTACCTGCGGGATAAAGCCATTTTTTTCTTCGCACTTCAGATAGTAAAAATTCGACCACAGACCTGTTTCGGGATCATATTCCCCGGCACGGCCTGCCATAACATTCGTATCAACATAGACCGGGTAGACCGGGTCACATACAGCTACATAATTATTGACGGCAAAAATATCGCCGATATTACCGGAGTCGCTCTTACATCCGTCACTGACGAAAATTTCATCTGTATCAATCGCTACGCCGCGGCTCGCATAATCATTCTCCGCAATGGCACTTACCAGGAAATCATACCCGAAATCAGGACCATATCCGTGAAAAGTCTTTTCATCGCCCATCTCAAGAACGGCCGCCTGCATAGCAGTTATCACTGCCGGTGCCAGTGGTCTTGTTACATCGCCTATACCCAGACGGATCAGGTTTTTGTCCGGGTGTTCCGCTGCAAATTCTTTTACCTTCCTGGCGATTGTTGCAAAAAGATAATTACCCGGCAGTTTTTGAAAATTCTGGTTCATCTCAATCATGTGTTTCCCTTATCCATTCCGCCCCAATATTCGGAGCCAGTACATCAGAAACGGCATTCCGTCCTTGAAATGCCAACCCTTATATATATTTGTACAGAAAAATAGTTTAAAAATCAACCGCACCTTCAAAACAGATCTCGGCCGGCCCCTCCATAATTACATCGCCCGAATCTTCGCGCCATGTAATATTGAGTTCACCCCCGTTAAGAATAACAGTTGCCTTCCGGTCTGAAAAGCCATTCAGCACGGATGCCACTACAGTTGCACAGGCACCGGTTCCGCAGGCCATTGTCTCTCCGGATCCGCGCTCCCATACACGCATGCGAAGATGGGAACGGTCAATAATTTCAACAAATTCCGTATTAACGCTTTCCGGAAACAGTTTGTGTTTCTCGAAAAGCGGCCCCAGCTTGTCAACCGGCAGTGTCTCAATACCCTTCACGTATACGACGGCGTGCGGGTTGCCCATTGATACGGCTGTAATGTTATAAAGCTTTCCGCCGACAGCAATCGCCTCATTGAAAAGGTTTTTATCGCTCCAGAGGACAGGTATTTTATCCGTCTCAAGAATCGGCTTACCCATGTTCACGGTAATACGCTCAGCCTTACCGTTTTCAATCGCAAGGGAAAGCTGCTTGACTCCCGAAAGCGTCTCGACGGCAATCTCTGTTTTATTTGTAAGGCCTTTTTCATAGACATATTTTGCCACGCAGCGGATGCCGTTGCCGCACATTTTGCCCCGTGAGCCGTCGGCATTATACATATCCATGAAAAAATCAGCTTTTTCAGAGGGCTTAATCAGGATTACACCGTCGGAACCGATTCCGAAGTGTCTGTCGCTGAAACGAATCGCAAATGGGATTATCTCATCCTGTTTTAAAATTTCATCTTTGGTACAGTCAATATAAATGTAGTCGTTTCCTATACCCTGCATTTTTGTGAAAGAAATTTTTCTCATTTACAAAACCCCTCTGTTAACACATGCAATCCCTTAGTTTTCCAGGCTCTTCAATACTTTTACCGCCATATCAAAAAGCTTTGATCCGTTGTCCATGCTCTTTTTCTGCAGGAATCTATGTGCTTCCTGTTCCGACATATTGTTGCGGTTCATTAAGAGCGCCTTGGCCTGATCAATCGTTCTTTGTTCTTCCATTCCCCGTTTCGGGGGAGCGGGACTGTCCTTTGCTGTTTTCGGTTTGGCTGCACTTGAACGTGATATGTCCTTATACATCTGTCTTGTGTCAAGGAGCATGCGGACGGAGGATACAAGATCCTGCGCATGCAGCGGAAGTGCAAGTGTGTAAAGTCCTTCCTTCTGTCCAAAAGCGGAATTCACATTCCCGGCTGAGGTAATCATAAGCATGTCATAATCATCCGGAAGCAGGGACTGGAGCTGAATGGCTGTCATATCCGGGAACTGGGCACCGCAGATGACAAGTCCCCCTCCATCTTCCGACAGAATATTACGAAGTGCCATTGACCCGTTCGTGGCAAGTCCCCGCACCGGAAAGTCACTCCGAAGAAGGATGTCCCTTATTTTATGCGTTATGGCAATATCGGGAAAAGCAACGATGATGCTTCTCATCTTTTCCCTCCCTTATGATTATTCTGTCGTATCCTGCGTCAGCCTTCCGGCAGTTTCGCCGGAAGGTCATGCAGAATCCTGCGCTGTCAGCTGAACCGGGTTAATTAATAACGGAGGAGATAAGTATCAATTTCCCATTGTGTGACCTGTGTCTTGTACTCGTTCCATTCGTCGTCCTTGGCTTCGAGGTACTTGTCATATGTATGGTCTCCAAGCACTTCCCTGCCCATGGGATCTTTCTCGAATTCATCGAGGGAATCCCTTAAGCTTCCCGGCAGATTGTCAATTCCTGCAGCCACCCTCTCCTCGGGGGACATGGCAAAAATAGAATTATATACTTGCTTGGGAGGTGTCATTTTGTTCTCGATTCCATCAAGGCCGGCCGCCAGGCACAGGGCAAGGGCAAGATAAGGATTAGCGGACGGATCAGGACTGCGCAGCTCCATACGGGTTCCTATGCCGCGTGTAGCCGGGATGCGGATCAATGCTGATCGGTTGGCTGCAGACCAGGCAAGATAACAGGGCGCCTCATAACCGGGAACAAGTCTCTTGTATGAGTTGACCAGCGGATTGGTAACAGCCGTAATTCCTTTCACATGCTTCAGGACACCGGCAATAAACTGCATTGCCGTCTCAGAAAGCCCGAGATCGTCATCAGGATCGTAAAAAGCATTCTTCCCGTTTTTCATCAGGGACATATTGATATGCATTCCGGACCCGTTGATTCCATAAACCGGTTTGGGCATGAATGATGCATGAAGGCCGTACCTCTTTGCAATTGTTTTAACCGCAAGCTTAAAAGTCATGATATTGTCGGCCGTTGCGAGCGCATCCCCGAATTTAAAATCAATCTCGTGCTGTGCATGGGCAACTTCGTGATGGGACGCTTCAATCTCGAATCCCATTGCCTCAAGGGCAAAAGAAATCTCACGTCGTATGTCCTCGCCCTGGCCGATCGGTTCAAGGTCGAAATAGCCGCCCTCGTCGTTTGCCGTTGTTGTCGGTTTACCGTTTTCATCATAGTTGAAAAGGAAAAATTCAAGTTCGGGTCCAACATTAAAAATGTAACCCATATCTTTTGCCCTGGCCAGAACCTTCTTGAGGGTATATCGCGGATCGCCGACAAACGGATCGCCGTTGGGTGTATAGATGTCGCAGATAAGGCGTGCAACCTTGCCGGACTGCGGCCGCCACGGGAAAATAACAAAGGAATCATAATCGGGATACAGATACATATCAGACTCACTTATACGGGTAAACCCGTCAATGGACGATCCGTCAAACATGCACTCATTATCCAGAGCTTTTCCCATCTGGCTCGGTGTAATAGCAACATTTTTAAGAATTCCAAAAATGTCCGTAAACTGAAGCCGGATGAATTTCACATCCTCTTCTCCTATAATACGAATGATATCTTCTTTTGTATATTTTGGCATTTTGTCTTCCTCCTCTGAGCAACTCGGTATATAGAGCCCGCAACTGGAAAAATGACGAAAAACAGGCGGTATTCCCGCCTCATTTCCGGTTTCCATTATTGTAAGCGAAAAAGCGAAGCTATGTCAAGGCTTTATGCAAGTCGAGAGAGCGTTCCTTGCAAAATTTTCAACATCAGTTGCCAGGGGTGACAGGGTGTATGACATCCCTTTTTGTACTTCCAATGCTGTTTTTATAAGATAATCCGTCATTTCAGGATTCTTAGGCAAGAAGCTTCCATGGGAATACGTGCAGTATACGTTTTTGTAAATTGCACCCTCCGTCCGATCCTCACCATTATTTCCGGATCCTGTCAGTACTTTTGCAAGAGGCTTCACTCCTTCTCCCAGATATGTACGTCCGCTGTGGTTCTCAAACCCGTACAGGATCTTCGATTCCGGAAACAAATCACAGGAATAGACCGTATCCCCGATAAAGCGGCTTTTCTTTCCGACTGTCCATATATCTATGGCTCCCAGGCATTCGATTTTGTGCCCGTCATGTTCTTCATAATAGTGGCCCATCATCTGATAACCGCCGCAGATGCAAAGAAACACCTTGTTTTTTGCAACGGCTTCCTTAATCTTTTCGCCTTTGACAGACACAAAGTCATTGCGCAGTATATTCTGCTCTGCATCCTGCCCGCCGCCCACAAAAACCATATCATACCGATCCGGATCGAAATCCTCCCCGATTGATACGGCTTCAACCTCCATATTGATTCCACGCAAAGACGAACGTCTGACCAGGGCCAGAATATTACCGCGGTCCCCGTATAGGTTCAACAGATCCGGGTATAAATGACAGAGCCGGATTTTTTCCTGCATGTTTGAAAAGCTCCTCTCCATTATTTCCAGAAATCCCTGAGACGATAGCGTTTGACCAGAATTTCACGAAGTGCCAGCATCGCTGTATAGTTCGGAAGAATATACAGGCACTTACCGTCCTCACATTCTGCAAGAGCCCCGTCAAGCAGGTCCCCGCACCGGGTCATGGGCTCAGCCTGCATCCTATCCTTGTCAATGCCTGCATAGGCAAGCCGCAGATACATGTCCCCGTAGCGTTCTCCGGACACAAACACCTTTTCGGGGTACGACCTCGATTCAAAATCGACATCCCAGATCCAGGATACATCTCTGCCGTCGGCGTCATTGCTGTTGAGGAGAAGGTACATGCCGCCCGCATCCGAGGCCTGGGAAACAAACGACAGCGCCCTCTCGAGCCCTACCGGATTTTTGACCAGAAGAAGGCAAAGCGACTTCGAACCGATCGGGATTTTCTCCATGCGGCCAAAAGCAGGCCTTACGTTCTCTATTGCATTTGCACATTTTACAAAGGAAAGGGCTGGATCCCCGCTCTTCTCACCAAGGGAAACACAGGCGGCGACAGCAGCCACCGAATTATAGAAATTGTGCAGTCCAGGAATCGGGAGACCCATGGTCTGCGATTCACCGGAGTAGGAAAGCGTTACAGGAAATCCGACATCGGAAGGTCCGATAAGAGGAAGGGCTCCCGGCTCCAAAGAGGCCGTCCGTTCCTCATCAGATACCGCAGTATAAGACACCAGAAAATCCGGTTCCTTACGGCTGTATCCGCAGGACGGGCAGTAAAAAGCGCCCAGGTGACCGAAACTTCTGGCCCTGTATTCATATTTGGTCTGGCAGAAGCTACAGTAGGAGGCATCCGATGTGGTTTCGCTCAGGCTTGATTTTAAAGGATTTGTAACAGTGTTACGTGTCATGGACGCTTCATCCATGCCAAAGAAAATGACTCTGTCTTCACGGCCCCGCTCAAGCGCGGCTACAAGGGAGTCATCGGCATCCAAAAGAATCTGTGCATGGGTTGCATCGAGGCCTTTCGCAATGAGGGCCTGGGTGTGGAGCAGCTCACCGTAACGGTCCAACTGGTCCCTGAAAAGATTTGTAACGACACAGACAAGCGGCTGCAGCTGTCCGGCAACTTTGGCAAAAGCCGCTTCATCCGCTTCAATAACATACACCGTCCTGCCGCCTGCTTTTTCGGCGCGCCTTCGAATCGCGATACCTTCTATCATAGTCGTGGCTATGCCGGTAGCTAAATTGGCACCCGACACATTGGTAATCACGGTATATCCCAGGGAACTTAAGATTCCCGAAACCATATGCGTGGTCGTGGTTTTTCCGTTCGTACCTGTCAGGACAATAATCTTCCTGTCTTTTGACAGCATTGAAAGAATCTGCGGGTAAATCTTCAGTGCGACGCGTCCGGGAAGTGTGGTTGCACCTCTTCCCAGCAACCGCAAGCCTTTCGAAATTCCTTTAGCTGCGATAACCGCGAAGCCTGCGCGAAATTGTGTCATAATGCTTCCTTCGCCTTCTTTTTTGTATCATCTATCAAGGTAAGGAACTCATCAAAAAGATAGTTATTATCCAGGGGACCCGGTGCACCTTCCGGATGATACTGAACGGTGAAGACCGGCTTATTCAGGTATCGTAATCCTTCAATCGACCCGTCGTTCATATTGAGATGGCTGATTTCACAGATTTCGGGAGAAAGCGTCTCATCCGTGACTACATACCCGTGGTTTTGTGACGTGATGTAAACACGATCGGCGCGAAGGTCCTTCACCGGGTGATTGATTCCCCTGTGTCCGTAGCGAAGCTTGTGTGTATCCGCACCTGTGGCAAGCGCCATCAGCTGATGACCCAGGCATATGCCCATAATGGGTGTGCCTGAAGCATATAACTGCGCTATCTGCTTAATCGCAGGGCCGCAGTTCTTCGGGTCCCCGGGGCCGTTGGACAGCAGAATGCCGTCCGGCTGCACGGCCAGAATCTCTTTTGCAGTCGAATCCCACGGAAAAGCGATAACTTCACAATCCCTGTCGACCAGATTCCAGATAATATTCTGCTTAACACCAAAATCAATGAGCGCAATCCGATATGCCGGCTTTTTTGCAGCAGCAGCGTCCGGTGGTGTTTCTGCAGGCACAAGGGCCGTAGGCTTGCCCGAAGCTGCATCCGTTACGTATTTATTCCTGTCCCAGCCTTTTTGGCCTGCAGGAAAAACAGCTACGTCCCTGCGGCTTACCATAGGAACAAGCTTTGAACCATCATATTTCGCTATTTTCTCAATGGCTGCCTTCATATCAACATCTTCTTTAGTTCCATCGGTAAGCAGGCCGAGCATCGTGCCGTGCTCTCTTATCAGAAGAGTAAGCGCACGCGTATCAATACCGTAAATACCGGGGATATCATTCCTTTTAAGGTATGTTTCCAGATTCTCTGCCTGTCGCTGGTCGCCTTCAACCGTAGTCAGATCCCGCAGGATGAAAGCCTCAACCCACGGCCGCGTTGATTCAGAAGTATTTTCAAAAACTCCGTAGTTTCCAATAATCGGGGAAGCCATCGTAATCGCCTGACCGGCATAGGATGCATCCGTGAGAAGTTCCACATATCCTGTAAGACCCGTATTGAAAACGACCTCACATACAGCATCCCTCGCTGCTCCGAAGCGAATTCCTTCAAACACACTGCCATCACTTAATATAAGACACGCCTTCTGCATAAAATCCTCCCAAAAAGTCGGTGGGTTCCTGGAATTCCTCATAAGCCCAAACATACAAACTCACTTGCATCCCGGCTTCAAATTCTTTTAACACAGCATTTTATCATGTTCTTATTCAAGTTTCCAGTCGGGCGAGGCAGCCTGTTGCATTCGCTCCCATGTCCTCGGCTTCGCCTGCGTAAGGTCGGGCGAGGTAACCTGTTGAATTCGCTCCCATGTCCTCGGCTACGCCTGCGTAAGGTCGGGCGAGGTAACCTGTTGCATTCGCTCCCATGTCCTCGGCTTCGCCTGCGTAAGGTCGCTCATGTAACAGGCAACCTCTTTGATAGGCGCTCCGCGCCAAGAAATACTGCATAAGACTGCCGTCCGGCGAATGTAGCCTTGATAATAAACCATACTGCAAATATTACCCTTCGGGATCAATTCTCAAATTCTTGCTCCTGTTTTGGAGCCGAAGGCTCTTCCTTGGCGCGCAGCGCCCAATCAAGAACAAACGGTATCTTTCCTGAGCTTGCCTTACGCAGGCGAAGCCGAAGTCATAGGGAGCCGAAGCCCCTTCCTTGGCGCGCAGCGCCCAACTAGAACAAACGGTATCTTTCCCGAGCGACCTTACGCAGGCGAAGCCGAGGACATGGGAGCGAGGGAAAGATACCGTTTGTTCGCCTGACATGGGAGCGAGGGAAAGATACCGTTTGTTCGCCTGACATGGGAGCGAGGGAAAGTTATCGTTTGTTCTACGACATGTGCCCAATAACAACGATTCTATGTGACCCTACGCCAGTTGGTGTACATGTAATAAGGGTAATCTGTTTGCCTGTTCCATTGTTAATCTGAATGTAGTTGACCAGTTCAGCCGGCAGCAGCGCAGGAATCACACTATCAACAATATAGGTGTACTCTGTTCCGTCTACCGATGTGATCACAATACTGTCACCGACAGCAACCTCGTCAAGTCGATTAAACAGACTGCCGTACGTCTTCATTCTGTGACCCAGGATAACGCAGTTGCCGTCCTGTCCCGGACGGGCAGAATTTTCCAGCACTCCTGCTCCATAGCGCAGCGGAATTATGCCTGCCCCATCCCAGAGCGGAATGAGAAGGTTGATTTTATCTATTTTGATCGTCCCCAGTGCGGTTAGTGTAAGCTTCTCTGCCGGATCATACTTTGTCGGCACCGGTGTAGCTTCTGTAACTGCCGTTGTCTGTATTGCCCCTGTTGCTTCCGTAGTTACGGCCGGAGTTGTTTCCGGAATTGTAGTGAAAGTTTCAATCTCTTCTCCGCTTACCGGAAGGGCATTCGGATCCACAATAACAGTAACGGCTCCCTGCTCAATCTGGCTTAACATTTGATTCGTTTTTTGTCCGCGCATATAATTCTGTATCGGATTCCATGAAAATAGTGCAATTGCCCCTAAAAGAAGTAAAATAGCGAGGGACAGAAGTAATTTGTCCGTGGCAGAGTATTTTCTCTTTCTTGTAGTGATTGGAATTTGTTGTAACTCGTTTATATTTATTTTTACTTTTTTCATATTTGTACCTTTCGGGTGATTCTTTGATTTATTAGGCCTTATCTACTGATTATAACAAAACCAGCGATAAAATACTTTCCGTATGAGGTATTTTCTGCTATCATAGGTGTACTTTTTCAATGATAATTTGCTGTATTTCAGTACCTTTGGTACATGATCTGGAAAGTGGGCGTTATGCAGGATTACGAGATGAATGGGATCTGGAGGAAGGTTACCGACCTTTTAGCCGGGGAGATCTCTGAAGTCAGTCTAAAAACATGGATAATGCCTATGAAACCTGTCTATGCAGACGATAAGGTGTTTATCCTGTCTGTACCGGATTCTTTTTCATATACTTATGTTATTCAATGGCAGAATCTAATAACCAATACCTTTAATATTGTGTGTTCGCGCAACTATGACGTACGTATGGCGGTCAAAGATACGCAGGAAATCCTTGAGGCGCTGCGTCGTCAGGCATCCCCTGCTTCCCCGGGTGTTTCAGCGGTTTACCCTGAAGAAATCCACAGGACGGCAGCCCAGATGAATCCCCAGTATACCTTTGAAGCCTTTGTTGTCGGTTCCGGCAACCGTTTTGCACATGCAGCCTGCGTTGCAGTTGCTGAGAAGCTTGGCGGACGCAATTATAATCCCCTCTTTTTATACGGGGGATCCGGATTAGGCAAAACACACCTGATGCACGCCATTGGTAACTATGTTACAGTCAAACACCCGGAAAAAAAGGTCATTTATGTACAATGCGAGCAGTTTGTAAATGAGTTCATTTCTGCTATCAAAGAAATTTCCTATGATGATTTCCGTGAAAAATACAGAAGTGCTGATCTTCTGCTGATCGATGACATTCAATTCATCGAAGGCAAAGAGCAGATGCAGATCGAATTCTTCCACACGTTCAACGCACTGCACGAGTCCGGCAAGCATATCGTCATGACCTGCGACAAACCGCCGCAAAGCCTGGCTTCCCTTGAGGAACGCCTGCGTACAAGATTCTCCTCAGGCCTGATTGTTGATATTCAGCCGCCGGACTATGAGACGCGTGTCGCAATACTCAAGAGACGTGCCCAACAGAACAACGTCAATGTTCCCGAAGACGTATTTGATTATATTTCTGCCAATATTGCCACCAACATCAGGGAACTGGACGGTGCTTTCAACACAGTTCTGGCCTACAGCCTTCTGGCTGGATCCATTGACCTGGAAGTTGCAACGGCAGCCCTCAAGGATATTATCCAGCCGCGCCCCAGCCGTCAGCTGACGGCACAGATGATTATGGAAGTTGTCGCACGTTATTATAACGTTACGGTTAATGAGATCCTGTCAAACCGCCGCAGTAAGGATGTCACGGTCCCGAGGCAGATCGCTATGTATCTGTGCCGTTTTGTTCTGAATATGACATTTCCAAAAATCGGTGATGTATTCGGCGGAAAAGATCATACGACTGTAATTCATGCTTGCAATAAGGTTTCAGCAGATCTCAACGCTGTTACATCTTCGTTTTCCCATGATGTGGAAGAACTTAAAAAACGTCTCTCAACTTGAAAGTTATCCACAGTTTTCTGTAGATATGTGGATAACTTCGTGTGATTTCACACTGACTAAAATGGGGATAAATACCACCTGTGAAGTGTCCTCACAACCCTCTTTTTATCCCCCTCCCAAATCACAATCCGTAAACATGGCAAACTCTTATATACCAGTGCTTTTCAGACTTTTCCACGGTAATCACACACCATAATAAGAAGGCGGAGATTTCTTTCTTTTTATGTAGTAGATTCCGGTATTCAAAATCGGGTATGAATAACTTATTTTTTACATATTAAAAAAGCTGTGGAAAACTTACATGTCAAACAGGTTATTCTTTTATTGCAATTTGATTACAAAACAATCATTCTCTTTGAAAGTAATTTTTACATTTTGATAACATGGTAAAAAATGGAATTTATCAGTTTAACCCTGCAAAAAGCTGATTTTTTAGATTTTTTATGTATAATAGAGGTATTATAAAAAAATAATATGGAGGTAGTCCAATGAAATTTATATGCTCCAGGGATCGTCTGATGGAAGCGATTTCAATTGTTCAGAAAGCTGTTTCAACACGTTCTACGCTTCCTATTCTTGATGGTATCCTGATTGAGGCTTCTTCCGCTGATGGAGTTAAGCTGACAGGCTATGATTTGGAGACAGGTATTGAGTCACAGCTTGAGTCCGATGTTACAGAAGGCGGATCCATTGTGATAAATTCGCGTCTTTTCGGAGAAATTGTAAGAAAGCTTCCTGATAACCAGGTATCTTTTGAGACAAATAATCAGATGCAGATCAGTATTGAGAGCGGTTCTTCCGTTTTCTCCATCAAAGGAATGTCTGCCGACGGATATCCGAAGATTCCTACTGTTACGGATGCTGAGAAGATTACTCTTCCCCAGGGACTTTTTAAAGATATGATAAGACAGACTATTTTTGCAGTATCAACAGATGAAAGCCGTCCGACACTTAACGGTTGTTACTTCAATTGTGATGGTTTTTCCATTGAGATGGTTGCTATTGACGGATTCCGTCTTGCTTTGCGCAAGCAGCTCCTCGGACAGGATCTTCCTGTAATGAAGTTCATTATTCCCGGTAAGGCACTGCATGAAGTCGGCCGTATTCTTGGCGGTAAGGAAACAGAGGTAGTTGTTTATTCTTCTACCAACCACATTCTTTTTGACACAGGCAAAGTTCGCATTGTTTCCCGTCTGATTCAGGGAGAATACATGAATTATCGTGCTATTCTGCCCAAAACGTCCAATACTACGCTTCTGGTTGCACCGACAGCTATGCTTGATGCAATTGAGAGGGCATCCCTGATTATTCTTTCCGAGGACAGAAGATGTCCTGTGCAGCTTTCCATGCCCAACGAGGAGACGTTGGTTATCAGTGCCAGCACAGAGCTTGGAACACTCAGGGAAGAGATACCGGTAAGTATTACAGGAGAAAAGATAGATATCGATTTCAATCCCCGTTACTTTATTGATGCCCTTCGTGTAATTGATAAGGAAGAAATTTCCATTATTTTCAACGGAAGCAACGGGCCGTGCGTACTTAAGCCGACAGAGGGTGAAGATTTCTCCTATTTAGTACTTCCTCTTCGCCGCTGACCGTAAGGAATACATATGTTTATCAGATCCATACACATAGAGAATTTTCGCAATTACAGAAGGCTTGACTTAAATGTTGAGCCTTCTATTAATGTTTTCTTCGGTGAAAACGCCCAGGGAAAGACCAATATAATAGAAGCAATTTATCTTTGTGCCTGTGCCAGGTCACATAGAACGTCAAAAGACAGGGAACTTATTTTTCACGGCGAACAGGGATATAAAGTGCAGCTTGACATGATGGCTCACCGGTATCGCCACCTGATTGTCTGCAGGGAAGAAGAAAGTGTACCCGCTTCTTCAGAACACAAACATAAAAACGGACGTAAAAAGAATGATTATTATGAAGAAAGCCTGTCCATATCCTTTCTGGAGGCCGCAGAGGGTCCTGAAGGCCTCAAAAAGGCGCGCCGCATCGCTGAACATGATAACGTGCCGCTGGAGAGAATAAGTGATTTTATGGGCATCTTCCATGCAGTCATTTTTGCTCCGGAAGACCTTCTCCTTATAAAAGAAGGTCCGTCGGTCAGAAGACGGTACATGGACCTACTTATTTCACAGGTAAGACCATGCTATTTCCATGACCTCCTGACTTATTCAAAGCTTTTACAGCAGAGAAACCGCACACTTAAGCTCCTTCGACAGAAACATGCAATTCACACACTGGGGGCATTGGAAGAAAGCGAACTGGAAATTTGGGATTATCCCCTTGCGCAGGCGGCGGCAAGGATACTTGCAGAGAGAATCCTTTTTGCAGAGAGAATTAAAATACTTGCAAAACAAAAACACGAACAGATATCCGGCGGGAAAGAGAGCCTTTTTGTCAGATACCGGACAATAACAGGCCTTTTAACAGAAGAAATACAGAATGATCCCATGAGTAATCTCCTGAAAATCGAAGAAATCCTTCTTACCCGCTGGAAAGCGACGCATCAGGATGATTATGAGAAGGGAAATACAAGCGTAGGCCCCCATCGGGATGACCTGGAACTTTCATTGGACGGTGACGGGCTCAGGGCATTTGCATCACAGGGACAACAGCGTTCAGCCGCACTTGCCCTAAAGCTTGCAGAACTGGTGATTCTACGTGAGGAAACAGGTGAAATGCCCGTTCTTCTCCTCGATGATGTCTTTAGTGAACTGGATGCAGGCCGGCGTGCCTGCCTTCTTTCGAATATGGGAGGGGCACAGGTATTCATTACCTGTACAGACAGGTCGTTTATAGAAAAGGAACTTAAGGACCGGTCTTCCCCGCTGTTTGGAGCATCGTCGGGTACTGCGGCGGATGAAGGAAAAGATAATGTTCCCGGCACCTCAGAGAAGGATTTACGGGAGTCACATCCGGAGGATAATTTCAGTACAGGAATTTCCTTTTATGAAGTTCTGGATGGGACAGTCTCCCTGCGCTGACGGGATAAGTATGGTATAATTAACTAGTGTTTTTGTGGCCTTTTGCCTTGAAAAGCCACACATTCGGAGGAAGATATTTAGATGTATGTTCATGTTGGGGGAGAATATTCCATACCGGACCGGTTAATTATCGGCATTTTTGATATGGATTCAATTACTCCCAAACAGACGGATATGATCAGGTTTCTGGCAGAAGCCGAGAAAGCCGGCCACGTTGAATATGTATCGGAAGAGATTCCGCGATCGGTAGTTGTATCTGTTGACCGTATCTATTTCTCACCAATATCAACAGCAACTCTTCGAAAGAGAATAATTGACATGCACACGCATCCCGACAAGGCATATTTATGAAACATAACTGCCTGTAACATTGTTACAAACCCAATGATTTCAGCATGATTGGCAAATTGTCCCCTTATCAGGGGATTGCTGCCAATACAAGGGAAGGATATATAAAATGAGCGAAGACAAGAAGAATCCAGACCGCCTTTCGTCAGAAAAGGAGTCATATTACGCCTCCATGGCGGAAGAACATGATGATATCGACGGTGTTTACAATATGGCGAATAACCCCAGGGCACTGACTGATGATTATCAGGAAGATTCCCTCGACGAGATCGCCGGTGCTGCAGCCGGGCAGGACGAATTTGACACATCAAACTCATCTTCCTACAATGAGTCGGATATACAAGTTTTAGAGGGCCTGGAAGCCGTCCGAAAGCGTCCTGGAATGTATATCGGTGATACGACCCTGCGTGGTCTTCATCACCTTGTGTATGAGATTGTAGCCAACTCAGTTGACGAGGCACTTGCAGGCCGCTGCGATACCATCTGGGTAACTGTAAATAAAGACGGATCGGTCACGGTAATAGATAACGGATCCGGAATTCCAGTAGGAAATCATCCCCAGAAGGGTATTCCGACTGTAGAAGTTGTACATACGATGCTTCACGCCGGCGGTAAATTCGGCGGCGGCGCTTATAGCGTTTCCGGCGGACTGCATGGTGTAGGAGCATCTGTTGTAAACGCACTTGCATCCAGCATGACTGTTGAAGTACGCCGTGAAGGAAAAATATACTCAATCGGCTTTGAGCGCGGATTAACAACAACACCTTTGAATGTAATAGGTACCTGTAATATTAACGATACCGGAACAAAGACGGTTTTCATGCCGGATCACGAGATTTTCCCGGATATTCATTTTGATTTTGCTTCAATGATTACCCGTTATCGCGAAATGGCCTTTCTAAACCGCGAAATCACAATCAATCTCAGAGATGATAGAGAAGAAGAACCGGTGGTTAAGAACCTTCATTATGATGGCGGGATAATATCATTCGTTGAATATCTTAATCGTCATCGTGAAGCTCTTCATAAGCCGCCGATCTATATTGCACAGCGTTCCGGAGACAGTTTTGTGGAGGTTTCCATACAATACAACGATTCTTTTGCTGAAAATGTCTATTCATATGCAAATAATATAGCAACAATTGAAGGCGGAACGCATTTAACGGGATTTAAGTCAGCTCTAACAAAGGTTATTAATGATTATGCAAGAAAATACAAGTATATTAAAGAAGGCGATAAGAATCTGCAGGGCGAAGATGCAAGAGAAGGTCTGGGAGCAATTATCAGCGTAAAGCTTCCGGAACCGCAATTTGAAGGACAAACCAAATCAAAGCTTGGCAATGCAGAGATTCGTACCATGGTTGAGTCAGTAGTCGGAGAGAAATTCTCCCAATATTTGGAAGAAAATCCCTCAATAGCCCGTATTATTATGGATAAGTGCCTTTCAGCCTCCCGTGCGCGAGAAGCTGCCAGAAAAGCACGGGATCTTACACGAAGAAAGAGTGTGTTCGAATCCAGTGCACTGCCCGGAAAGCTTGCTGACTGTCAGGAAAAAGATGCTTCCCTCTGTGAGATCTTTATTGTTGAGGGAGATTCAGCTGGCGGCTCTGCAAAACAAGGCCGTGAACGTAAATATCAGGCCATTCTTCCTCTCTGGGGAAAAATGCTCAACGTTGAGAAGGCGAGAATCGATAAAATATACGGAAATGAGAAGCTTCAGCCGGTAGTTATGGCACTTGGAGCAGGAATTGGAGAAGAATTTGATGATGCAAAGCTGCGTTACCATAAAGTAATCATAATGGCAGATGCTGATGTTGACGGATCGCATATCCGTACACTGTTATTGACTTTCTTCTTCCGTTACCTTAGACCGCTGGTTGATGGTGGGTTTGTCTACATCGCCTGTCCGCCTCTTTATCGTGTATATCAGGGAAATGAAGGATATTATGCGTATGATGACACCGAAGTAGATGAAATTAAGAAAAGAACCGGTTGGAGAGAACCGAAACTGCAGAGATATAAGGGCCTAGGCGAAATGAGCTCAGAACAGCTCTGGGAAACAACAATGGATCCTTCTACAAGAAAGCTAAAGAGAGTATTTATAGAAGACGCACAGGCGGCCGATGAAGTATTTACCCTACTGATGGGTGACAAAGTAGAACCAAGGAAAGAATTCATTCAGGCAAATGCAAAATATGCCAAGACTGACATCTAAACAGGACCGAACGGAAACAATACAGAGAACTACACCAAAAATATGAATTTGCACCAGGAGCAGCTCCGCAAAAAGAAGTGGAGCTGCTCCTTTTTTGTTTCACGTGAAACAATTTATGGCACCATTAGCGGAAAGAATCGTAATAACAAACTTTATATGTATATCTTATGGAAGAGACAGGGTCAATAATGTTTCACGTGAAACAATTTAGGTATATAAATTCAGATGATTAGGTTGGCATCAATAATTAAGAAAGGTGCTAATTGAATATAATGGCTGATAAATGAATGCAACACAGACAAAAAAGTTAAAATGTAATTCTTTACACACTAAAACCATGATAAATTTGATAAAATCGCAAAAACATGCGTAAAAAAGTAAAAAGTAAACGAAACGACATAATATATATACTATAAGTCTGTTAAACTCTATACAGCAGCAATGAAAAGAGGAAGAAGCAAGGATGACGAATGTAATTTCAATAGTAAATCAAAAGGGCGGGGTAGGGAAAACTACTACAACGGTCAATCTTTCAGCATATTTAGCACAACATGGTGAGAAAGTGCTTGTGATTGACTTGGATCCGCAAGGAAATGCTACGAGCGGGTACGGATTTGATAAAAGTGCACTGGAAACATCTGTATATGACATGCTTGTGAATGACACACCAATAAAAGAAGTCATTCAATCGACAAATCGCGAAAATATCGATATGTGCCCCACAAATATTAATCTTGCAGGGGCCGAAGTAGAATTGGTATCTGCAATGTCCCGGGAAACCATACTTAAACGGGCCGTTGATACTATTTCTGAGAATTATGACTTTATCCTTATTGACTGTCCTCCATCGCTTGGCTTACTTACTCTAAATGCATTGGCAGCATCAACAGATGTAATTGTTCCTATTCAAGGTGAATATTACGCTTTGGAGGGATTGACACAGTTAATTGACACTATAAATCTGGTAAGAAAGCATCTTAATCCTACAATCGGGATTTTTGGAGTAGTAATTACGATGTTTGATGGAAGAACACAGCTAACAAGACAGGTAACAGAGGAAGTAAGAAAGTATTTTGGCGAGAAAGTATTTAATACAGTTATCCCAAGAAATATACGTCTGGCCGAAGCTCCCAGTTATGGAAAGACAATCGTGGAATATGATCCGAAATCGCGCGGAGGACATGCCTATAATGACCTGGCTATTGAAGTCATTTCCAGAGCAAAGAAGTAAAAACAATAGGGTTAGGTCAATGTAAAATACATATAAAACATAGATGCAAGTCTATATATAGGAGGAAAAAATGGGACCAGTATCAAAGGGATTAGGTAAGGGATTGGGAGCACTTCTTTCTGTTGAAGGTATTCCTGAACAACTAAAGGATTCCGTTGTTGAGTTGAAAATAACAGATATTAATCCTAATGGAGAACAGCCAAGAAAGAGATTCGACGAAGAGTCTCTTCAGGAGCTTGCATCTTCAATTACTGAGAATGGAGTCATTCAGCCCATTATTGTTGTTAAAAAGGGTACTGGTTATCGAATTGTAGCCGGAGAAAGGCGCTGGCGTGCATCGAGACTAGCCGGACTCACGGTAATCCCCGCTATTGTACGTGATCTGACGGATCTGCAGACAATGGAGCAGGCTCTAATTGAGAACATTCAGAGGCAGGACTTGAACCCTCTGGAAGAGGCCTATGCAATGGACAGACTGATGAAAGAACATGGGTTGACACAGGAGCAGCTTTCCAAAAAACTTGGTAAAAGCAGACCGGCAATAGCTAATACAGTTAGATTGATGGCCATCGATGAATCGCTTCAGGACTATATTAGAAATGGTGACTTGACTGCCGGCCATGCAAGGGCTCTCCTGGCACTTCCTTCCCTGGAAGAACAGAAGAAAGCCGCCGATGTAATACTGAATAAGGAATTGAGCGTACGTGAAACGGAAGAATACGTACGAAGAATATTGATGCCCAAACCGGAAAAGGTTAAGGACTCACCAGAGCTGGATAAAAACAGTGCTGCAATTGCGCTCAGTGCAAAAGATGTTGAGCGTAAGCTGACAAAGTATTTTGGAACGAAGGTAAAACTTAAAGTTAAGGATCAGATTAAGGGTAAAGGATCGCTGGTAATAGAATATTTCTCCTATGATGATTTGGATCGGGTACTTGATATTATTGGTGAAAGATAATTACATCAAGAGACATGCCAAATCAACCAAAGACCAGACAGAAAAGTAGGATAATATATAGTACAAAAATGTAGGCATATATTTGTTAAGAAGTTGAAGCAGGGGCGAGTCCTTATCCGGATGATAAGGACTCGCCTCTGCTTTTGTACTAGTCCAAATAATTCAAAATGGTTGAAAAAGTATTACAGAAAGGACTGGACTATATAATGAATCTCTTGTGTCATCTAACGCGTTTCACATATACAGCAGAATATTAAATTTTAAAATTCCTTAGTATGCAGCAAAAGTTAGTAATTGAAAAGACAGCAATTGTTTGCTGCGTGCATACACGTATTGGCAAAGATTATTTGCAGTAAACTATTGGGCGAGTATTTACGATTAGCGTGAAGCCCGATAGTCGTATAGTTTGCTCATTTTGTTCCATAAATTTCCTGAGTTCACGGGAATAGAATTAGAAAATGAGGCGAGAAGAGCGTTAAATGACGTGTAACATTGTTACAAAAGCTGATATTTAGGCATCTATATCTATAAACTCAATAATTCAATTAAAACTCTGTGGGAGGAACGTAGTGTTTAATAATACAAAAACGTCAGTCATCCATTCTGGAAATCAATTAATTCGTGATGATTATGAGCAATTCATTTAAGTTAAGCAGCTGGGAAAAGTCGATAATGTAAAACAAAAATTTATGATATTAGATCATTAAGTTAAATACGCTGTTATTCAGGATCTTACTATAAGACTTAGATTGACAATCCGGTGAATTCTTAGTAGAATAGTCAAGCGCAACTCTGTCGGTTTGGGTGAAACTCGCCGGGAATTGACAGTTGTTTGTGGAGAGATGGTCGAGTTGGTTTAAGGCACCAGTCTTGAAAACTGGCGAAGATGTGAGTCTTCCGTGGGTTCGAATCCCACTCTCTCCGCCAACTATGCACCTGACATAGGGCCAATATCAAACATTTGGAGAAGTACCCAAGTGGCTCAAGGGGAGGCTTTGCTAAAGCTTTAGACGGGGTAACCCGTGCGAGGGTTCGACTCCCTCCTTCTCCGCCAAGAAATAGCCTAGAGCCGCAGTGGTTTCTAGGCTATTTCATTATCTCTGACTGACGTTTTGACTGACGTTTCGTTTTTATAACTTCAAAAATACGCCCTGAATTAGGGCTTTTGCTTCTTCCATTTCACCAAGAACCTCATGTCCATATACACCATATGTATCCATATCTTTAGTATGACCAACTGTTCTCTGTAAGAGATCTAGCGGCAAACTATTTTTAGTTAAGCTAATAAAAGTATGGCGTAGTTCATGAATACTACAAATATATCCGTGTTTTCTTCTGAATCGATACCAATGCATATAGAAAGCTTGTGGTGACAAGGGTTGTCCTTCAATATCGGGAAAAATATAATCAGAATCAATATTTAAGACATCAAGAACAATTTTATGATCAATCAGAAGTTGTAAAGCAACATCCGTAAGCATCATAGATCTGTGAGCGGCTTCAGTCTTTCCGCTTGAAAAAATGTACCCTTCGCCTAAGGATCTATTAATAGTCAAAATACCATCATGCAAATCATCCCATCGAAGCCCAAGTGCCTCTCCACGTCTTAAACCAGTTAATACAATGAATTTGACAATATCAATGCAAAAGGGATCTTCAGGTTCCGAAAGAAGTCTCTTTACATCGTATGGCTGTAAGATTTTCTTTTTCCCTTTAAGAGCTTGGTTTGGAATTTTTAACTCCGGTATAATATCGGTCATTTGATCAGCTCTTGCATAGGCGCAAAAGTTTGTGATTGTTCCTCTTATATTTTCTAATGATTTCTTGGAAAGGTCACTGTCCGAATATGCTTGATTAATGCATTTTTGCCAATCAATAATTGTAATCATTCCCACGCGTTTGGTTTTTAATGTGGGTAATAAGTGAAGTCTCCCAATTTGTTCGCGTTGTCTATAATTTGTTTTACTTGTTGTTTTTTGAACTTCATCTATATATTGTTTCCATGCATCAGAAAAACGAATATTAAATTTGTCTGCAGAAGAAGAAAGCCACGATAAATATTTTCTCTTGCACTCAGCCGGCCCTGACTTAGCAGACGGATTTCCACTATAAAAGCTTTTACGAATCCCGTCTTTTCTACCCTGCAGAATCCATTGTTTCCTATTCTCATTCCACCTAACAAGAGGAATTGTTTTGAATGACATTGAATGACTCCTTAAAACACTTTATAAATTATCAAGTTGAGAGAGGTCAGAAGAATTTTTGGTATATTTACCAGACATTTCAAGATCTTGAATATATTCGATAGTTTTTCGTTTTCCTTCAGAATTGAAGGACTGATAAATAGTAATGATTCTCACCTCGTCATTCGAAAATTGACTATTTGAACCGTATCCAATTTCCTCTGAACGAAATGTGACCGACCCATTCTCAGAAGAAATATTTCCCGTATTTTTGGCAACATCATACCCGAGAAGCCAAGCAGCATTTACCTTAAGAATGTCTGCCATAACTTTAATTGTTGGTGCCTTTGGTTTCCGAACACCGGTAGTATAAGCGCTAATAGTTTGCTTGGAAACTCCAACGGCTTCTGCAAACTCAGTTGTCGTTGTATTTTCCAACGCTTCCTTAAGGCGTTCAGCAAAAGAGGAAGTTAGTATTAGTGACACGTCATAATCCTCCACAGGAATGCTAATTAAAATATACAACAATTTGTCCACAAAATCAACGCCATAAGGAAAATTTGAGAGCATTGTCCACAAAGTGGTTGACAAGACCAAAAGACAATTGTAAAATCAAAGTGTCCACAATGTAGACATAAGGAGAAAACATGATAACACTTAGAGGTTTAGTTCTGTCGAAATACAAAACTATTTCAGAGTTTGGCGAAGCAGTCGGATGGAAAAGAAATAAAGCCTCAAGGATAGTAAATGGAATTCAAGATCCTAATTCGGAAGAAATTCAAGAAATTGTAAAATGTCTTGATATTGACTCAGAGCATGTTTTCGTACAGATTTTTTTTGCTCAACTGTCCACATTGTGGATATCACCAAGAGGTGAATAGGTTGTGAGAAACAGAGCACTTCGTAAGGCTATTATACTTTCAGGATATGAGAATGTCGCTGATGGATTGGTTAAGATCACTGGGAAATCAAAAAGTTATATGGAGAAATGTTTATGTGGTAAAAAATCTTTTCAACCACATGAAATTTCATTGATTCTATCGGAATTGAATCGTCCGGTCGAAGATGTCCATATCCTATTTCCAACACTTGGAATAGCCTCAAAAGATAAAATAGATGAAGAAAAGATCATATTCAATTATCTGAAAACTCATACATTTGACGAACTTCTTGGAATATTGAAAGTAGCACCTAAAGTTCATGTAAGAAGAGGTGTGTAAGCAGAAGCGTTTATTGAGAACTCGACTGGTCTCTTGATTTTATTGACAAAATTTGAATTCTACTTTAGCAAGAATAATGAAGCGACGATATGTGTTTATTTAGTGAGATACAAATGGAGATGATAATAATGGCTGAAAAGAAATACTACTATTTTAAATTAGAAAACACTTTCTTTGACCAAAAAGAAATCAAGAAGCTTCGCAAAATACCAGGGGGAGCAGAATATACAGTCATCTATTTAAAGATGATTCTCTCCAGTTTGGATACCAATGGCGTGCTCTTTTACGAAGGTTACGAAGACACTTTTGGGAAAGAGGTCGCGCTGGATTTAGGAGAAAATCCAGATGCAGTTGAAATTACAGTTGCATTTCTAAAGACGCATAAGCTCCTCGTTGAATGTGCTCCAGATGAATTTTCGCTTGTAAATGTTCAGGGTAAAATAGAAGGGCTGTCTGCTTCTGCTTTAAGGGTTCGTAGGCACAGAGAAAACAAAAAAGGCACACAACAAAGTCTGGAAATACCTGCAATTACAGCATCACCGTTACAATGTAACGCAGTAGTAACGCCGATGAAACGGTATGAAACAAAATGTAATGAAATAACAGAAACAGAAACAGAAACAGATATAGATATAGAACTATCTATCCTAGACAGTTGTAAAGTTGAAGATAGAGGATGGATGGATTCAATCCGAAGTGAATTACTGGCGACGAATGGAATTCCTTATATCTATTCTCTAGATGCAAATAAAATGACAACTGCGATTCACATATTGACCGAGTGGGAAGTAATACTTGATCCGCAAGACCAATATGCAAGCTCTGAGGAAAATGAGATTTTTCGCTTGATAAACGATTCTCTAATTGAAATGGCCTGTTCTCAGGAAATGAAGAAATATGGAACCAGTCCTGCGGTCACCTATGCTAAGGTCATTGATGCCATTAACCGCTGCACGATTATATTAAGAGAGGGTAAAAGGATAAGTTTTGCCGGAGACATGATGTGGAAGTGTATTCAGGCTTTAATGCACGCTCTTATGACATACGATGTTAAATCCATCAAAGCATATGCCAAAGGATTTTTGTGGAACTATCTCAGCACTTATAAAATTGAGCAAATTACTGAAACTGCAAAATTCATGGAGGGCAGATTATGATTACAGCTGTATTCAACAACAAGGGTGGATCCGGAAAAAGTACCACATCTGTCAACTTGGCTGCAGCCATTGCGCAGCAAGGATATAAGGTGCTTCTTCTTGATTTGGACGCGCAGGCTAATGCAACTGACTATAGCGGCTGTAACGCATCTGAAGATTCAAAAAGTATTTACAACATTCTTTTCGAAAACATGGATCCATGCGAAGCGATCATCCCAACGGCCTGCGAAAACCTTTATTGTTTGCCGGCAAATGCTCGAATGAAGAATGCAAGCACACGCTTGAATCAAGATCAGCTTTCCGGTCCATCGGTAAAGTTATATCTGGCTCTTAAACGAGCTCATGTGGAAAATGACTATGACTACATTTTTATTGATTGTCCAAGTGAAATTGATACCGTAACAGCGAATGCGCTTAATGCAGCACATGATTGTCTTGTGCCATGTGTGACAGATCGCTTCTCCCAGAAAGGTCTTATCAGTGTTCTTGCGGCGCTGGACATTGCAGCCAATAACGGATGTGGAACGGAAATCATACTATCCGGTACTGTAATCTGCAATTATCGTGGATCCACAAAGATAGCTCGAAGTAATGCTGCGGAACTTTTTGAAGCACTTCCAGATACGGCGTACCGGACAATTATCAGACAATCGGTGGCAATTCCGACAAGTATTGAGACATCTTCTCCTGTTGTATGTAGCCAACCTAAGAGCACAGCCGCACAAGACTATACAGCGCTGGCTGATGAATACATTCGTCGTCATCCTCAAATGAGAGCCATAAGGATAAACGCATAAACATGTGCAACGTTGCACATCTACAAAACATAGTTCTATTTGTAGGAGGAGAAAATGAGCTTTTTAACAGCAGCAATTTCGCAGATGGAAACATCTAAATCACAGATGCAGCAGATCGGGATTGAGCGAATTCATTTGGATCCGACAAATGATACCCTGTACCCGCGCTTTGATCCGGAGAACTGTGCAGACGATCGGGATCTGATTGAATCTATTCGAGAAGTGGGACTATTGCAACCGTTATGCGTCAGGCGTCACGGCCAGCTGACAGATGAGTATATCGTAATTTCCGGACACAGACGACTTCAAGCTTGCCAGGTGGCAAGAATCAAGAAGGTGGAATGCTTAATCCTGTCTGCGGATACGCAAGAAGAACAAATCACAATGAAAATGGACCTGGTTCTTTCCAACCGCACCCGTGACCGATCCAACCCGGCCATTCAAGCAAAAGAAGTAGCCTTTCTTGAAAATCATATGCGAGAGTTGAAAAAGATCCATCCTGATCGTTTCAAAGGCCTCACTATTCGTTCTCTTGTCGCAACTGAGTTGGGTGTATCCGAGCGTACAGTAGCAAGTGCTGAAAAAATAAACAATAATTTGGATCAGGAGACGTATTCCGCTTTTATGGCTGGAGAATTATCTCAAAGAAAAGCTCTTGAAGCAGCCGACAATAACAGAATTGCCACCGGAAAAAAGACAAGAACGAATTATTTGAATTTTGATGAAATAGGATCATCTGTTAGAGAAGAGATCTCAAAAATTTTATACACACAGCTTATCTGCTCTGCTGCCATCGAAAAAATTGAAGACAAAAGCGTATTTTTAGCCAAATTGAAAGAACATCACTTGAGAGGTCATCATGGTCATAGTGACCTGAATTTTACCGCTCAATTTGACCACAAAGGATTAATTGTGAAGCTTCCATCCATCAGCAAGGAGATTCATCTTACTCGCAATCAGATCTATCATGCAACACTTTGGGGACATCAGTCGCAGCAGCAGAATATGATAGAAACAAAATCGTGTGTTGACAGAGAAACAGTTCTGGAAACATCTTGTATCGAGAAAGAAAATACGACGAATACTAATGTTCTGCATATAGAAAAGAAACTTGAAGAATGTATATCAAAGCTGGAGGACAATTCTCAGTTGTGGAGTGATGAAATAGTTCAGAACAGTGTTCTGTGCCTGGAAAAAAGAATCGCAGATCTATTATATGAAATGCATCCAGACGAAAACCATACAAACGAAAAACATCATGTGGAGGTGCTTTCGTGATATATCAGAAAGTTAAAGACCGCTCATTGGAATCACCAACAGAAATACTCGTTCACACACTGAAATATCTAAGCGCTGGAGAAGCTGATGTTGAGTATCGTATTAGAAAGATTGAAGAACGGCTCAAATATGGGAACAGAAAAAACATGGAGGCGGAGATTCTTTCCGCAAAACCATTTAACGCTGACCGCGTTCAGGGGGGAACCAACACAGACTCTCATGACAAAGTGCTGAATATAATCGACCGTTGTGAACAACTAATGTCTCCAGATAGGTGCCTTCTAATCGATCTTTTGCGCCTTCGTGCTCAATATACGGCACTTAAAAAGGAGATCATCTCCTTACCACTCCCGTACAGGTGGATTCTGACGGCGAAATATATTGATGGTCAAAAAGACACACAGATTCGTGCACGAGTTAATTTTGGAAAGACCCGATACTACCAGACAGTGAATGAAGGGTTAGAAATTCTTCTTCGCCAAATCAATTATGAAATTCCTGAACTAAGTGAACCAAACGAACTAAACGAACATTGACATATGTTTATCAACTTGATACTTTAGAATAGCAATAATTAAAAAATCAATACAGAGAGAGGGGCGGAATTATGAAAAAGAATGCATACATCACCCTGATTCTCACCCTGACATTCCTAATAACTGCATCAGGTTGTTCTTCATATGCGACGACTGACATCACCACGGCGGCGATCACTTCCGTAGTAGCAACAATAAAAGAACCCACGGAGACGGCGGCCGTTACAACGCCCAAGGCAACACCCGTTACGATGGAAGCGGTTGTTATGCTTCCGGTCCCGGCAACGTATGCTTCGCTCTTTGATGGAACGAAGATCTACTCGGACGGATCTTGCACGGTTATCCTGAAGACTCTTGTAAAAGGCGACCAGATTACGATCACCGGGACATCTGGTCAGTACGGCATTACTGCAGAAGGGTCTTTCGTCAACCTGCACCTGATGAACATTGTTATCACGGTAACTCCTGCACCTGCCGAAATAACGGCTGCACCTACGGATCCGACAACAACAACGACCAAAGCTCCGGCAAGCACAACCAAGGCGACATCTGCATCTACTACAAAGGCTCCAACTACGACAACAAAAGCCACAACAGCAGCAACGACAGCTGCTCCCCCTGTAGAAACATCTCCTCCTGTAGTGACAACCGAAGCTTACACTCCCAACTGTGACAACATCAGAAGTCTCATTGTCAGCAATCTACAGTCCAGAGGCTATTGGTTTCCAGATGCCACTTCTATTGGAAATGATTCCGTAGGAGTTACAACCAACTATTTTTACAGCGATGAGGGATTTGCCAACAATATCATCAATGGAAAGTTTCGTGCATTAGAAGAAGTTGGTACGATGGGCATCGTTTCGGTTAGCGTCGTAATAAAGGACGGCTATCTATGGATTTACAGTACCAAGTGCGCTTATCCGACTGCATAATGTAACCGATCAAAACAAATAGTGACCTGTGATGGTTACTCGATCAAAGGCCAGAGGCCGTCTGTTTTTATAACAGGCGGTTTTTTTATGCTTCCCCCGGCAGCATCCGGTTTTCATAAAAGATTTAGAGGAGTGGAATATAGTCCCACAAAAGCCGACTATAAAGATGGAGGATTAAATGAAAACAGAAGTTTCTAACTTGATCAAAAGATTTCCTGCAAAAAAGAAAATTCTATCCCTTGTTCTTACTTTGTCCTTGCTTATCTCTTTATTCCCGATGTCTGATGTAGCAGCGTGGTCTGCGCCGGCAAATGTGACTATTAATAAATCAGCGAATGCCTCGTATTTTACAAACCAGTGGGGTACGTCTTTAACAACCGGGTTCTATTATGTTGCCGGTTCGGGAGAATTAGCTTACTGTGCCGATCAGGAGGCAACTGGTCCCGGCGGTACCGGGTATTCTTTGAACGATGGCGGATTAGGCAATGCTGCCTATCTGTCTGGTATTCAGTCCATAATCCAAAACGGTTATCCCAAATATACCAACGGCTTATCTGCAGATGATGCTCGGTATGCCACACAGATAGCAATCCACTGGATTGAAAACTACTATTTGGGTGCAGGCCAAGGATACGACGCATCCATCCGTACCACAACCAATGCGAATGGTCACACGGGAGCGCTTGCGTTTGCCCTTGCTCTATATGATGTAGGTACAACTGTTGCTCCTGTCACTCCTCAAATGACACTATATCCTGCGTCCGCATGGATAACGGGAAGCGGGGTAACACAGTGCAACGTTTATGTAGAAGAATCAAACACGGACTACTGGCAGATCTTATCCTTGCCTGCCGGCGTAACACCGGTAGGAGGAACTACATTTACAGGAGACGTCAACCTGACACTCCAATTAACGGATGCTGCGGTCTATGCTGCTTCTTCAAAAACGATAACCATACAAGGATACTCAAACCGTGACATATCGAATATCCACGTATTCACAACGTCGGGCGGGTATCAGTCGATTGTTGCCGTCAGCACGCAGTCGAACGGACTAGATCCGTCCGATGTTACGCTTCAAGACGCAACCGGCGATCTGTCCATCCATAAAGTTACATCACTACAAAGTAGCGGAGCGCAAGTTCCGGAAGCGGGAGCCATTTTTCAGGTATACAGCGTTAGTACGGGTGCTTTAGTTGCCGTTCTTACAACGGATGCTGCCGGTAATGCCGTAGCGTCTAATCTTCCTACCGGAAGCTATAACGTGCATCAATCCTATGCGCCCCCCGGCACCATTTTGGCACCGGATCAATTAGTGTCTGTCACGGGCGGAGCTGTGGCCTACGGTGCTTTTGTTAATAATTCGACATACTTTCCGATCACCAAGCGTGATGCCAGCAGCGGGGCTCTTGTAGCAGGAGCAACGATTACGGTCTCTCAGAGTGGTGTTCCTATCGTTTCGGCCGTAACAGGAGCAGATGGCAACGCTTGGTTTGAGAGTATTCCTGCCGGGCAGTATTCATGGCAGGAATCAGCAGCTCCGGCAGGATACCTGCAAGATACCAATACGTACATTTTTACCCTGAATGCAGATGGATCTGTGTCAGGAACAACCACCTTTACCGATGTTAAGAGCAACGGCTATGTTGAGGTCTATAAGACAACCGATCGTTTGGGGGTTCCTGCTTTGGAACCCGGTGCGGTGTTTCAGATCTACTTAACCTCTTCCGGTTCTTATGCCGCAGCTCCCGTAGCAGTGCGAGATCAGATCACAACCGATGCAAATGGGCATGCAATCAGCAAGCTCCTGCCGTATGGAAATTACACAATGAGACAGGTCACGGCTCCTGCTGGAACGATACTGAATCCTACCGTCTGGACATTCGACGTCGGAACGAATGGTGCCGGTACAATGGTTGCTGTCGATACTGATACGGTCAATGTTTCCAATACTGCCACAGTTGGACGTCTGGAAATAGTGAAAACAACAAACAGAGGATACAGCGCATCAGAGGCAGGGGCAATCTTTCAGATTTATAATGCAGCATATGCGTCTTACACAGCCTCCCCTGCGACAGAAAAGGATATTCTGACTACCGATGCTGCCGGCTATGACATATCCAATTGGCTTCCGTACGGGACGTACACGGTTCACCAGACCTTTGCTCCGGCCGGAACAAAGGCAATGACTGATTTTAGCGTAACTTTGGGAAACACCAACAATGAGACCATCCACCGGGATCTTGTAAACCAGACGTATTGGGGAGACATCCAGATCATTAAGTATAAGAGCGCACCTTCCGACACATCAGGATTATTAACTCCGGAGCCGGGTGCAACGTTCCGGATTTTCCCGTCTGAGTATGTTAGCTATGCTGCTGCAATCGCAGCTCTTAATCCGGCACAGGAACAGGCACTTACGGATGAAATCACATCCGGCATAGCCGGAGTAGCCACGACAAACCATCAGCTTCCATATGGAACGTACACGGTCGAACAGATTGACACAGCAGCTAATCTGCTCACTTTTAAGGTGGATGCCTGGACTGTCACTATCGGAGCCGTGGACAACCAGACGTACACATACGTCCGAAATAATGAAATATATGAGCAGTACCTGTCGATTGTTAAAAAAGATGCACAAACGGGTCAGGCTATCAAAATGGCCGGAGTAACGTTTGAGATTCTTGCAGCAGATCAGACGACCATACTGTCAGACAAAAATGGCGTGTCCTCATTTATTACGGATGCTAACGGCAGAATCGACATCAAGGATCTGGCACTTCAGGTAGGGGATTACTATATCCGGGAGACAAAGGCTCCTATGGGATACACACTCAACACAGATCTCAAAGCTTTTTCCGTAAGCATCGCTGATCACGGAAGCTCTATTGTCATTATTGATTATGGTGTAGATGTTCGCGAAGTACCGTTTGTTGATACCGCGCAGACCTGCCGGATCATTGTTGAAAAGCAGGGCGATGTTCTTACATCCGCCACGCTAATCGATGCAAAAAATGCGGTTACAGGAGCACGGTATTCGGATGAAGACGGGACAGCCCTTTCAATCTACGACTTCGGGTATTCCTTAACCGGGAAAGCAGGTGCCGTATTTGAAGTGTTTGTTGGGGCAGCGGATATTGTAGATCAGGATGGCATCGTCAAAATGTTTGATAAAGACGGTGACGGAGTGAAGGATACAAGTCTTACCGCAGGCACAAGCCTGGGTATGATCACGACATCTGCGGTGCTGCAGAAAGACGGAACCACCAAGTACATTGCGTCCATGGCCGGTTTACCTCTTGATTCACTGACCGGCTCCGCTGAGTACGTATTAAAAGAAGTACAGGCGCCGACCGGTGACTTGATAAACCAGGCACCGATCTTCTATGAGTTCCGATACGCCGACCAAACCATTAAGCAGATATCGCAGGAGCAGACCATGGCAGACACGCGCCAAAAGGTACAGATCACCGTAGATAAGCAAAAAGAAGCCGGTGTCTGGAATGTTACCAAACAGGCCTTTGATTGGCCGATGGTCCAAGCGGAGGGTATTCTATTTGGTTTGTATACAACAACAGACATCACAGCTCCAGACGACTCCATCCTAATTCCTGCAGATACCTTAGTAGACGTTCTTCTCACAAATGCAAACGGGATCGGAAAGAGTACACAGGATCTCCCGTTTGGCGACAATTATGTCAAGGAACTGAACGTAACTGCAGATGTGGTTATGGACGCCACGACAACCTATGACATCACAACCGCTCCGCTTGCGGACCAGACTGTGCCGATCGCATCCTTTGCAATCAATAAAGGTACAGCGATCATAAACAGACAAATCGCAGGCACCATGGAGATCTACAAGATCGCAGCTGACACACAACTGCCGATGATGGGCGTCGTTTTCGAAGTCTATGACGCAGCCGCCAACCTCGTGGACACCGTGACAACAGGAATTGATGGTCATACCCAAACGAAAGTGTTGCCTTTTGGCGCCTATACGCTCATCGAAACCAAGACAGTCACCGGATACGCATTGGCGGACAAGCAATCGTTCAGCATTTACTTGACTCCGCACGATGGAGAGATCTTCTCTGAGGCGCAAATGACAGTCGTTGATCAAAAGATGGCGCAGGTAGAAGTGTTTAAAGTTACAGCCGATGGCACGCAAACACCAATGAACGGTGTGGTTTTTGGCGTCTTTGATGCAAAGACCAACCTGCAGATTGCATCAACCACGACCGACAAAGATGGCCATGGCGTCTTGTATGTTCTGGCAGGAAACTATTACCTGCAGGAATTGAAGACGTGGGACGGCTATTCTCTCTCAAGTGAAAGAATCCCTATTACAGCGGAGTTTGCGCATCTGTATACATTCCGTCAGACTAACACTCTTACAGAACTGCGAGTGACAAAGATTAGCACCAGTGGAACTCCTTTGGCCGGAATGCAATTTACCGTAACAAATAAAGAAACCGGGCAGCTCATTTCGTTTGTATATGATGCGATCAGAAAAGGGTATGTGGCCACATCGGTTTTTAGAGAAACTCCAGATCCAGCTGTTGTGGCAACAACACTTATCACTGGAACAGAGGGAACGGCACTCATTCTTGGACTTGTAAAAGGCGAGTACATCGTAACAGAGATTGTCGCGCCGGCAGGGTACAATCTGGATAGCAAACCGACAGATACAACGATTGGGACACGAACGTCAGGCGTCCTAGGCGCAAGTGTTACGATCAAAAATTCACCCGTAACAGCAAAGACAGGTGAAATCGGAAATAATTACAACTTGATATCGGCGGCTCTATGCTGCCTGGGACTTGCGACGGCAGTGCTTATCATTCTTCGGGATAGAAAAGGGAAGCGGGAAAAACAAAAGGACCAAAAATAAAGCCGATTTCAGATAGGAAGATGTGCAACGTTGCACATCTCTTTTGTATCTATCGAACAACAGGAAAGGAGATCAAAGATGCCAAGTATTGAAATTGAGCAGGACAGCTGGGAACACAAGCTCTTGGAGTCGATCATTACGCACAAGGACGAGTTGGCCGATGTACTGATGTGGGATGAAGACACCTTTCAAGCCACCGTGAAAGCGCTGGAAAGAGACATTCATCGATGTACATCTCAAAAACCTATGCTGGGAAGAAACCGTTAATAACATGTGCAACGTTGCACATGTAAATAAATTTTTGATATGGAGGTTTTTCTATGAACAACGCAGATACAAAAGAAGTGGAAAGAAACACAGATATTATTGCTGCATTTACTGGCGGAGATCCGGAACAAATGCAAAAGGATATTGACGGTCTCGGGGCACAAGGTTTAATTAAAAGCATTGAATCCCTGGCTTATCCGGAAGAAGTCGTTCAAAAAATCAAAGAACTGGATGAATTTCTAAAAATTACGAAAGATTCCGAAAAAAAGTAGAGGGGATTTGTATATGTTAGGCGAAGAAAAAAACAGACTCGAGTATCTTTTTCAGAGCGTTACCGGAATCAACAAAGAAAAGTGCAATCGTGTTTTTGAAAAATATACGGTAGGAGAAGTCGTTGATAACCCGCTTCTTTTTGAGGGAACAGCCTTACAGACAAGAAAAATAGAATTACTAGTTGAGCTGCAAACTTCCATAAAAACAAAAGATCCATTTTGGTCGAGAAAGCAGATCTGTGGGCCCAAAGACGCAAGCGACTATTTTGAATCACGAATGACCGGTCTTGATCATGAAGAAGTACATATGCTTTTGCTAGACACTCGTCACAGAGTCATAAAGGCGGAGGTAATGGCAAAGGGCGGACTTGCAAGCGCCGGTATGTATCCTCGTGAATTGGCACGAACAGCACTCAAATATAACGCTTCTGCAGCGATTATTGCGCACAATCACCCAAGCGGAGATTCAAAGCCAAGTCAGGACGACATAGCATCCACAAAAGCACTACAAAAATCCTTTGATATGATTGGCATTGAACTTGTGGACCATCTTGTTGTGGGAAGCAACAATTCGACTTCGCTAAAGGAATTGGGCGTGTTAGAAAGAGGAGAAGTATATTTGGCGCCAGCAAGAACAGAAAGCAGAGGTCGACACTAAGATGCAAGCGAAATACAGAAACACACAAAGTTAGGAGTCGTACAAAACTACGACTCTTTTTCTTTGCCCAAACATGTGCAACGTTGCACATGTTTTCAAAAATCGAGGGAGGTTTTATTAGATGCAACACTTAACCTTTGAGGAAGCCCAACTTCTCGTTGAAGTGATTACTCCGGAATTCCATTCGAAACGTGAAACCTTAGAAAGACTTTCAAGGATGAAGCCAGACGACGAAGATGCAGCAGGCCTTAAGACATCACTACTAAGCCGACTGAGCCTCATGAGTGACAAACAGTTTTCCGTCAGCTGTGTGTATGCCTTGCAAGACAAACTGGAGGAAGGTGATCTGCTTGAGTGACTACTTTCCTGCTGAGGGGTATCGCTTCCCGCCGTCAGAAGATATGAAAAGCGATGTTATGGAGCGCCTGGAAAACGGGGTCAAGGAACTATTTGAAACGGACCAGTACAAAGAGTTTTTAAAGACCATTTCCAAGTTCCACGACTATAGCCTTAACAACTGCATCCTGATCGCAATGCAGTGTCCTGAAGCAATTCGCGTTGCTGGATTTAGAGCATGGCAGGAGAAATTCGAACGCACTGTAAAAAAAGGAGAGAAAGGGATCCGGATCATTTCTCCAAGAATCCGAAAAGAAGAAGTAAAGGATAAGAACGGAAATAGCAAAATTGAGGAAAGAATTTCTTTTGGAATAGGTGTCGTCTTTGACGCAAAGCAGACAGAGGGGAAAGAAATTGTTCTGGACCCGTTTCTTATCCGGGAAGAAAACGGCTTTTTAGAAAATTTTGGAGAGATCCAAGAAGCTCTGACCACAACAGCTGGGATCCCTATTACGTTCAAAGAGGATTTGGGAGGGGCCTCTGGTTTCTTTCGCCGCAATGAAAAGGATATCTGCATCAAGTCGGGAATGACCGAGATTGACACAGTCTCTACCCTGATCCATGAAATCGCACACAGCAGGCTTCATGCCGACATCAAACCTCTTAAGGAACGAAAGGCAACCCGAGGAGGATTGGAAGTGGAAGCGGAGTCCATTTCTTTTGTTGTTTCCGAGTATTTTGGGATTGACACCTCGCAAAGTTCGTTTGGTTATGTGGCCTCTTGGAGTAAGGGCAAGGAGCTGCCCGAACTTAAGGGTTCTCTGGACATTATCAAAAAAGAGTCTTCAGAAATGATCCGAGACATAGAGCAAAACCTATTAATAGGGAAGATACAAACCAGAGCAACGCAAGAAGAACCTTCTATAAAAGAAATTCAAACAGTAGTGCAAACAAATAGTCGGAACCGATAAAACATGTGCAACGTTGCACATGTTTTTGACAGAAGAGCAGAGGACTAAATGAAGAAGATTTTGATCATGCTGATGCTGATAACAACGCTTCTGTTGTGCCCGTTTTCGGTCCTTCGGGCTGACGCAGCGTATCAGATCAGCATACAAAGTAACACAGAGTACGCCGTTTTTACTCTGTCATATACCGGCGCTGTTACGGGTCTGCAGGTCACATCTCCCAATGGAATTATCTATGATCAGAGTTCTGCCGGCGCCGCTTACAAAATATCCACCGGCAAAATTCAAATCGGGGTTCGCTTTGCCGAGACTGGGAAGTGGACAATATTTTTATCAGGATCTCCGGACAACGGATTTCAGATCATGATCACATCGGATGCTAGCTACGGCGATTTTGCTGGTACCGTGCCAAGTGTAATCCCGACATTGCAACCAACGCCAACGCCACAGCCTACTCCGACAGCATCTCCCACACCAGTACCAACATTTACTCCAACGCCTACTCCAACGCCGCCGACGATGTTAATACCCATACAGACAAAAGAGGAGATTATCACAACGAAAACGCCTTCTTCAACTAATACATCGGTTCCGAAACCAACAAAAGATACATCTCTGGTCCCGACGCTGATCCCGGAAGCGGGGTCCTTGACCATCACTCCAACGATCGGAGCTGCAACAATTGCTCCAACTGTCACTCCGAAAGCGGCTGCGATCATAGTGTCTGAAACAGAACTACCACCTACACCGACACCACAGACAGAAACCGGTTTGCTCGAAGAAAAGCAGGGGTCAAATCTATCCATTTTGGGATCAAAGGAGTTTTTAGAGATTTATATCTATGTGTTTGCCGCGCTACTACTCATAGGAATCATCCTTATGATCGCAAAAAAGAGGAACCGAATTCGGGCTGTCTATTACCAAATCGGGATCCGACGTTCCGACAAAAATCAAAAAAGAAGAATCCGTTTACAGCAGCAAGTGTCGGAATCGTACAGACTTCGGGCGCAACGCCAGATTGAGGCAGACGCGGCACAGATTCATACCCGGAAGGTCAAAGAGGAAGCAGCAGCTGATGCGGAGCTACTCAAAAAAAAGAGAAGCAACGAAGCAGAAATCTCCCGTCTTCATGCTCTGCAGGTCAAGGCCACGGTAGAAACGCTGCGGATCCAGCGCAGACAGGAGAAGGAGGAAGAAAAGAACCATATCAATAAACAGCGAAAAGAAGAGAGAGAGGCTGCCCGATGCCTTACGTTACAGATAAAAGAAAATTCTACCGCGGTGCGGATCCAAAGCAGCCAGGAACAGCTCGAAGAAAAGACCCGAGTAAAAAAGAAACGCATAGAAGAATCTGTAGCTGAAAGACTTGCCAGAAAACAAGAAAAGGAGAATGCATCTTCCGCACGTATTCATCAACACATTACGGTTGGAGCAAAAGAGCGCAATAGCCGTGTTCAAAAAAAACATGCCCTTCTAAAGAGATTAGTGGGGCTACACAAAAAAATGCCGGTTATGCAATCACAACAGGAATTGCAGCTCCGAAACCTATTCGAGAGCCAGCTTGAAAAGGAAAGAGTCGTTTTGGCTGAGATGGAAGTAGAAGCGAAAGCTCGCGTTGCCGCAATAAAAGAAAGTCGAGGAAAGCAGTGAAAAGCATAGGGAAATACAACAGTGTTAGTTTGTTTGAGATCACCAATCAAGACATTTCTGCACTCGGTGGTAAAAAAAACGGGTATGTGCTAGGGGATATACTTGGCTTTGCTCCTGAGGAAGAGTTTCCTGTTCTGGGATACGAGGAATATGTCGCAGGATCGAAACAAGAAATTCAGGAGTTAATCAACAGAGATGATAAAAAGTCCAACAAAAGAGTTGCAACGAAACAAGAGACTTTTGCTCCCGATCCGTTGCTTCCGGTAATGGAGAACAACTGTGGTTATGACATTCTAGAACATATCAACATAGACAAAACGACCTCTTTTGTCATATCCGAAAACAAAAAGGCCCCTAATCCATTTGTCACCTGGCAATGCAAGACCGATCCAGTGACGGGTGAGAAGGATTACTTTTGGGGAAAGTATACAAACACCTATCTGTCCGCACTACAGAACCTCTCTAACGGAATTCTTGCTTGGACAAAAAAATCGGAACTGTCTAAAGTGAATCACGGCAGCACCTTAAAAGGGACCGAATTTTCTGATGCCAAAGACGTTGTTATCGGCGGTATGGGAATCCTCACAACCCAAGATCTTGAGAAATTCCAAAATGAACTTCATCATTTTCAAACACAATCAGAAACAAATGTTGTTCGCGAACCGAAGGATCTTATCCGTGACTTTCTCAACACATCCGGTTATCACGCAGCCTTTGTTACACCTTTTGAAAACGATCCGTCACATCTTTGCGAGACGGACCTTTTATTCAATTCCCGAAGTGGTATGTTTGAACACTCAGATTCTTGGGTGGTTTCAACGCTTAACAGGTTGGCCGAGATGAAATGCGAGTTTGCCATTACTTCGGAAGGTGTCCAGTTGCCGGCCGCTGCAGGTGATGTTTTCAATCTATTCGAAGCCCATCGGGCTGAACAAATTGTAATGGGTGCCTATCTGAGAGGGCAAGAGCAAACACAAGTTAACATAGCCCCTGAACGGGTACTTGGCAGATGATAGAACGTGTCATGCGAGTGAAAGGAGAGGGACACTATGTACGAAATAACCATTCGTGGTTTGCCCGGGCTTTCGCAAGAAGAATTGCAAATTCTTACAAATCGTTTTCATGAGTTTGCCGGACGTCAGCACGCTTCGGGACGACGCTATGAAAGCATGACGGCACTTCTGGAAGAGTTTCTTGCGCATTCCAGCTACAGAGACAAGGCTCGCGTTATAACCGATTCGCATCAGGAAGCAACAGATCTTGTTTATCAGACAATAAAGGGATCTTTTGACCGGCCGGCAAAGTTTAAACCACAACCGGATCCGCCAGAGAATTTGGTTGATTCCATGAGGCAGGAAGCCATGCACCTCATTTTGGCAAACATTCCCGGCTTCGGCCGAGGAAGGTAGTCCACAAATATGTATCTGCGCTATGAGCGCACATTTTAAGGAGGAAAAATTCATGAATGCTCTTCAAAACTTCTTCAACAATCTCCCTACACAGGTTTATCCAATTGCTTCCGGCCTTGCTGTCCTTTGCCTGATTATTGCAGGAATCCAGTTCATGCTCGGAAAGCGGCAAAAGGAAGAGGGCAAAGAACGAGTAGCTGCTGTCGTTATGGGTATCTGCATCGTTTTTCTGGCCCTTGCGGGTGTAACCTGGCTCGTTTCCTTTTTGGGAACCGTTGGGGGCGCTGCCTGACAAGCTTTGAGTAGATCTGTTTTTCTAGTAGAAAGGAGGCGGTCAGATTGACTGAAAACATATACAGCACCTGGCCTTATCTTATTCCATACATACATCTTGCTTCGATGTTTTTTGACATAATAAGACAAATAGGCTGGGCGATCCTTATCGGTCTTGGGATGCTTGTCTCTGCCGTATATGAAGCCTACCTGAATCTTTTTAATATCAATTTCAGCTCTGTGCCCGTTGTGGGAGAATGGATCAAAGCAGCAGGGACACTCTGGCCGGCCATACTAACGTTCTTTCTCATTCTGGCCGGACTCTATATCATGTTCGGCAACAAAAAGGTACAAAAAGAACTTGCTTCGGGACTTCTTCTGGCGATCATCCTGCTGATCATCACACCGATTCTTTTTTCTACCATGGGCGATTTTGTCGCCACGGCTATACCGGCCATTAATGAGCAGTTCACGGCAACAGACGGGAACAAAAGTGTAGATATTTCTGACAAAATCATTCAAAACTATACCGTAGACATCCTGCGATCGGCAGAAGACGGCGGAAAACTTATGTACTTAAATACCAACCCCGACAACCTAAGCATTAATACCAAGATCGGAGGATACTTTGGGAACAAGGATCTGTTCAACTATAAAGTCACGGAAATCACCGACGCCGGAGTCGCTTCCGGAACAACGCTCAAATCAGATGCCTGGTTTATGGAGGACACGATAAACGATGGCCTGTACCGATATGACTTTCATTTTTTAGAACCTCTTTTGATTCTGATCCTGATGCTTCTGGGCATTGTTTTTGCGGCACTTCGAACGGCAAAAATCATGTTCGAACTGGTGTTCAATCAGACGATAGCACCGTTTGTTTTTGCTACGGATCCCTATAACGCGGGACGCACCAAAGAATTCATTAAGAAGATCATCAGCACCTACATTGTGTTGGTGGTCATTTTTTTCCTTCTGATGCTCTTTATGAGTTTGAGTTTGTGGGTACTAAACGGAGACAACGTGCCCAATGTTTGGACACAAATTTTCCTGATTGCCGGTTGTGCCTGGGGCATGATCGATGGTCCTGACATGGTTGTTAAACTTCTTGGTATCGACGCCGGTGTCCGTTCAGCATCTGCACCACTCATCGCAACAGGCATGGCACTCGGCGCTGCCGGACGAGCCGCAGGAGGAGCGGCAAGACTGGGAAAGGGAGTTGCAGGAAACACGGCCTCTGTGCTTGGATCTTCCGTAAAAGATAACATCCAAATGACTCAGAAATCTTTTGGAGAATCCGGTTGGGGTCTGAAAAAGAGGGAAGATACGCCGCCTAACTCACCGCCACACTCACCGCCGCCTTCAAGTGGTTCCGGCGCTGGTTCAGTGCCATTACCCGCGCCATCAACTTCGTTACCTGTTTCGCCGTCACCCATATCAGGAGAAAACGGTTTTTCACAGCAATCCTTTGGAGGTACAGAAACGGACAGTCCTTCATTGCAGGTATCAGATCCTGCACCGACTCACCCGGCTGAACCTTCTCAACCGATTTATCCAAGTGAAGCACCCCTGCCGCCGCAGGATCCCATGCCAAGTTCCGAATTACCTCGCTCCAATACTTCAAACCATCGTCCATTAATGCGTTCTCCGTTTGCGCCCACGTTACTGCCGACCTATCAGCCTCCGACCGTGACTCCGCTTGCTGCGAATACCACACCGGTGGAAGAAGAGCCTGTTCGGTCGGGGTACATGGCACCACCGGATTTAAACCAAACGGACCGACTGCTGCAGCAAAGACAACCTCCCGCATCGATTGGGGATCCGTCTTCAATCCCGCCTCCAACAAACCCATCGAGACAGGGACCGGGCACGGTATCCGATACAGATTGGAGAAAATACCAGGAAAGGAGGGATAAGTAATGGCTGGATTAGTGCCAAAGACGACCTCGGCTGAGAACAAATTGATGTGGGGACTTTCGTACCCGCGTGTGTTGGGACTTGTATTCACGTTAGTTATTACGACCAACATGAACCAGTACTTCATTCACACATACCTGCAGCCGATTTACATTTTTATAAACCTCGGATTCTATTTTTTGTTAACTCGAAAGGATGCGATCAACCCCAAAAAGCTCATGGCGCAGGGACTTCTGTCTTTTGTGCTGCAGTTACTTGAGCCTAAACGGTATCTGTCGATCCTGGGTAGCGCCTATTCTGAAGAAAAGCGTGAAATGAGCAGCGCAGCAAAACTCTACGGAAAGGAAAACAATCCAAATGAAGAGCAAGAAGGTTAAAGCCCCGACCCGTACCCCAGGAGCTTTTGTACTATCGGCCACAGACTTAATAGGCATTGATCCGGAGACAGGGATTCTCCGGCTAAGAGATGGTCTTTTTGCTGGAGTAATCAAGATCAAGGGCATCGACATGGAAGGACTTAAGGAAAATGATCGGGAGGCCGTATACCGAGCATGGGGAGCGGCAGAGCAGAGTTGTGGGTTGATACACAAGATTGTCCTCTGCGATGTACGCCCGGACCTGTCGCCGCAACTGGAGCATATAGAAAGGCTGTTAAAGCATACGGATCATCCGTATCGCCGATATCTTTTGGAAAGAGAGAAAGGTTGGATCCGGTTCTTCCAGATAAACCAAAAAGATCGGGAGGGGTTCATTCTCTTCTTTTCGAAAGATGTTCAAGAGATTCGAGACGCAGCACGACGGTATACGGGGCACCTGCTGACATCGCAAGTGCAATCCAGTTTCTGTAATTGGAACGATTGTCTAATGCTTATCAGAATCTTGCTTCAGTTCGAAAATTAGGAGGTACAAATGAAAAAGAAAAGAGCACCTGAATACCAAATGACGGAAACTGACCTGATGTTTTTAAAACTTGCTCTGCCGAGGGGCATTGTCAAAGAGTCTTGGTTTCTGCGGGTAAATGAATCCTGCCGCACATTTGTCATTGCATACCGCTACTCATCCTATATGGAAGATCTTTTGTATGCCAAATTAAACGAAATGCCCGGTGTGGTTATCACCCTTGATGTAACACCCGTGAATCGTGGCAAAGCCCTTAGGGATATAGCTCGAAGTATGGACGAACTACGAGCCAGAGGCAGTATTTCTCAGTCGGATGGAGACGAACTGAACGACAAGTACGAATATCAGGAGTTTCAGGATCTGCATGTCGGGATCTCACGGGCAAATGAGCAGATCATAAGCCACACGCTTCGTTTTCTTGTTGTGGCTTCAACTCCGGACGAACTCAAAGAAAAAGTCAAAGAGATACGTGAGGAGCTTTTACTTTTTGGCGTCGTAACCTTTGTTCCGCAAAACGAAATGATTCCGGAATACAGAACACTGGTCGCTCCTGCAGATACCGTGCAACAGCCCTTGCCGCTGCATGGAACATTTGCCCGGCAGTTCCCGTATCATCACGAGTCCTTTATGGACAAGACGGGTTTATACATGGGGAGCACGTCATCCGGTGGACAAGTGTTTTTAGACACGACCGTCTCAGAAGGTCAACGAAATTCATATGATCTGTTTCTTACTGGCCGTAAGGGATCCGGAAAGACGGCAACTATGAAGTCCATGATCCAGCACATGATCTGCTGCGGCAACCGTGTAATCACATTGGACATTGAAAATGAGTTTACGGAACTTGCCAAAAAGCTCGGAGGAAAAGTGGTTTCTCCGTTTCGCCCGGACTCCAGAATCAACATTCTGGAACTGCCTCGAAATGAGGAAATGGTGGACGATGATACTATGGCTGTGATGTCTGCATACTCTTCCGGGATCAGTCGGATAGAGACCTTTTTTTATCAGTATGTGCCGCAACTGACAACCCTAGAAGCGGAAGAACTGAAAGCAAATCTCCATCGCCTATACTGGAATTTTTCCATTACAGAAAAGACAAATTTATCCGAAGTTAGGGCAGAATCCTTCCCTCGTATTACGGATCTTTTGGCTGTTATTCGGGATCAGCTCTATGTGCAGGATTCAGCTGGTAAACGTTCCTATAGGGGAAGCCTGTCAGAAAACAAAAAGACCGTCCTTGAGAATCTGGAAAGTTATGTTGGCAGCCTTTCTACGGAAGGCGTTTATGGATCGCTTTTTGACACATACAGCACGATCAACATCGACAAGGAAGACTTTGTTGTCTTTGATCTGTCGCAGCTTTCCGAGATGCACGAACGGACGTACAACGCTGTTTTCTATAACGTTCTTTCCATTGCCTGGCAGCAGCTGCCACCGAACCGGATTCAAAACACGAGGTTAACAGACGATCTCGACCGAAAAAACATAGCGATCACGGTCCCGGAAGCACACCGATTTCTAAACGCAGAGAACCCTTACGGTTTAGCCTTTATGGAAAAACTTGTGCGTCGTGCTAGAAAATACGACGCGGGGATTTGGTTTGACAGCCAGAGCGCGCGGGATTTCATGCCGGATGCAAGCGGAATCAATGCCGATAAGATAAAAACCATTTTTGAGATGGTGCAGTACAAAGCCATCCTGCAGCAGGATGATTCTTCTGTGTCGGCTATGGAAATTTTGTTTCCCCAGTTTACTAGGTCAGAGCTTGAGTCCGCCGTTCATTTCCTGCCTGGCTCAATGCTTTTGAGCATTGGCTCCGGAGTCAAGATCCGGTTCCAAAAGCACATCCCCCAAGAGGACCTTGTCACTTTTGCAGGAGGAAGAGAAAGGAAGAAGTAAGAAATGAAAAAGCTCAAACGCAAAATCATTCTTGCATTTGCAGCTCTTCTTTTTGCGGCAGGTTTACTAACCTTTATCGTTGTCGGAGTGTATACTGCCTTTCTTGCCGTTGTGGCTGGCGCAGGGGAATATAGTGCCGATAATAAAATCACAGGGGGCCAAATTTACTACGCAGCCACAGACGGGGACACGAAATCGCTCCTTGATACAGCACTTGCCTTTTTGGGAACACCATATGAGTTTGGGGCTGCCTCCCGAGAAAGCGCAGACTGCTCGGGTTTCATCCTGCAGGTCTATTCACTTTCGGCTACCGGTATAACTTTGCCGCACTTTGCAGCCGATCAGGCGATGTATGGGAATATTGTTTATGACGCTGTTTACACCGGAGACAACATGACCCAATTTGCGTATATTTTTGCGACAGAGGACTGGAACCATGCCGGTGTGACGCCGGATCCGGGTCCTCTTGCGGTCGGTTTTGTGGATGCTTTAGGAAATCTTACTGTGCTGCAGCCGGGAGATTTGATGTTTTTCGATTTCGGACGTGCAACAAAAGAGGGAGAAGAAATAGGACATGTAGCCATGTATATTGGAAACGGCCAGTTCATACACACGGCGAACACGACGGAGGATTGTGTTATCAAGTCGCTCTATACGCTGAAAAATGATGGCACAGTAACCTGGTCAAGCTATGCCAAATCCTGCATCAAGATTACGCACCTTTTAGATAAAGACGGTTCCCAGGCACTTGTATCTGACTTAAAAGGCGGGCCACTGAACTCCATCACGACAAATGATGCGTATGCGCTAGGGGTTTATCTGCAGCAGACCTTTTCCGAAGATACGAGCCGAATACAGTTCGAAAAGGCGGTCGAAATGATTAATCTGGCCAGAGCCAACCAGTCGAGCATTTCACAGGAAGTGACCAACATCTTGGGTGTTTGTAACAGTGTTACACTAATCAATCCTGCGATCCAGCGTGTTGTGAGAATGGCCATTATCGGAACATATTGGGAACCAACTGCATAATGATCCGAACCCAAACTCAACTGATTTTTTGCGAAGATTTGAAAGTATTTCAACTGCAGCGAACTTTCATTGCTGACTGAAACCAATGGAGATAAAAATGAAGTCGAAAAATTATATCTATATCACGATCATTGTTCTGTTCTTACTGGTCACCGTGGTTTTCTTTTCAAGCCGCCTTTGGCTTCCGGACGACCGTTTAAAAAAGACGGAGAACTATGATGAAATCAAGACCGCAGGCACGTACTCGTTTCGAATTTCAAATGCTGTTCTCGACACCAGCACGAACACTTTGACACTGGACTTGTACTACATGTCAATGGAGCCGGACAAAGATCCCGTGACGTTTCTTGTGTACACGGACGGGAACAAAAATAAAGAGCTCGTCTGGACTACAACCGAAAAGGACAGCACAAACCTGACAATCAATATCCCCAAAATTCCGGATGGTTTCTATTATGTGACGGTGGAGGCCAGAACTTTGGATAAGGAAAGAAAGCCGGTGTCTCTGATTACTTCCATCGACTATCGGATAATCAGGACTATTGACTCAAGCAACGTTGTATATGTGTATGTCACGCCAACAGAAATGCCGACACCAACGCAAATCCCAGCCTACCCGAAAGATACTATCGAATCGATCATACCGCATGATGCAACAGTCAGCTAGTGAAAGAGTCGAAAGAAAGGAAGTGCTTCACATCAGACAA
>JBAWXZ010000012.1:0-115770 GCA_037143795.1 Eubacteriales bacterium | reverse complement strand
TTGTTTGCAAAACCAAAAGTAAAGAGAAAATAGCGTTTAATTTTTCATTCAAGGTCAAGGATAAATCTTTAACTGTCCCAACATCGACGCAGTTTATAGTGTTGCTCGCGCTGTTTCTCATTTTCCTAAGTCTTTATGTACGCAATCCCATTGAGCAGGGCACTCTGCTATCGGCCTTTGAACAGTTCTAACGGTCTTAACAGATATACTCATTCACCATACATGTTTTTGCATAAAAAGAGGGCAACAATTGCCGCCCTCTCAATCTTCAATTTGCTACCTATAGACCTTACTTTTATGCTATTTTTTCTTATGCAACAATTTATCTCAGCAAGAAGTTCATATTTTTGATATATGACTTAATATTAATTTAATTTGAAAGAGGGATTTAAATCAGGCATTCCATTAAAGTTCGTTCGGTCTCATTATTCAATTCAAATATACACAATGACCTCGACCCTAAAGCGTTCTAATATTGAATTGCAGTTTAGTTTTATATGTCTTGAAGGGCGAAATTAACACAGCTTTTCCTTGTGCAATGATATTTTCCATCCCATTCAACGAAGTAGTACGTGGCTCCAAACCAATTACATAATCACTTTCGCCGGCCATTTTCCATATCAGAAAATCGGGAAGCGTGTTCCTATCATATGTGATGTATGCACCAATACCATTGTTTTCAATTCCGACCACCACTTTATCCATATCAATAGGAACATTTATACACTCCTCCTGTATGCCATGCGTCGGCTTAGACATTTTGCTATGCTCGTCTGGAACACCTACAATTCTTGCAGTTTCACTGACAAGAGGATATCCAAAATTACAATGGTAACATAGGGCTATTTCTTCTGCTTCAAACCCTCTATTTTCAATACAATCTTCAACCGTTAAGCTACTTTCACCAAGATATGCAGTAATGGTTCTTTTTAATACCAGATGTTCCCCAAACACGACAGATTCACTCATTTCTCCTGATATACGCATCACATAATCATTATCTATCCAATCTGCAAAAATGCTGACATTTTGAGCCGGTATATTAGCGATACGTCCATGCAGCCCTTCATTACCAGATGGCACGCCAATGTTTTTTAATCCGCAAGTCGTCAACAAACCACCATAAAATCCGCGCAGCCAGTTCAATTTATCTTTTTCATAGAATTGTGGAGAAACTATACCGGTTTTCGAGATCCAGCTAATCGCTTTTCCATTATAGGTTGCGTGTGCAATATCCATACATCGATCCGGTAAAATTGTAAATCGCAAAGAACCGGTATCTACTTCGATTGCATGAACGCCCTTTGCCTTACCATCATTATATGTATAATTTCTTATTCCTCCAATTTGTTCCACGGATCCCAGATACTTCATCAATTTCAATTTATCCATCATTTTTTCTCCTCGAACACATACTTAACTGACCCATCAGATTCTAATGGTTTTATCATAGGAATCTGACAACCTGAAGATTCAAAGAAAGTATTAATACATTACAAACAGCATTTTTGTCACGCTCTGCTGTTCAATCTGATTGACACTAATGGGCTAATATAACAACTAATTTTTATTTTCAGTTCACATCAGAAACAAGCGGACCCTGCAGTTCTTTAACAAAAAACAGTTTTCCTGGTAATGTGGGAACAAAGCTGGATGGTACCCATATATTCGGGCTATACTTCAATGTCACCCAGAATGACATTCCCTGCCATTGCATTCCTCGACTGAATACACCATCTGCACCGCCGATCATATAATCACTTTGCAAAAACAATCCAGGTCCGACTGTATTGGCACAGCAGGGGACTAAAGTCGTCCTGCTTCGGAAACTAGTCAGTGCATTCTGTTCTATTGTCAATGGATGGAGCTTAGCTGCTATGCGGTGTGTCTGTCGGCTCCATGATTCATAACCGTCAAACTCTGCAGCAAAGTGCGGCTCCCAGAAAGCAATATGAAATACACGCCCAATACCGAAAACGGTTATCAGTCTCGCTCCTCCTGCCTTCAAATCAGCTATCTTAGATGCGTATGCAGGCAAATTTTCACGTGTGGCAAAATTACGTTGGTCCTTTGGAACAGTCAATTCACCTAATGGACCATAGAACGCCTGAGTCATGGCATATTCAAATGAAGCCGGATTATCAGATGCAAAGGTGTTTCCGTCCGAATCACACCACTCATCCATATTAAATCCGTAAACATGAGAACATGAAATATTCCATTGCTTCAGGAAATAAACGGCCCATTTATACATGCCCATCGGTCCAACCGGCAGAATCATAGCAAGGTTTATTTTTTCTTCGCGGGCTTTTCTGATTTGAAATGCAATCTCATGTCCCAGCATTGTATCGAAATCTGCAACTGTCTCACAGCAAACGGGATTGAAGCTTTCGTTCCAAAACGACTCTCTTTCATTAACCTGTTCAGGTTTATGGGCGCAGCACCAGTCGATACGGTCCATATCCCAACCTTCAGGAAAAAATCCTTCTAAGAGTGATCCTTTAAGCGTTGACATCAAATTCATATATTTTCCTCCATTTATTTATAATCTATTATCAATTTACATTTACTTAATATATCCTATACTACTTAAAACACGATCCATTGTGCGAGCTTGCATAACAGAAAATGCAGAACTAACCTGAGGAGATTCTCCGTAGATAATGCATCTCCCCATCTGTTCAATTTCAAGTTTATAATTATTAGGCACATCAATTTTTATGACTTCAGTTTTTTCCTGATTTTGAATTGTGTATTCAACACTTCCAAATACATTGTATGGAAGCATAACTTCAATTGTTCCTTTAGTTCCATAAATAAAAAACCGATCTGCACGCTGGGATGAACACATCCCAGATATCATAGAAGCCTTGCAGCCGCTCGGAAATTCAAAATAAGCAGATGCAAAATCATCTGTATTCATATGCGAAAAGTGTGCGTATGCATTAACAAGTGCAGGTTCTTCTCCTAATAAAGTTAGAAGAAGACTGATATTATAGCACCCGACATCATAGACCGATCCTCCGAGCATTTCTCGCAATACTGTGATATTTTCATCCGGATAACCGCAAGTCAGGAATGTGGTCTCAATAAATGCAGGCTTCCCGATCAGTCCCGCGTTTATGTTTTCCTTGACAGATTCAATGAGTGGGCTATGCAGATATGGAAATGCCTCCATCAAGATGACTCCTGACTTTTCACAAGCAGCAACCATTTCAATAACATCCTTTTCTGAACCAGCCAAAGGTTTTTCACACAAAATGTGCTTACCTTGTTCTGCTGCCTTGATCACCCATTCCTTATGCAATGAATTAGGTAAGGGAATGTAGACAGCCTCAATTTCTTTGTCTGTCAGTAATTCCCAATAACTTCCATAGGCTTTTTCAAAGCCTTCGGATACTCTTAACGCTTCTGCTTTTTCAAAGCTTCTGCTAGCAATTGCAAATAACTGACAATTGGGGGCTGTTTTCATAGCTGGAATCATACAGCTTCTTGCAATATCTGCAGCACCAAGAATGCCCCATTTGATTCTCCGCATTATTCGGGCCTCCATCATAACAAGTTTGAAAGCATTTAAATTTTGTCGCATACCATTCAAATAGAATCCGCCGCCGCCGAAAACCGGCGGCGGCGGGACGACCCTTTTCGAAAACAAACAATATATTTACTCTGCTATTATTTGCTCTTTATAATTTTCAGGCGTTATAATTTGTACACCTGTATCAATAAACTTGCCAACACCTTTAACTTCAGTTGCAACAATTTCTTCGCCCATAATTAACTTGTAGAGATTATCAACACTGGCTTCACCCATGGAGTAAAAACTTTGTCCAACAGCGACATCTATCAATCCTTTGTCAAAAAATCCTATTGAGGTAGGGAAAACATCCATGGTCACTACTTTATGCAAAGGATCTGATGTCTTCCATTTATTGACCTCAGGTGTAGCTTCGGGTGTTACAATATATGGCCATCCACCAGACATAAACCAAGCATCGATCGACTCACCGTTAGCACGGGTATATGATTCAATTAATTCAACAGCTTTATCAACATCATCATCACAGGCGCCTGAATATACAATTTCGAGGTTTGTACCTTTAATTGTATCCGCAAAACCACTTTTCCGGGCTTCAATATCAAAAGCACCAGGAATGCCTTCTAACTGAGCAATCCTAACTTTTTCCAGGCCGCTGTCCTTAAATAATTTGATCATTTCCTGAGCACAGATTACGCCAGCCTGATAGTTTGCAGTTCCGGCATAAAAAGCACGACCGCTCAATGGTGAATCAGCATCAAAAGTTGAAACCATAATTCCTTCGCTTATTGCCCTGGCTAATACATCTTTCAATGCATCCGGATTATTACAGCTTATTGCGATCCCATCAACACCCTTTTCTATCAAACCTTCTATTACACCAACTTGCTCTGATGCCTCTGCTTTTGTTGGTGCAATCCATTCAATGTTGATACCCAATTCTTTCGCTTTGGCTTCCGCTGCTTCTTTAGCAGGAAGGAATACCACATTACCCAATTGCTGTGGGACAACTGCAATTGTAATATCTTTGGGGTCTTTTTTCTCAGGAGCTGCTATTGCTGATGAAGTCTCCCCGGTGACTGCTTTTGTCGTCTGTTTTGATTCGTTCCCACTACCCGGACCTGAACAAGCACCTAATGTAAGGACCATTGCCAGAACCATAGCAACCATAGTTGTTTTTTTCATTCTCTTTCTCCTCATTTTTGTGAATTTTCCAGCTTTCGCTGATGTTTCCCCTTGCCTTTTCTTTGCATACTTAGCTTGTCTATTCTGATTAGTGTTTTCTGTCTCGCTTTTTGCTTATCTGATCCGCGGCGACGGCTATTAGAATCACACATCCGATAATGAGTTGCTGCCAGTATGCATCCACAGACAGAAGAACTAAGGCATTACGGAGTATTCCCATTATCGCTGCTCCAATAATCGTACCGGCGACGGTGCCTGAGCCACCAGACAAAGAAGCTCCGCCAATAGCTACTGCGGCTATTGCATCCATTTCAAAACCAGTTCCACTGGTTGGTTGTCCTATTCCCAACTTTGATGCAGTTATTATTCCTGCAAATCCAGCAAGAGCACTGCAAAGAGTGTATACCAGAATTTTGATTTTGCCAGTGTTAACACCAGAAATCCGGGTAGCTTCTTCGTTCCCTCCAACTGCATAAATTCTTCTGCCAGTTACGGTTTTATTCAAAAATATAGAGAAAGCAATGGCAACGACTACCATGCACCAGACGGCTGTCGGGATACCGGCAATTGAGCCTTGTCCAATAAAGAAAAAATCAGATTCAATACCAGTAATCGGATATCCTTGTGTTATGACATAACATAAACCGCGAGCAATACTCATACTCGCCAATGTAGCAATAAATGGCGGCAAATTTATTTTGACAATCACAAGACCGTTAAACAGACCAAACATTGCAGCGGCAGCAACGCCAAGCACAATTGCGAAGAATACGTTCAGATTCGTTTTGGATAGAACGAGAGTCGAAATAACTCCAGCCAATCCATAGACCGAACCCAATGAAAGGTCAATCCCTCCTGTTATGATTATCATGCATACACCGATACCTGCTATTGCAATAGGAACAAACAGTTTCATTACCGACATTAGATTGGTGATTGAACGAAAAGGAGGACTTATAATGAGCATTATTGCAATCATTGCAATCAGAATGAATAACAGACTGACAGATGAGTTCTTTTTAACTTTTTTCCAGATTCCATTTATCATAGTTTGGGTGGATTCACCAGTTACAGACATCGCATTCACATCCTTTTTTACTATTTAATTATTTTCCAACAGCTTGCTCCGATATTAGTTTTTAGACTAGTTCAACATAGCCAGTTTCATAATACTTTCCTGTGTAGCTTCCTTTCTTAATAATTCTCCTTTAATCGTCCCCTCATGCATGACAACAATGCGGTCTGCCATTCCAAGAATTTCCGGCAATTCCGAAGATATCATAATAATTGCCACTCCCTGCTGCGCGAGTTTTGACATCAACATATATATCTCTTTTTTTGTCTTGACATCAATTCCTCTGGTTGGTTCATCCAGAATCAAGATCCTGGGCTTTATTTCCATCCATTTACCAATAACAACCTTTTGTTGATTTCCCCCTGATAGATTAGCTACAATCTGATCTTCACTTGGAGTTTTTATCTGCAGGGATTCAATGTACTTCCTTGCTTCTTTCTTTTCTCTCTTTTTATCAATAAGTCCTCTTTTGCGAAAATTTTCCAGAGCCGCCATTGATATATTTTTTGTTATATTCATTTTTAGGATCAACCCTTGTTCCTTACGGTCCTCAGGGACGAATCCGAGTCCGTTTTTGATCGCATCGACTGTGTTAGTGATTATTACTTTCTGCCCGTTAATGTAAATATCACCTGTTTCTCGTCTGTCAATACCAAAGACAGCACGCATAACCTCGGAACGACCAGCACCCACAAGCCCCGCAAATCCAAGTATTTCTCCTTTGTGCACTTTGAAATTGATGTCACGCAGCAGGCCTTTTGTACTTAGGTTTTTTACTTCAAGTAGAACGTCAGATATTTCAGCGGCTTCTTTAGCAAATATATTTTTCACATCACGTCCGACCATGTTGTTGATGATTTCGTTTTCATTTGTCTGAGCCGTAATAAATGTTGTAACCATTTCACCATCACGCATAACAGCGACTTCATCGGATATTTCGAAAATCTCTTTGAGGCGATGAGTAATGAAAATGACGGCAACGCCATTGCTCTTTAGCCTTCTTACAATATCGAAAAGTGTATTTGTTTCTGTGTCTGTCAGCGATGAAGTCGGTTCATCCATGATTATCAGTCTGGCATTAAATGACAGTGCCTTGGCGACCTCAATCATCTGTTTTTGTGCGGTTGACAAGGTATTTGTCATAGTCCATGTATCAATATCAAGACCAACTTTATGCAATAGTTCTTTGGTTTTCTCATGCATAAGTTTTTTATCAATTAGTCCTCTTTTGCGTGTTTCTCTACCGATGAAAACATTTTCGGCAATATTCATGTTCAGTAATGAATTTAATTCCTGATATATTATACTGATTCCCATATGTTGTGAAGATAACGGGCTGCTGATTTCGACCTTTTCCCCGGATATGTAAATTTCACCGGAATCCATATGATATACACCTGATAATATTTTCATAAGTGTAGATTTTCCTGCACCATTTTCACCAACCAATGCCAATACTGTCCCGCTCTTTACCTCCAGGCTGACTTGATTCAAAGCCAGAACACCTGGAAAAGATTTTGTTACATTTTTCAGACTGAGAAATATACTCTGATCAGATTGCACATTATCACCCTCTTCTTACTAATATGAAATAATTGTATATATATTTATTATCGTGTTTAGGTATATATTTCTTTAGCAAAATTTCAAATTTGATTGCCCTCCAATCTAACTCACGAATTCGAAAATTCATTTTGATTGAATTTTTTTAATTAATCAAAAATGGTCCCGCGTATTTGTACCAATCTTAATCAAATACTACTTTTGCAATGATTTTGTTATAGACGAATTCTTTAAGAAGGTATATGCCGCCAATAACTTGTGCACGGTATCCTAAGTCACTTGCCCGAATATCAGGTGTACGATACAGCCCCTTTGATACAAAAAACTTTATTTTATTAATAATGGTTTGATTTTGACTGCTTATTGCTCCGCCTATCACTAAAATTTCAGGATCAATTAACGAAAATATATTAATGATCGCCGAAGACCATATTTTAGTAATTTCATCCAATATTTCGCATACATCATAATCCTGCTTTACAACTGCCTGCTCAATAATATCTAAATTAAGTACTTTGTTTCCGGATTCATCAAGAAGCTGCTGCAATATTCTGGCACGTCCGATGCCCATTGCATCATTTAGTCGGTTATATAATATCTGAATTCCTGAATAACTTTCCAGACAACCCATATTATTATGATATTCAGTTTCAAAATTAGTCTGATTAAAGAACATGTCACCAATTTCACCGGCTGACCGACGATTACCATAGTAAAGTTCGCCATTGATAATAATACCGCCGCCGATTCCATAAGAATCGGTAAAATTCATAAAAACCATATGCTTACAATCAGGATAACTCGTATACTTTTCTCCAATAGTGGCCAATTTTGAAACATTATTGATAATGACTGGAAGATCTAAGGCTTCTTTTATGCCCTCCAATACATTGATGTTCTGCAAGTTATAAATATTGGGAATCCTCTCAATGTGGAGATAATTTTCATCTACCACGCCAGGAACAGAAATTCCAGCAGCCAGTATTTTATCTTTAGAAATTTGCGCTTCAAGAATCATTTGATCGCGAATGCTGATCAGTTCAGTCTGAAGTATCTTAATGGACGGTTCAAGGTCAATGGGAGCTTCAACTTCACTCAGGATGGTTCCACTTAAATCTGCAAGGCAACCAGAGATTTTCCCTGTGCAAAATTCATAATGTATGACATAACCAAAGACGGCATTCAAACTATATATTTCCGGTCTTCTGCCACACTCAGTAATTCCTTTGCCATTAATTACGATTAGATTCTTTTGTTTAAGAAAATTGATCCCACGACTGACTGTCGCAGAACTCACCTTGGAGGCACCCATGATCTCGTTTGTTGAGATTTCGTCGGTGTTAACTATACATTCTATAATGGATAGAATGTTGTTTTCCTTTTCATTTGCACCGATCTTATCTATTCTAATCATTTGTTCGACCTCCAAATTAATAATAAAAATCATTTGTTCGAGGTATTAATAGGAGTGTAACATATCCTCTAATTAATTTCAACATGAAATAATCATTTATTCGGAAAAGATTATTTGCACAATTATTTTTTCAATTTGATTATAATTTTATCACTTATGACTTCTTTGTTAAATTTATTTTAATTTCTTAGAGTTTTTTCTTCTATATTATTTCTTCTTGTAATTATTTAAATTATTCGAACACTGTGTAATGTCTCGATAAGCAAAAAAGTCAAAGCATTCCGTGTCATTTTTAAATCAGGCAAAATGACATACAATCTTGTTCTTTTAGATATTCCATTCAATTGACATATTTGAAAGTTAGTTAAATTCCTGGATGCAAGTAAATGATAGCAGCGGATGGAAAACCTCATTTTTGCGATGGATGAATGATCATACTTTGATTTTTTGTATTAGTTGAAAGAACATTGATAATAGAGCGTTTCTAGCTGTAGAGTAACGTCTATCATATTTGTTTCAAATGATCGTGGTAATTCTAAACGTAGATTTCTCTCCATCTTTACTTCTGCAAACGGGAATCTAGAAATATTCATGCTCGCCTTAGAGCCGTCATTGTTTTTTAAAAAATATATAGGAAAAGGAGCTCAGCCGTTTTCACATGCTTTCCACTCCCTTTTCAAGTTGCCTTCTCATTCCGGACAGATAGATTATAATCTGCATTACAACAAGGGCTCCGGATATATAGTAGATCAGGGAATAGCGCGAATACGAATTCAGGATCCAGCCGGCCGTGAGCGTCCCTGCACTGATTCCCAGATAATTCATAAGAAGTTTGCATCCCGAGAAACTTCCTTTTTCTTCATCAGATATCATCTCAAGCATCGGGCCGTCAATAAAACCTGCCATTATGAAAAATGTGATAGACACAATAACAACCAGCACAACATAGAATACTCTTGGCAGGAAGCCTATTGCGGGATATAGAAAAGCCAAAAGGATCATCGATATGAAGTTCAGACGGAATCGATTCAGTTTCTCCACCACAACAGGAGTAAGGAACAGCAGTACCCCTGTAAACAGGGAAATCATCCCGATTATATATGCAATCTTATTGTCCGGCATCGAAAAATAGTCCCGGCAGATCAAGTTAATCATTGAATAGGAAAGCATAAAGGCTGCATAACCTACAAAAACATAAAGGAAGTATGCAATTACATATTTTTGCCTTAAATATCGATAAGTTGTACGGTGTACCTTGGCAGGTGCTTTTTGCTCATGCATCGGTTTCGGCAGGAAAAAACGCATACCCGCTACTAATGCTACGGTAAAAGCGCTGACAAGTACAATTCGTCTATAGGACGGCATTATATTGGGAAGCAGACCTGCGGCTAGATATCCGACAAATGCAGCAAGTGTCTGCAGCGAAAACAGCAGTGTAAATGCCATTATTTTCAGTGGTCCGTCTACAAAAGACATTATATAAGGAAACAGGCACACATAAATCATGCATTCACCGATGCCATTCATCATGCGTGCAGAAACCAGCATTTCATAACTGCTGCTGTAAACTAATATGAATATCGAAACACTTTTCAGAATACAGCCAATGACCATGCTGAATTTATATCCGAAGCGGCTGCTTATGTATCCGGCAAAAAATGCAAAAGCGGCAGACACCAAAGTACCGAAGGATACGATTTGCCCGATTTTATCACTTGCAAAACCCTTTTCCCTTAAAAGGAAATTCAGTTCAATGCTGATAATGCCTGAGGCAACCGAGAGAAATATTTCTGTCAGAATAAGAAGTTTCACAGCCCTGGGAAGATTCATAATTTGTCTGAGGTACGTCTTCATAAAAAATCTCCGTTCTCGCGAAGGGTCTTATCGAGGGTCTTCATTCGAACACAAGAGAGTTACGCTGACAATAAGTTTTGCATACAATAAACGCCGGAAATGCGGCATTTCAGCCAAATTCCGGCGTTTATTGCTGTATTTGATGTGATTTCAGTCATTAAATGATTAGTACTGGAAAAAATAATCGGGTTCAATGGTTGCAGCAATGCTTTCTGAGACTGCGACTTCTGTTTCGCGCAGTTGAAGGATTGAAGCCGGTAATTCCTGGCAAACCGGGCCATGGATGCACAAGCGGGAAATCATCCTCTGCCATGCGACTTTTGTACCGCAAGTTGTAATACCATGCACATCTATAATATGCTTTGCATTCATAACATCACGGGGTCCGATCATAGCGCCCATGGAAGGAACGCTGGCAACATCCCCGCTGTACCCAAAAGAACCATGCAGGGAGTTCTGCAGTACGGTCATGGGATGCAGGTGTGCAACCTTGGCAGGCTGCCTGATGTATTCTTCCATGGAATCACAGAACCAGTCCTTGACCGGATCAATGAATGCCAGGTGGCCAGGCCAGCCGGGACCGGAGTATATGACGTCTGCCTCGCCGTCCTCAGCGATCATTTTGGAGTAGCTGCTGACATTCTCATTGGTGAATCCAATAATATTTTCTCTTGGCATGCGCAGCTTTTCATCTACCTGGCTGTAAAAGAAACGCAGGAATGAATTGGTAAAGCCGGCCTTGTAGGTCTCGGGTGCAATGTTTCCATCATTATCTGCCCATTCATCCATCATATAGAACTTGAGATTGCGGCAGTTTATTTCAAACTTATTGATCATATACGCAAGTTTGCGGTAGGTTGTGCCGGGATTAGGCATTATCATAACGGTCTTCTTATCATAGCGGTCTGAATCCATTACCCGCTTGAACATATCGGTCAGCATGACCAACTCAAGTTCGCTGTCTTTGTAAACAGTGATATGTACATTGGGTCTGGGGTGATTTGTAATATCTTCACGTTTAATACTGCGAACCCTCTCCAACTCTTTTTCATCTTTGAAGGGAACCCAGTCACCAGGTCTTTGGTTAAATGTACCCATAATTTATTCCTCACTCCTCAAATATTTACACAACTTCCCCATCTTCTTTGGCAGTCTGATCCTTAACAGGTTCAGATCTATATATCAGGATGGAAAAGACATATAGCTTAATATTCCTTAGTTATTTCACTTTCCCGATTGTATCAAGAATGGTATCCACCATATGCCTGCCAAATCCAGCACCCAGCATAGATGTATCAACTTCATAGCCGCCCAGAATCCGGGACTCCGGCGTATACAGGTAACCTGGCATGCATCCGTTTGCCAGTTCGTTGAATATCACAACCGGAAAGCCAGCCATCGCCTTGATATAAAGTGCATATTCAACAAATACTTCACCCTGTACACCGACAATGCAGGCATCGCCAAGACGAATAATCTGAATTTCAACCGGTTGTTCGTCAGCCAGAAGTTCTATTTTTTCACCGGCTTCCTTCATCTTTGCATAGCCCAATTGGTCTTCTGAACCTAAAAGCTTCAGATTGGCGTTTTGGATTGCAAGATAGCCTCTATCTTCATTAATCATCTTTTTGTAGTATGCTTCATCTTCTGCAACGCGCTTTGCAATGATTTCAGATGGTTCAAGCTCGCAAAGTTCCAACGGCATTGTTACGGTTTCTACAGCCATATCGATATCACTTTTGTATTCAGCAGTCTCTACGACATGATATGCTGCTTTGCCCAATTCCCGGCCTACACGTTCTGCTTCGTCGAAGGACTGTCCATGGCGATAATAACGGCTGGACTGGTTGCCGGAAGCACCCTGCGCAAATCCTACAACGGCATTTTCCGTGTGTTCTTCCAGTTCCCTGCGAAGATAACAGGGGTAATCTGCAGTTACAACGGTGCTCTCCTCATGAATAAATGTTGGATGCAGCGAATAATTTACAAATACACATCTGACTTTATCTGTCATGTCCTTTACGGAAATAACGCTTACAAGCGGGTCATGGGGACCGCCTTTCGTTGTTCTGTTGCCGCCTACTCCATGTTCTGCACCGCAGTAAGCAGTACCGCATGCTATGGCTGCTTCAAAACTTTCTGTCTTTGCTTTCACGATGATCGAAACAATTTTCTTAATCAGGCCGTCTATATATTCCTTAGGCTGCTGCTTGCCTGCTTCCAGGCTTTCAATGTCAAGCCGGCCAGATGCCCATGGGCCGGAATGCGTGTGGGAACAACTGATCATTATGTTTTCCGGCTTAATGCCGCACAACTCGTTTGTGCGTTCACGGACTGCTGCCGCATGACGCTTTGAGAAAAACAGAATGTCCAGGGTAATCATTGCAATTTCGGTCCTGCCATTGTTCAGATACAGGCAGGATGCATACAATGGATCATGAACGCCCATATTTTCTCTGGTAAAATGCGGGTAACCTGCCAGTTCCTCACCTTTTTCGGGAGACATATCAATTCTTGCTGTTCCGGATTTGATCATAATTATTCCTTCTTTCTTTACTCTTTTTATCAGGATTTTTGCCAGACTTTGCCATTGAAAATGACTTTTTCAACATTGATCGTGTCATCTACAATCACCAGATTAGCCTTCTTGCCTCTTTGTATGCTGCCGGTTTCCTGCTCTATTCCAAGTACCTTTGCCGGGTTTAAGCAGGCCATGCGGAATACCTGGCAGATTCCGCAGCTTGTATGGGCCATCATATTGCGGCAAGCCTGGTCCATTGTCAGCTTGCTGCCTGACAGGTCATTGTTCCCGTCAAAGCACAGATCACTGATATACTGCAGCTCTTTCGGGGAATCTCCGTCAAATGCAGAACTGTCAGTAATTAGAATCACTTTATCGATGCCCTTGATTTTTGTTATCATCCGCAGCATATGGGGCTTTACATGAATAGCATTGGAATCACAAATGACTTCAGCATAGAGGTTGGAGTCATACAGGCAGGCTTCATCCGGACCGCAGCCGCGGGTACCTGCCATATCAGACGGTGCATTTGTTGCATTGGTGCAGTGTGTCTGCAATTTCAGCCCGTAGTGTTCCAGTGCATATACCTGATCGGGCGTTGCTTCACTGTGTCCTACACTGAAAACAATATTTGGATTAACTTTTTTTGCATACTGTACAAATGCCTCTATACCTGCGCGTTCCGGTGCCAATGCCCAAACCCTGGCAAAATCGCCGGCAAAATCCACCAGCTTTTCATATTGTGTACTGTCAATCGGACCGCTCCATTTATTCTTTTCCGCCCAGGAGCCATATTTCGGATTCATATACGGACCTTCCATGTAAAGGCCTTCAATGATCCGAGACGCTCCTCCTGCATCTTTTGCCTTACGGATTTTTCCAATTGCCGAAATATAACCATCCAGATCAAGGTCAAAATACAGTGCTGCCAGCACAGTGGTTTCACCGTGGCTTAGAAAATGCAGACTTGCAGTCTCCGGATCGTCTTCAAATTTCGCACCGTTCCCGCCGTGATTGTGGATATCCACGAAACCGGGACCAACATATTTACCGCAGGCATCGATTATTTCAGTTCCCGCCGGAATTTCAATCTCACTTGCTTTGCCGTAATCGACGATTCTGTCGCCGTCCATCAACAGGATTCCATTCCAAAGAATCCCATCTTCCAGAATCAGCTTTGCATTTATAATCGCAGTCATAAGCTTTCCTCCTTCTGCGGCCACATACGGCGTTCCATAATCCGATATTTTTGATACTTTTCTCGATACGCCGTCCCATATTCACATGGTTCATACTGGCGGGCCGTCGCAATCTCAGGTGTCCTGTTACGATTAAAATCACCGGTTGCAATACCCGCACAAATCGCAGCTCCCGCCCCTGCAGCCTCTGTGGTTTCCAGGACGTTTACTTTCAGACCTGTTACATCGGCAATAATTCTGCACCAGAGATCACTTTTAACACCGCCGCCGAATAGAACAAGTGCATGTACACTGCCATAGGCATCCATAGTTTCAAGAAGCGATCGAAACTGGAAAGCGACTCCTTCCATAACAGCCAACGCAAATTCGCCCTTTTCCGTGCCCAGATTTATTCCATAGAAACAACCCTGCGATTCCGGCTGGTAAGTAGGGCAGCTTGGACCGTTCATATAAGGGAAAAACATAAGACCGGATCCCTTTGCAAGCGCAACAGAAGCCTTTTCATTAATAGCGTCGTAATTCTCATCGGCAAACAGCGTGTCGCGCAGCCAGCGCAGGCAGACACCTGCCGTATTTACTACGCCTTCTGTTACCCAGCTTTTTTTATTGATATAGGCAGACCAGCCAATAGTGGCAGCTCCTTGCGTTTTGCACGTATCCCAAACTTTACAAACCGCACCGGAAGTACCCAGTGAAATAGTTATAACGCCGGGACGCAGGCCTGCGCCAAGGGAAGCACACTTCTGATCCTGTGCGCCAACCGCAACTATGCAGTCTTCCCTGAGTCCGATTTCTTCAGCGACTGAAGGCAAAACTGTTCCCGCACGCTCTCCGCTCCATTTTAGTTCAGGTAATATTTGCTCTGTCAAACCATAATTCGACAGGATTTCGCTGCTCCAGCGGCTCTGTTTTATGTCATACATTAACGTTCCCGATGCCATGGAATGATCTGAAACACATTCCCCGGTAAGCTTACCAATCAGATACTCCATCGGCATCAGCAGCTTCCACGTTTTTGCAAAAATATCAGGCTTATTCTTTTTAAGCCAGAGAATTTTGGGCAGCGTGTAGCATGCATCAATGCGTTTGCCGGTAATTGCAAACATACCCTGCTGTCCAAAATCCTGGATGATCTGTTCGGTTTCTTCCTGTGCACGAATATCCAGCCAACTGATAGCATTGCATAACGGCTGCATACTTTTATTTACCGGAACTACCGTAATTCCTTGTGAGCTTATGCTAATACCGACTATTTCCCTGCCGGAAATACCGGATGCATGAATTGCTTCCTTCATTGTCTTTACAGTCAGGTTCCACCAAAGGTCAGCATCCTGCTCAACCCAGTTTTCCTGCGGGATGATCAGGCCGTATTCCTCATAACTGTCCCCCAGTATATGCAGCTCTTGATCAAATACGATACTGCGGCATCCCGTTGTACCCAAATCAATTGCTAAGAACTTTGACATGCATTTACTTCCTTTCAAAGGCAGCTTATTTCCAAATATCGTACGCAGCAGCGCCGGTCTTCTCATCATACGAATTCATTTTAAATTTATAGCCGGTATCTTCTGCCAGGGTTTGCATAACTGTCTGAATTGTATATACGTACCAGGGAGATACCTCATAGCCTGCCTCCCGCAGATAAATGACTGCAGGGCAATACTTTGCCGTTACCTCCAGCCTGTTTTCAGCTGCTTTGAAATGCAATGAATCGCCGGCCTCTTCTGCTGCATAGGTTTCTTCAATTTTATCCTTCAGTACGGAAAGCCCGTGAATACGGATATTGTCCATCAGCGGGGCATAAAATTTTCTGGAAAAACTTTGCAGGTAACTTTCCAGTTCTTCTTTTCCAAAATTTTTACCTATGTAATCCACACCCATATTCATGCTGTTGTGAAAATCCTTGTGGAAATACCTGTTATCACCAGCCTGGCGATCCATAACAATGGTATCGTCAGTGACGATTTTCTTTCCTTTATAGATCTTAGGATCATAAACACAAAGGGAACAGATCGCTTTATCCGTTTCAGTAAAATCATATTCGTAAGCAAAACCATACTTTTCAATCGTCTTACGATAGAGGTCGCAGTGCAGACAGTATTTATGATAAGGTGTAATATGCTCAAATTCCAAAAGTCTGCCCTTGGACGGGCAATGGTGCATTTTGATCATAAACCACCCGTCTTTTTCATTTAAATACAAAGTGAAGTCCGCAGCTTCTTCATTCAGTGTATGTGACCAATATTCGTAGCAGCCGCGAATACCACCTTTACTGACTTTCTGGTTGAGAAATCCATTTCTCTCCGGATTGAAAATATCATTCCAGTATTTCTCTACTTCCTCAAAGCCATACTTACCTTCCAGATACGTAAACAATTCACTGTATGCAGGGATAAATTCCGTACAAGAAATCATTTAATTTCCTCCTGATCATCTGCAAAATGTTTTTGTTGCAGGTTTATGAATGGAAATAAGCGGATGCCGTTCCGATAAAGAATGTTACGTTTGTCCCCATCCGGAATATCAGCACAATCGATACGTATACGCTGACTGGGACTGAAATAGATACCGGAATCCGTGCCGAACAGAATCTTTTCCGATCCGATTCTTTGCACCGCATATTCAATTATATTTGCCATTAAAGAGCGGGCTGTTGAAGTGTCAGTATACAGATTTCCATATTTATTCATTTCGACAGCCCGGATCTGATGGTCAAAATCGCCATCAGATCCGCATCCGAGATGTGCAGCAATTGTCTGAACTTCAGGGTATTGATTCGCAAACTTGCAGTATTCCTCCGGCATGCTGTTCGGCTCACCGCTGTGACCCAGCAGAACAGCTTTATGCTTTGCTGCAAAGGAATATATTTCATCGCCATACTCTCGAATGCTGAAAAGCTGTTCGTCCGGATGAACTTTTAATCCGACAACCTTTGGATGCTGTAAAAATTCTGCAGCCTGCCGGTATGTATCCTGATTTAAGGGGTTGATGACAACCCACATATAGACATTGGGAAGCTTATTCACCTCCTCCAGCATCAGTGCATTACCCCGGATTGAATCACCGCGGCCTCTGGGCATCAGCGCAAGGCGGCTGGAATTGAAAGATACACCAATGTTGGCCTGCTCCATCCGTCGAAGAAGGAATTCTGTAGTTCCATTCTCCAGTCGTTCGACAGGGTACTCCTCCGCCGGACAGTTGACCGGGCCAAAATGACTATGGCAGTCAACGGCCCGTATGCATCGAATTTCTTCCAGTGACATCGGCAGGCTCCTTTATACAGTAATCATCATTTGATTCTCAGTTTCATAACAATTTTTTGAACAGCTTCCGGTTTGTCTGTTTCGCACATGGGGCAATGTGCGTCCTGGGGATACAAAATCACAAACTGTCCTTTTTGAAGGCGCAATGCTGTCGCATCAGCATCAATTGCTGCAAGTAAAGCATCGGCGGCTTCATCATAAGGATTTGTTATCTGATCAAGTTCATCGGTCGGTTTGACATAAATAATTTCCTCTCCGGCCACCATATACATTAGATCGATGTACTGCTGATGTGCTTCCATCAGTGCATCCTCTTTTGCTCTGGTTTCGTATGCATTACACATATAGAACAGTCGATCCCCATCGACTATAACCTTACCGGTTACATAGCTGTTTACATTGATATTCTGAAGTACCTGCAGTGCTTCCCTCAATTCAGGTCCCATACCGGCATAAAGGGAAGCATTTGCCAATTTGTCATAAATCATATTTACACTCTTTCAAAAAATATATATTTGGTTCTGGTTTCATCGCACACTTTAATTAAAGTTCGCCGATTCGTTGAAGCTCTATGCGAATTTCTTCTGCCGTTGCAGCACTGACAGGTGTCACATAGTCCGGAGCGAAGTTTCCTTCAAATCCGAGCAGATTCATGGCTGCAGAGAATGCCGGCCACAGATCCCTCTTCAAAAAGAAATCACGCAGTGTTACAATATTGTCCAGACAATCAGCAGCTGTTTTATAATCACCGATTGCCAGTGCCTTGTACATCCTGCTGAAGTTTGCAGGTGTGCAGTCGATCATGCCATCCAGGTTTTTTTCTATCCCCCACTTGTATGCAATGTCAAAAGTATCCAAACCGGAATACATGAGAATAAAGTCATCGGTGACATCCTTGTTCAGCTTCAGTTTGCGGAGCATTTGGAGATCAGCGCTTTTAATGCCGATAAGATTGGGAATTTCTTTCATCATCAGTGTAACCATGTCATAAGTGATTTTCGTCTGGGTAACGCCCGGCAGATCATAAAGAAGAATGTTGTGCCTGGTGGATTTTGCTATTGCCTTGACGAAGTTAATGACCTGGTCAGGAGAACTTGCAAAATAATAAGGTGTCGTAAATACAAAACCGTCAATATTGAGATTTTCCATTTCGGCGATACGTTCCTTCACCTTTGCAATACTATTGTCCATCGCTCCGACAAATACGGGTACACGGCCAGCAACCACCTCAATTGCGGCCTTCGCAACCTTGAGGCATTCACTGGGCCTGATAGATGCCTGCTGCCCCATCGAGCCCATAACCAGCATGGCAGAAGCGCCTGCTTCCAGTTGACGTATAATCTGAGCCTGATAACTTTTTACAAGAAGGTTTCCCTTTTCGTCCAGTGGTGTGGCAAGTGCCGGTACAAATCCTGAATTCATAATATTTTCCTCTTTTCTTTCTATAGTATTTATTTTGAATAGAGATGGCATGCTACCATGTGGCCATCGCCGGAATCGATCAGCTGCGGCTCAACGGACTTGCATATTTCCATGCATCTATCACATCTGGGATGGAAATGACAGCCGGTGGGCGGATTAATAGGCGACGCTACATCGCCGGATAAAATGATGCGGTCTCTCTTTTGACCGTAAACAGGAATAGGAACTGCTGACAAAAGTGCCTTAGAATAGGGATGCAGGCAGTTGTTATACAGCGCTTTGGCGTCAGCTGTTTCTACAATTCTGCCAAGGTACATAACGGCAATACGGTCGCTCATGTACTGAACCACGCTCAGATCATGGGCGATAAAAATATACGCCAGATTATATTCCTTCTGAAGCTTGCGCATCAGATTCAGAATCTGTGCCTGAATGGATACATCCAGTGAGGAGACAGGCTCGTCGCATACAATCAGTTCCGGCTTCATTGCCAAAGCTTTTGCAATACAGATACGTTGACGCTGCCCTCCTGAAAATTCATGGGGAAACCGGTACATATAATCCGGCTGCAAATTTACTGTCTCCAGCATTTCCGCGACAATTTCCTTGCGATGCTCCCTGGTGCCGAAGCCATGCAGGCGAAGCGGTTCATCAAATGATTCCAGAATATTATGCATGGGATTCAGTGAAGCATAGGGATCCTGAAATACGATCTGGATTTTCTGGCGGAACTTAAAGCTTTCCTTGTTGTTTAGTGCCAGCAGGTCTTTCATCCCGCCTTCATCCCGAACCCACATGCTGCCGGAAGTCGGTTTGTGCAAACGGACTATGCACTTGCCAAGCGTTGTCTTTCCGCAGCCGGATTCGCCGACAATGCCGAAGGTTTCACCTGGCTTTACATAAAATGATACATTGTCTACAGCCTTGACATCTCTGGGTTTCTTTTCCAGAATTTTCTGGTTGGCTGAATAGTATTTGACAACATTTTCAACAATCAGAAGTTTATCATCTTTATTCGGCATTTTTCATATCCTCCTCAAGCAGCAGACAGCGTACTCTGTGGCCATCAGGATAGTTGGTATCCACGGGGAAGCGCTTGAAGCATTCCGGTCTTGCCAGAGTGCAGCGGTTTGCAAATTCGCAGCCGTTAAATATGGTGGAAGCATCCGGCGTACTCCCCTGTATGGATTCCAGTTCAACATCCTTGCCCATACCCAGAACAGGAACCGACCTCATTAAAGCCTTCGTATATGGGTGCAGCGGATTAGTAAATACCTGTTCCAGACTGCCGAATTCAACCACACGGCCCATGTACATTACGGCTACATTGTCACAGACTTCAGCTACAATGCCCATGTTATGGGTGATAAGAATGATGGATGTACCGTGTTCCTTCTGCAGTTTCTGCATCAGGCTCAGGATCTGTGCCTGAATGGTTACGTCAAGAGCCGTAGTGGGTTCGTCCGCAATCAGAATTTCCGGATTGCATATCATCGCAATTGCGATCATTACACGCTGCTTCATACCGCCCGAAAACTGGTGCGGATAATCATTATATCGATCTTCCGGCGATGGAATGCCCAAATCATAAAGCAGCTTAATTATCCTTTTTCTTGCGTCCTTTTTGCTGATCTTTTCATGGTGATGCAAATTCTCCATGATTTGACTGCCGATACTGTATACCGGATTGAGCGTGGACATCGGATCCTGAAAAATCATTGCTATATCTTTGCCTCTGATTTTGCGTATCTCACGGCTATTCTTTTTCAAGCTGCTCATTTCCATACGGGGTTTTTCATCGGGAAAATATTCAATCGTCCCCCCCGCGATATATCCTGCCTTTGGCAGCAGCTGCATAATTGAATGTGCAGTTACGCTTTTTCCGCATCCGGATTCACCGACAATGCCCAAAGTCTTGCTGCGCTCCAATTCCAGAGTAACTCCGTTAACCGCATTAACAATTTTTTTGCCGACTTTAAAATGAGTTTTCAAGTCTTTAACTCTCAGGATAATATCGTTTTCCATGTTCTCTCCTTATTGTGCCGAAGGATCCAGGACATCACGCAGTCCGTCACCGAAGAAATTGATACTCAGAACGAACAGCGAAATGGCAATACCGGGAGCCAGCCACAGCATAGGCATTGTCTGGATAATATCAAGGCGTTTAGCTGCATTTATTATGTTGCCCCATGTAATAACACTGGCAGGCACGCCCATACCGAGGAAGCTGAGACCTGCTTCTGCAAGAATATTGCCGGCAACCTGTAAAGTTGTATTCACAATCACAGGGCCCATGGAATTCGGAAGTAAATGGTGAAACATAATCGACCTGCTGCCAACACCATTGGCTCTGCAGCTTTCTACAAATGGCTCCTGCTTCAAAGAAAGAATTCTGCTGCGCACAATCCGATGCATGCCGGGCCAGCCTGTCAGAATGAAAATCCAAATAATATTTGATGTGCTCTGACCTAAAAGACCAACACACAAAAGAATTAGCAGTGTTCTTGGAAACGTCATGAACAGTTCGGAAATGTAAACCAGCGTCTTGTCAATCCAGCCGCCGTAGAAGCCGGAAATACAGCCAAGGATAACACCTATTGCGGTAGCGCCGACAGCACTTAAGACGCCGATCAAAATAGAGATGCGCCCGCCATAAAGAATACGTGCAAAAATGTCACGGCCTGTGCGGTCAGTTCCCAATAAATGCTGCGCTGAGATCGGCAGGGATTTCTGTGCTACATTAATGAAGTTCGGGTCATAGGGCGTCAGCAGCGGTGCGCAAATGCAGACTGCAACAATGAACAGTAGAATTGCTGCACCGATGACAGCCATGCGGTTGTTCATAAACTTCTGAATGTTTCGCTTTGCCAGAGAAGACTTGATGGGTTTTAGGCTCATAATTGCCAACTCCTTACTCTAAACGGACGCGGGGATCCAGTGCTGCGGTCAGAATATCAACGAGGCAGCTTGCAACCAAGGTAACCGCTGCGATTACCATTGTTGTAATCATAACGACGGGCATATCGCCGCCGGAAATTGCATCAAGTACCATGCTGCCCATACCCGGATAATTAAAGACAGCCTCGATCACGACGGTACCGCTGACTAGAATAGGCAAACGGAATACTAATAAAACCATGACGGGAATCAATGCGTTACGAAAACCATGTTTCAGATTTACAGTAACTTCATTAAGTCCCTTACTGCGTGCAGTTTTTATATAGTCCTTGTTCAGGACGTCCAGCATGGAGCTGCGGGTATAACGCATCAGTGTTGCAATCAAGGAAATACCCAGGCATAGAACAGGCATAATCATGTATGGAATCCGATCAATAAAGGAAAAATCACCGGCCGTCATCCGGCCCCCGGTAGGAAGCCAGCCTAACTTCAGTGCGAAAACGAGAATAAAAACAATACCAAAGAAAAATTCCGGTACGGAGATGCCAACAACGCTGATAGCTGTGCAGGCATAGTCGACTGCGCTATTTTTCATAATTGCAGCTATAAAACCCAATACCAGGCCCAGAACGTTGGCAACGACCAGTGCCCAAAAGGTCAGTTCAATGGTTGCGGGCAGACGGGCCATCATCATTGAGGCAATATTCGAACCGGAAACCTGAGAATATCCGAAGTTTCCTTGCAGAATACCTTTGAGCCAGTTGAAATACTGGAAAATAATTGGTCTGTTCAGTCCCAGATTTTCGCGCAGGGCACCGAGCTGTGCTTTCGTCATATTTGCATAGATTTCCGGAGAAACCGTCCTGGTTAGTGCATCACCAGGAAGAAGCTGCAATGCCAGGAAGATGATCAGTGAAATAATCAGCATCTTTGGGATCAAAGATATAAACTTTTTACCAACATACATTAGCATACTAAAACACCTTTCATTTTCAGGTGATATTTCCAAATTTAATGGAAACATATAATTTTATGCCACGGAAGCATATTAATTTATATGCACGATTTTCTTCCTCATTTGAATGGACATGGATAATATTTCCGAATCGATTACGATAATTATCGCGAACTTTCATATGGATAATGACTGGTACCATTCCGGAAAACTCGTCTTTGGCGGACACTGTCTTATGCGCTGCCGCCATGCAGCAGCGCATAAGATATGCCGGGATAATATTTTCAGGCCAGGTTTTGAAAATTAGCCTACCAGGTTCCATTCGGCAAAACGCCAGTTGCGTACAGTAACATTATCAATCTTAAATATTTCTTTGGGTATGGAAACAATTGTCTTATTCATAATTGCAATGGAGTTCAGGGAGTAAATAGGCAGGGTATAGCAATATTGTGCTGCAGTTGCCTGCATTTCATCGCCGTATTTCTTAGCTTCTTCTTCAGTTGTAGTTGCATTATATGCAGCCATGATTGTGTCAAAGATTTTGGCGCGTTCTTCGACGTGGCCGAGGATAGCATTCTTTGCACCGGAGGACACCATATCGCCGTACAGGGCAATAGGATCAGTTGCACCGGACCATGCACAGTAGACAATATCGTAATTTCTGGTTTTATATAATAAGGTAGCTAAGTCACCGGACAGCAGGGTAGTCTTAACGGTAATGCCTGCTTCCGCAAAATTCTGAACCAGCATAGCCATGATGTCGGAAGTCGTCTGATCATCATAGTAATAAGCAATGTCGATTGTCTGACTAAAATCAAAGCCGGCTTCTTTCAGCATTGCAGCAGCAGCTTCAACATTTCTTGAAAATGTGACAATATCATCATTGTATTGACTGCTTGCCGGGTTAATAAAGGTAGTCAGGGGAACAGCCTGGCCTTCATAGAAGCCTGCAACAGATTCCTTGTCAATTATCATATTGAATGCCTGACGAACAGCGGCATTCTGTATATCTTTCTTGTCGTTGCCGTCTTCACGGCTGGCAGTGTTAAATACGAAGTAACGAGTGTAGTAACCCGTCTGGATTTCCGTCTCAGTATCAGCATTCTGAGCGGTAACATTATTGGCAACTTCGATGTCATTTACTGCATTACCATAAGCATAATCCAGTTCTCCTGCAATGAGCGCAGAAACAACCGCATCGTTTCCGCCAACATCGTAGCTTGTAAACTGAACATTTTTGATGGCTGCTTTCTCGCCATGGAAGTTATCATATGCAATAACTGTACAATAATCAGGGAAAGATACTTTATCAATCATATACAATCCAGTTCCGACAGGCTTGGACCAGAAAGCTTCGTTTGTATCATATTCAGCAGGGGCCACATCTCCCAGGCAGTGTTTGGGAAGAATCATAACTTTTGCAATACCGGAGAGAAAGTTGCGGTTGGGTGCAGTCAGGGTAATGGTAACGGTATTACCATCAACGACGACGCCGGACAATTCAGTTGCGCCTTCATCGCTGACTGCAGAAGCACCTTTGATATACTTCAGATCAGTCTTCCAGACGCCGTTGGGATCAGCCAGGGCACCGTAAAGGGAAAAGGCTACATCTTCTGCGGAGAAGGCTTCTCCGTCATGCCAGGTTACGTTTTCTGCAACGGTAAAGGTGTATGTCAGGTTGTCATCGGATACGGACCATTCAGTTGCAAGATTGCCAACATAAGAACCATCTGCATTCTGAGCAATCAGGGGTTCAAATACCATGTATGGCAGCAGGCACTGCTTATCAACCCAGGGATTTTGGAACAGGGTATCAACTCCATTTGACTGGAACCACTGGAGCTTAAGAACACCAGTGTCGTTGAGATTAGTTGCAGTAACAGCAGCTGCAGTGGTTTCTGCTGCTGAAACGGCGGCAGTACTGGATTTGGCAGTTACATCTGATTGCGCTGCTGCTGTGCCGGAGCAGGCAGTCATGCTTAAAACCATAACCGTAGCGAGTAAAAGTACGACAATTTTCTTCATCATATTTCCTCCCAGAATTTTATATTTCCCGGCACCTGAACCTCTTTTCCGCTCAGGCACCAAATACTGTGATTAGAATAGGTTTATGAAAATCCAATGTCAACGACATACTGAGAAGACACCAATATTTCAGATAATTTGTTAACATATCAGCTTTGTCACAGCAATTTCGAGCATTTTTTTGGTTAATCTGCACAAGTATTTGTCAAGATTTTATGTTTTTTTAAGCAATTTACAGATAATTTTGCATTATTCACCGAACATGACCCTTGCTATTTCCAATCTGTTTGCTATTCTGTTGGAAGCGATTAAATCATGCGGGTGTTAATAATGATAAGAAAAACCAAAATCAAAAAATTCCCTTTAAGTGACGAACCCTTTCGCCGGAAGCTAATCATCTGCCTTGTTTCCATTTCGCTGTTGATGGTAGTCTATACCGGTTTTACTTCCTATCAGCTTGCTAATAAGAAAGTTTATGATATGAGCGTTAAGTTATCAGAAAATACTATTGCATCAGCAAAAACCACTCTGTCCACATATCTTTCAGATGTTCATCTGTTGTCCACTAATATACTGTTTTCAAGTGATCTGCGAAATCTTGCTGCTCAGGATTCACCGGATAGTAAGACCATTCAATCATCCACTGCGCGAATTGGCACTTCTGTTCGCGAGCAGATTTCAAGCGGTTCTTCTGCCGGTATAACTTTTGATATGGCTGCCATCTATTTAAAAAACGGTTTCACCTATACAAGCAGTTCAACCCGGTCTTTACCGTTTACCGGCTTTTCCGACTGCATGTCAGCCCTTGATTCACAAGGGCTGAATATCACCTCCAATTATGTTGGCGATCAGTGGACAATCTGTGATGTTACCACAAAACTCTCGTCTAAAAGCAGTCAAACAGCATCCAACCTTGTATTTGTGCGCTACATTTATGATCCTGTTACTATTGAAAAGCTTGGTGTCTCCCTGTTTGTTATAAATGCAGAGGAATTATATCAGATCTATGCACCCTTTACATCAGACGGCTTTATTATGAGCACTGACGGTACAATCCTCTCATCCATATTCGCCGAAGATATTGGCTCATTATGCAGCAATAAAAAGCTGGTTGATTCCGTATCGGGAAGCACCCGTTCCGGCACTTTTTCATATGTAAACGGAAATAACAAAGAAGAGCTGATTTCCTACATAACTTTATTGAACGGCACTGCTTTTCTGGTTGTTCCTTTTGACTATTACACAACAATTCATCAGATGGAGATTGCTTCCTATGTTCAATCAATAATAATACTTGCTGTTATAGGTGTAATAATTACGCTTTTACTTTCCCTGTTCTTTTCTAAAAGACTTACCCAGACCATCACAAAACTGATCCTTTTTGTCAAACAGGTAGATAGCGGGCACACAACCACACGTTTCCAGGCAAGCGGACATGATGAAATAGCATATTTGGGTGAAAAAACAAATGAGATGCTCGACCGCCTGCAGACAGCAGCCGAAGCCCGTGAATCAGCATTACTTTCAAATCAGGTTTTGGAGCTGCGGCTGATTCAGTCGCAGATCAATCCTCATCTTTTGTATAATACTCTGGATTCTGTGCTCTGGGGATTGCAGGAAGGACGTATTGATGATTCTACGGCACTTATTGCTTCCCTCAGCCAATTTTTCAAGCTTTCTCTTTCCCAGGGCCGCTTGAATATTTTACTTGCCGATGAACTGGCGCTGATCAAACACTACCTTCAGATTCAGCTGCTGGCAAGAAAACGTCATATCCAACTCATATGCAGTATAGAACCGACACTGAATCAGTACCCGATTATCAAGCTGTTGTTGTTACCAATTATTGAAAATTCTATCATCCATGGCTTTGACGGATACAGAGCCACTAGCTGTATTATTTCAATTGATGCCTCACATACCGACTGTCTTCTGACCATTATCATAACAGACAATGGGATCGGAATGCTGGAGGAGGATGTTACCGAAATCAATCAGACTCTGCAGCAATACCCACTTCCGGAAAATATGCGGCATTTTGGATTGTACAATACTAATCGCCGTTTGGTTCAATCCTTCGGAGAGCAATACGGGTTGATTATTTCCAGTAATATCAGTGAATATACACGCGTAACCATTACCATGCCATACTTTCCAGGAATACAGCCGGTCAATGAACCGCAAAAGGAGTAGTACTATGTTTGATGTTATGATTATCGATGATGATGTTCAGGTCCGCGATCGGCTGAATAGTATTATTGATTGGGAATCCCTCCCTATCCAACTCACCTGTGTTGCGGGTGACAGCGATACTGCACGGGAGCTTTTTCTGCAGTATAGACCCGCCATTATCATCACTGACATTAACATACCCGTTATTACCGGCTTGCAGCTTGCTGAAGAGTTTTCTCTGATCAACCCTGATGTTCGCTTTATTGTTATAACCGGATACAGTGATTTTGAATACGTACGGCAATCTGTCAAGTTAGGTGCGGTTGATTTGCTCAGTAAACCTATCTTCGCTGAAGGCATCAATGAAAGTCTAATCAAAGCCGTCAAGTATTTTGAAGACAAGCGGGAAGCTATGGCTTCATTCTCATCTTTACAGCAGCTGGTCAATTCCAATCTCCCGGTTATTCAGGAAACTTATTTATCCAATCTGCTTCGCTGCAAGCCTGATATACCGGAATTAGTTGCCGGAAAGCTGGCAGATCTGAAAATAAACTGCCCTGGCCCCAGGTTTTCCGTTGCACTGGTATCCGTGGATAAGCCGCATGTTTCTTCCCAGTCACAGGAAGCAATCAATATGCTTCTGCGTGAAACAGTCCGTTCCGTCTTTTCAGAAACAGATTTCGTCTTTAATACCTTCTTTGATGCTTTTTTCAGGGTTAACTGCATCTTCTGTTCAGACTTTGAATCCCATGATGATCTGATTGAAGAAGGGCTCAATAAGGTCAGCAACCAGATTAAATTTCTGACCGGCTGTCAGGTGTATGCCGGTATCGGGCAGGCTGAAGATCATCCTGCATTACTATTTCAATCCAATACGGAAGCTACAGTCGCTTTGAATTATCAAAGCGTTCTTAGTGATGATACGATTATTCATTACAAGAACATCGAGCAGCTCGATAATCCGTTCCCCAACAAAGGCTCCCTGGAGCACTATGTAATCACTCAGTTCCGCCAGAATAATTTCCAAGCCATTTCTGATGCGGTCCGGCAGCATATTTATTCCCTTGCTTCTGACAATAAGGACTGTGATCAACATATTCGCGATTTTATTTTTGATTATGTATCGTCAATCATTCGCGAATGCATGCGGCTTAATATTGATATTGAGGAAGTTGAGCCCTATTCTTCCATTGTTGTCAGTCTATTCAGCGAACATGTAATTTCCAATCAGTTGAATTATGTTTTGCGCCTGACTGAACAGCTTCAAAAACTTCTATTGAAAAAGCGATCCAATAATGCCAATCATCTTGTTTCGATGGCCAAAGATTATATTCGAAGCAATCTGCATGATGAAAACCTTTGTTTGGATTCTGTCAGTGACCATATTGGACTGTCACGCATTTACTTCTGTAAGCTGTTTCATAAAGAAGAAGGCATCAGTTTCAACAGTTTCCTGAACCAGGAACGGGTTGATCGCGCAAAGCAAATGCTTGCAGAGACCAATATGAAGGTATTCGAAATCAGCGATGCTACCGGCTTCTCAAATGCCAAGTATTTCAGCTATGTTTTCAAGCAGATTACAGGGATCGCGCCTCTTGAATATCAGAAGCAAGTCCATTAACAAACCCAGGATTAATCATCGAAAGAAGGAAAAACTATGCATACCCAAAAATTATTCAGTCTGAAAGACCGTGTTGCTATTGTAACAGGCGGCCGGGGGTTATACGGCGGTTCCATCTCCACTGCTCTTTGTGAAATGGGTTCAACAGTTATTATTGCGTCCCGCAATGCTGTAAAATGCGAAGAATTTGCTGAGACGCTCCGTGAGCAGGGTCATAAAGCTTACGGAATGCCATTGGACCTGAATGATGACTCTTCCATCAAGGCTTTGACTGACGCTGTTTATGTAAAATTCGGTTCCATTGACATTCTTGTCAATAATGCTGTGGACCGCCGGAACCTGGTCTCGCTCGAAACTGCTACACGCGAAAAGCTTCAGGATTCCTGCAGCACAAACCTGAACGGCCAGATACTTCTCTCCCAGTCTGTTATCAGCTATATGGTCAGGCAGGGAAAGGGCAGCATTATTAACATTAGTTCCATGCGCGGCCTTGATTGCCCCCATTTTCCATTTTATCCCGAGTCGATGGGGGATCAGCCGATCAACTACACCACTGAAAAGTGGGCGATGGTCGGCATGACCAAATACATGGCCGGGCGTTACGGCAAAAACGGCATCCGCGTTAATTGCATCTGCCCCGGAGGCTTCAATCCAGGCCTGTTGGATGACGAATCCAAAAAGGCCTTTGTTGACAACTATATTGAGAACTGCCCGCTTGGCTGCTTTGCAGGCGAAGACGATATCAAAGGACCGATCGCATTCCTGGCTGCAGACGCTTCTGCTTATATGACCGGCGCTACTCTTGTAATGGATGGCGGTTGGACAATCTGGTGAAAACAACTCAAAAAAAGAGGTGAACAAACCATGAAATATCAATGTGTAAAAGATTTGAATCTATCCGCCTTTTCTCTGGGCACCGTCCAACTTGGTATGAACTACGGCATCAACAATAACAGCGGCAAGCCTTCCCGTGAATCAGCATTTGCCATCCTCGACAAAGCAATGGATACGGGCGTCAACAGCCTGGACACAGCCAACGATTATGGCGATGCCGAAGTGATTATCGGAGAATGGTTAAAAACCCGCAAAGATAAAAGTACCCCTCTGATAACAACAAAAATAAGCCATCTGGATCATAGGTCACTGGCTAGTCTGCGCAGGAGTGTCCGCGAGCAGGTCGATGGCTGCAAACAACGTCTTGGTCTCAAACAGCTTCCTGTTCTGATGCTGCATGACTTCGCTGATTATGACTGTGACCGTGAAAATATGAGACTTGTTTTCAACGAGCTGAAGGAATCCGGCGACATTCGCTTTAGTGCAATTTCCGCCTATTCCCGCCATGACTATTCTGTTTTGGCTGAATCCGGAGTTGATGCTGTCCAGATTCCACTGAATATTTTCGACTGGGCTCAGATTGACAATGGCGGCATCCAAAAGCTAAGCGACAAGGGAATTATGATTTTTGTCCGCAGTGCATTTCTACAGGGACTGATTTTTAAACAGCCGGAAGACCTGGAATCCCAGATGGCATTCTGCAAGCCTGCCTTAACCCGTTTTCACGCATTCTGTGATGAGTTCCGGCTGTCCCCTGCTGTACTGGCAATGTCCTTTCTAATGTCTCTCAAAGGCATCACTTGTCTGGTGCTGGGCTGTGAAAAGGAAGAACAGGTAGTCATCAATGCGGACCTGATCAACCAAACTATTCAGCTGAACACCGATCAGATGAATAGCATACATGAAGCATTTTGTCTTGTAGATCCTAAAGTTTTAAATCCCGGCACGTGGTTTAATGCTGCGAAGTAGTCAAGTTGAGGTGTAAACCCATGTCCTATAAAAACCTGTCATTTTCCGAAGAAGATTTTAATGCAGCACAGATACTTCGGACATTCCTGCCCGGTAAAATTTTTGATGCGCATGCCCATTTCTATGAAGCGTCCCATATTCCTTTTGCCAATTCAATTCCGAATGGTGCATTCAGCCGGCCGAAAGCCGACATGGACACCTACCGGGCCGACTTAAGGAATATCATTCCTGAAACAACAGTTTTGAAGGCAAATATGATTCCCATGCCGGATCCGACAATGACTGATCCTGCCACTGGAAACCGTGATGCAGCCAATCTCTATATGGTGCAGCAATTGGAAAAGAACCCTGGTAATGTGGCAGAGCTCTATATTCTTGCAGGCGATACCACTGGAGACTTGGAATCCATGCTGGTTCACCCCGGAATCTGTGGCTTCAAATGCTATTATTATGCCGCGCCAGGCTATCATGCCAATACAGGAATAGCAGAATTCCTTCCTGAGTCGGCATGGCAGGTTGCAAATGACCTCCATTTAGTCATTACACTTCACTTGATGAAAGACCGTTCTCTGGCAGACCCGGAAAATCTGGCATATATACAGGTGATGGCTGAGAAGTACCCCCATGCCACCGTAATTCTTGCCCATTGTGCCCGCAGCTTTGCAGCATGGACCGCTTTGGAGTCTGTCCGACTTCTTGCCCGTTTTCCTAATGTCTGGTATGATTTTTCGGCAATATGCGAAGCAGCACCTATCTTTGAATGTATCAAGCGTGCCGGCGTTAAAAAAGTCATGTGGGGCAGTGATTACCCGATCGGCTTAATCCGAGGCAAAGCAATTTCTCTATCTGACGGATTTTACTGGATTCAAAAAAATGATCTGGAGAAAATGTCCCCGAACCACACACTTCACACTAATTTGATCATTGTGGAAAACCTGTTAGCAGTACGACAGGCTTGCGATATGTTGGATTTAGCGAGTTCGGATGTGGAAGATATCTTTTACAATAACGCATGCCGGCTGTTTGGATAAAGCCATAAGAGCCAACTGTCAATTTTCCCTGCATAAAATATATTTCATTACTATCTCGGCAACCGGATCGTGATTATTGTCCAGCAAGGTCACAAAGTCGGCCGCAGCTTTAACACTGGGAATTGCGTTTTGAACGGCAACTCCCACTCCGGCATTTACCAGCATTTCTATATCATTTGTATAATTTCCCGCGGCAATTGTATCGGTAACCGGAATATTCAATTTTTCAGCAAGAGATTGAACGCCTCTCCACTTGGAAATCCCCTTTTTCATAATATCAATGCATGTGGGCTGTGAATCAATATAAGTCAAATTCATTCCTGCAGCATCAATAAATGCACCGATATCCCGGCCTTCGGAGGTCATTGTAAATCCTTCTATCCGTTCACACAAAACTTCATCAACATCCCGGTAATATTCGGGTATGATTCCCAGTTCCCTGCTATATTTTTGTGTATCCGGAGTTATTTTGTTGACTGCCCAGTACATCCCGCTGAATATATGCAATGAATAGTCTTTTTGCAGGCAGTATTCAATTAGCCTCTTTGTGTCTTCATTTTCTACAAGATCGTTCTCCAACACTTCTCCGTCAAATGTGGATGTTATTTTCCCGCCATTGTTTAAAATCAGATAGTCCGCACAGCGATAATCCTGACCCAGCGGAAGCATATCAATATCTCTGCGGCCGGTGACAAAGCAAACGATATGCCCCTCCTGCCTTGCCGCGGCAAGCGCCTGTTTTGTCAGGCTGCCAATCTTTCCGTTATCGCAAACGGCAGTTCCGTCAAGGTCTATCGCTAACAATTTTCTAATCACACATTCCTCATTTCATAATCAGGCAGGATTCGTTAATCCACCGCAAACCACTATGGTGCTATTGTAACTTCCACGCCCCTTTTATGTATTTCTTCCAGCAATTTCTTATCCGCTGCGCGATCCGTTACCCAGTACTGAACTTTTTCGATGTCGGCCACATAGGAAAAACTTTCATGACCAAGCTTAGTACTGTCCGCAACGATTATTGTTTCCCTGGCACGCTCCATCATAATGCGGTCAATGGTGGCTTCTTCTGCGTGATACGTTGTGAGTCCTATCTCGCTGGAAATGCCGTCCATAGATAAAATCGCACGATCCGCCTTATATCTTTTCAGCTGTTCCAAGGCATCGTTTCCATGCGTAAATGAGTATTGAGCGTTAATATCACCACCTAATAGAATCACTCTAAAAGTTGGGTGTGCACTCAATTCCATTGCAACGGATATTGAATTGGTAACTATATTCAGATTTTTATATTTTTTTAGTTCTACCGCAGTAAAGTATGTTGTTGTCCCTGAATTAATCATCAGGGTATCACCATCCCGGACAAGTCCGGCAGCTGCAACTGCAATTGCCTTTTTCTGATCAACATTTGTCTGTTTGCTGCGTAAAAAATCTAAATTATAGTAATTCTTCACGGTTTGAATCGCGCCGCCCTGAGTACGTTCCAAGTATCCATCCTGGGCAAGGGCATCCAAATCACTGCGAATGGTAACCATGGTTGCACCAAGTTCTTCACTAAGCTGCGATACACGCACCAGACCATCTCTGCTTAAATAATCTAATATTTTTTTTCTTCGTACATCGATCTTCAGTCCATTGTTTGTCATGCCTGTATCGCCTCCCTTTACTGGTTGATTCAGTATATCATGTGTTGGTTAATTCTGAAAATTGTTTAGCTGTTCAGACGTTCTCCCACAGCTCCGCCGGGATGAATCAGCGCAAATTGGTCATTTGTATAACCGGTTTCCTCTATCAGGGCAGACTGAATAGCATCAAAGATTATGGACATAGCAGTAAAACTGGTAGTTCCCTGACTATTATATTTGTCAGTCTCACGATTAACATGCATTGCAAGTACTATATCGGAACCCTTGGCAAGGGGTGACTCCATATTTTCCGTTACTGCAATTACTGTTACTCCTTTTATCTTGCAAATATCCAGAATTGGTATTAATTCTTTAGTTTTTCCGCCACGTGAAGCCAACAGCATAACATCACCCTTGTGCATAAATCCTGTTGCTCCATGCAGAGCTTCTGCAGGAGAGATAAAGCGTGCCGGCCGTTCAATGCAGCACATCAAATGTGCAAAATGCTGACAGGCAATACCTGAATGTCCGCATCCGCTAGCTGCGATTCTTTGTGCTTGAACCAACACATCCACTGCCCGTGCAAATTCTTTTTCATCTAAATAATCAAAAGCCGCCGCGAGGCATGCGGACTCAATTTGAAATGCTTCTTTTGCCCTTTTCATTCCTTCTATAATCATTTTGCTCCTCCACTTTTCAATCCAATCATTGCTGCTTTTCTATCTATATTTCCAAATACTGCACTGCCGGCTACCAGAATATCTACTCCGGATGAAGCAAGCTGTACAGCATTCTGTTGATCAACTCCACCGTCCATACTAATCAGAAAATGAGCATCCAGTTCAGATCGTATTTTCACACTTTCTTCAATTTTTTCATAGGTATCCGGCAAAAGTTTTTGCCCCCCAAACCCTGGATTAATCCCCATAATCAATAGAATATCAACGGCAGGCAATACATTCATGATGCTCCGTAAAGATGTCTTCGGGCAAAGTGATATGCCAAAACTGACGCCCTGACTTTTACATGCCTTTTGAATTGACATCCAATCATCACTTACTTCTGCATGTATCGTTATTCCATCAGCACCTGCATCAATAAATGCTTGAAAGTAATCTGCCGGATGTTCAATCATCAAGTGGACATCTAAGAACAAATTACTATCTTTCCGAATCCCCATTAAAATATTGGGTCCAAAAGAAAGATTGGGGACAAAATGTCCATCCATAACATCAATATGCAAATATTCTGCTCCTGCGTTTTGAACAGATAAAATTTCTTCGGAATATCGGCCGGCATCAGCTGCCAGTAAAGATGGTGCAATAATCATATTTGTACCTCCATGCTCTATTTTAACATCATAATTCTTTTCTTAAAGAAAATCAATAAAAAGTAAAAGATAAATCATATTGACTTATTACCTTTTATTTAGTAATCTTACATAGAAATAACGTAATGGAGGTAAACACATGTTCCTTGGTTCAAAATTAAAACCGCCGTTTTTTGAAATAGGTCCAAAATCGTATTTGTATGGTGATGATGTTTTTGAGCTGGCTAAAGCAGCAGATGCAGCGGCAAAGAAATATGATATTGACATCATATTTACGACTCCAATTGTAGATATCCGCAGAGTCGCAGAAGCTACCGACCGTATTTTTGTATTTGCACCTCATATGGATCCCCTATATCCCGGCCGTGGTTTGGCAGACACACTGCCTGAATCATTGATTGCAGCAGGTGCCGTCGGTGTCATGCTCAATCATTGTGAAAAGCCTTTGTCTCTTGGTGTTTTGCATCAGTCGATCAGGCGTGCTGATGAGGTAGGACTTATCAGTATTGTGTGTTCTGATTCAATTGATGAAGCAGCCGCGATAGCCCGATTAGCCCCGAATATTATTGTTGCAGAGCCATCTGAACTCATCGGCACCGGCAAGACCAGTGATATGAATTATGTGGAAGCTTCGATTGATGCTGTTAAATCTGTAAACCCGGATATATTTGTACTTCAAGGTGCTGGAATCAGTAAGGGCCAGGATGTCTATGATGTAATATATGCCGGGGCTGAGGCTACTGGCTCTTCCAGTGGAGTAATTAAAGCTCCGGACCGAGCAGCGATGATAGATGAAATGATTAGTGCAGTCCGCAAAGCGTGGGACGCACTTCATAAATAATCACAAAAACAATGGGGGTAATTCTACGAAACTATATACGGCAGCGTTGTGGTGAGGCGGAATGACCCGGTATTTATGCAGATGCGGTTTCAGTTCGTTTTTTCAAGACTTCGCCGCAGGGTATACTTCTTTCGGATCGTATGAACTGTTTGACTGTGAATATTATGGTCAACAAATAAAAGCTGTTGCGAAATGAGCAGAGATTGTTCAGGACGCAGCAGCTTTTTCTATTTACATAAGACAGAAAGCACAAAACCAGATGCATAATACGGCATCCGGTCTTGTGCTTTAATATTTTGTTCAAAGGCTTTGTACTATTATCTCTTTAGTTGCAGGTCATATTCTTCCATATACGACTTCTCTTTTTCTGTAAATTTACGCAGAGTATTGATGACCTTGCCCTCATTGATCTTACGATCCTCGACATCCTCTGTGGTGCCCATTACAGTCACATTAAGCTGTCTGGTGCGTGCACGTACATGGTCCCAGTCAACGAAGTAGATATGCGCAAATTCGCCGCCGTCCAGAATGCCGTCCTTGACCGTCATGACTTCGCTGCGGCCAAAAAACACGGATCTAAGATGTCCATCCGTATTCATGCTGGTGAAGTTGCCGGGTTCGTTCACATATCGACCGAACTGTGAATGGATGGGACCCGGATGCCGGTACTGCCCTTCTTCTGCAAAGTCAGGGATCATTTTACGCATAATGTCCAACAAATCATGCTGAAGAAATTCCAAATCAAATGAGTCGATGTCATGAGAACACTCTTGAATCATCACAGAGCAGGTGGTATGGTGCGATGAAATGTTACAAGTGCCATTTTTAACGCCGGAAGCATTGACAATACTTAATACTTCCTTTGAAACATCATGAAATGTAGGGATCCATCCTCTTGATTCTAATTCCAGTTCTTTCTGATAAACTTTGAATTCCATTGTATTTCCTCCATATTTTTGTTATTCAGTATACGGGAAAGATTATTATGCTTTAATTATACCATTAGAAATAATTGTGTCAATATTGTTATCTTATTTTTTGTTATTTGCTTTCTTTTTCGAAACCTATTCTGCTATTCAGAAAACATAATTAAATTTCAGTCAAACATTTCCAGGAAACAGACATCTATAAATTCAAACTATATTTTATATTCAGCTTTTCCTTATGGTTGTCACGGATATAAGACAGGGGCTGTTGAGTACAAGTCCTTTTTAACTTGATCAAAATTAGCAAACCACACAAGTTGGCATTTTGGCAGTAATCAGCCATCTGATAGTAGATAAAAGAATGTTCCGGAGCCGTAAACCATCTGGATTCCCAGGGATTCGATTTTCTCTAAAAAACATCTGTAAAACGCTTCGCATGGCTGCTGCCTGTCATGCAAAGCTCATTTATGCGATTACTGACACAATCGCCGGAATTCCCCACGAAACCAGGATGCCAATGATTCCTCCGACAAGAAGTGAAATGCCGGCAATTCCGCCCAAAAGAAGTGTCATTGTGCTTATTACCGAATCCAGCGTTTCACAGGTTTACTTGATGTTGCTTTCACCAGCTAAACTAGAATTTATTCTTTTTCGTAACGTTCAATCGTAGAAATATTCCTTTTTGCATCCATTTCGGTTATTTGCGCAAGTCTGAGTTGCTTAAAATGCATTGAAAACGAATACAGGCAAATTAAACAATTGAATTAAACATGCAATTCAAATTTCTCAGGCAAAAATGATAGAATAAATACGATCGCTGACAAAATACCGCATCCTATGAGTGTAATGTTTAAATTGTTTACCAGACTACCCATAAAGAAAGGAAAAATCATATATCCGGCAGTTGAGAATACCATCATGACAGCATAAGCTGAACCGCTTCTGTCAGGAAATACTTTCGCTGCAAGTACAAGCAGCATCGGCCATACCGGTCCGCAGCCAAATACTATCGGGGGGGGGGAAAAATGAATACCCGATTTTTCTTTGCCACTCATAAATATACCAATAAACCTGCCAACAACCATGGACAACCAGAATAGCGAAATTGCTGACATGAAAAATAAATTCTGATATTTTCCTGATCCGGATATGGCACATTTTTGAAAATGCGGTTTATCTGGAACTTCTGCGGAGGATTTTCTGTCTATGTGGGGCAGGTCGGTGATCTGGAAGTTGATTTTGTTGCTGTAAGTGAAATAGAAACAACCTAATATATGTGTCTATTTATTTTGTTTCAAATATTTGTTTGAGCAGTTCAGCTATTTTCAACCCCAGCATTTTATGCCCATCTAACGACAGATGCACGCCATCCAGTTCGGATACTTGCGTCATATCCCCAACAGACATAAAATATGTATTCTCATTTTTGGCTAAATCGCGATAGCGATCTGTCATTTCCATGCTTTTGTGCATTGGGTCTCCAAACATGTACTTTAAGTATGGATCCATTTCATTATTCAGAGGAGCAGGTGCGAGTATCAATATGTTTTCTGGCTTTGCACAAGCTTTCATGTCTTTTATTATTCTGATTATGGATTCCATTCCCAACATGATGTCAGCTGAAGACGAGCCAAATCTGGTTTTCAAATCATTGGTTCCCAGCATGACTATGATAAAGTCCAAGGGTATATGAGAGGCCAGCAGCATAGGCAAATGTTTTTTCCCGCATTTATCACCTTCAATTGGATCATCATAGAGAATAGTACGCCCGTTCAGGCCTTCCTCAATGACATAATATTCCTGGCCCAGATCTTGCTGTAAAACTCCTGTCCATCTTTCCTGACGCATATACCGCGCTTTATTTGAAGGGTTATATCCGTATGTATTCGAGTCGCCAAAGCATAAAATATTTATCATATTTCCCTCCGGTAAAAAGTATTTCAGTGACTGATACCCTACCTCAAAATCTTTTACAGCTTAAGCGCCCATTCCCCTGCATCCCAGGTCCCGGTTACGATATCTTCATAGAATTCCGGCTCATGGCACACCATCAGGATTGTTCCGGAGTAATCTTTCAAGGCCGTTTTCAGGACATCCTTGGCGACTGTGTCGAGGTGGTTGGTCGGTTCGTCAAGTACGAGCAGATTGTGCTTTTGGTTCATCAGCTTGCATAACCGCAGCTTGGCCTGCTCACCGCCGCTTAGGACGGACACTTTGCTGTCGATATGCTTGGGCGTCAGTCCGCAGCGTGCCAGGGCACTGCGGAGTTCCGAGATGCTCATCGAAGGAAACTCGTCTCCCAGGGATTCAAGGCAGGTACGGCTTCTGTCATCGGCGTTTTCCTGTTCGAAATATCCGATCGAGAGGTATTCTCCTTGTCTGTGTTCTCCGGACAGGGCTGGTGTAAGGCCGAGAAGGCTTTTGAGGAGTGTTGTTTTACCGATTCCATTGGCACCAACCAGAGATATTTTCTGACCTCGTTCCAACTGCAGGTCGATTGGCCTGCTTAATGGGTCGTCGTATCCTATCACAAGGTCTTGCGCATCAAATATCACCCGGCTGGGGGCGCGATCGGAACGAAATGAAAATACAGGAACCAGGCGCTCTTTATCCAGCTCGATCACATCCATTTTATCTATCTTCTTCTGCCGGCTCATCGCCATATTCCGGGTGGAAACACGTGCTTTATTACGGGCGACAAAATCCTTGAGGCTTGCTATTTCCATTTGCTGACGCTCATATGCATTTTCCCTTTGGGACTTCTGTACTTCATATACTTCCAGGAAATGGCTGTAATCTCCGGCATAGCGGTCCAGATGACAGTTGCTGACATGATAGACCACGTTAATGACGCTGTTCATGAAAGGGACATCATGTGAAATCAGAATAAAAGCGTTCTCGTAATCAAGCAGATACTGCCTGAGCCATGTGATATGATCCTCGTCAAGATAATTTGTAGGCTCATCCAGCAGAAGGATATCCGGTTTTTCAAGCAGAAGCTTGGCCAGAAGGACCTTGGTGCGCTGGCCTCCGCTCAGTGCTGTAACGTCCGTTTCGAGACCAAAATTCATTAAGCCCAGTGCTCCGGCTGTCTCTTCAATTTTGGCATCCATCAGGAAAAAATCACTGTGCTCGATTTGGGTCTGCAGTTCACCCATCTCATCCATCAGCTCCATCATGGCGTCTTCATCGGCCTCGCCCAAAAGCGTATATATCTCTTCGAGACGTGCCTGCTTACTGTTCAGATGATCAAAGGCCTGTCGAAGGATATCGCGGATGGTAAGTCCGTTTGTAAGAATGGTATGCTGATCCAGATAACCGGCTTTAATCCCTTTAGACCATAAAATGGAACCTTCATCAGGTTCCATATGATCCGTAACGATATTCATGAAAGTAGATTTACCTTCTCCGTTAGCCCCGACCAGACCGATATGCTCTCCCCGGTTAAGGCGAAACGAAATATCTTCGAAAATGATACGATCGCCGAAACCGTGGCTCAATTTTTCAACTGTCAGTAAACTCATTTATGTAACCTCATGCCTAAGCGGTATGTCACTTCAAGGCATTAATTATAACAACAATTACAATAAATAAAACAATTACTGCAATCCCGGCTAAAATATATATTGAATTCCTGCGGGAGTCTTTTTCGAGACGCTCTTTGTCTGCATCGGAAAGATTGGATTTGATAACCGGAGCTTCAAACATATCCTTGCCGAGATTCGGCTTATCACGTTTTGCGGGTTCAGTTGGTAATGCGTATGCTTTTCTTTCTTCATGCATCACGGGGGGCTGTCTGCCTTTATTCATATCAGAGACATATGGATTAATCTTATAAATGATTGTGTTTACAATTGCGTCAACCTGCTGCTGATTTGTCCCCTCTGCCTTGATACGGATACTTTGCTGGTTGCCACTGGTAAAAGATATGGAAGTTACGTCCTGCTGTTGATTACCCGAAGCAGGCAGGCGGAGTGTAAAGCTGCAGCTTGTTAACATTTCATCCGGAGAAAATGAATTTTCCAGCTTTTGGGCTGTAAGATCCTTTATATCCCCCTGCTCTGAACTGATTTCGAACAAGGGCTCGATTTTTTTAAAATCCGGATATCTAAAAAAAGCAATTGTCCGTATCTTTTCATACAGGTAAAGCAGATCATCCACATGAATACTGCCCTCATAAGTATGTGTATATAATGACTTGATGTATATGTTCATAATACATTCCTCCATACATTAAAAGGAAAAGAATCCGAACTTGCCCTGCGATTTCATAAAGGTGTGTTCATATTAGTCCGGTGATGTGCATACCGGCTTTACGAGAATCGGAAAATCCCTGCTTTCCCTCATTTTGTCCCATTAGCTTTCATCTGATTATAACGCACCGGCGATCAAATGCGCTCCTTTTATGCCCTATATTTTTCCCTGTTATTGTGAACAACATCATTTAAATATATGATAAATACATACATATAGTAATCACTTTTCCCGGCGCAGGCGTAACGAATTGCCTTTAGCGGATATCGTCCGCTTTCGGCATTCAGGCACGTGCCGGCAACAGAGAAAAGACGAAGATACGGAGACAAAATCCTATGAATAGCAAGAGAAATAAGTTTGGGAAAAAAATAGCCAAAAAGATATTCGGCCGCAGTTTTTTGATTACTCTATTTCTTCTGCTGCAGTTTATTCTTCTTGGAGTATGTTTCTTTTTGCTGACCGCGTATTTGAATTACATTTTTGTTATCAACTTAATATTGAGTTTTCTTTTGGCCGTATATATTGTAAACAGGCAGGAAAGTCCGGAATTTAAAATTGCCTGGCTGACATTTATGTGTCTGCTTCCGATTTTCGGAATTCTTTATTACCTGTATTTTGAAATTAATCCCAAGTGGAGGACTAATGCCGTTAAGGTTCAGAAGCTTATTAAAGACACATCCTATTTGCTTGAGGTCAGTGAAGAAACGCAAAAAGGTGCAGGGCATGATATACCTGGCAGGATGGGATTACTGCATTTCCTTCAAAAGAAAGGCTCCTATCCTGTTTATGATGATACAGATGCAGAATATTATAATTCAGGGGAAAAGGGATTTGAAGCAATGAAAACTGCTTTGAAGAACGCGAAGACTTATATTTTTATGGAATATTTCATTGTGCTTCCCGGGACATTGCTAGATGATTTAATTGAAATTCTAAAAGAACGGGCAGCAGCCGGCGTAGAAATCCGCATCATGTATGATGGATTTTGTCATACCAAAACATTGCCCTATCTTTTCCCTGAGACATTGAGGGAACTGGGAATACATGTCAATGTTTTTGAACCGTTAAGTCCATTTCTGTCAACGGATCAAAACAACAGGGATCACCGCAAGATTACGGTTATTGACGGTGAAGTTGCTTTTACAGGGGGATTCAACCTTTCGGATGAGTATGCAAATTATACTCACCCCCTTGGTCACTGGAAAGACGTTGTTGTGAAGATTAAAGGCGATGCCGTTAAGACTTTTGTGGTGCTTTTTCTTCAAAACTGGCATTTGAAAGGTGATAAACGCGAGGATATTTGGGAAAATTATATTGCTGATGGTGCAAACAAACCGAAGGAGCATCAAAATACCGGTAAAAAGGGATATGTTGTGCCGTATGCTGATTCTCCCAATATACATAATGAAATCGGAGAGACTGTTTACCTCGATATTTTGAATCAGGCCCAAAAATATGTATGGATCATGTCTCCTTACCTGGTTTTGGGAAGTGTTATTTTGAAAGCAGTTGCCTACGCTGCACAACGAGGCATAGATGTGAAAATAATGATCCCGCATATCCCGGATAAGAAAATCCCTTTTATGGTAGCCAAAAGTTTTTATCCGGAATTAATCCGTGCAGGAGTTAAAATTTATGAATACACACCTGGTTTCGTCCATGCAAAAATCTTCGTCTCTGATGACGCCATAGCAACTGTCGGTTCTTATAATATGGATTCCCGCAGTTTCTATCTTAATTATGAAGTAGGCTTATTACTTGCCGATTGTCCTGCAGTAAAGGTTATTTCTGATGACTATGAAAATACACGGCAGCTTTGCCAGGAAATCAATATACAGGATTATATGTCCCTTCCCTTTACAAGCCGTATTATCGGAAAGATTCTCCGCCTGTTTGGACCGTTGCTATAACAAAGATGCGCCGCTATCCAGGTTTATTCTCTGCCGCAACAAGGCTGATGAATAAAAAAGCGTGTTTTACCCCAACGGTAAAAACGAATACCGGCAATAAGACATAATCCTCCCAATAGATACGCACCCAACACATCACTGGCCCAGTGCTGTCCAAGATAGATACGGGATATTCCAACCAGGAGAATGTGACTTACAAAAACAATCAGCAGCAAAGTCCGTATCCAGGATGGTTTGAGCAGCGTATAAGTCAGGAAACAGACAAATCCGAAAAATCCAGTATAGAACATGACATGTCCGCTCGGGAAACTATAGTCATTGAGTACTCTGACTACATGAATCAGATCCACGCCCGGACGGGTACGATGAACCAGGGTTTTTATGAGAAAATTGAGTAATGGAACAATCACCGATATGACGAGAGCGGCAACGGACTCCCACCGATACCCCAGAACAAATAGAATCACGATGATTACGGCCGATGCTATAAATGATTGCGGGGAAAACCCAGCCCAGCTTATCAAGGTCATCAGCCCGGAAAAGACCGGATTATTGATCGATTGCAAGCCAATTGCAATACTCAGATCAATAGCAAATGAAGGAACTGTGATAACTAAGAATGTCAAAACCGCAAATGCTGCAAGCATTATTCCAACACTCAGTTGAAACAGACGTGTTTTTCGCCGCCTTGCAGCGGGGGAGGAAGTCTTGTCTTTAACCGCTTCCACCGCAGCATTTTGAGTTTTTCCGGTTGTAACAGGTTTGACAGGTTTTGTCATTTTTTGTACCGCCTTGTAATAGTATCTGCTTTAATTTTGATTTCTACAACTGTTTGGATGATGATATAGTATCTTGCAGCTCGAAGCAAATTGTAAATTATTTTTTACTTCAACATTTGAAGATACGCCCCTTCGTGATATTATGAAAATAGTGGAGGGGGCGATCGTATGCGAAAGTATTTTGTCCTCGTTTTTGTATTGATTGGCGTCTGGTTTCTTCCAAGTCCGGTCCTTGCAACTGCCACAGCTCAGGAAAAAATTGAAACCGTTGATATTGCCCAGGCAGGTATGTGGCGTGTGGAAATAAAAGGAAACGCCACCGGTAACCTCGCGATTCTTGCCCAGAAGATTACAGCACCGCTTGTTGTACGAGATATAACTGTAGTGCAGGCTGATGACAGTATTTCCATTGATTTCCAGATAACCGGAGAGCCCGGTGAATGTCAGTATGAAGTATCCCTCGCGCTGAACGGGCAGACGTCTTCGACTCGCATTCTGCAGACAGGAACAGCAGCTAACTGAGGACTTGTACATTTGTCGATTCCTGCGCAGGATGTTTCAACCTGGCCGGAATATATAATCAAAGTCCATGCAGAAATGGTTCGGAAAATCCGGGAACAGGCAATGAATCTCCTTCATCTTGTCTTACGTGACAAACCGGAAGATGTCCAGGCACTCCTGGGCATCTCGCGCATCAGCATCCGAACAGGTGATATACGCGCAGCCATCGACGGGTATCAGGAACTCGTCCGCCGGTACGATTATGTTGAAGGCCCTGTTACGGATAAGGAAATCGACTTGATGATACGCTGGCTTGAAGCCGGTCCGGTAGAAAGAATCGATGTAATTAAGGAATGGCAGGCAGTTCTCGAATCCGTATGGGACGACCTGTCCGACCGGCTGCCTGAGGAAAAAATGGATCTAAATTCTGAATCCGTAATAAATGAAGATGCTGATCTTGCCAATAATCTGCTGGATCTGGCAGATGAGACCTGGGAATTGGCCGAAGACGGATACGGCTTTGCAGCGGATACCGGGGAAGCTGTCCAGGATGCAATCGTGGACGATGCAGGTGTATGGCATGCAGTATGGTGAGACTGAAGGATCATGGCACAAATCCTGGATTCCCGAACTAATGTAATTAGGGTGGCGTGACACCCAAGTCAAGGTATAGGCAGATAAGTAAAATCCTGTAAAATATCAATTAATTCAAACGAACGGCATCTGAGGATTCTTCATCAAAAGAAAAACATCGCAGGTTTCTCCTACTAAAGAAACTGCGATGTTTTTTATATCCCTATTTTCAGGGATGCCCCAAGCCAAAGTGAGATGAAGGAGGAAACATCTCACATAACGCTCCCTTGACACTGATGTTGTGAACGGTCGAACTTCATTCCTGAAAAATCTGTTCGATTCCGGAACGGACTTTATCCGAATGGATTTTCTGATTGATAGAGCATGCCCTTCGGATGGTTAAAGCCAATTTCTGGTACACCTATGTATTTAAATACTTCATATAGTGTTTTTCCAAAATGGCCGAAGGCCACGGCACTATGATGAGGATAGTTGCCTTCGATCAGGACATGACGGTAGAATCGACCCATTTCAGGTATGGCAAAAATCCCGATTCCGCCGAAAGACCTCGTTGCGACGGGAAGTACTTCGCCTTCTGCCACATATGCCTTAAGCTGTGAATCAGCTGTGCTTTGGAGACGGAAAAATGTTATTTTCCCGGGTATGATATCGCCTTCCAATGTGCCCTGCGTGACTTCTTCAGGAAGAGTTCTTGCCATGATCATCTGGTATTTCATACTGCATGAAGAAAGTTTGGATGATGATGTGTTGCCGCAATGGAATCCCATGAAAGTATCGTTCTGGCTGTAAGGGAATTTGCCCTCAATATCCTTAAGGTACATATCGGCCGGAACCGTATTGTTGATGTCCAGAAGTGTCACAATATCATCACTTACACAGCAGCCGATATATTCACTGAGCGCTCCGTAAATATCAACTTCACAGGATACCGGTATCCCCTTTGCAGCCAGGCGGCTGTTAACAAAGCACGGGACAAACCCGAACTCCAGCTGAAAGGATGGCCAGCATTTGTTAGCAAATACTACAAATTCCCTGCTGCCTTTATGTGATTCCATCCAGTCGAGAAGCGTGATTTCATATTGTGCCAGTTTGGGAAGAATGGACGGTTTATTAATGCCGGCTCCAAGTTCCTCTTCCATTTCCTTCACGACACCGGGAATTCTTGCATCACCGGCATGTTTTTTGAATGAGCTGAAAAGATCCAGTTCGGAATTTTCCTCAATCTCCACACCCAGGTTGAAGAGTTGCTTAATCGGAGCATTGCATGCCATAAAGTCCTGCGGCCGTGGTCCGAATGAAATGATTTTAAGACGGCTGATTCCAATGACGGCCTTTGCCAGCGGAACAAATTCTGCAATCATTTGAGCTGCTTCTGCAGGCGTACCAACCGGATAATCAGGAATATAAGCCCGGATATTGCGCAGCTTCAGATTATAGCTGGCATTCAAAAGTCCGCAGTATGCATCGCCGCGTCCTCCGACCAGGCTGTCGGAACTGTCTTCTGCAACTTATAATAATATTTATTATCGTGCAAAAGGTACCTTAAGGAAAAGGAAAAACAATTAATGAATCGTATATCCGCCATCGATTACAAAATTAGCACCTGTCACCATTTCAGAGGCATCACTTGCCAAATAGACACACAGTCCCGCCACTTCAACCGGCTGGCAGAATCGTCCTGCCGGTGTCTGCTGAAGTGCAGTACGCGCAATTTCTCCATGCCAGGTTTTAGTGCCCATTTCGGTCATCGTAACCGTAGGTGATACGGCGTTTACCGTAATACCATATTTACCCCACTCAAACGCCATTGATTTAGTCATACCGATCATTCCTGCTTTGCTTGTCGAGTATCCAATATGCCCGTCAATGGCAACAATCCCGGCCTGAGACGCCATGTTTATAATCCTTCCGCCTTGACCCGCCTTAATCATCTCCTTCGCAGCTTCCTGTGAAAGTCGAAATGGGGCTTTCAAATTTACAGCCATTGTTCTATCCCACTGATCTTCGGCGAATAATTCTGCAGGCCCGAGCGGGTCGATTCCAGCACAATTCACGAGTACGTCAATTTTTCCGAAAGTACTGATCACTTCTGCAATAATTCTGGACGGGGCTTCTTTTTCCGTAATGTCCCCAACGATTCCGCAGGCATTCTTCCCGAGTTTTTTTACTGTCGCAAATACATCCGCAGATAAATCTATAGCGGCAACCGTTGCCCCCTTTTGGGAAAACAACTCAGCAATGCTCATTCCAATGCCTTGTGCGGCTCCTGTGACGGCACATACCTTGCCTTCCAGCGAATAATTCAGATCAAAATTTTTAAATTCCATTGTTCAATCTCCTATAAACACGCATAACTTTTCCCGAACCATTTACTATTTTGCTTTTTCGCCATTAATCATTTGATTCACCGAATCAACGGATATATCTCCCTCCATCGGTCCGAATGCAGCTGTGTTCAAAGCGCCGGCAGCAGAAGCCAGCCGGGCTGTCGACAGCAAGTCCAGGTTCTCCAAAAGGCCGCAGATAAAAGCTCCGTCAAAACTATCGCCTGCTCCGGTAGCATCTACTGCCTTTACAGGATATACACCCAAAGAAATCGTTTCTGTCCTGGAATATACGGTGCATCCCTTTGATCCGTTTTTGAGAACAAGAATTTCCAGCGCCGGATTTTCAAAAGACCTGGCAACAGCCTCTTCCACAGTCTGTTTTCCGGAGATCAGAAGCAGTTCTTCAACACCCGGCAGAAATATATTCGTATTCTCCATCACTTCTTTTACCACTTCAAAAAAGGACTCGTCTTTCAGCAGTTCTTTTCTTATATTGGGATCAAAAGAGATTTTTGCGCCAAGCTTGCGTGCCATTCTCATTGTCCTGACAATTTCCTGTGCGAAGTCGCTTCGTGCCATTAATGAGCATCCCATAATATGGAAAAACCTGACACCTTCCAAATCAATATCTGAGGGGGCTTTGGCCTCAACAGCAGGCGTGTTGCCCATATGAAAAATAAACTTTCTGGAACCGTCTGCAAAATAGGTTACAAATGCAACACCCGTTGCATACATATCACTTTCCAGAACGAGCGAACAGTCAACCCCATCTTTTCGAAGGCGGTCAAGCAGGCATTTCCCAAAATCATCCCTGCCGACGCCGCCGATGATTCCGGCGCTGTGACCAAGCCTTGCAACAGTATCAATAAATATGGCCGGCGCACCGCTCGGGAAAGGTCCCCTGAATAATCCTTCCTCATACAAACTGATACCTTCTGTCGGTCTCATGATTTCAACGAGCATTTCTCCCATTATCCATACTTCTGCCATATGAATACCAAATCCTCTCTTCCAGTTTTCTATTCAAACCGGGTTTTTATGAATTGAAGCGATGCCGCTATTCTACGATTCATCTCATCAACTCCGGCACCCTTGCTTAAATCTCTCCACACATGAATATCTCTGCCTACTTCCCCGCCGGTATTATAGAAAGGCTCCATTACCACTCCCATATTGTAGTTAATATCTTTGAGTGCCTTGCCAATCTCTTTCCAGGGAAGTGCCCCTTCTCCAGGAAGCTTTCTGTTTCCTTCTCCGACATGAAGGTGGCCGAGCATTGTCCCCGCCAGTCGTATGGCTTCGGGAATGCTGTCCTCCTCCATATTCATATGATATGTGTCTAATAATATCTTAACATTCCTGTTGTCAACTTCGCTGCAAAACGCCATCGCTTCTTCGCACGTATTCATAATATGCGTCTCGAAGCGATTTACAACTTCCAGGCACATTTCAATATTATATTTCTCAGCTACTTTTCCCAGGGTCTTAACACTCTCGACACCTCTTGCCCATATAGCTTTTTTATCAAGGTCTGTAAAATCATTGGGCCAATATGTATATTGCACGCCTACCAAAGATCTGGAATCAATTTTATCCATAGCTGTCATAATAGCCGACAGGTATTCAATACCAGCCTTACGCGTCAGCGCGTCTGAAGATGCAACATCCTTATCTTTGCCTGGTCCGATATTGCTGGTTAATGTTAATCCCAGACCCTTAGAGAGTGCTTTAAGTTCTCTTAATTCCGTATCCGACATTGCAAGCAGATGTCCGGCTCCGATCTCCAAAATGTCAAACCCAATGCCTGCAACCTTTTTTGCTGTCTCCAAATAGTCACAGTTCCATTCATTTCCCCAGTAAGAATAAAGTGTCCCATACTTCATTTTAGGCCTTCCTTTCAATTTTGTGCTCGTGCACAATGTTTTATCCACATGATAGCACCATTGAATTTCTAGTGCAACATGGAATATTCGTAACCAATCAAGCAATATTGAGCGAAAATTGCATGCTATTTCTTTCATACAATCTGTTTCCTGTTTCATCTGCTTATCCGATGTCCAGAAAATTGTGCTCGAGCACAATTTTCTGGACACGAATACGTTAGTATGTTATTTTTAAATGGACTAGTTGCTTGAATAGACGATTCAGAGCATATATCTTAAATATGAATTACATCTATTCGGAGGAATAGCGCATGGTTATCACGATAAAGCAAATTGCTGAATTAGCAAATGTGTCACGCGGCACAGTAGATAAAGTATTAAATGACCGTCCGGGTGTAAAAACAGAAACAAAAAATAGAGTTCTTAAAATTATAAAAGAACTCAACTACAAACCTAATTTTATTGGAAAAGCCTTGGTTCAAAGTAAGGAACCAATAAAAATCGGCATTATACTTACTCCGGAATACAATCCGTTTGTACATGAAATTATTCGCGGAATTCATAAGGCCCAGGATGAATTCATTCATTTTGGAATAGAAATTACAACTAAAATGCTCAGTTCTCTAGAACCGGCAGAGCAAATAAGCATATTAAATGATTTTGAAAATCAAAGGTACTCAGGAATAGCTGTATTCCCAATAAATGATAAACAGGTCAAGAATAAGATTAATTTGTTAGTCGACAAAGGGATAGCCGTAATTACCTTCAATTCTCAAATCGATGAGATCAATGATATATGTTTCATTGGGCAGAATCATTACAAGGGCGGCCGGACTGCTGCCGGTCTTATGGGTAAACTTATTTCGGAACCCGCAGATGTTGGTGTCATCATAAGTTCCCGGAATCTTTCATGCCATCAGGAACGCCTGCGCGGGTTCAAGGATAAGATGCAGGAATCATATCCCGGCATCAAAATAGTTGATGTCCAGGAAAATCAGGATAGAAAAGAAGATGCTTTCAGAATCGTACTGGAATTTACCAACAAATATTCCGACTTAAAAGGAATATACATAACAGGCGGCGGTATTGCCGGTGTAGGTAATGCATTAAGTGTCGCCGGCCTTCAGGGATCCGTAAAAGTAATTTGCCACGACTTGATACCGGATACAATTGAATTATTGAATTCTGAAACCGTCGATTTCGCATTGGGGCAAAATCCCGAACTGCAGGGATATCTGTTGGTTAAAACATTATTCGATTATCTGGTAAAAAAGCAGGCCCCTCCATCAAAAAACATTGAGATTCCAATAATCATTGAAACAAAGGAAACTATTCAGTAATAGCTGATCAGCCGTAACTGCAAATTCCACATCACATAATTATATATTTCATTTTTTATATGAATTGATCTTCCTATTGTCTGTCAAAATCCGATTACTCTTCCAATCCGGCAGCTTGTTCAAATCCATCAAAATCCTCAATGAATGCATCTGCCATCGACTGGTTCTTAATGGCTGCTATATCCAACGTTGAAACCATGGCAATGATCCTGCCAACACCTGCACGTTCTGCTGCCAATAGGCCGGCCGGTGAGTCTTCCACCACGATGCAGTCCTCGGGTTCCCTGTTCAGTATCCTGCATGCACGCAAATAAACATCCGGTTCCGGTTTTCCGGGCAGGGTCCCATCATCATATACTATTCTGTCAATTGAGAACCATCTGGAGAGTCCAAACTGTTCAAAGTAGAACTCCACATTATTCTTATTGGCTGCTGTTGCAATGGTAAATGGTATCCCGCGTCCTTTCAGCCTGTCAAGGAGCGGTTCCAACCCTTTAACGAGCTTAAACAGTTCCTTTTCTTTAAGGCACAAAGCCCGGTACAACACTTCCTTCTCTTCTGAATATACTGCCACTACTTCATCTGTCAGGTCCTTATTTATATAATGCCTGATTGTATTGGTATTGGGCTGCCCGTGCACATATGCAATCATTTCTTCATCCGTAGCGACTCTATCGGTATATTTTTTAATAAACTCACGCCACGCAACATCGTTCATCTTTGTATCGAAAATCATGGTCCCGTTAAAATCAAATATAACTGCTTTCATTTTCTCACCTGTTATTCGAATATTATTTCACCGATTTCTTCTCTACTGAGAATAGCATTAGCGGTATGCAAATTACAGTCACAGCAAATCCTGATCTATAGAAAAAAGGACTAATGGAAATTTTTTTCCATTTTGGTTCCTGCGATTTTTTTGCTTTTATCAAACTTAGCGGTATAATCCCCTTTAGACGGTCATTTGCCGTAAGCAGATTCTATATCAGAAGATCCCGTCGATGACATTTCGGAAAGGACGTAAGTATATGAATACACAGCGTTTTACCAGAGTCCTCGCTATCCTTACCGCCTCCACGTTGATTCTGTCCAGTTCATGCACGAAATCCGCGCCGGCGGAATCAACACCTGTAGAAACCACCGCCGCCATAACATCAGCAATAGAAACAACAGTGGCACCAACCGCTACCCCGTCTCCGACGTCGACGCCGACGCCCGTACCGACCGAGACTGTGCCGCTGCCGACCGAGACGACTATGCCGGACTTAGGTCCCCTGAATATCGCTAACGTAGAAGGTGTCAATGATCCGATCGATCCTGTCGCCCAGAAAGACCCGAATATCGAAAATATACTCCTCCTGGGCATTGACGGCGGAGACGGCGTCGACATCGGTCACCGCTCCGACTGTATGTGTGTCCTCTCCATCAATACGAAGGACAATACAATCAAGCTCAGCTCGCTTATGCGTGATATCAAGGCCTACTTCCCCGCCACCGGAAAATGGGGCAAACTCAATGCTGCCTACCAGTACGGCGGACCCGGACAGGCTGTTAATGTCATCAACTACAACTTTGGACTCGACATCCAGAAATACCTCGTCCTCGATTTTGAGAGCTTTCGCGCGACCGTCGATGCCATCGGGGGCGTCGACATTGAAATGACTGCCAAAGAAGCGCAGACGATTTACGGCAGCCCGGAAGCACAGGCCGGTGTCATTCACGTGGACGGTTTCGTGTCCCTGCTTTTTTGCCGGGTACGGAAGCTTGATTCCGATTTCAACCGCGTCGCACGGCAGCGCCGCTTTCTAATTGCGGTTTTCAAGAAGCTCCGTACGCAGGACCTCGTCACACAGTACACAGCGTGCCATAATATGCTGTCCATCATCCGCACCAACATGGGTGCCGATGAGCTGACCGGGCAAATTTATAATTTCACCCTGAATGCCGACCAGAACGTGACTGAATATACAGTCCCGGCCGCTGATATGTATACCTCGACAAGCTCGGGTACCTATTACATCAAACTTAATTGGGATGCACAGATCCCCGCTTTACAGGCGTTTATTTACGGGGCTTGAAATAACTGGCCTTTAGAATCATCAGGCTAAATCCCTCAGTCATATCCGCCTTCCGCTGCAGGCATTGCTTTGTAATCCGTTGTATTAATCATATAATTCTTCAGGTATTCCATAAAAGCATGAAGGTTCTGACTTTCCACACTGTCGAGCATTCCGGTTGTGCCGTCTCCTGAGACCTGATAATCATGCCCGTTAATCCGATAACGGATAAGGAAAAACTCATTGGGCGTTACCTGCACGGAATCGCTGATAATATTGCCGGACAGATCAAAAATGGAAAGTTCCTGCATTTTGGCGTAGATAGCCTCGAGGTCACCCTTTTCAGAGCCGAACTCACCGTGCTGCGTCCCATTCAAAACAAGATCTTTCTGGATGCCGCCGGTGTATGTGTCAATGAAGTTCTTCTGCTCCGGGTTTATCCAGAATGCAAAATACACTGCAAAGTCGTCAGGCATCGTATCCGGAATTACCTCCGGAGCCAGGGCCTGCCTCACATCTTCTACAGAGATGCCTGATTCAAAAATCTGCGAGCCTGCCCGCGGATACACCTTGCCGTCCGTTATCTGCATGAAGCCGTGCACTTCACTTGCATACTCATAGGTCAGGTACTCATCCGTATTGCCGCTTTCATTAAAGGTAATGAACATGAGATAACTCGAACCAACTTCCGGATATTTTATATAGCTGATTGTCTCCTTAACATTGCCGGCAAATCCGCCCATCTGGTCAATCCGGATTGTATCACCGGCGGTGATATCCCCCGCATCTTTCCACAAAACCTCATCCACTTGAATCAGAGAGGGTGTGACATTGAATTCCTCCCAGACAGCGCTTTTCCAGAGATCATTGTCGCTTTGGGTAAGGCGGACCACGGGCAGGGTCTCTTTTACCGTGCCGATGATAACAATATCAGTATCGTCCAGTAGCTTTTCGAGAGTAGGATAAATCATTGGTTCTATCTGCAGATGCAGCCAGAGCGTTGTCTCAGCCGCAGAGTCATCGCTTTTTTCCGATTTCTGTGAAGTATCATTATTGCAGGCACAAAGAAGCAGCAGGACAAAAAGCAAAAATAGTAAAGAGGCAATCCAGCGGATTCTTTTCATACTTCTATCTTGCCTTTCATACTCCTGGCTATCTCATCAAGCTCGTCCACATCTCCAGGAACCTACCCTTCAAACGCCTTCGCCAATGCAGCAATGTCGAACTTTTTCATCATGAGAAAAGCTTCCGTAACTCGCTGCATCGCTGCGGAATCCCCGGATGCCATCATCTCCTCCATAACCGCCGGTACGATCTGCCAGGAGACCCCGAATCTGTCCTTAAGCCAGCCGCACTGCTCGGCCTCAGGAACGTAGGAGAGCTTATCCCAGAAATAATCGATTTCCATCTGCGATTCACAGGACACAACAAATGAGATCGCCTCATTAAACGAAAAATCATGGTCATATGCGCTGTCCATTGCTGCAAACAGCATACCCTCAAGTGAAAAGCCCGCGTATCGGACCGTGCCTTCTTTGTCAGGCTCTTCACCGGAACCATAGCGATCCATCTCGCCTACTTTTGCATTTTTGAAAACCGATGTATAAAAACGGATGGCCTCTTCGGCCTTGCCGCACTGGTCCCCGACAAACATAAGCGTCGGTGTAATCTTCTGCCGGATAACCGGATCCTTCACATACATGATCTGCCAGTTCAGGCCATACCGGTCCGTCGTCCAGCCGTATCTTTCGCTGAACGGGTACGAATCGAGCTCCATCAAAGCTGAACCGCCCACGGACAGTTGGTTCCAGAGGGTATCGACTTCCTCTTTCGTAGCGCAGTCAACGCGCAGCGAAATGGCCGGGGTGAACTGGAAATAGGGGCCAGCCGAAATCATCATGAACTCCTGCCCGGCAAGTACAATGGTAAGCAGATCCGCCGTACCGGAAGGCGTATCGCTAATCGACGAGTGGTGCACAATCGCCGAATCCTCGAAAAGCGAAGTATAAAACTTTGCTGCTTCAAATGCATCCTTGTCATACCATAGATGAGGAACGATCTTCTTCATAACACTGCCTCCTGATTGATTGTACTCCATAGTACCGTGCTTTCTGCTCATTATAAAATAAACGACACCACAATAACCGCTAACGTACTGATCAATGTCCCGATCAGATAGTATTCGGCAAAATCTTTCTCTTTGGATATTTTGTCATAGCGGGCAATGGATTTGGCTGTAAGTACCAGACCAATAGCTGCATATTGGCCGATTGACAGGAATATCAGAATGATAATTCGCTCAATGGTGCCTATGAATCTACCCGCATTGTTGTCTTTCTTGTTCTCGTCGTCCTTGTTTTCCGGTTTGTAGATAGTCAGAATTTTGGAAATAAGTATATTGGCCGGTTTGTGTATTATGAGTAAGGCAGCTGCCCAGCAAACAAAGGCAAGCGCGTCAATCTTAACAATTCCAAAAAAGCCAAGAACCGGGCTGGAAAAACGGAACGGGATATTCTGCAGGACGGCGATGTATGCAATGAATATCAGACATATTATGTGCAGCAATTGATCTGCAAAAAATATGTTCCGGTCTATGCCGGCGTTGATTCTGCTGCCCTTCCTTAACTTTTTTACATACTGATATTTCAGAATATCAATAATGGCATGTAATGCTGCTGCTGCGGTTCCCAATACAAAAATGTTCAATGAAAAACACAGACATAATACCAGCATGGTACTCAGCCAGTAGAAAAGGCTGTGTGCTAATACCCACTTCATACTGCTGTCTTTTCTTTTTGACATATAGCCGGTCTGAAAATAGAAATCTCCAATAACATGCGCCAGCAGCAGCAGGATGAAATATTCCTTAAACATCTTCTCTCCTAATCTCCATCAATACACTTGAGAGTGTATCAATGGCATCTCTATATACATAGAAATTCGCGCTTTTGAGTCCCCTTTGAATAGAAGACTGGGCGACTTCCAGTCTGCCGGCGCTTTTTGCCTGACTATCCCCGTACTTCATCGTATCCCGGATAATTTCCCGCTGCCTGTCTGTCCAATTGGCTTTTACAAATGTTAAAAGCGATAACACAGTGTTCATCATTGCAGATGCAGCTTCATTATCCCCGTCAACTTCAATTCTGATATCGGAGGCATGCGTCATATTTTTCTGCTCATTGTCTTTCAAAAATTCAATTGCCTGCCTTGCTTTATAGTATCCCGGTCCATCCGCTCCAATTGCCATTTCAAAATTAATTTCTGTAGTTATCGGACCGACTCCGATGCCAAAGCGAATTTCTACCGGATGCATTTCCCTTTGAATCTCTTCTATAATGTGCATTACATGACCCCCGTCATGCAGCAGTCCCTGGAATTCATCGCCAAGGGTAATCATGAATTTGGCCGAAATATCCTTGCTGTATTTTTCATTAACTCCGTTAAGTATATTCTTCAGTCTCTTCTGTACGCTATTTCTGTCATTCATTATTTTGGAGTTTTTCATATCTCCGATAATGGCTATATAGGAATTATTCTTAAAGGAAAAATACATAAGGCTTACCTCCTGTCTGTTCTTCTTATTCTACACTCCTCCCGTTTAAAAAGCAACTATTATGCATTATTAGGTGCATTTTTCTATTTTATGCACGTTTTGGTGCTTTATTTCACTTCATGTATTCTAAAATGCATATTTTGGATGTGATTTTCCGCTGCAATTCCCTTCAAGGTCCCCGGTAATAAGATTCGGGTGAACATACTTAAATAACACTTCACAAAAGCCGTCCCCGGTAGTTCTAAGGAGACGGCCTGCTATGATTCGTTAAAAACACAGACATGCTGTTGTCAGAATTCAGACTGCAGGCTTCTTTGCCGATTTTTTCACAACTCCGGAGACCAGCGGTCCAAGGAAATATAATGCAAAAAGTATATAAATCGTCGGTGTCCCGAAGATCACAGAAGTATTGTTATTTCCTATGGCGGGCAGCCAGGATAACAGGAAAACCAAAATAACATACATTCCGGTCCAGACTGCCGAATGCAAAACCTGTTCAGGAAAAGATGAAATCTTGAGTATCCTCGCAGCGAAAAAAGAAATAAAGAATGCAGGAACGGAGGCAAACAGAAATTCCCGGAATAGAAGGTTCTGCATTTCCGCTTCCGTGGGATCCGTATTCAGACCAAAAGGAATAGTAACAAGGATCTGTACGATATATATAAGAATAATCAAAAGAAAACCGGCTAGAACCATCTTTACATACTTCATGGAATCCACCCTTCTTCCGCTTCGGATATAAGCAGACTGCACGAACCGCCGTGTAGTTTTCGAAAAACAGATAATCAGTCTAAATTCAGATCATTTTGGAAACCGTCGGCAATCGTCGGTGTCTGTGATATGCAGTTTACCTTCGAATAATCAAAAGCTTCTTCCACTGTCACTATACCGTCCTTTGTGAAGCTGTCTGCTTTACCTGCGTCGAGGCCCTGCATCACAAAATAGTAGGTAAACTGGCCGTGGCCGCCGCCCCAGCTGTCTCCTTCATAGGACAAGCCATTTGCCGTACACGCCATGTTAACTATCCGGCCCGGACTATTCAGAACACTCATGCCGCCGGACAGGCAACTGTCAAAAATGAATATGATGCGGCTGTTTGAAAAACCGCTGAACCAATCCTTCAATTGACCGTCCCAGATGAAATCAAAGCCTTGCGCTTCAGACCCCTTCCATACAACAATGGATTGGTCAGTTTTATTGGAATCACCGTCATCTGCTTTGCCTTTCGCACCGTGACCGCTATAGAAAAATACAAGCTCGTCATCCGGGCCAAGCAAAGCCTTCATATTCTTCACTTCATCATAAATAGCACTTGTAGTAGCCTGATTGTTTGTCAGAATCTTCACCGCATTAAAACCATAATCAGTAATCAGTACATTTTTTACTTCTATGGCATCCTTATCCCCAAAACTCAAGTCGCTTGACGTCCCGGGATAATCACTGATGCCGATCACAATTGCGTATTTTTTACCGCCGGCAGGTATTGCTGCACCGATTGTTCCGGTTGCCGCCCTTGCCAGTGTTTTGTCAGGCTTTGCCGGAGCACCTTTCAGCGCTGCTTTTTTTACAATTTCAACATCCTGTGCTTTCACAGGTTTATACCGATTTGCCTGACCCGCACCGGAATCAGCAGATACCAACGATACTTGTAATGAAAGAATCAGCGATACGATTGCAATAACCTTCGGGAGTTTTAACATACAAACCCTCCTCTCTATTTGAGTGGATAGCCACTATGTGCCTGCATTCCATTTGTCAAATATATTTTATCATAAATGACGCCCTGCAGGATTTGTTAATGCCGCATTCTGATAAAATTTTATTGACAATTTCGAATCTCACCGCGTGCTGAAGTGATATAATATTATTTGAAAAAAGCAGTAATCAAATCATAGAAATAGCATAAAAACTGAATAGTTCCCTGGATACTAAGACGGTCCGTTCCTACTTTGGACGCTTCGATCGGACAAGAGCAAATAGCGTAACCGGCCAAAGATGGCCGGTTTTTATTTTGGAGCCGAGGGGGTGTTGCCTGGACTACACTACTAACACTCTGCCTGTCAGTATCACCCATTTCCGCTTAGACAACAGATCGTTATTTTCATTACATTTTTTGACGAAGGGAGAAGATTATGAAAAGGTCATTATTTTTGGCATTATCAATTGTTTTTATCCTGTTGATCAGCTATCCCGGTCCTGCGGCTAATGTCAGTGCATCAGCTTCTGCTTGGGATGAGAATTTTGACAGTTACACCGACGGTTCCCAGATCATCGGCTCAGGCGGATGGGTTCCCTGGTGGGATATTGAACAGGAAGAAGACGCCCTTGTGAGTTCTTCGCAGAGCCAAAGCGCATCCAATTCACTGGCAGTCACCGGTTATACGGATATAGTCAGACCATTTACCGGTGTTGACAGTGGCCGGTGGGTTATGACGGTATGGCAGTATATCCCGGAAACATTTAATGAACCCACATATATGGGTATTCTGAATCAATACAGCGCTCCATCGACAGAAAACTATTCAATGTGGATTTGTTTTGACGCATTAACAGGAGTGGTCTACGATGATTTTAATGGATTGGGTAACTCTGTTACTCTTGTCAAAGGTGCGTGGACACCGGTCCGTATTGTAATTGATCTTGATTATGTGAATGGATCAGGGAATAATACCGGCTGGCAAAAAGTCTACTATGATGACCAGCTTGTTTATGAATCGGAGTGGCAAAATTCAGGATCATCCAGTATCGCCGGGCTGGACGTTTATTCCAGTGATACCGGATTGTCCGGCACGGTATATTATGATGATATGTCTTTAGCTAATCCTACTGCACCTGCCAATGATAATTTCGCCGGTGCTGCTGTTCTTACCGGAACCAGCGGTACTGACACGATGTCAAACATATATGCTTCCTGGGAAACAGGTGAACCATGGATTGCTGATATCGAAAGCAATGCAACTTCTGGTGTGCACTCTCTCTGGTGGTCATGGACGGCACCGCAGGACGGCAATGTCGCTTTTGACACAATCGGCAGCGTCTATGACAGTAACTTTGCAAATATGGATACAATATTGTCTGTGTACACCGGTTCCGATATAAGCTTGCTGACTGAAATTGCCCGAAATGATGATTGCGATATAGAAGACCAGACACCTGCGATAAACGTTAACAGCAGTCTCGTATTTAAAGCTTATTCCGGTACAACCTACTATCTGGCAGCAGATGGTTATAGGAATCTAACCGGTGAAATTGTCCTGAACTGGACCTATGTGACAGCTCCTGCAAATGATGACTTCCCGGGAACTACTATCAGCGGTATAAGCGGTACGGCTGCCGGAGACAACACGTATGCTACGCGGGAACCAGGGGAACCCCACCATTATGAATATTCATATGGTAATTATTCGGAATACGGCCAATCTTCCATCTGGTGGACCTGGACCGCACCGGAAAGCGGAGTCTATATTTTTGATAATGGAACACAGGATGATCCGCCCTACATTGTCCTTGCTGTCTACACGGGAGACAGCGCAAGTTCTCTTTCGTTAATAGGTAATAACTACAGTACAGGCGGATTTAATGTTACATTTGATGCGACGGAAGGAACGACCTACCATATTGTAACGGACGGCGAAGATTCAAATTATAATACGTCTTTAGGTGCTCTGAATCTGTACTGGCAAAAACAAATAGCCCCGACCTTTACGAGTGCCGATAACACAGCATTCAAAGCAGGCACGAACGGTTCATTCATTATCACGGCTGATGGTTACCCGGCGCCCTCTATCTCATATACAGAAGGCACTCTGCCGGGAGATGTAACTTTCAGCAGCAGCACCAATACTCTGGCCGGAACTCCGCCCGAAGGCTCAGGAGGGACCTATAATCTAGTCTTTACGGCATCCAACGGTATTATCCCCAACGCAGAGCAAAACTTTACATTAACCGTAAATGAAGCACCGAGCATTACCAGTGCCAATAGTACTACTTTCAGTGAAGGCTCATCCGGCTCATTCATGTTTACCACTACCGGGTATCCGACGTCATCTACAGTCACGCTTTATTCGGGGGATCTGCCCTCCGGAGTTACTTATAACAGCAGTACTAATACGCTGAGCGGTACGCCAGCTGCCGGTACAAGCGGCAGTTACGCTCTTACATTCAGGGCAGATAACGGCATAACACCCGTGGCAGAGCAGAGCTTTACACTTTATGTCAACGGACCGCCCCAAATCACTGCACAGCCTCAAAATGCAGCGGCTAAAGTAGGAGATAAGGCAACATTCACAGTGGAATACACCTCCCGTCCTGCCGCTTCCCTGCAATGGCAGCTAAGCACCAGCAGCGGCTCAAAGTGGGCCAACATATCGGGTGCCAGCCTGGCTTCCTACACAACACCTCTCACAACAACAAGGATGAACGGCTATCAGTACAGGGTAATTGTTTCGAATGGTTATGGTACGCCTCTGGTCAGCAGCCCTGCTATACTTACAGTTATGCCGGGAAACTTCGGAACGACAGATCTCAGTATTGAAAAGTTGGACGGTGTTTACGATTACGTAACAAGTAACATTACCTGGACAATTAAAGTTCATAATTTAGGAACTGCGGCAGCTGCAGGAATTAATATCACCGACAGCCTGCAGGCAGGAAGCAGACTCATATCAATCGACTTGAATTCCATCCCCGGTGCATCGGCTAAAGTCCGCGGCAGAAATGTCAGTGTTGCTATCGGACAGCTGGCTTCCGGAACATCGGCTACTTTCACGATCACTGTAAATGTATCACGGGCAACTTCGCCGATATATAACACGGCAATATTGACCACTACAGCCAGCTATGATCCGATTCAAACAAATAATACAGATACAGGCGTATGCAGCTGGTAAAATCAAAGGGCAAATTCGTTTAGACAAAGCACAGCAGGCAGCCTCAATACAGAATTGTGTTGAGGCTGCCATTCATTTTGTTTGTTATAATAGATCCGTTAATGTACACACCTATCTTTTCTTACCCTCAGCAAAAATAGCCTCACTGCAGCTTTTCTGATTAATTTTACGGATCGGCTGCCGAAAATATAAAGTTTGGAGCCTCAAATTGGATAAAAACACCATATTAAGCCAGTACTTCGGATACTACCGGTTTCGTGAAGGACAAGCCGAGCTCATCGACAATATTCTTGACGGGCGGGACGTCCTGGGCATCATGCCGACCGGGTCCGGCAAATCCCTGTGCTTTCAAATCCCCGCCCTCATGCTTAAGGGCATTACGCTTGTAGTCTCACCGCTGATTTCACTGATGAAGGATCAGGTCAATGCGCTGGTGCAGGCCGGCGTCCATGCAGCCTATCTCAACAGCTCCCTTACGCCCGGACAGCAAAACGAGGTGCTGCGCCGGGCAGCCAATCTGCAGTATCAGATAATCTATATCGCCCCGGAGAGACTGGTTTCCGATGCCTTTATTCAGTTTGCAGAAGCGACATCAATCGCAATGGTTACCGTCGACGAGGCCCACTGCGTATCGCAATGGGGGCAGGATTTCCGGCCCAACTATCTGAAGATCGTCAATTTTATTGAGCGCCTATCCTACCGTCCGGTAATCAGTTCTTTTACCGCCACGGCGACACAGGAAGTGCGCGATGATATCATCTCCATTTTGAAGCTGAAGAATCCGTTTGTAATCACGACCGGTTTTGACCGGGAGAACTTGTCCTATCGCGTCATCAAACCCGCTGACAAATTTCATTCCCTTCTCGGGATCGCGAAAAACAACAGCGGCAAAAGCGGAATTGTGTACTGTTCCACGCGCAAAACGGTTGAAGAGGTATGCGCCAGATTAAACGAATCCGGCTACCCGGCTACACGCTACCATGCGGGATTACCTGACGAAGAGAGATTCGAAAACCAGGACGACTTCATCTTTGACCGCAGCAAAGTAATGGTCGCGACCAATGCTTTCGGTATGGGAATCGACAAATCCAATGTCTCCTACGTCGTCCACTATAACATGCCAAAAAGCATCGAAAGTTACTATCAGGAAGCGGGCCGCGCCGGCCGTGACGGGGAACCCGCAGAATGTGTTCTGCTCTATAGCGGCCAGGATGTGCGGACCAATCTTTTCCTAATCGAAAACAATCAGGATAACAGCGGAGACCTGTCCGAAGAAATGCGCGAAGCAGTCAGGCAGAAAGACCGCGACCGCCTCCGCTCCATGACTTTCTATTGCTCAACAACCGACTGCCTGCGCCAGTACATCCTCCAATATTTCGGTGAGAAATCGCAAAACTACTGCGGCAACTGCTCCAACTGCAATACCCATTTTGAGACAATGGACATCACATCCGAAGCCCGGAAAATCATTGTCTGTGTCAGCCAACTCACCCAAATAAGGCGATCCTTCGGTAAAAACATGATCGCCGACATCCTGCACGGCAGTAAAAACGAAAAAGTACTCCGCTTCCATCTCGATGCCCTATCCTCGCACGGCGGCCTTTCCGATATCTCCATCCACCGGATACGCACCATACTCGATTACCTGATCGAAAACGAATACCTCTGCCTCACAAGCGACGAATTCCCCGTAGTAACCCTCACCGACCGCTCCGACGAAATAACACAGGACCTTGAGCCGCTCTCCATGAAGCTTCCGGAAGAAACCAAACCCTGCTCCCCTTCCAGAAAAAAATCATCCGACGTCCCTCAAAACAGCGGCTTGTTCGACCTTCTGAAAAACCTCCGCACCAGGCTCGCCGCCGCCAGTCACGTCCCTGCCTACATCATATTCACCGACGCGAGCCTCAAAGACATGTGCAAAAAACTCCCCGATACAATCGAGGAGTTTCTGGAAGTGTCCGGAGTCGGGGACTCAAAGGCTAAAAAGTACGGGAAGGTGTTTACAGAGATGATTGGTGAGTATGTTAATAAGGCTTGAAGAGATTTGGTCAGGCGATTTTTGGTAACCATCAGTTACATATAGTTAAAGGATTCGAACTCCATGCTTCGGTCGGTGCAGTATTCAGGACCGCGGCCAGGCGCAAAAAATCCGCAGTCATGAACGAGATGATTTCTTTTTCATATGTTCCTCCTTTATTCCCGGACATCTCTCTTTTTGCTTTTTTGTCCAGAATATCCCCCCTCATTGCACAGGTATTATTGAAATGCACCCTGAATGTTGGATACAATCCAATATTCGGAGTTCTTTTATGGTGCTTTAATATGTTTTTTAACCCTTGATTCCTGCTCACATCACAGCCTGCCAGTGTGCTGATATTATCAATGTAATCATAACGGGAACTGATATGATAAGAAATGATGATATATGATAATATTCTTTTACAGTACGAGGATCCGCAGGATCAATGATAATAAATGAAATATCATTCTCTTTGCAGCACCTATCCTGACCAGGAGTACAATGTAATTATAGAGGCAAGGGGGTGAACGAATGAACAAGAAAATTAATATTGTTCTGGTAAGCCTGGTCGTTGCTGAAGATGTATTGCTTTCATCATGCACTAGTGCAGAAACACATAAATTAAGCGAGTCTGTGGATTTTTCAACCGCAATAGTAACCTCCATATCTTCCCAGACGACAGATTCGGTGTCGAGTGCAGCTGTCTCTTCTACGTATAATCCAACAACTCAGAAAACGACCCAGGAAACGACCGAAACAACGCAGGCAGCAACAACGCGAGCGACTGATGCTCCGACCGCCGTTTCCGTAACTGAGGCCACAACCCAGAGTGCCACAGATTCTGCGACAACTGCTGCAGCACATGAATCCACAACCCAAGCTGCGACAGTGGCTACGACCAATGCTGCGACGGCGCAGCCTGGAAGTGAATTTGATACAACAAGTTATGCATGGTACAACATTCGAAACAGTACGCACACAATCCCCGGAATCCCTGGAAATGCCGGTCCCTGGCTGAGTGCTTATAATGGTATTTTTGTCGGTGATACATCCAGAAAAGTGTTCTACTTTTCTTTTGACGCTGGTTACGATACAGGATATGCCAATCAAATTATGGATGTTCTTTATAATCAGGGAATCAAGGCTACTTTTTTTGTCACTAAGTCCTATATTAAGAATAATCCGGATATTGTCAGAAGAATGGTAAATGACGGTCATGCCGTCGCAAACCACACCGTCAGTCATTCGAACCTTGCCACTCTCACTGACGAAGAAATCCGGCAGGAATATAAAGGCGTAGAAGATGAGTTCACCCTTGTAACCGGCGCATCTTTGACGAAATGCATACGTCCGCCGATGGGAAATTACAGTGAAAGATCCCTATATGTCACATCGCAGCTGGGATACAAAACAGTATTCTGGAGCATTGCCTACAAGGATTATGATACTGATAACCAGCCGACATATGACGAAGCCATGGCTATTGTACAGAACAACTACCATGACGGAGCCATATTTCTGCTTCACATCGCCTCAAAAACTGACGCGGATGCACTGAATGATATGATACTTTTTCTCAAGGCTCAGGGATACAGATTCGATGTTATCGGATAATGACGGCAGAAACTAATGGAAAATGCCAGGATTTTTCGCATTCGGAAAACGGTTCGTCAGTACAGGGAGTGAGAGATATGTTTAATGATCAAAGAGGTCCAATCGAGCATTATTCATGGGGCAAATTCATAATACTCGGAGAAGAACATTCTCAATCCGCTGAATCGCAAAAAGGCAAAGGCAAGGATATTATTCTGATCGGGAAAAAGGTTAGGGCATGGAAAAAAAGGAAAGGACATGAACTTAATCAGGCAATGGTCGAGAAAATCCTCAATGCCGATGTCGAAATTCTCGTTATTGGAAACGGTGCAGATGGTGCATTATCCGTATCTGAAGAGATGGTCAATTACCTGATGGATCATGGAATCAAAAAGGTAATTGTCATGAAGACCCCCGAAGCATGCAGGGAATATAACAGGTTGTTTCATAATGGGGAAAAAGCTGCATTACTTGCCCATGGAACATGCTGACATATTAGGACTCAGCAGCCGTATTGCGGTTAGACCCAATCTTCATTTCCGAGAGACAGATCATCCTCATTCCGACAAATGAACCTGGGTTTCCTGAAGTAGATGGACAGCGAACATACAAACAGCTGCAGCGTTCCGACACTTATTTTTTCGACGAGCCCCATGAATGGACCGTCATAGAAAACCAGGGGGATTGTCATCCCACAGGCAAATGTAAATATACTTGCAAGAATCCACAGATAAATGCCAAACTTATGATACTGCAGCGTTCTAATACAGCCGGCAGCGATTAGTATAAGCGTGACGGTTAAAATGACAGCGAGTGTTATTACAATGCCTATGTGTATTTTATTTTGAAATGTCAGGCCGACGTCTCCTCCCTCAAACGGGAACAGACCAAACCCGACTGTTGAAACCACAGCCGATATTACCATAAAAACGGAGCCTGCCGTCATGATCCTGTTTGTTTTTTTCCGGAAAAGAATAACAAGCAGAACAGAGAAAATGATGTAAAGAGGTCCATATATGTACAGAAACGGCTGCATGATCTCCTGATTCGGCGCGCCGGTCTGCGTCAATGAGCTGATTGAATTCGCAATCTGGTTATATTGGGGGTCAAGAATTCCGCCGATAATGACATGCGTGATAAGCACCGCCGCACTTCCGATTCCACTGATACAAAGGAGAAAGGAAATGAGTTTCCACAATTTATCACTCATCATATGATTACCCCTCGTTTCAACATATTTTTAAACTTATTGTTTCATTATATCTCATATTAGGTGTAATAATATGAGATAATCAGCCTGTATCGATCCAGGAAAATCCAGGTATGAATTATGAATAAAGGAGCCGTCCGGGATATTGTATGAAGCTAAACAATGTTCAAAAGGTCCTGCTTGCTATTTACCTGCCATTAACACTGGCAATCCTCCTGTTTGATCATATCTATACAGGCGTAGATTTAGTTAATTATCTAAAATACATAGTCATACTGACGCTCTGTATTACGGCTTTGAGCATAAAAAAAGAGAAGCCTGAACAAAAATGGATGGCTGCATCTTTCCTGTTTATTGTGTTTGCGGATATCTTCCTGATTTTTGGTGCAAATCTTGCAAAACTAATAAATCCGGATTCGTTTGGTTTGAATCAAATCCCGTTTGGACCTTTGGGATTTCTTTTGGCCTATTTATGCCTTATCGCTGCCTTTCAGAAAAACTTCAAACTGGGCCGCGCTGACGTAATAACAGCCACTCTCATCACTGTCATTTGTGCCGTCTTTCTGGTTTCACTGCTTCCCTATATCAATGGAATCCTGCTGACTGGACTTTTGATTTTTGGCATTGTTTTGGGATATATGGTTTGGACTGCCATTTGTACAGTGTTTCGAGGTTACTATAAAAAATCTTTAGCCTATATCATTTCCCTGTCAGCTTCCCTGATGTTTATCTGTGATCTTGGCGTTGCTTTTTCCAATATTCATCCTGCCTTTGCAGGACATTTTGTGCCATGGATGCAAAATGTTATCTGGGGATCCTATGTATCCGGCTGGATGCTTTTAGTCTTTGTCATCAGTGATGATAGCCATTCACGGAAATAATAACCAAACGTATCCATTCAAGAGATTCAATTCCATCATTCGAATAAATTTATCATATCGGTCCTGAATGAATTCATCTCATATAATAAACAATTGCCTTTCGAGTCGGTCAAGCCATTACTTCAATTCCTAATCAAAAATATGACTGACTGCTTCCAATTTTTCAATGATTTTTATATGCTGCGGACAGACGGTTTCGCATTTACCGCACTTGATACAGTCTGATGCAATTCCTTTACCTTTGGTGAGTACGGCATAATACCAGTTGCTATTCCCGTCGTCAAATTGCTTTTTGGCATTATAGCAGGCAAACAGGTCCGGGATCGGAATCTTCCCGGGACACCCGTCGACGCAGTACTGACAAGCAGTACAGGGGATCGTGTCCCGGTTCTTCAGCATCTCTCTGACCCGGTTGACCAGCAGATATTCTTTTTCAGTGAAGGGAACGAATTCCTTCATGTAGCTGATATTATCTTTCATCTGGTCGATGGTGCTCATGCCGCTGAGTACCATGAATACATTTGCGAACGATGCGCAGTACCGGATGGCATAACTGGCATAGCTGGGAGAGTTTGGATTGCCTGCTTCCGTGTTGAAGTCATCCAGGACTTTCCTGGCTTCCTGCGGTAAATTGGCAAGGCCGCCACCTTTCACAGGCTCCATTATGATTACCGGTTTGTTATATTTTTCACACACCTGATAACAGCGATAGCTTTCTATGCCCGGATCGTCATAATCCGCATAGTTGAACTGTATCTGTACCACTTCTATTTCAGGCTGTTCACTGAGGATTTTCTCAAGTACGGCAGCTTTGTCATGAAATGAAATGCCCAGGTGCTTAATCTTACCCTCTTCCTTTAACTGTTTTGATACTTCAAATGCATGGCATCGGACATATTTCTGATAAAAATCAGCGTTCAAGGCATGCATCAGATAATAATCAAAATATGCAGTGCCAGTGTTTTTAAGCTGCAGTTCAAACAGGGGTCTGATGTCTTCCGCTTTTTTGAAGAATTCCGTTGACAGCTTATTCGTCAGGATATAGGAATCCCTTGGATATCTCTTTGCCAGGCATTCTCTGATGGCAGTCTCACTTTTCCCTCCGATATAACCATGTGCCGTGTCAAAATAGTTAAAACCGGCATCAAAATATGCATCGATCATCTGATTAAACTGTTCTTTATCTACTTCCATTCCCAGTGTTCCCTTCGTCATTGGAAGTCTCATGCAGCCAAATCCTAACTTCTTCATATTCTTCTGCTCCTTTACTGAGTAATATGTCATTCTCATGGTTGGAATTATCCCTGTATAAAATTTGTTCCTATCCGTTGTTCCTGTTCGGGATATGGTACTCCTGCTTTCATTCCGGCCTCTTTACACTTGAGGAACCATGACATATTTCTTCCGAGGACACGCATTGTCTGGAGTCCCTCAAGATCTTTCCTTACATCCTCCGGCGACGCTCCGTGCACCATGTTCCAGTATCTTGATGAAATGACCGGCATTTCCGATATTGTCAAATATTTATTCAACTGGTCAAAAGCAGCTGTTGTTCCTGCCCTTCTGGCTGAAACGACTGCAGCTGCGGGTTTCAGGTAAAAGCTGCGGCTGTTCGAACAGAGATCCGTATAGAATACCCGATCCATAAAGGATGTCATGCTGCCGCATGCGGAAGCATAATGTACGGGGGAACCAAATACAAATCCGTCCGCTTCCTGGGCCCGGTCGAGAAAATCATTCACTCGATCGTTAAATATGCAGCGGTTTGTCTTTCGACAGTTCCCGCAGGCAATACAGCCCGACAGAGGTTTAGTGCCGATATTGAATATCTCCGTTTCAATGCCTGCTTCGTTCAATGTTTTAGACACTTCCAAAAGAGCCGTGTATGTGCAGCCCTTTTCATGTGGACTTCCGTTTACCAATAGTACTTTCATAATTTCTCCTTTTTCAGGGTTCATGAGGTCACGTCATCCCTCGTAGTTTTAGTTTCAGCACCCCTGCAATGGTTTCTTAGTCCCAGGACAAAACGCCCGATGTTTCAGCCTTTTCATATCTGCTTATTTTGAAATTCAGCCTGCCCAGAGTAATTTTCATGTCATCCATTTTTTCCAGAAGTTTCTTTCGCTCTTCTTCCAAAAGTAATCTTCTGGCGGTTATTGTCGAGTCACCCTGCTGCGTAAGTTCACAGTATTCGATCAGCGCTTCAATCGGGACACCGGCCAGCCGCATGCATTTGGCCAGTTCAATCCATTTGCAGGATTCTTCCGTATAATCCCGAAGTCCGCTTTTGGTACGATTCACGGGTGGTATCAGTCCGACTCGCTCATAATAACGAAGTGTGTCCTGTGTAAGATTATATTTTTCACTTACTTCCGCAATTGTCATAATTATCTATTCTCCTTTCGGGAAGTCCGTCGATGCTGCCAGTTCAGTCTGTGTTTCATAATCAGCCACACGGGCTTTCAAGGCTGTAAGTGTACTTGCAAGTGCCTGAGAACCAAGCATCATACGCATAGGAGCCGGATTACGATCATATGCCGGTATGAAATCGGCAGCCTTATTCCGGTTACTAGCCATGTACGCTGATTCATTATCTTACCTCCATATTAGTTTTCTCCAGTTTGCTGTATTTACCATTCGTGACTGTTTCCAGCCATTCATTGGGGGCTTTCCTCTGGCCCGGGCTTCAAGAATTCCTGCATTCCCTTACCGGATATATCTACCTGTGCCTTCGTTCCCGCGTCACGTCGATTTTCTATACCAGCAGTCACCTGCTCTGGAAGCGGAAGATTTACACCGCGAGCTTACAGGCACATTTTGAAAATGTTCTCAATATCCTGCTGATTCAGCGGCTTGAAACCGGGTAAAATGCCGCCTTTGCATGCTTTTTTTGCCATGACGGAAAAATTAGTGTCATCAATGCCGATCTCCCTGAAGCTGCGCTTCAGTCCAAGCGTGCCGTACAGGAAATCCGACAGCATTTCAATGCTCTTTTGCGCAGCAGCCATTGGCTCCATATTCCCTTTTATGCCGAACACATTCACTCCGAATTGATAGAACTTGGAGGCTGTGGTTTCGTCAAGCGTGTATGCCATCCAGCGGGGTGTCAGAATTGCAAGCCCCAAACCGTGGGTAATATCATAGATAGCAGACAGCTCGTGCTCCATAGGGTGGCAGCTCCATGCCTGTCGCTTACCGCCATTGATAAATCCGTTAATCGCCCAGGAACCTGCCCACATCAGATTGGCACGTGCTTCATAGTTGTCCGGCTCTTTCATTGCAATCGGTGCATATTTGATGACTGTTTTAAGCAGACCCTCCATCACATTGTCAAGCATATATAGATCCTGGTCCATATTGAAATAGACTTCCATAATGTGCGAGATCATGTCCGCCGCACCGCAGGCTGTCTGGAAAGCGCTTACTGTATAGGTGTTGACCGGATCAAGGAAGGATACCTTGGGCTGCATGCACGGGAAGAGCATACCGATCTTGTCCCTGGTTTCGGGATTGCTGATAACGCCGCCAGAGTCCATCTCGGAACCGGTGGCGGAAAGGGTAAGCACGGTAATAATAGGCAGGCACTTCTCCACAGGGGTTTTGCACAGCAGTATGTCCCAGGCATCACCGTCACAGTAAGCAGCGGCACCGATATATTTGGCCGCATCAATGACAGAACCGCCGCCGACTGCCAGAATAACATCAATGTGCTCCTTTTTACAGATATCTGCACCGACATTGACGGAAGCCACGCGCGGGTTTGGTTCGATACCGGAAAGTTCAAACAGCTCAAGGCCTGCCTTTTTGATTTCGTCAGCTACCTGATCATAGAGTCCGGTTTTTTTGATGGAGCCGCCTCCATAGACCAGCAGTACGCGCCTGCCGTAATAAGCCAGTTCCGGGCCAAGATGTCCGAGTTGATTTTCTCCGAAATATACGCGGGTTGGGATGTCATAAATAAAGTTATTCATAATTGATCCTTTCAAAATAAACATTTCAGTTGTCGTCTGACAAACTGATTATCAGCTTCCTGAGGTGATTTTCTCAGGGCTGTTGTTTAAGCATAAGGTCTGGAGTGAACTCCATGTCAAGTCATATTTGCTTTTTATTGAAAACTGCAATAGATATTATTATCAAAACAATAATTATAGCGGCACAGATGATGAGCGCAGGTAAAAAGTCTGATACATTTTTTTGGGCTGATAAAAGGGACATGTTGTCGCTGCTGAGCGTGATGGGGTTATATTTTTGAAGTTTTGGTGAAATATTGACTAGTGTCAGCACTAAAACCGTACCGCCTGTCAAAAAAAGACTGCCATATATGTTTTTGAACAGTACGCCGCCAAATATCACAAGTGCGATCAACAGTACGCCGTAAAGCCACATGCTGAAAAAGCTCAAAAAGATATGGCTCATACCGCTCATACTCCAGAAATATGCGGTATAAAAATAAGACACGACATAGCAAAGCAGGTACGAGAATGTCCAGATTATTGTCGCCGCTGTAAATTTTGAAAGAATAACTGTGCTTCTTTTCAGGCCCTTTGTCAGTATGTTAATCAGAGTACCGCGCGAAAATTCATTTGCCATAATACCGCTGAAGATAATAACAAGCACAAGAAGTCCCGTCTGTCCGATATTCTTGAAAAATTGCGCCCAGGAATCCAGTGCTGTCGGTGTTGGCAAAACCATATTGATTCCGGCTGCCTGGAGGATTTCAGGGGTAAATTTTGCAAAGACAGGATTCATCATTCCGAACAATAGAAATACAGCTCCGATAATCAACAGCTTATAGGTGCGCAGATTTTCAGTGAATTCCTTTTTGGTAAAAGCAATAAACGCCCTCATTGTATCGCCTCCATAAACAGGGTTTCGATAGTCGGCTCGACTACTTCAAACTTCAGCGGCAATATTTCGTTTTTTGAGAATACATTAAGAATCAGTAATTCCGCCTGGGAGACATCGCTTGTATGAACTGTGATACTTGTTTCGGTTTGCTCCGCATTGCCCATAAATAAAGCGGTATCCCGTACGGCAAGAAACTTTCTCTTATCTCCACCTGCGGCAAACTCGATGAACAGACCATCCGACTTATGCTGTGCCTTCAGTTCCAAGGTTGTCCCTGAAAGGACAAGCTTACCGCAATTGAGTACGGCGATATGGTCGCAGATGCGCTCAACGTCAGAAAGAATATGCGTTGAGAAAATGACCGTGGATTTGCCCTTGATCTGCTGCAATATATCAAGAATTTCCTTTCTGCCGGCAGGGTCGAGAGCAGAGGTCGGCTCGTCGCAGATAAGGAGTTTCGGCTCGTTCAGCAGCGCCTGTGCAATTCCGAGCCGCTGTTTCATTCCGCGCGAAAAGCTTCCGATTTTTTTGTTGACGCCTTCGAGTCCCACAAGCGCGGTCAGTTCTTCGCTGCGGCTTTTGATTTTTGCGGCCGGCAGCCCGGTGATTTCACCGCAAAGCTTTAAATATTCTTTCGGCCGCAGATAGTTGTAAAATTCCGGGACATCAGGAAGGTAGCCGATAAAACGGTTTGTTTTTGTCTGACCAAAAGATACCTTTTCACCGCATACATAAATATTGCCTTTATCTGGATTCAACAGGCCCAGCGCCATTTTGATTGTAGTGGTTTTGCCGGCGCCGTTCGGTCCTATAAAGCCAAAAACCGAGTGTTCCGGCACCGCTAAAGTAAGGTCGTCAATGACCTTGCTTTTCCCGAAACTCCTGGTCAAGTTTTGAATTTCCAGAATATCCATTACTCGTCACCTCTGCCGATAATGAAATACAATATCGGTCCGATGATCTGTACAAAGCTTAAAATAACCCAAAGCGTGCGGGTACCGTGCCTGTATGTGTTGTGGGTGAAAATATGCACCAGGGCGGCAATCATCAAACCAAGTTCAATAACAATAATCGGGATTAAAAAAGGCAGCATCTCCATTACTTTTTCCATAAAAATCATCTCCTCGCATCGAGAATTGATTTAACCTGAAGGAATGACTCTGTTAATCAAACTAACCATCAATAGCAGGATCAGAATTAATGAGGGTTCTCCGGTATGTCTATTATATACTCCATCGCTTTGTGTCAACACATTCTATCAAGTCTACTATTCCAGATATATTTTACCAAATCTAAATTGAATTTGATGCATGCTTTTGCTTATTCCGCCAATTCTTATATAGACGGGACATAGGGAATCGGAATACCTGTTACTGACTAAATATTAAAGTTTGCCTGACCTCATATCCATCCCTGCCAATTTTCGATGATAAAATTTCGCATGTATGCAAATGAACTTTGATCATATGTAAAGCAACGGGAAAAGTTTTTAACTTTTCAGGATTCAGACCTTTTTTGGATGCTATATGTCTATATTCTTCGCTTTCCTCATAAATAATTTCTGCCGTTCCGGTTATCTGCAGTCCCCCGAGTTTCTGAAATCCGGCATAATTATCATATACAGCTACAGACACGTTGGGGTTCACCAGTATATGTGCGAATTTTTCACCGCCCTCAGTAAAAAAGTAGAGTGCTTTGTCTGCATACGTATATTCGATTGGGGTGGCTCGGACTTCGTTATCATGCCCGGTACAAAGGGTACAGGTGTTGTGCGACATTAAGAATTCTTCAATATATTTATTCAGTTTATCCTGCGGCATGCTGGAACTGTTTTTGAGTATCCGCTTCATTTCGATGGCTTTCCCGGCAAGTATTGCTTCATCAGCGGAATCTATATACGTGTTGCTAAAGCCTGTAATTTCAGAAAAATTCTCCATAGCGAAGCGATCCGCTGCACTTAATGCCTTTGGATCGTAAATGCCGCCAAAACTCCCCTGCCAGACCACTCTGTCGCCAAGAAGCTCAAGCTGATCCGGGAATGAGTCTCCGGTTGAGGGAAAAAGGCTTACATTAAAAAGTGCAATTTTCTTTGTTTTAAGCCATTCTACATTACTTTGAATAAAGTCCTTGATTTCTTCCAGAATTTGTTCGTTGTATATGGGGGATCCGATTACAACAGTATCAAAATCCCTGTATTTCTCATCAAATTCAGATGGAGTAATTACAGCGGCCGGCCCTAGAATCAAAGCAAGCTTTTGAGCTATTGCTTTTGCAGACCCGTATTTTGACTGGTAAACAACAAGTGTCCTATTCATATTATTATCCTCCGATTTACACGACAATCTGTCAGATACTCCGGCAGGTCAGGTTATTTCATCTAAAACTACCTGTTGCTCTATCGTCCCGCCTGTCTTCCCGGGAATTCTGATCTTCAGCGACAATATTAAGTTCAGGACGCCAATCAGGGCGGCAGCCATGAACACATATTGATAGCCCATGGTTTTCCAGAGAAGTCCGCCGAGGATCGGTATTGTCATCGCAACGATGTGGTCGAAGCTGACTCCGGCCGAAAGCGTCGGCATGACATCCGTCGGATCGAGCGCTATTTTCCTGACATAGGTGGAACGCGCCATCTCGACGGCGCTCATCGAGTTGTCCAGTATATAGCAGACCGCGATTATCACCACTGCTGCCGATAACGGTACCAGATCTGCTGCAAAAGCATATCCCATACAGATTACTACCAGAAGTACGGCTTCGAGGGACAGTACGGTCCTCTCGCCAAGGCGGTCAATCGCGTCCCCCACTATCTTCCGGCTAACAATGCTGACAGTTGCGATAATGATTCCCAGGACGGCAAAGGTCGGGGCATCCAGATGAAAGACCTGAATCAGAACCCAGGGAGCAAAAGTCAGGAAGATCTGTTTGCGGGCACCGTTAACAACACTCATACAGTAAAAGAGGGTATAGCGTTTGCGGAAAACAAACCGGACCCGACTTATCTTTGTCTGCTTGCGATGCATGATCTTAAGGACAAAGGCTGCCATTACATAAAACACGGAAGCAATGACAAAGGCGATTGCATATGTCATATTGAAGAATTTGAAGCCGGTCCAGACAATCCCATATCCGATTATGGTCGCCGTCAGGCTGTAGGCACTGAAGCGTCCCAGACGCGAACCGTAAGACTCTGGCTTGGAGAGGCTCATGCCGATACTCGCTGAAAGCGGCATGAATATGTGTGTTCCCAGGCTGAAGACCATCATCCACGCGAGCATGACAGTGAAGCCGGGCGAGAACAGCCCAAGTCCCAGCATACCAAGGGAAGCAGCGAGCATACCGACGGCCGCCATCCGTATATCCCCCAGAAATGACAGAAGGCCCAGGACAATAACAATCAGCAGTCCGGGCAATTCCCGGGGCAGCTCGACAAGTCCGCGGAGGTCCGCTGTAAGATGGTAGGCATCGTTCAGGTAATTATTGAATATAGTTGCGTTAATGCCTCCGGCAATACCGCTCAAAAAGCCGACAAGAAGGAAAAGGCTGAAATCGCGGTCCTCTTTTAAATTGAACCGGATATTGCTCTTTTGGCTCTCGAAAAATGCTTTAACGGACAGACTGCGTGTTTTTGACTGATTATCTTCCATGCGCCTGATAACTCCTCTGGTTTGACTGATAAAATGACTAAATCATATTCTTATGCATCAGTTCTTCCCGCTTTTTGCGAAAACGAGTGCAGAAATGGCGCACAGGGCGATCCAGACCGGGAATACCACCCATCCTGTCGACCACATATGCCACACAAAGCCCATGATAAGGTAGGCCGTAAGGGCCAGCATGAACAGACTGCCGCAGATTTTGCCGACCACCGGATTCTCTTCGTTCGCTTTTGCCTTGGCCTTAGCTTCCGTGGAATTCATCAGATTGTATTTTTCAATATCATATTTGTCTTTCTGCATGCCAGAGTATGTCATACCCGCAACAGAGACTGCCAGCAGCACCATGAAGATCGCGACATAAAGGCTTCTTGTGCAGCCTGCTGGCAAAGGCAGCGCGCTGCTTCCGACCAGCCACAGTACACTTAAAAGCATCAGTCCGATTGATGCTGACAGCATGACGGCAAATTTTTTATCAAATTTTTCAGTGAGCTCCGCTGCATAGAAAGGTTTGATGTTCGGATGCTTTTTTGTGAAAGTGTCATGGCCGAGGCCGGCTGTTATGAAAGTCATGATGCTTGCAATGACGAAAACCAGAAGTGCCATGACTGCAATTGTACCTGATATCCCAATGCCCTGAAGCGCAAGCATCACTGAAACTCCCAGCAGCAGCATCCCTGCACCCGCCGATATAGCCCAGCTGAAATGATTCATATGCCGGTCGTAATCTTCCGTATCCTCGACGCACGTACTCTCAGCATCACCCCTCAGGAGTGTGTCCAAAGTGCAGGAAAACATTTTACACAGCAAAAGGAGCTTATCCATCTCCGGGTATGTCGTATTTGATTCCCATTTGGAGACCGATTGTCTGGATACCTCCAACTTCTCGGCCAGCTGCTCCTGTGTTATGTTATTCTTCCTGCGATAAAACTGCAGATTCTCTCCAAAACTCATATCCATATCCTCATCCTCTTTCTTCAATAAATTGTACCATGTTACCTTATCGATCGATGACTTCATTTTGCCGCAGCAGGCATGTCATCTCCATAAAGATCATGTTGCTTTTGAAGAAATTGATGTAAAGTTCGCGTTGCATCTGAAATAAGCCTTCTTTTATATCTGATTATTTGGATGTAAAATGAATTTATGCTGGAATATACAGTTTTGCAAATTACAAAAGGAGATGATTTCGATGAAAATGAAATTGCTGATTTTGTTTGCGGCTATCAGTATTATTGCTGCAGTAGCCGGATGCGCGGCTGCCACTACCGCCGATAGCAGCACTGCCGGCACTGTGGGTACCACTGCTGCTGCTGCCGCAGCGCCTGATACGACAGCTGCGGCAGATAATGTTGTCCTTATTGAGAGTTTTGCATTTAATCCCGATGTTCTTACAATAAAAGTCGGTGATACGGTGGAATGGAAAAACAACGACAGTGTCGCTCACAATATTGTCTTTGATGCTTTCAAGAGTGAATCAATAAAAAATGGCGAGAGTTACAAACACTTGTTTGATACTGCAGGTACTTATAAATATATTTGCGGTATACACCCTTCTATGAAAGGGACAATCGAAGTAAAATAGAATTTTTCCAGGCAATCCGATGAGACTGCTGCATTCTGGGCGGAAAAATCCAGAGTGCAGCGGTCTCATTTTTATGTTCGCCGGCACTGCGGCAGGACTCATTTCTTCTTTGCGTTTCCTCTTACGTATGAAAGAAGGGAGACTCCCATAATCCGAAATTTTACCGGAGCAATTTCCACCCCGGAAAAACCGCAGGCTTCCAGCAGCGGCAGAAGATCATGAAGATCGTCCTGTCCCACCCAACTCAGGATTCTTTTTGCAATGAACCGGGAAACAGGATAAGGCGGAAGAGTCAGGTCGATAAGAAGCAGTCTGCCCTCCGGCTTAAGGACTCGAAAGATCTCCTGAATACCTTTGCTCCGCACGCCATCCGACATATGAAAAATCATAAAACTGCACATCACCACATCAAATTGATTATCAGGAAAAGGGATGTTTTCAATGCTTCCCTCCTGAAATAATATATCCTGGCTCGCCTCTTCAGCTTTCTGCCGGCTTATTTCAATCATACCCGGTATGAGGTCTATTCCGCAGACCTTGCCTGACAGACCTGCCCGCCTTTTGGCCGCAAGTGTAAGCGTGCCTGTACCGCAGCCGACCTCGAGGACGGCTTCCCCCGGTTTTATTCCCGCCAGGGTTATCGTCCTTTCACGCAGGATGCGTTCCCGGCCAAGGGTTATTTTTCTCATGTATGCATCGTACGTGGGGACTATCTTTTCCATTTCTTTCCGGATGCGGAGGTCTTCCTCCACCTGTAAGGTTGAAGCTTCCATATTTTACGCCTTTCATGTTGACAGAAGATAAAACATGTTACACTCTGTCTCATATGAGATACATTGTCCGATTTCCAGTTTAGCAAAGTGTAACAGGGAAACAAGAATCAATCATTGGGATTTGTCCCAATTGAGACAAGGAGCGTAAAATGACTCAACCGGCCAACAATCTGCGTGTTCGACGTACCCGCAAACTCCTGCGGGAAGCATTAATCGAACTAACAAAAGAAAATAGTTTTGAAGCAATTACTGTCGGCGAAATAACCGAACGCGCAATGGTCAGCAGAGCCTCCTTTTACCGGAATTACAAGGATAAATACGACCTGGTTGAGCAAGTTTTCGAAGAAGCTATCCAGGCCCTCAGAGATTTTGTCTCCTTGCCGGGTGCAGAACATCCGACAATATGGGTCAAATTTTTCGAGCATGTTGCAGAATATGAAAAGCTTTACAGGGCGCTTCTGGGCCGGAACGGCAGCCCCTGGTTTGCGCATAAGATGCGGTCTGCCTTTATAACCATGATGAGGGAATTCGAGCAGTTATTTAACTTGAACCCGCAAGTCTACCAACCTGTATTCCATTCCAATGCTGTCAGAGTCGATTCCAACTCCACAGAAATCAATGTCCCGCTGCAGATGCCGACCCATCCGGGATTCCTTGCCGGTGACCCGTATGTAGAAGATCTGGTTGCTTCCATTTTGGTAGAAACGATTATCTGGTGGCTTGAACAGGGAAAGCCCTGCACCACCGGGCAGATTGCTGAACGCTGCTCCAGCCTGATTGGAGCTGTCTTCAGGGAAACGAGTTCATGGAAATAGAAAATCCTGCAGCACACACTGCTTAGCCCCGCTGTATTTCAATTTTTTCGGGGGCCGGCAGCTGACCCCAGCCTCCTATATCTTGGAATAACCGTAGTTATTGACCAGCGCGTCGATCTTTTTGCCTTCCTTGCATCCCGGACATTCATCGGGTTCGTATGTTTTATAATCCGGTATGTCATCCGTCGTGAACAGGGCATTGACAGGGATTCCTTCGACTTCCCTGATTGCACTGAATAAAGCGCAGATGCCGCTGACCCTACCGCCGTAATACTGTATATAATCGATTGCCTGATTGATGGTTTTGCCGGTTGTCGCCTTGGCTACCAACAGCATAACGTTTTTGTCTTTGATCATATTCTGAGTATTGTCCCTGAGGATCAGCTGCCCGGCTGAATTTGTCTCAGGTGTGACGATCGAAATGTCGGAACCTTCATTTACGGAATGGCTGTCTTTTCTGGATAAAGAGGCGGCCATGAAAGCAGCAACAACTTCCCCTCCGTCCAGGCATACAATCGAATCGACCGGTGTGACCGAGGCATACTGGTTTGCCAAAGCCTGACCGGCCGCCTTGGCCATTTTCTGATGGCAGGTGACTTTGATCAGGTCCACATAATAATTGATATGGGAGTGGCGGGTGGCAAAATGTCCGGGGATAATCTCGATTGAAATGTCCGGGTAACGCAAGGCCTTAATTACGCGCAATCGTCTTTCCATTGATTCTCCTCCTTGATTCCATCAGATGATGATTTTCATGTAAAGGTGAATTGAAATGGTCATTATGTCTGCAAACGCTTATTCTTACTTTAATAATAATCAATTATGGGTTGTAAATCTATTGTAAATTCTGTTTTTCGATAAATTATCTCAAGATTCCTGACCGTCTTTTGCTCCATCCGTGCCAAATAGCTGTTGAAATATACGCTTTCCTGTTGGGGTTGCTGCAAGCCCGCCCTCTCCGGTCTCCTTTAACGAGGTGTGCATACTGTCGCCGACATTCTTCATCGCAATGATTGTCTCATCTGCGGGTATGGCACTCCTGATTCCGGAAAGTGCAAGTTCCGCTGCTACAAAAGCATTGGCCACACCTGAGGCGTTGCGTTTGATGCAGGGAATTTCAACAAGTCCCGCAACAGGGTCACAGACAAGTCCAAGCGTATTTTTTATAGCTATCGCTACGGCATTTCCGATCATATCAGGGGTTCCGCCCGCCAGTTCAACGATCGCCGCGGCGGCCATTGCACCGGCTGAACCGCATTCAGCCTGACACCCTCCCTGCGCACCGGACAGGCAGGCATTTTTGGCAATCACCATACCCACCGCGGAAGCTGTAAAGAGCGACATGATGCAATCCGTTTTCGAGATATTATTCTCCTGCTGCATAGTGATCACAGCTGCCGGCAATATGCCGCAGGAGCCGGCTGTAGGGGCCGCTACAATGCAGCCCATCGCGGCATTAATTTCCGCAACGGCCATTGCCCGTGCAAGCGCCCCTGTGAAAAGATCGCCGCAAAGGTGTTTTTGCCCGCTGATCTGCGTGGCCAGACGGTTCGCGTCTCCGCCTGTCAGTCCGCTGTTGGACCGCACGCCCGGCTCCATACCCTTTTGAACGGCCTGCGTCATCACATCATACTGATGTTCCATGCGGTCAAAAATACTTTGCGGTGTACACTCCATTTCCTTCGCCTGCTGCGCGAGTACCAGTCTCGAGAGTCTGCAGTCCCCGCGGCGGGCCGCTTCAAGCAGCTGCTCTAAGTTATCATAATGAAAATCCATATGCTTCTCCTAGTGCAGCCGCAGCGCAATCGAGCGGAGGATATTGGGCATTCCGCTGATGTGCTCATTCATCGACGTTTCTACTTTACCGTCTACTTCTATTGTCATGATCGCTATGCCGCCTTTTTCACTGCGCGACAGGCGAAAATTGGATATGTTGATACCGCGTTCTCCGAGATACTGGGATACTTCCGCTATTACTCCGGCTGTATCCCTGTGAAGTACGATCAGCGTATCGGACTGTCCTGAAAATTCGACCGGCAACCCGTTGATCTGATTGATTACGATATTGCCGCCGCCAATTGAGGATCCCTGAACGGATACCTGATCGCCCTGTGCAGAAGTCAACAGGATAAGGGCGGTGTTGGGGTGGGCTCCCGGAATGGAATCGGGAATAATTGTCACCGCAAGTCCTGTTTCTTCGGCAAGGCGGGGACTGTTGCGGATACGTTCATCATCGGGCATCATGCCAAGGATTCCTGCAATCAGCGCTTTATCCGTCCCGTGTCCTTTGTAGGTTTTGGCAAAAGATCCGTGGAGATGGATTTCCGCTTTTACCGCAGGCATGCCTAATAAAAGGCCCGCAACATACCCGATACGCACGGCTCCAGCTGTATGCGAACTCGAAGGCCCAATCATTACCGGTCCGACAATATCAAATACATTCATGGTGTACTCCTTCGCAGCCGGACTGCGGCAGCCTGTAATTTCCGCCGCATGAACAGAAAAATTTACGGATGCAGGCCTTCCTTTGCGAATGCCTTTTTCAGCATATCCATATCGGGCAGAATGGAGATCGGCTGTCCGCCTGCAAGGATTGCATTGTTTACATCCTTAAGGCCGTTGCCTGTTACGATCGTAACGACCGTGGCATCCGACGGAATCAGGCCCAGTTCACAGGCCTTTTTGAGACCCGCGGTGCCTGTTACTCCGGCCGGCTCGCCAAACACACCGCACGTGCGGCCCAAAAGACGCATCGCATCGAGGATTTCCCCGTCGGATACATTGATCGCGATACCGTTGGATTCGCGAATTGCGTTAAGTGCTTTGTCGGGGTTTCTCGGTACGCCTACGGCTATCGAGTCTGCCAGCGTATTCTCTTCCATCGGCTCCCATGGCCTGCCGGTCTGGATGCTGCGGTTCAGAGGGCAGCAGCCTTCTGCCTGTACAGAGATCAGCCTCGGTAAATAGTCGATCAGCCCCATCGCATACAGGTCCTTAAACCCTTTCCAGACTCCGGCGATCGTGCAGCCGTCCCCGACGGAAAGAGCAACAAAATCAGGCGCTTTAAAACCGAGCTGTTCGCAGATCTCCAGGGACACGGTCTTCTTGCCTTCCACGAGGTACGGGTTTATCGCCGCATTGCGGTTGTACCAGCCCCAGTGATCAATAGCTTCTGCCGAAAGGCGGAATGTATCTTCATACGATCCTTCTACTGTAATAACATGGGCTCCAAAGATCATCAGCTGGGCAATCTTGCCTTTCGGTGCGCGGGACGGGACGAAAATATAGGTCGTAAGTCCTGCAGCTGCGGCATTGCCGGCCAGCGAGGATGCGGCATTGCCGGTCGATGAGCAGGCAATCGTGTCTGCACCTGCTTCCCATGCCTTTGCGACGGCCATAGCCGAAGCCCTGTCCTTAAGCGAAGCCGTGGGATTCTGCCCGTCATCCTTCACATAAAGGGATTTGATGCCGAACTGTGATGCAAGATTTTTTTCCTCGTACAGGGGACTCCAGCCGACGCGAAGCTGTGTATCGGGGGTCGTCTCCTCGACGGGCAGGATTTCACGATACCGCCACATAGTCAGCGGGCGCTGTGCGAGGGCCTGCGGAGTCATCCGTGCTTTGGCATATTCATAATCGTACAGGATATCGAGGATACCGCCGCAGGTGCAGATCGTTGTATTGGGATCTGCACTGTATTCCTTGCCGCATTTGACGCATTTTGCAGATATCACATTATTCATATTTTTTTACAGACCTTTCAGAAGGCCGGTAGCATCGTTGAATTCATTAATAAGGCCGTCGAGCATGTCGCTCTGATTATGGACGCCCTTCCATGTTTTATCCTCGTCGTACCACAAATCGTTGAGATCTTCCACGGTCCTGCCCTGCTGTTCAACCCATGTATAGTACTTCAAATTATGAATGCGCTTACGCTCAAGATAATTCAGTCCTTCCATGTTATCCGTACGAAGACCGAGCATATGGAGGTTATGGTCAACTTCGGCAGACACAGCTGTGTATGGGCCGTACTGATCATCGAGTTCCGTGATCCGGGAACCGTACATCTCTACGGAATCTGTCAAAACAGTCGCAATAACATCGCGATCCGTCATCTCATAATATTTCGCCATCTTAATGCAGCACAGGACGTTTGCGATGCCGGATATGCCAAGATAACTGAGCTGTTCAATAAACGCAGGGTCTAATTTCACCGATTCCTGCAGGTATTTACGGCCGGCCGGTGTATTTAAAAGGCGAAGCAGGCGCTGGCTGTCCTCATCGTCAATAGCAATGACCATATCGGTATTTTTAACGTTATGAATCCACGGAATATGCTTGTCCCCTATACCTTCGATACGATGTCCGCCAAATCCGTTGTTCAATATGGTCGGGCACTGCAGGGCCTCGCCGACGGCGAGCTTCATCTGAGGATACTGTTCCTTCAGATAGTCGCCGCAGCCGATTGTGCCGGCGGAACCGGACGTAAAGCAGGCGCCTGCCAGACGGTCCCCGGGTTTGGCGGCCAGCTTAAAAGCTTCCTGGATTGCATGGCCTGTTACCTGATAGTGCCACAGATGGTTGCCCATCTCCTCAAACTGATTGAAAATCATGACATCGTCGCGCGTGGTTTTGAGCTCCCATGTCTTGTCAAAAATCTCCTTGACGTTCGACTCACACCCGGGAGTCGCGATGATCTCTCCGGCAATTGTCTTGAGCCAGTCAAAGCGTTCTTTGCTCATTTCTGCGGGCAGTATTGCAATGGAATCGACAGCAAGGAGCTTCGAGTTGAAAGCGCCTCCGCGGCAGTAATTGCCTGTCGAAGGCCATACGGCCTTATGACGGGTGGAATCAAACTGTCCTGTCACTAAGCGGGGTGCCAGGCATCCATAGGATGCACCGACTTTATGGCAGCCGGTCGGGAACCATTTGCCGATCAGGCAGATTATGCGGGCATCGACGCCGGTCAGTGCAGAGGGCAGCTCGATATAGTTCGGCTTTCCAAACAGGCCGCCGCTGGTTTTCGGTTCATTCTTCCAGGTTATACGGAACAAATTCAGCGGATTGACTTCCCACAGCCCGACATTTTTGAGCTTTTCCTGAATTGGGGCAGGGATTGTCTCCGGGTTCTTCATCTGGGCAAACGTCGGAATAATAACGTTGTTTTCACGTGCTTTCTTAATGTTGCGGGCTAGATTTTCGGGATTTTTGGTTAAATCAATCATTGTTAACAGCCTCCGGATCCTAATTTTGAAAATATCAATGACTCGATAATTTTCGCTGGTAAATCAATAGGTGCATATAAGTAATGACGGGAAAAAAGACCCTTAACAAATCATAACACTTTCCGCTTAATACGAATATCATTTAGTTCTTTTGCACTCAGATTGTTTCTGCATATCTCTTGAAATTATCCAGGATAGCCTGCCATCCGGCTTTTTGCATTTCCATGGAGTTGGTTTCCTCCGCTTCAAATGTCTCTATTATTTTTACACCGCCGTCCATCCCAATAAAATCAATCACTACTTTTCTGCCGTCTCCAAGGGTATATGCAATTTTTTCTCCGAAAACCACTTCATCATATATGCCGCCGAAGTCAAAGCTGAAACTGCCGTCCCGTGCGGCCATTTTATAACGAAAACTGCCGCCTGCCCTTAAATCATTTTCTGCCGATGGTGTATACCAGTCCTCGGACGCATTATTCCACGCCATAATATGCTGCGGCATAGTCCATACTTTCCAGACAGTATCAAATGGTCGACTGACTATTGTTTCTACCGTTATCGGGTTTTTCATATTGAATCACTCCTTTTCATTTCCGAGGCATGCTTTTTCCAATGCATTCAAATCGAATTGCTTCATATCGGAAATGCCTCCGTTACTCTCAGATCTTCTTTGTCATTCCGTAAGTGAGGGATTATTTTTTGTATAATAGCCTCCATATCACGGACAGAAAAGCTGTTATTAATCCAATTCCATCATACTGTTTCTTTGCTGACACGCCAAGCTTTTTGATTTCATCTTCCCTTTTAAGGAAATTTCCGTTGCCGGCTTCGTCCGGTCTCCGTTCTGCAAACACTCCGGTTTCTACAGGACGGAGCACGTTCAATACAGTGCCTTTCTCTTCCTGAAATGCGTTTTTGAATTTTCTATAGTAATTTGTGAGTATTATAGATATAATTAACATTAACTATAAATGATCCGCATGCACCTCCTGCATTGAATCATTTATGACCTGAATGGTATTTTTGCATATTACCTGCCTGCGAAAAATTTTTGGATAAGTGCAAAGTTCTTTTGAATATTGCGTCTTACCGTTTGTAACGATATACCGCTGCATTTACGACGCAAAAGCGAGGAAATATGGAAAAAAACAATCAAGGAATCAAAAGTCATCTGTTCAGTCTGATTTTATGTGCATTCTCTCTGCTATTCCTGGTTCTGTATCTGGTCAAAGTTGACGGCCTTTCTGCCGCAGCAATCGTACTGAAGCAGACACGCATAGCCTGGCTTTTTGCTGCAGTCGGCTGCATAATCGTCTATTGGCTGCTGGAGGCATATGCACTCCAGCTGACCCTTAAGATTGTTTATCCGAAACAGCAGTTCAGGGACACACTGCACATCTCGATGATTGGTCAGTTTTTCAATAACATAACACCTTTCGCTTCCGGCGGCCAGCCTATGCAGGCGTATTTCCTTACGAGGCGCGGGACTGCCCTGGGATCTTCCATGACAGCACTGCTCACCAAGTTCATTGTGTATCAGATTACCCTCACCATGTATTGTCTTGTGACAATCATCCTGCGATTTTCTTTCTTCGCAGGTGCAGTTCATGATCTGATATATCTGGTTCTCGTCGGGTTTGCTGTAAGTGCGGGCGTCACATCATTCCTGATCGGCGCTGCATTTTTCAAAAACGGAATGATAAGGGCAGCACGCATCATCATAAGGGTGCTTGCCAAAATCAAAATCGTAAAACATCCTGACACCAGGCTTGCATCGGCTGTCACGGAGATTGAAAAATTCAATACGCAGTTCAAGGAAATGCGCAGTCATAAGACTATGCTGATAAAAACGAGTCTTATCACAGTTGTTCAGCTGACAGCCATGTTTCTTATCGGCAACGTCATATACGTTAGCTTCGGACTGAGCGGAGCCGATGCACTGACTCTTATTGCCGGACAGGCTTTCGTTTGCATGGTCTCCTCATATGTCCCTACACCAGGCGCCATGGGTGCCGCAGAGGGAAGCTTTGCCCTGTTCTTCGGCCTATTCTTCCCCAACAAAATGATCAGCCTGGCAGTTGTCCTGTGGCGGCTGATCACCTTCTATTTGCCTATCGTTGTCGGTCTCATCTTTACCGTCATTGAAAAAAGACGTGCCCCGGTAATGCCGATTGATAATGTTCCGGCTATCGATAAAACCACGAGAATATTAGAAGCACAAAACGTCAGCTGATGTTAACCGGCTATCTGATTTTTTGAATGCCGGCCATTATGTAATCAGCTTAATCAAAACAGACTCATCAAAAATGCATTGCTGCCTGCAGTTCTTCCGTGCAAAAAGTTGTACAGTCCTTACCCCTGTCTTTGGATTCATACATGGCCACATCTGCATCCTTGTACAGTTTTGTAAAATTATTATCGCCGTTCGTGTAAACAACTCCAATACTCACGGAAAAATCGGGCAGTTTCCGACTTTCCAGTATTTGATGCAGCGTTAGCTTGAACACTGCAATTCTTTGTAAAATAGATTCATCCTTCTTTTGCATATTGTTCAGCAATACAATAAATTCATCACCGCCTAAACGTGCAATTACATCCATACACCTGAAACTGGCGGTAAGGGCATCCGCAAGCGCCTTCAGTGCTTCATCTCCTGTGTCATGTCCTAACTGATCGTTGATTTGCTTAAAATCATCAATATCCATAATCAAAAGTGCGCTTGTTTGTTCCGATGTCAGATGATGCGTAATCTGTTCCTGAAAAGAACGGCGGTTCAATACTCCCGTAAGCGGATCAGTTTTTGAAATCTCCTTGTCCTTTTCCATATATTCAACTTTTTCTTTCATCAGCAAGTCGGATTTGAGCAATTCGATTTTTTGTATTATGTTGTGGTATGTCACATAGAATATATAGAAAATGACTGCCATCAGTGCATATGCAAGTATGATTTCAACCTGAGCATAAACAGGGCGGTTATAATACATAACAGGATATATAGTCATAGATATAATAAGTATTGAAAAAAGAATAACTGCCAAAGTAGCTATATACCATTCGGATTTGAGAACATCAACCAGATGCCGGAAGGGTTTTCGTATGTATTTCAGTTCTAGAAATATGATTATAGAAAACGCAGCCGCCCGCAGCCCTATATAAAGAAAGTCAGATTCCAAAGCGTTAAGCGCAGTGTTCATGACTAGCGTATCACACACCATGCTGACACCATGATAGATAATTAAATTGGATAAAGAATTAAATAGTGTCACCCAAATTTTATCAGAAGTAATAATATACGTGTCGAGAACCATAGTAACTACAAGCATTGGGAAAAATATTTTCTCCGTAATTTCCCTGCCCATATTCGTATAAATCACTGATAACAGGGCGCAGCCAAAAAGTATTATTGCCGAGGATATTACAAGCCGGATCTTTATGCGTTTACGGACAGCCGCAATAGAAATTATCATTCCTAAAAGAACAACTAATGTTTCTATACAACGTAAAAAAAACAGCAAATTCATAGTCATTATCCGCCTTTTCCCTTGTCCATTTCAATGCCACGGGCCTATTTACTTTTCAATTTGCAGCTGTATACAATAATTCAATTATTTCTATTATCTATATTAAATTGATATATTCAAATTTTAACACAATTAAGACAAAAAAGGCCGCAATTCCATACAATTGCGGCCTTCCCATGCCAATCATTTCTTTGTTTTGAATAGTGCAGCTGCTTTTCCCGTTTTTTCAGCATCAGCAAGTCCTGAAACCAGAAAAACCTTATTTCACTTTTATACCGAATATCTTCTTTGCATAGGATCCGACTACTATCATATCATTATAAACCGACGGCGAGCTTTCCACATTGGCACCAAGCGAAATAACATCAAGGTCCTTGCCGGTCTTTGGATCAAACAGATGCATATTGCCGGCAGAATCACAGAAGACCGCATAGGTCTTACCGTCATCGCCCTTGACCGGCACCGGCGAGCTCCAGCTATATGCTGCAAGATCACGTTCCCATACCAGTTTTCCTGTTCCCTTGTCCAGGGCGATCAGTTTGCCGTCTGACTCGGACGATGTCAGGCAGACATTGAAAATAATCAGATCTGAGATATCATCCTGCCCAACCAATGGTGTTGCCAGTGCGCCTCCGTTCAGATAGAAATGATAGACGCAGGGGACATCGTACTGCCAGATCAGTTCCCCGGTCAGGGCGTTCAGTTTGCGGATATTGCAGTTCGCGCCCACCTTGGAAACAGCGGAACGCTTATCTATTTCATTTGCTGTGTATAGGGATACGCCGGCTGCAGAATCCTCAAGTGTAATCGTACAGTCGCTGTCATCTTCAGCATTATAAATCCAGACAGGCTTGAGTGTGTTCAGGTCAAGGCACTGGACAGCACCGCCGTTATCGCTGAAATACAGGAAATTCCTGTATGCTGCAGGCGAACTCTCAATGCCAAGTTCATCCGTGAAGTTGGTGTGATAACGATAGCGTGTAATCTGAGGGGCAATGGAGAGCTTTCCCGCGGCTTCATCATACTGTGTGTTCAGCTTGGTCAGGTAAACCATACCATTTTCGGCACACTCGATAAAGGAATCCGTTTTGGCATCTATCAGTCCTGAAGAATCCCAGGCTCCCCATTTGCGGAAAGCCAATTCATCGCGGCCATACAAAGAATACATCTCTGTCTGGTCGAGCAAGTTGAAAATATGATAGTTGAATTCACCGTAAGTTCCGCCGTTTTCATTCAATCCCTGCCCGCAGTAAAGAATCGGATAACCTCGCGGGTCTATGATTCCTGTCCCTTTAAACGTGAATCCCACGCTGATCGGCTTGCGCGTCTCTTTCCCTGTATCAAGGTCCAGAAAATAGATGTTTCCGTCAAAAACGGGATAAATGACTTCGACAAGATCCTTCTGCTTCATTTCAGAAGAAATGTTCATGGCCATGCGTGTCGCTTCCGGCCAATGAACAAGCAAAGGCTGCCCTGTCCACCCGGAACCCGGCCAGTAGCTATCCGTACTGCTTACGGCGCCGATGTCTTTTGTCCAGACTATCTCAAGCTTCTTCTCACTGACATTGGCAGAGCCCCATGATGGTGCATTACGGTAATTGTTGCCTCGAAAAGCGAGGACCCCTTCAATACTTGTGTAATCAGCTGGCTCCCCGAAAGAAATCGGGTCATTCGTCTGATACCCGGAAACAGCCTGGCGGCCCTTGAATATCCAGTAATCGACCGCTTTGCCGTCTGCCTGGGTCATTGTCATTTTCTGCTCCGAAAAAGCGTTTGCGCCATCAAAAACAGCAGGTGTTAACCAGGACATTTTCAAATCCTCAGGATTCTTCGGCGGAAGCGGTGTGGGGTCTGCCACCGGGGGCGAGGTCGGGGACAGCGACGGGCCAGGTGTGGCTGCTGTGGAATCCGCCTTGGGGACTGTTGTCAGGGCCGTCTGTGTACCCGCAGTGTGGTCTGAATTTGCCTTAGCCGATTGAATATAATTAATGCCATAGTAGACAAAAACTGTTCCGACAAGAACAACGGCAGCTATGACAGCCAGAGCTCTAATTTTTCTCATTCTCTTCATTTTATATCTGGATATCATAGAAGCACGTCCTTTTTCATTTAACTTATTTGGCTATTGTAATCAACCGGTCTGTCTTTTGTTAAAAACCGGACCAGCTTTACAGCTTCATACCACAGCACTGATGCGGCCGCTATTCCTAACGCCAGAAAGAACTGAGTGACGGAAAGAGCGGAAAGCTTTAGAAAGCCGCTTAATGGAGTGTACATCATCAGAAGAAGTCCTGCAAATGTTCCGATATTTACGGCCCACATAACTTTGTCCCTGATTAAAAGAACCATTGTCCGGAAGGCGAATTTACTATTGGAGCTGTTGACCTGGACAAGAAACAGGTTGGCAAGCATGATGACGGAAAGTCCCATCGTCCGGGCAAGCGGTGCATTGTCCGGGTTCTGCTGCAGGAAAAAATAATACGAACCGAAAGATGCTCCAAAAATGGCCAGTCCCTGCAAAACACTTTTAACCAGCGTAGATGTCAGCAGCAGTTTTTCGTCCGGGTCGCGGGGCTTTCTGTCCATAATATCCTGTTCAGCCGGCTGACGCTCCAATACGATGGAACATGTCGGATCGATAACCAGTTCCAGGAGTACAACATGTAAGGGAAGCAGCATCAGGCTGGCCGGTGCTATGCCCATGAGAGGTGCCAGCAGGGAGGCGAATGCAATGGGTATGTGAATGGAAAACACATAGCCGACAGCTTTGCGGATATTGTCATATATTCTTCGTCCATCCCGGATCGTATCTACAATTGTTGAAAAGTTATCGTCCATGAGAATCAGGTCTGCAGCCTCACGGGATACTTCCGAGCCGCGTTTGCCCATTGCAATACCGATGTCCGCATTTTTAAGAGCAGGGGCATCGTTGACGCCGTCGCCGGTCATGGCGACCACATCTCCGTTTTCTTTGAACGCTTTGACGATACGCATTTTATGTTCCGGTACAACGCGGGAGAAAATACTTACGTCCCTGACGTGTTCCCTGAGTTCTTCGTCGCTCATGCTGCTCAGCTGATCACCGGTAATAATATGATCACTGTTCGGCATACCGATCTGTTTTGCAATACTGCTTGCAGTAATCCCGTTGTCACCCGTGATCATGACAACACGCACGCCTGCCCGGATGCATTTCTTAATGTCCTCTTTTACAGATTCCCGAGGCGGATCCGCAAGGCCGATCAGACCGCACAGAGTCAGGGAACATTCTGAAATAGTCGTCGGAATCCGGTCTTCCGAGGCAGGCTTCATCATCCCAACAGCGATGACACGAAGACCTTTTCGGGACATCTCCAGAATTTTGTCATTGGTCAGGCTGCGCTCGCTGTCAGTCAATTTGCAGATCGTCAGAATTCTTTCCGGCGATCCTTTGGCGGCTACAATGATTTCTCCATCGTGATGCCATACGTGCCCCATCATTTTGAGTTCATTCGTGAAGGCATATTCCGTAATCAGTTCGCCACCGAAAAGGTGGTCTTTTGTTATTTTATTTTCTTCACAGTAACGGAGCATCGCTTTTTCCATCGGGTCATAGGCATCGGTCTCACAGCCAAGACCCATGACTTCGATCAATTCCTCTATACTGTCGTTACTGTTGCTGTCTTCCCTCAGAGTCCACACATCCTGCACGGTCATCTGGTTCATGGTAATTGTACCTGTTTTGTCTACGCAAAGAACAGATACGGCACCAAGCGTCTCAACCGCCGGAAGCTTTCTTACGAGCGACTGTTTTTTAGCAAGCCGCCATGCCCCCATCGATAGGAAAACAGTAAGGATAACAGGGAATTCTTCCGGAATCATAGCCATTGCAAGGGTAATTCCGGACAGAATACTCTCAATGATACGTGCGCCGAATGCATGGTCAGGAATATTGAAATACGTAATCGTGCCAACCAGGGCAAAAAGAACGGCAGCTATACCTGCACAAAGCCTGACCAGATGACCGGTCTGCTTCTGAAGAGGTGTAGGACTTTCCTGGGCAGCAGCAACATCTGTTCCTATCTTACCGTATTCGGTAGACGCTCCGATTTTGTCGACCAATATATATGCAGATCCCATCGTTACAAGGGTACCCGCATAACAATAATCCCTCCGCCAGTAATCTGTGGTCTTCTCCGAACTTCCGGCGGTTACCTTCCAGACACCTTCCGCTTCCCCTGTAAGGGAAGACTCGTCAATACACAAGTCGCTTGATTTGATGACTTCGCCATCGGCAGGAATTTTAACGCCCTCTGCTATCATCATCAGGTCGCCTGGCACAAGATCCCCGCTTGCAATAATAGTCTCTTTGCCGTCACGAATTACAGTGACATGCGGAGCCGATAAATCTTTAAGTGCACTTAATGTCTTGTCGGTCTTCCACTCCTGTATGACATCAATACTGATTATGCCCACAACAAAAACCAGCATAATCGCTCCGTCCCTGGGCTCGCCCAGGATAAAATAAATTACGGCAGCTATGAAGAGCAGCATAAACATAGGCTCACTGACCGTGTGGAGTACTTTGTGGAAAAAATTCTGTTTCTTCTCGGGAGTCAGTTCATTGCGGCCGAATTGTTCCTGTCTTTTCTGTGCCTCGGCCGTGGTCAGCCCCTGCGGCTGAGATTGAGATTGGTCTGTCATAAAAGTTACCTCCGGTTTGCTTCTGCATTCGTAAGATAGCTCTATAACACTTCATTTGATCTTAAAATACGTGATTCAAGGTATAAAAAAACACCTGTGAAACATTCCTGTCCCACAGATGCGAAAAAACGCTCTGCTGCCGCTCATGCGGCCCAGCCCCACAAACCGGAAACCGGTTCATCGCCTGCTCAGTCTGTACTGTAGATTTGTATGCAGTGCAAAGAGAATGTGGGTAGCATAGCATAAGCAGGTCCGGGATGTCAACTTCTTCCTGGCGGACAGCATTTAAATTCCTGATGCGTCAAAGGATATATTTCGATGCTGTTTTTTCACCAAACCATAAGGCAGCTTCATACAAATACGCATCTGCACTGTCACTGGCATGAATAAGATTCTCACAGCACCGGCCTTCGGACATTGCCTTTTCGATGGAGTCGATGCCAAAGTCAGCGCGTATCGTGCCGGCTTCCGCTTTAGACGGATCGGTAGCACCGACAAGTGTACGGATCTCCTGGATAATATGACTGCTGTCACTGCTTAAGATAACGGGAATGACATGTTTCCCTGCAAAAGAACTATGTGCCCTCTCCCTGAATACCTCACCGTATTTTTCAATGTTCTCCCCGTAATGCCGGTCGATCAGGTCTTCGGAAACACATACATAGCTGAACATCTCGATTTTAACGCCGATTGCCAGTAAGCGTTCAAGCACACCGGCAACAAGCTGTCTTTCCAATGTTTCCGGTTTTAACAGAACGAAGCTATAATACATGGCATTCTCCTGTAGAACATTTTCCTTCGCCGGATTATTTTTCCTGCGGCATATTCGTTCTGTGAGGGCTAATGTCGGATATCACAAGGCGCCCGATATTTGCTCCGCTTGTTTCCTGAACAGTTACGGCCTGCATACGCACCCATAGATTTGTACCGTCCGCCTTTTTAACACGGAGTTCATCGCTCTGCGGCGCCTTTGTTTCAAATAGCCGCTTGCGCAGATGGTAGTAGATATCCTGATCCTCATCAAGAATGAATAAGGTAACAGGCTTATTCACCATTGCACCACGGGTTACACCCAATAAATTGGCTGCGGTGAAATTGGTCTCCTCGATCACGCCCTGCTGGTTTACCGTAATATATCCCACGGGAGCCAAATCGTACAAATCAAAATACCGGGCCCGGGATTCATCAAGCTTCGCCTGAGTGGTACGCAAGGCCTCGTTTTGCATTTCAAGCTCTATCTGATGTACCTGTAGTTCATAGAGTGTCTTTTGAACCTCTTCCGTGGGCATTAATGCTGCACAAGTCTCCAATTGTTTCAATTTATTGTGAATTTTTTTCTCTGACCGTTGGCGCAGGTCGAAGTATTCAGCTGATTTTTTATCTGCACTATTGCTTCTGTCCCTTGTGCCCTGATGGTCTTCCCCATATACTTCCGGCTGTTCATTGTCGGCTTTTGCAGCGGCAAAGCCTGCACACCCGTCTATTTCCTTTTGCAGTCTTATTATTGTCATATTCGCCGGGTCAATATCTATCAGATTCTTAATATATAGGTCTTTGATTTCCTGTAAAGCCTTGTTGAACGCAAGTAAATCTTTCTCTGCCGTATAATATTTGATTAATGATTCCCTGTATTTGTTTTCTGCTTCCGTTACAATATTTTTAACGCATGCGTTGATTTCCTTTTGCAGTTCAATAGCATTAATATTGGCCGGATCCAACTCCAGTGCTTTTTTAATGTAGTTATCCCTGATATTGATAATATTTTTACTGAAGGGTGTCAGGTGATACCCGCCTGCTTTATATTTCGATAATTTGGCGTCAAATATTTTTTCGGCTCCTGATATAACTTTGTCTGCCTCATTTTTTCGTTCTGATGCTGCATTTTCGGAAAGCTCCAACGACGTTATTTTATCAGCTTCTTCCTGCATTATGATTCGTTTTCCGCAATACATGCAAAAGCCAAATTCCTTGGTATCATCGAAATAAATATCCTCTGAACAGTCCGGACAATTTATTATAACAATCGCCATATTGCCTCCTTTATCAATAAGATTTGATTTTCAAACTAATCATAATGGAATTTAATAATAAATTCAATATATTAATTTAAATATTATTATCCATATCATATCTACATCTATTCCTCATCCCAGCGGTACGTTTTCTTCTGTCGCAGCTTATCTAGTCCGCAATGTAAACATAGTCCGTTATGGCAGCATATCTCCCCGCCGCATGCAGGGCAGCGCCACTTTGCCTCTTCCTTTTCCAGAAAAGCATCGATGCCGCTTTCTTTGATGCATTTCAAGTTTTCAATCATACTCATATGGTAATTGGTTCGGTAGCGTTTATCGAGTGCTTTCAGCCTGCTGCAGGGAAAATCACTGCATTCATAGCAAAACCGGACAAGTCCATTCCCCAGAAGGCTGCAATGCTGTTTCATAAAAGCACAGTTTTTACCACGCGGCAGGCATCCGTCACAGTACTTTTTTCCAAACCCCCTTTTTTTCAGGTCATTTTTCTTCGCCTGATAGCTGACGCATAATGCGCAGTTCATCCCGCAGGGAGCAATGAGTTGTTCTTCCATCTCCGTATTACCTCGCTGTAAAAAAGCCAAGCATTTCATCGATCATTTCTTTGCCTTCATTATACTCAGGATGGAACACACTGAAAACATGCCCAAGCCTTATACCCCTTTTCTTTTTAAAATACTTCAGTTTATACTCAACACCGTTTTTTTTGAGTGTCTTTTCAAAATTAAGTGTCATATGTCTAAGAGGATCTTCATCGTTTGTTGTCAGAAATACCGGGGGCAGATCTTTCATCTCCGGTATATTTTCAAAAATCAGATTTTGGTAATATTCCTGTTTCTGATAGCCGCTCTCAAGGCAAACTGAACGAAGCAGACGGAAACCGATCATATTGTCCTCAAGATTCATCATACCGCAATTGATTCCGGCAGCTTTAATCCCGACGTTTAGTTTCGGTACATCAAACAGTGTTTGCAGCCGTTCACTTTTAGATATAAGTTCAGTCATTATTGCAAGGGATCCGCCGGCGGACTCACCCGAAAAATATATTTTATCTTTGTCAGCCGGATATAAGCTGAGATTATCACCTATCCAATTGACTGCAGCAGCAACATCCTGAATCTGTCCGGGAACTTTTGTATCATTGTACGCCAGACGGTAGTTTAGATTAAACACGATATAGCCTCTACGTGCCATATGATAACCATATAGCTTATTCAGTTCCTTATTGCCGTATACGAAACCGCCGCCATGGAGATTAATAATAACAGGAAGTTTTCCATTTGCATTTTCAGGATAATAGACATCAAGCAGATGGCCGCTGTTTCCATCAGAAACATAGGGGATATCCGCAATTTCCACTATTCCTGACGGCAGCGTCTGCTGCGCAAGGGATTGCTTGTCTATCGATTCCCATACATCCAGCATTTTCCTGATGAAAAACTTATTCATCTGCATTTTTATTAGATCCTCAGCACTTATTATTATGCAAATTATTGGTATTAACCTTGATTCTGCGAAAGGCTTTGTTTTGATTTTCTCTTCCTGATTGTCTTACGCTTGAATTTCTCGGATAGCACGCTGATATTGCCATCCACTTCAAGTACGGCTAAATCGACTTCCTCGATTGAGGATACCCCATGCTCCCTTAATATTTCCATGATCTCCTGATACGTGATCCTGGCCTTTTTTGTATTCTTTTCAATTAGTTTTCCGCCATATATAAGCATAATCGCTTCTCCCTCAACCAAATTGTCCAACCGGGGAAAACGGTACATAAGCTGCTTGAAAAGAAAATTTGCAATAAACAAAGCGGCTGCAGCAACCAGGCCGCCGGCTAAGGTCGTATTGGAACCAACCATCGCATTTTGTACTGCATTGCTGATCAGCAGAATAAAAACCAGATCAACAACAGACAGCTGTGATAATTCTTTCTTGCCTAAAACACGAAATGCAATAATGATAAATAGATATATTACAAATGAACTGCATACAATCTGAACGTATTGATTATTTATAATGTCCATTATCCTGCTCCTATCATCTGTGAATTTACGAATAACCGATTACAGTGTTGCAACTTGTATTGTAACAAGTTGGGACACTGTAATATACACGAACTGCAATTTTTTCCGGTACTTTTCAGGCAATGAAGGTCAAATTGACCGACTGTAATTTACACAGGACCAAGGGATATGACAATGGTAACCGTATCTGCATCTGAAATGATCGAGCCTGCTGCCGTACTTTGTGAAATCACATAGCCTTTGGCAGCTGCAACACTATTTTGATAGTTAAATACGATCTTCATTCCGAGACTGCTGCTGACAGCTGTGCAGCCTGCCTCGTTCTGCAGCGGTGACAGAAAGTCGGGAACGACAATTTGTTTGCCAAGGGAAATCACAAAACTAATAGTGCTTCCGACAGCAGCGTAATCATTCTGAATCGATTGTCCAATAATTTTACCGCTTGATCCTGCATCACCATAGCTGCTGGAGAACGCGAGGTTAATATTGGCACCCTTTGTATTGGCATCAGCTTCCCAGTTCAATGCATCCAGTTTTGTTTTTCCAAGAAAACTGGCTACCTGGACCTTTCCAAGTGAACTGCTTATCGTTATCCCAGTACCCGGATCAATACTTGATCCGGCGGCAGCACTCTGAGCGAACAGATTACCTATACTTACAGAATCACTGTACTGATCTTTATAGGTCAACGTGATATTGTTCGTTTTTGCCCATGAATCAGCTCCGCTCCTGCTCATTGTCCCGAAGTCAGGCACCGTGACTTTGTTTGTTGCAGATCCGGAAGACGATATCACAACAGTAATGTGGTCTGCGTCCGTCAGCACAGTATTGGAGGCAGGACTTTGGCTGATCACATATCCATATCCAACTGTCGTGCTGTTCTGGTAATTAAACAGAACGGTAACACCCTCAGACTGCCCGAGTGCTGAACACTGCGCCTGGGTGATTCCGGAAAAATCCGGTGCCAATAATTTCATGCCTAAGGAAACAGTTACCGTAATAGTAGTCCCCGGATCGACAAAATCGTTTTTGATGGACTGGCTTATAATTTTACCTGACGATCCTTTCTCTCCGTAATCTGTTGTGAACTTGAGATGGATGTCGGCACTCTTCGTATTTGCAGTATTCTGCCAGGTCGTTATTTCCAGCTTTGACTGCCCGATGAAACTTGCAATATCAACACGGCCAAGGGAATATGTCAGCTTAAGCTCATCGCCGGCCTTCATGCTTGTACCTGCAGAGACGCTCTGGGCATACAGTTTTCCTTTATCATTACTGCTGCTGTATTTTTCAATTATTGTCAGCGTTATGTTATTCGATTTGGCCCAGGCTGTCGCTTCATCCTGTGTCATGGCTGAGAAATCCAGAACTGTTATTGGTTTTCCAATCGATATTACAACCGTTAACGGATCCGTTTTATTGATTTCTGTATTTGCGAGAACACTCTGTGAAATAACATTTCCCGATTCGATATAATTGTCATATGCTTCCTGAAGTGTTATATCTACACCGTTGTCACTTCCCCACTGCAGAACCTCGCCGGCTTTCATGGAAGAAAAATCTGTCATAACTACTGTTTCTGTCGCGGCTTTCGGACCAAGGGAGACGTTAACCGTCACTCTGCTCTTTCTCTTGAAATTGGCTTCTGTATCGTCCGTCATTGTGTAACTGATAACCTTATCGACAGCGACTACATCGCTGTTGGCTGTTGCAATTTTAACGCCGGTCAGCTTGTTGTCGCTGATCCAGGCCTCAATCTGACTGGTTGTCATGGATGATATGTCAGGGAAGGAAATAGCTTCATCAGGATTTGCTCCCTGTGATACTTGAATCGTTATCGTTGAATTTTTTCGAATTGTCTTTCCGGAAGCAATTTCCTGGGTCAGGATTATTCCATCATCCGTGTTGAAGTCATACACACTCTGTGCGGATAAAGTAATTTTATTTTTCGAAGCCCAGTCAGTTGCATCAGTCAGAGTCATGCCTACTAAAGCGGGAATCTTCACGCTGTCCAAGGTGGTGTAAATAAAGTAACCGCCGGCAAGAAGTACTGCAGCCACAGCTGCAGCTATCATTATTTTCGTTTTCTTCCTACCATTTTTTACAGCTACAAATTTTTCCTGACTGTAACTTTCAGGCTTGCTGGTCTCGGTCATGGTATCCAGGTAACTTCGTCTCTCATTCATCCAATATCACCCCTTCCCGTATATCTTTATAACGTAAGTTTCCCGTCGCGCAAGTGGAGGATTATGTCGCTCTGGCTGGCAACTTCATCTGAGTGAGTAACGATGATAATTGTCTTCTGATATTCATGCGCCAGGGTTTGAAACAATTTGATGATTTCTTTCTGGGTCGCGGTATCGAGTGCACCTGTCGGTTCATCGCCGAGAATGAGATCTACATCTTTGGCAAGGGCGCGGGATATTGCTACGCGCTGCTGTTCACCGCCGGAAAGTGTAGTTACGATACGGTCTGCCTTTGTTTTAACAATTCCCACCGTATCAAGGATCTTGTATGCGAGTTCTTTCTTATTCCCCGGAACCTTGTGGTCAATTATCATCATGTCTGCTTCCACATTTTCAACTGCGGTCAGGTAGTTCATCAGGTTGTATTTTTGAAAAATAATAGCAATGTTGTTGCGCCGGAACAGTGTATATCCCATCGCCTTAATGTCTTTTCCCTGAAATTTAACCATACCCTTTTCCGGTTGGTCCAAGGCTGCTGCAATGGCAAGCAAGGTTGATTTTCCACTTCCAGAGGGTCCCAGGATGGTGTAGAACTTACCCTTATCAAAACTATACGTTAAGCCGTCAAGGATTGTCCTTTTCATTCCGCCGTCTAAATAACCGTATTCAATATTTTGTAATTCAAAAAAATTTTCACTCACAAGAATACCTCCTTCAATAGCAACAAAAATCCTGTAAAAAGCCGATCCAGATTTCGGGAATAATCAATTATCATCCTGCAGGATCTGCCTTGGCTTGTAACCCATAATGACAATCAACGGGATACTGGAACCGATAAGTACAAGTACAATACTGGCAAGTAGCAATTCGCTGATAACAGAAGCATCTACCGCTACGTTGAATTTGTCTGCTACGTTCTGCATATCGACTTCTCCATAAAGCGATGTGCTCGACTGTCCCATTCTTCCCGGGAACTGATTGGCAGTGGTCGTCGTGCCGGTACTGGCTATAAGGCTAGTTGATGAAAGAAGCTGGTTTTCAATGATCCAGTTGCTGACAACACCTGAGGTCAGGTTGCTTGTTGCGACAGAAACACTAAAAGCAACAATGGCTATTGCAAGAATTTCAAACATAAACTGGGCAATAATTTTTAGCCGTCCCTCGCCGCTGGAGAGCAGAAGTCCGATCTCGAATTTCCTGTCCCGCACAAAGATCGTGACAAGTGCCAGTATGATCAGGGCTCCGGCAACAAAAACAACCCCAATGAGAATGGATGTAATGAATGAGATAAGGTTCAGAGGCTTTGTCAGCGACTCATATTGAGAATCATCGGAAGAGAGGATATGGTACTGCGAAGTAAGGTAAGGTGTACTTGCTGTTTTGAATGCATCAACATGGTCGGCACTGTCCAAAAGGAAAACAATCGCTCCATCCGTCTCGTCTGTTGCAGTTGTCCCGTTGAGGCTGTCTATTACAGCATTGGATGTAAACATTGTATTAACATCAAAAGTGGTTTCAACGGCTGTATAGATCCCTATCACTGTATAATCTACCGATGCAGATGTTGTAGTCGTCGTGTTTGCCGCCGTATTGTTTTGACCTCCCTGGGCACCCGGCTGCGACTGGCTGGCTTTTGCTAATTGGATCGTATCACCGACCTGCAGGCTGTTGGCCGTTGCTACATCTTGCGATATTATTACTACATTGCTGGTATTATTCACATCATCAGCAGACAAAGTCTTACCTTCTTTAAGCGTGACATTACCCAGCACAAAATCCAGGTTATCGGTAGAATTTGTTCCGCTGAGAGTGAAACTGCTGAAATTTCTCTGGAAGGTATCACTTGATGATGTTGTTGATGCCGGTGTAACGGTATCAGAGTCAGCATTTGCCGATTCTGTGACATAATAACTCGTCACATAAGGACTTGCTGCCATTTTTGCGGCAACTGTCAGGGAAAGCGCAGGCGGACGAGTCATTGTTGTTGTCTTCCCGGGAGTATTATTTGCAGACATAAGTGAGGTATAATCCAACTTGTATTCAACAGCACTTCCGATCTGGCTGCGAATGTACTCCTTGGATTTTTGGACACTCTTCTGGATAATAAATCCGGAAAAAATAAGGTTGAACACAACAAACAAAATTACAAACAGCATTACCGTTTTCGCGGGCCGGCGGATCAGACTTTTCCAGCCATGAATAAAAATTCTTTTCATTTCTTGAACCTCCCAGATTTCTTTTTACATATATCAATATAAATTAATATCATTCGTTATTGATAAATGTTTTCAAATATCACAAACAATGCTTTAAGAAATGGCCTGAAGCTTTTGCAGTTATTCTTGATCCTAAAATTCATACTGTTGAAATTAAAAATATTTCGTTATTATTATGTCAAATTAATATGTTGCCTTTGAGTTAGGTATGCATGAATAATAGGGCAAATAAGTGTGAAATATTATTACCTTTTGTGATTGATCGCACAAAAAAAGCACCCCTGAACTTGTGTTAATCCGACTGAACGTCAGCACAAATGCAAGGGCACTTAGTGGGTTGATTGGAATACTTACAGTAAGGATCTCTCCGGTGTTACGATTATTTTAACCTGGGACTTCTTTTCCGGGCCGGTCAGTGTTTCAAAGCCTTCTTTTATTATGTCGTCTATATAGATTTTCTTAGTGATATATCCGTCAGCTTTAATCCTGTTGTCTGCCATCATTGCAATCGTAGAAGGAAAATCATTGCAGTAGCAGATGCTGCCGATGATTTTTTTCTCGCTGAGGACAATCGAATTGGGGTTATATTTGATTTTGCCTTCCCATATACTGGTTACGACCAGTGTGCCCGCAAACGAGATTCCTTCAAGTGCCAACTCATAGCATTGTTCGGAGCCGGTTGTTTCAAAAGCGATGTCCGCGCCTACGCCCCCGGTCATTTTCTTTATTTCTGCAACGACGTCATCTTTACCGGGGTCGAGCACAACGTCGGCGCCTGCGTTCAGCGCATATTTCTGGCGTATGGATTTTCTTTGAATAACAATAACCAGTTTTGCGCCGGCAGCCTTCAGGCATTCGATTGTTGCCAGGCCAATCGGGCCTGCTCCGGTTACTATCGCACTTTGGCCTATCACAAAGCTGCCTACGCGCAGCGAATGGAGCGCAACTGACATAGGCTCAATGAGAGCAGCTTTCTCAAAGCTTAAAGTATCGGGAATTTTGTGGACAAATCTGGACAGGAATGTCATATATTCCGAGAACCCGCCGCCCCCGCCCGCAAGTCCGTGAAAACCGAGCGAAGAACAGAGATTGTATTTGCCGCTAAGGCAGGCCGGACATTTACCGCAGACGTCCATCGGCTCCACAACCACCCTGTCGCTGAATTTGACATTCGTAACATTTTTGCCGATATCAACGACTTCACCGGAGAACTCATGCCCCATGATAACAGGCGCTTTTTCACCGGTAATGGGATGAGGATGGTCAACCGGTATAAAAATGGGTCCGGCCAGATATTCATGCAGATCGCTTCCGCAAATCCCGCACCATTTTACTTTGATTTTTACAGTGTCGTCATTTACCTGAGGCTCCATTACGTCCTCGACTCTTATATCTTTCTGTTTATACCACAATGCAGCTTTCATATGAAGTACCCCTTTATTCTATAATATTTACTTGCCCATTAACCATAACACCCTTTTTGAGCAGGCAAAACATAGAATAAATCGTGCTGAAATCGTGAAATAAACAATTTTCTTAATAGATATGGTTTTTCCGGTTATTCTTAGAGTCTTAATAGTTGCGTTATAAAAAATCAATATACATGTATTATAATTTTAATGTGTATGCTCGCAGTCCTTAACCTCTGAAACAATATTCAAATAAGCAAAAAGCAAAAAGAACAAGGAAGGTTCCGATGAATAAAAAAATCCTGAATAATCCGGTCGTCCGGAATATAAGAAAATATTACCAGATTATTGAAATTTATCTGATGAAAAAAATGAAAAGCCGTTTCTTCTTATTTGGATTTGTTTCTGTACTCATCGTTATGATGGTGCTTGCTTTCTCGCTGCCAAAAATTATGGCTGCAGCACAGAAATCAAACAGCGATACACTTGCCGCTTCACTTAATACACAAACCAGTATTTCCGAACCTGCCTCAACTCCAACAGCAATTCCAACTCCTGAGCCCACGCCTACTCCCACACCCACACCTGACCCGACTTTGAAGCAGGGCGACGAGAATGAGCGGGTACAGCAGCTTCAGGAAAGATTAATGGAGCTGAATTTCCTGGATCTTGATGAGTCGACCCAGCGTTACGGTCCTGCAACCGAATATGCGGTGGAGCTATTCCAAAGGCAGCACGAACTGGCCCAGGACGGTATCGCGGGTCCCGCTACACTTGACCTGCTCTATTCGGACGCAGCCAAAAAATATACACTTCTCAAAGGTACGGTCGGTTCTGATGTCGACAGTCTTCAAAGGCAGCTGATTGACCTTGGATACCTGGATAATGCGACAGGATATTATGGTACGGAGACAGTCGCAGCAGTAACAGCCTTCCAGGAGAGAAACGGCCTTTCTGTCGACGGCAAGACCGGAGAACAGACTCTCTCCCTTATCTATTCACCCAATGCAGTAGAAAGTGCTACAAAAGTTAAAGAGGCGATCAGATACGCCAACATCCAGACTTTCCTTGACGTTGCAGCCAATCAGCTTGGGGATCCATATATTGCGGGCAATGTGGGACCAAATTCTTTCGATTGCTCCGGACTGGTATATTACTGCCTGCAGCAGGCCGGCTCATCGCGCGGACGCTATAACGCAGCCGGATATTCCCAGGTAGATGACTGGGAGAAGATTACATCGATGGATGATCTGCAGATAGGAGATATCCTGTTCTTCCATACAAACGGTAAAACAGTCGGGCATACCGGGATATATATCGGCAACGGCGAAATGATTGATGCATCCTCCTCGAACGGCAAGGTCGTTCAGCGCTCATGCTTTTCTTCCTTCTGGGAGAAAAATTTTGTTGTTGCGCGCAGGCCCTGGTAAAGAAAACCCGATTCAACAGGCTATTATTTCCTTAATCATAAACTCTTTTCCGGACAGCAGTTCCCAATCTTTGCTTGCGCATGTGGGGCATATGTTCCTATTTGAAATGAGATTAAATACTTTGCCGCACTTTTTACAGATTGCATTACCCGGTAATATTTCAATATTAAGCTTGGTATCCTGCATGATTGTACCGTCAACGGCCGCCGGGTAACAGGCTTCAACATATCTTGGAATAATCGATGAGAGTTCGCCGATCTGAAGTACCAAAGTATCAATTTTGGTCACTCCATTTTTCCGGGCGAATTCTTCAACTGTATTGATGACATTAATAATAACGCCTAATTCGTGCAATATAACATACCCCGCTTGTCGATGATAAAGCCGGGGAACCGGTATTCCAGCGGCCCGGTCCCCCGACATATGCATTTATAAAAATCAGCGAATCAGGTTCAGACCTTGTTTCTGCTGAATACTGAAACCAGCGGCCCGGTTATTTTTTTGACTGCTATTCTCACTTTACGTTTTATTATGTATTTTACAACCAGCGGCTTCATTTCACGAAGTTCTACACCGGAGCTGTCATACTTTCTTACCAGTTTGATTGCGTCAAATTTGCATTTGGTAGTACAGGAACCGCAGCCCACGCACATGAATGCATCCACGGATGTCGCTCCGCAGCTAAGACAGCGTTCAGTCTCCTTCTGCACCTGTTCCGGCGTAAAAGTAGTGCGCAGATCCCTGAAAGTATCTTTGGACGTATTTCCGTCGACATGGTTTGCTTTTTGTCTTGGCAGGCGGTCATATCCTGTAAGATCAAGGTCTTCCTTATCAAGCGGGCGGTAATCCCTGTTCGTACGTCCGAGAATCAGGCTTTGTCCGGGCTGCACATAACGATGGATAGAGATGGCAGCTTCTTTGCCCATCGCAATGGCATCGATAGCAAACTTGGGACCTATGAGCGCATCTCCGCCGGCGAATACATCGGGCTCACCTGTCTGGAATGTAACCGGATCTGCTTTGACTGTCTTGTTGGGGTTGATTTCTATTTTGCTGTCTGCAGCCAGGGTACCCCAGTCAATTGCCTGACCAACGGAAATCAGGACATTGTCTGTCTTGACGATTTTCGTTTCGTTCTCATCGAACTTGGGACTGAACCTCTTGTTTTCATCAAAGACGGAAATGCATTTCTTGAATTCCACACCAACAACCCGTCCATTTTCTACGACGATCTTCCTGGGTCCCCATGAGTTGTTAATAACAATGTCTTCTGACAATGCTTCTTCAATTTCTTCTTCCAGGGACGGCATTTCCTGCCTGTTTTCAAGACAATACATATCTACTTGAGATGAACCGGCGCGAACTGCAGTACGGGCGACATCAATTGCCACGTTTCCGCCGCCAATTACAATCGTCGGTCCTTCCAGTGTGACCGCTTCATCAAGATTAACGCTGCGCAGGAAATCAACGCCTGTCAGGGCACCTTGCGCATCTTCGCCTTCAATCCCGAGTTTCCTTCCTGCCTGGGCACCGATTCCAAGATAGAATGCCTCGAATCCACGGCCCCGCAGATCTTTGAGACTTAAGTCCCGGCCGACTTCAACACCGGTCATGAACTCCACACCCAATTCCTTTAAAATTTCAATTTCTGCATTAACAACATCTTTTCCAAGACGGAAAGAAGGAATTCCGAATGTCAGCATACCGCCAAGAGCTTTTTGTTTTTCAAATACAGTTACTTTATACCCGTCAACAGCAAGGAAATATGCACAGGTAAGGCCGGCAGGCCCGGCACCGACAACAGCAATTTTCTTTCCGTACTGATGTTTTATCCTGGGGACATAACGATGTTCCAAATGCAGATCCTGCTCGGCAATAAATTTCTTGATTTCATCTATCGCGATCGGGTCGTCAACGTCGCCTCTGGTACAGGCGGATTCACAATACCGGGGGCAGACACGTCCGCATACTGCCGGGAAGGGATTCTCATACTTGATAAGTTCCAGCGCCTCCGAATATTTACCCTGGGCTGCGAGCTTGATATAGCCCTGAATGCCGATATGAGCCGGACATTCTGCTTTACAAGGACTGGTACCGGTATCGAGAACAACTTTTCTGTTAATACGGTAGTCGGGATTCCATTTGTCCGGACCCCATTCCGTGTCAAAGGGAAGATCGCGTTTCTTCTCGGCAACAGGTGTTTTTGCGCAGATTTTCTGACCCAATTTGAGTGCATTCACCGGACAGTTCTCAACACATTCCCCGCATGCAACACATTTGTCCCTGTCAACTTCCGCTACATAGTTGGAACGCACCATATCCGGATTCACATACATCTCGGCAATTCTTAACGCAAAGCACCCGCATCCGCAGCAGTTGCAGATCGCGTGCGTTTTGCCGGGACCGTCCGTATTCGGTATCTGATGCATCAACCCGTTATCTTCTGCTTTTCTGATAATTACAAAAGCTTCTTCACGCGTGATTTTGCGGCCCCTGCCTGTACGGATATAGTATTCGGCGGCATGACCCATCTGAATGCACATGTCTTCCTTCAGATGACCGCAGCCTTCCCCCATGGCTTCCCGTGAGGTCCGGCAGGAACAATCGGATACGGAAAATATTTCATTCTCATTCAGATACATGGATACTTCCTCGTAGGAAGCTTTTCTGGTCTCGCCCTCAATGGCCCTTTCAATAGGGATGACACGCATCGGACCCAGGCCAACCGGGAAAGTTCCTGCTGTTGCGGGTCCTCTTCTTTTGCCGTAGGCGTCAAAAGCTTCCGCTATCTGCGGGAATTTTTTGACGTTCTCCCTGCTGTTCGCCATCATTTCCATATGGCCCGGAACCCAGATGTCGTGCCAATACTTATCAACACCATCAATATTATTTACAAAAGCAGCGCCGGTGAGTGCCAGCTCCCACAGAAGTTTGGATGTTTCCTCTACAGATTTACCGCACCGCGGAGCAATTTCCAACGCACTCAGGGGATTTCGTAATTCAAGGCAAAGCCCCACTTCTGCCATTTCATCCGTAACAACCGGCTCGAGAATTCTATATTCAGGATATTCCGGCTTTATTTCATCCTTTGCACCACGTTTTGTCCTGCTGATTTTATTAGCATAATCAAGTACCCGCTCCTTAACCATTTGTCTGCCTCCCCCAAAATAATTAATTGTGATTATATTATCTATTCCAGTTGTTGACTTCATCGCGTATCCAGCTGACCCACTCTTCTATTCCCTCACCTGTCTTGGCGGAGATTGCAATGATTTTGATATCCGGATTCAATTTGGTTACGCGTTCTTTGACTGCCTCGATATCAAAATCAAAATAGTCGATTGCATCAATCTTATTAATTAGCAGAACATCCGAAATCGAAAACATCAGAGGATATTTCAACGGTTTGTCGTCCCCTTCCGGCACGCTTAAAATCATGGCGTTTTTGGATGCACCGGTGTCAAATTCCGCCGGACAAACCAAATTGCCTACATTTTCCAGAATAACAAAATCAATGCCTTCCGTTCCCAGTCCGGCCAGTCCCTGTTTGGTCATATCCGCATCAAGATGGCACATACCGCCGGTATGCAGCTGGATTACTTTTGTACTTGTCTGCGCAACTGCATAGGCGTCGACATCCGAGTCTATGTCAGCTTCCAGCACGCCTATCCGCATTTCATTTTTCAGTGACTCAATTGTCCGCAAAACAGTTGTTGTTTTGCCTGAACCCGGCGAAGACATCAGATTCAATAAGAAAACCTTATTTATTTTAAGCTCTTCCCTAAGCAAATCCGCCTGCCGGTCATTGTCTTCAAAAACACTCTTCTTTATTTCAAGTATTTTATATTCGTCCATTTCATCCCCCGTTTTGACAGAAAATCATTCACTTTCCCATATGAAAAAAGCTGTAACCCAATCACACAAAGCTGATTATAGCACCAAATCTTAGAAGTAAATATATACTAAAATATATATTTTTTTACTGCAGTGTAATCCCAGGAACACCTCTCCTTATCTGGTTTTTCCACAAAAAACTGCCCCGGATGCCACTAATGGCAGTCCGGAGCAATTCTGGAGGAAATTATATATATTCATGCATTTATACATATATGTGACGGGTGTAACTGCGCTCATTGACACAGCTTTTTATCAGATTATTACCGGTTTCCCGTAATAAGCGCACTCGAGAATGGTAAGAAGGTCCTCCGGACTTGTCTTTCTGGGGTTGCTCTCGGTGCAGGCATCCAGGAATGCCTGCTGCGCCACATATTCCTTGTCCATGTTGAACTTGAATTCATTAATACCCGCATCCGCGAGGTTAGTCGGCAGCTGCATGTATTCCGACATGTTTTTGATCGTAGATACGAGCGAATTAACGAGGTTCATCTCACGCTGTCCGTCCAGCCCCAGACGCCGTGCAATGTTGGCGTAGTGGCGCATTGCAGAACGGTCCCTTGCGTTATATTTAATTACATACGGCATGAGAATTGCATTGCACAGTCCGTGGGGGATGTTATAAGCTCCGCCGATTTTATGGGCAAGCGAATGCGTTATGCCAAGCTTGGCATTGGTGAATGCCATTCCTGCAAGACACTGGGCAATATGCATTTCACCGCGTGCTGTGAGGTCCCCGTCGAAACTGTCGCACAAATAACCGCTGATGACGTTTATAGCATGTATGGCAAGCGGGTTGGTGAAATTGGAACGCTCAAGGGCGACGTATGCCTCGACAGCATGGCACAGTGCATCCATGCCTGTATATGCAACAAGCGACGGCGGCATTGTCTGTGTTATTTCCTCATCCAAAACAGCAATATCGGGAGTAATATCGTAGCTGGAGATCGGATATTTTATCTTTGCCTTACGGTCGGAAATGATTGTGAAGGAAGTGACCTCGCTGCCGGTCCCGGAAGTCGAAGGTATTGCCGCCAGTATCGCCTTTTTGCGCAGCGGAGGTATGCCGCCGTCTTCCAGTATCTTTTCGAAGGTGAGTTCGGGATACTCATAGAAAACCCACATGGCTTTTGCCGCATCGATGCAGGATCCGCCGCCAATGGCGACGATGATATCCGGTCTGAATGCGAGCATTTCCCTGGCACCATCCATTACGGTTTCGATGGACGGATCATTTTCGACGTCGATAAATGCCGCTGTTTCCATCCCGCCCCTGCGCAGTATATCTTCGAGTTTAGAAAGCAGTCCCAACTTTGGGATGACGCCGCCGGTGACGATAAATGCACGGTAATACCCTTTGAGATCAGCCAGTTCATTCATACTGCCTTTGCCATAGAAAATGTTTCGTGGGATTGTAAATCTTGACATTATTTGTTACCTTCGTTCCTAGCGTTAATAAATTGATAGCATTTCATCTCTCATACAAGGATGTCAGACATTTACTTTATTCGTTCCAGCAGTTTATCCAATGGAATTCCGTCCTCGGGAACAAATTGCCGCCAGTATTCAGCAGTCTCCTGCAGTTTATCAATAATATCATATTTGTATTCTGTGTTGGATCCGAAAATTTCAAAGTTCAAATATAGATCATCAACTTTAGGCGGCATATCTGCTTCGGCTTCTGTCTCGTAGGAAACAGCAATTGCCCGCAGCAGTTCCGGTCCCCTGATAATTCCTTTTCGGTTGGTTTCACTTGTAAACGCTGCATGAGGAGCCGTTATGCCGTCCGTTTGCTGCATGTGAATAATCGGAGAATAACAGGCCAGCTTTTCAAGCCACGCATAGGGATTCTGGTCCCTGGGATCAAATGAGAACATATAGGGGAACTTGTTGATACTGTCAACAATATCGAGTGCCGTTTCCGTGCGGTTCCGTCCGGTTTTTACAGCATCAAACCAGATTGAGCGGGTCTCGTCCGCACCTAGCCAAATGGAAGGACGGAGCATTTTCTGATTTGCCTTTTCAAGGCTTTCTAATATTTGTCCCATGGTCGGCCGAACGAATTTTCTCTGTCCGATAACATGTCCGACATCAACGGTAGTATACAAAGGTTTCTGATTATACCGGTAACAATCACGCAGCAGATCCATTGTCCCCTGAATTGTCCACGGCGGCTGATGCGGTGCATACATCTGCTCAACACAAAGATTGACGCCGCCGAGTTCATCGGCATAAGCTGTCAATTCACCCAACCGCTCAATAAGTCTATGGTATGTCTCCAAATACAGCGCAGTGTCCTGTAAAACATTGTCCGGAATGGCATGAAAATAGAAACCCATTCCCGATTCAGCCTTCTTCATTCTTTTGATCATCGGTTTCAGCCATTGATCAAGTAAGTGTCTGACCATTCGCTCATCCGGATGAGTAAGCCCTGCCGTACGATATGTCTGATATCCCGTGAAAAAGTTCGCGACTTTCACGCCATATTCCTTACCCAGTTTATCAATGGAAGCAAACCAGTCATCCATATAGTCAGCAGGCGAAAAAAGTCCGTCGATCTCGTTATCAAAACTTGCTTCGCTGTAATTAAAGCCAAGTTCCTTTGTAATTTTCAACCAGAGCTTTGGTTCAACCCAACGCTTGATTGCAAAGCAGTTATCCAGTGCCAGATAGATTCTTGGATATTTCATATTAACTCCTATTCGTATCCGCAATTGCTTTATAGTGCTGGTATGCGGTATCCCAAACAGACAAATCAGCTGGTGCATATTCATCCATTTCATAGGAATTCTTACAGAGCTGACGGCCTTCCGAGACATTCAAAATCTTGCCGTCTGCAATCAGCTGAAAAATCAGGTTGCCGACTGACGTCGTCTCTGTTGGTCCGGCTATTACCGGGATTCCCATCGCTTCTGCTGTCCAGCGGCAGAGCAGTTTGTTTTTTGTTCCGCCGCCAACCAGATGCAGCAGTTCGAAGTCTCCCTCCGTTACCGTACTCATATCGGAAAAACTGGCCTTGAATTTGAGAACCAGGCTTTTCAGGATACATCGTGTCGTTTCACCAATGGTTTCAGGGACATCCTGTCCGGTCTGCCGGCAGAACCGTGCAATCACGCCCGGCATATCTTCCTGGTATTCCCCAAATCGCGGATCATCAACATCAATAATCGAATTTTGCATTTGCGAGTTCTCAGCGAGCATGTCGATATAGTCCCAGTCGACTTCTTCACCCTGTTCCTTGTTCCATTTGTTCCTGCACTGCTGCAAAATCCAGAGACCTGTTATATTGCGCAGCAACATGTTTTTGCCGCCGACACCGCCCTCATTGCCGCATTTGATGTCTACCACACGCGGATCAAGAATCGGTTCATCCGTCTCCATGCCTGCTATGCACCAGGTTCCCAGGCTGATAAATCCCCACTTGCGGGTGTGGTCGGTAACAGGAATTCCTGCAACAGCAGAAGCGGTATCATGCGTTGCCGGCACAATGACCGGTATTGATTCAACACCGAGTTCACGGCAGACAGCCGGGCTTAATTTGCCCAGTCTATAGCCCGGTTCAACCAGCGGTAAAAGAAAATCATTGCGAAGACCCAGTTTCTCGAAAATTGCCGGTTCCCACTGGCGGGTCTTCTGATTGACCATAAGCGTCATCGTAGCGTTTGTAAATTCATTGGCCATTTCACCGGTCAGGAAATAGTTGAAGAGATCCGGCATCATCAGTAAGGTATGGGCTTCCCGATATTCCGTGGCCTTTTCCATCATCAATGCATAAAGCTGGTATATACCCATAATCCGGGTACTCGGGCCGCCTGACAGCTGGAACAGCTCCGGTTCGGGCAAAATTCCGTGCAGCTGTGAAGAATAGTCATAGCGCTTGGGATCCCGGTAGGTATTAGGGTTACCCAGGAGCCGTCCCTGCTGATCCAGCATGCCAAAATCGCAGCCCCATGTATCAATCGCCATCGATTTGCACGGTCCGTACTTTTTTTGACTTTTTTGAATGCCAAGCTTGATTTCGGACAGAAGTCTCAGCACATCCCAAAAATACTCTCCATGGTTGGCAGAGACCGGGCGATTGTCAAAACGGTGTATAATATCAAATTCAAACCGGTCTCCAAAGAATTGGCCGACTACTGCTCTGCCATTACTGGCGCCTAAATCAAATATCAGATAATTATCACTCATTTAGGTATCCTCCAGCCAAAGTAAGGATTCATTTATTCTGTACCGTGTTTTCTTAAATGTATACATTAGTTCATGCCTTTGTTAATTTTGTTATTTTTATCTTATCATCGCCCCAATACACTGTCAACAGTTGAGCTCCTGCTATTTATTAAGCTTTTCCCCCACGGCTCCGCCGGGATGGATCCTTGCAAATTGTTCAATCTTATATCCGGTCTCCTCAATCAATGAAGCTTGAAGGGCATCAAAAATAATACACATGGCAGTAAAACTTGTTGTACCCTGACTGTTGAATTTATCGGTTTCACGGTTGACATGCATAGCCAGAACAATATCGGCATGTACTGCCAGATATGACTTTAGATTTTCCGTGACAACAATTACGGTTACGCCTTTTTCCCTGCAAATCATCAGTATTGGTATAAGTTCTTCCGTTTTGCCTCCGCGGGATGCCAGAAGCATAACATCACCCTTTTGTAAGAAACCCAAACCGCCGTGCACCGCTTCAGCAGGGGAAATGAATCTTGCCGGCCGTTCCATGCAGCACATCAGATGCGCAAAATGCTGACATGCGATACCGGAATGCCCGCAACCACATGATGCGATTCTCTGCGTCCCGGCCAATACATCAGCCGCTCTGGCAAATTCGTTTATATTCAAGTAATCAAATCCGTCTGCGAGACACTCTGCTTCAATTTGAAAAGCATTCCTGGCAGCCTGCAATCCTTCGTCTTTCATTTTTGTCCTGCCTTTACATTTGCTGGCACACCAGCACCGCCTGACGAAGTTCTTCACGAAGAAAATCGTTGTTCTTTTGAAGAAGCTCCCGCCAGTTCTCCTCACCGGTATACCAGAATTCTCCCACGAACATGCGCACACCGAGCTGCAGTGCTTTTGCAGCGGCAGCGGTAAAATTAACATGCCCTGATCCATATGGTATCTCACGGAATATGCCGGGTCTTGTCTCCTTAAGATGGACAGCAGATAGATGCCCCCGCCCATATTCCATATCCTGGAGTACATCCGTTCCGTACTGCAAAGAAGCGTTCGTAATATTTCCAATATCCGGGTAGACCTGCAGATATGGCGAATTGATTGCAGTTACCCATGCCATAGCCTTGGCTACTGTGTTAATGAATTCTGTTTCCATTGTCTCAAATGCGAGTATCACTCCCTCAAGAGCAGCCATTTGAACCGAGAGCACGAGATTTTTCTCAAAATCCCCTCGTGTCTTTTCATTCGAGGACGAGTAATATACGTCATATCCGGCAATCTGAATAATGCGAACGCCAAGCTTTGCAGCAAGTAAAATCGCCTTATTCATGATTTCAAGACCTTCCTTTTGGACAGCAGGGTCAGGATCCCCGAGGGAAAAGCGTCTGTGCCCGCTCAGGCAAATGGATTTGATTGGAATTCCGGTCTCTTCCATCGCAGAGTGCAGAGTGTGTATCTCCATGTCACTCCAGTCAAGACGGGCAAGTTTCTCATCCGTCTCGTCGATAGAAAGTTCCATATAATCAAACCCTGCCGCTTTCGTCTCCTCCAGTTTTTCCGGAAGAGTCAGCGTACCGGGCATTCCCTTTTCGTAAAGACCCAAAAGGTACTGATTCATTCTATTCTCTCTTCCCTCACGATTTCTTTGCCTGTCCGTAATAGGCGTTCGCACCGTTTTTTCTCAGGTAATGCTTATCGAGCAGTGTCATCTGCATTGGCTCAATCGTATTGCCGGACAGCAATTTGCAGTGCCATGCCATCATGGCCACCTCTTCGAGTACCGCCGCATTATGGACCGCGCTCATCGGATCGCTTCCCCAGGTAAACGGACCGTGGCTGTGGACTAGTACAGCTGAAATCGTATCGGGATTTATCTCCCTGAACCGCTCGATTATCACTGTACCGGTTTCCTTCTCATACTCACCATTGATCTCAGCATCCGTCATACAGCGGGTGCAGGGAATCTCCCCATAAAAGTAATCTCCCTGCGTGGTGCCGTATGCCGGGATGCCCAGTCCGGTCTGCGCAAAAATCGTAGCCCATCTGCTATGCGTGTGGACTACGCCCATGATGTGCGGGAATGCCTTATAAAGTTCCAGATGGGTAGGTGTATCGGATGACGGGTTCATTGCACCTTCGACTTTATTTCCATTGAGATCAACAACCACCATGTCTTCGAGGGTCATCACATCATAATCTACGCCAGATGGTTTGATGACAACAAGACCCATGTCGCGGTCGATACCTGACACATTACCCCACGTAAAAGTGACAAGATTGAATCTCGGCAGTTCGAGATTTGCTTCAAATACTTTCTGTTTGAGTTCTTCGAGCATAATGTCCTCCCATATTCGTTTTAAATATAATCACACGGTAAATCTGTTCCATACCGTATCCAGTGCCTGGCTTACAGCTGTATATTTCTCGAATTTTGCTTCATAGATTTTGTTCCGGCCGGGGTCCGGCAGCACCGGTTCATTGACGCGGACCATCGCTGCAGCTGCCTCGGTATAATCACCATATACTCCTGCCGCGACAGCAGCAGCCATTGCACAGCCGAGCGCGCCAAGTTCCTTTACGCCGCGGACTGTCTCAATGGGAAATCCAAGTATGTCTGCAAACATCTGCACCCATACAGGTGAATTAATCGCACCTCCCGCCATTCGGATAGCCTTGGGCGGCTCGCGTTCGGAAAGTAGTTTTTCAATATTGGTTTTATGTGAATAAACCACGCCCTCATAAACGGCGCGCAGCATGTGGGCTTTAGTGTGATATGAGGTAAGGCCGGCGAAGGTAGCCTTTGCAAGCGGATGCGCATTTGACCCATAAAGGAAAGGCAGATAATAGAGGTCACACATGGCAGGGTCAACGGAGGCGACCATGTCATCAATTTGCTCATAGAGCCGCTTACCCTCAGGGACTTTTTCATTTTCCATGCAGCTCTTAATAAACCATTCCAGATTGGCAGCACTAGTTGCGCTGCATTCTTCAATCAGATAGTAACCGGGTATGGCATAGAGTGAATTCATTGCGATCTTTGTTCCTGTAATCGGTTTCGGGGATATGAACTCGTTAATGCTCCAGGTACCGGTGATCGTGCACAAAAATTCCGGGGATGTGATGTCCATTGCAATGGCACAGGCATCGATATCGAACATGCCGCCTGCTACAGGTGTGCCTTCCGCAAGTCCTGTAAGCTGTGCGGTTTTTGCTGTTACAGCCCCGCATTTATCGTATGAATACCGTAAAGGAGCGAGCTTTTCGTATACTTCCCCAATACCCAGGGATTCCAGAAGGGATTTATCAAAACAGGCATTCCGCACGTCCATCAGGCCTGAGCCGGATATATCGGTTGCTTCGCTGTAAGCCTCGCCGGTCAGGCGAAACCGAATATAATCCTTCACGGAGAACACCCACTGTATATTATCGTAAACAGCGCGGTTGTGGTCTTTGAACCAGGCCAAAAGAGATACCTGCTGACAAGGCATAATCTGTTGGCACAGTTGGGAGTAAAGCGCCTTTGCCGTACCGTCATTCTTCCATTTTTCGGGGTACTGCCATGCCCGGTTATCCGTTGACACGATTCCGTTATAAGCCGGTTTCTGATCTTTCCCCCACGGGTACAGTCCTTTTCCGTGACCGCACACTGCAAGGCCGATGATATCGTCCCTGGATATTTTCGATTTTTCAAGCACTTCGCGTATGCAGGCACAGTTGGTCTCCCAAAGGGTATCCATATCCCGCTCCGTGTATCCGGGAAGAGGCGTAGTAAAGGGTGTCTGCCGCGACGCCACAGCCAGTTCATGTCCCTGCATATCAAAAATTGCAGCTTTACAGACCGTACCGCCATTATCCAGTCCAATTGCATATTTTTTCATATACTTCTCTCCCTCGTGAAAATAGCAGGAAGCAATTATGTGATTTGTTTTATCTTATCCGTTTAATACCTCTTTCATTATATCAAAAGTAGCGGTCAGTCCCATACGGTTGGCACCGGCCAGCATCAGTTCCCTGCAGAATTCTGCAGTCCGGATTCCCCCGTCGATCTTAATCCCGATTGCACTTCCAACGGCGGAACGGATGAACATCACTTCTTCCAGCTGTGCCCGGCCGCTTGCGAGGAAGTGCTGGACCTTTACAAAATCAGCCCCGCAGTCAACAGCCATTTTTAAGATGTCTTTTTTTTGTACGTCGCTGAAATAACCCCATTCGATATTTATCTTGACCTTCATTGACGGCTTTGCAAGGGCAACGATCTCCCTGAGCCCGGCATACTCTTCCGTATAGCGTCCCTGGCAGAGCATTTCGAAATTTGGCACGACATCAATTTCGTCCGCACCGGCTTCAAGTGCGTCCTTAACTTGCTGCAGCTTACAGGAATACGATTCTGCCCCGGTCGGGAAAGATATGGAGGTTACAAGCTTAACACCCGTACCTGATAAACATTTAGCTGCAAATGCTGTATGCCATACAGGAACGACAACCGCTCCGACGCCAAAGTTGCCGGCCTGCATGCATGCATATTGAATATCTTCTTCCGTTACGCCTTTATACAATATTGTATGTTCCAGAGCAGCAGATATTTCGGACTTTCCAATATGCAATTCCATCCTTGACCCCCCTGCGTTCAATTAGCTCAGGCCTGCGGCAAAATTCTTTCTACATCATTGTGAGGACGGGGGATGACATGTACGGATACAAGTTCGCCTACGCGTTTTGCTGCTGAAGATCCTGCTTCCACTGCTGCCTTGACTGCGCCTACATCACCGCGCACCATTACGGTTACCAGACCGCTTCCGATCATTTCCTTGCCGATGAGAGTGACGTTCGCAGCCTTCATCATGGCATCTGCTGCTTCAATCGCGCCTACAAGTCCCTTTGTCTCGACCATTCCTAATGCTTCCTGCATTTTTCTTTCCTCCTGAAATGTTTGTTTTATTTCTTCTGCTTCGGGTTCTACAAGATTCGTTTCTTCGGGTATTAACGGTTTATTACTGTTTATCCTCTTCGCCATACATTTACCCTGCTTTCTTTGTTAAATAATATGGGACGAACCGCCCGGGGCGCATCGTCTTGAACGGGCAAAAATCCGGGCCGGGTTTACGGCTTAATCATTGCTGATGTCTTCTCAATAATCAGCCCCCCAAAGGGGGGAGATATTTTCTGCCGCCGTCTTTAAAGGAGGAAAAATATGAATTAGTTCTCCCAGGGGAAGAACAGGATTTTGTTAAAGTACATGCC